>WTBR01000092.1 GCA_013138975.1 Bacteroidales bacterium
TTGAGCATGAGTATGAAGATTTTCTAAAATTATCAGGGATAGAAGTAAATACACAAATCTCTTATATAAAACTATTACTTAATTTTCTATTCTCAAATAAACCTCACGTCTCTCAAAGATTTATTTCGAAAAAGTTTAAAAACAAACTTGAAAATATATTGAATGAAAAATCATTTGATTTTGTTCAGATTGAAGGATTGTATGTACTTCAATATATTAACACTATACGTAAAAACTTTAAAGGAAAAATCTTATACAGATCACATAATATTGAATTTCTTATTTGGAAAAGAAATTACGAAAAGACTTCGTCAATTCTTAAAAAAGTTTACTTCAAATCATTATTTAATCGACTTCAAAAACTTGAAAAAAAATTAATTAATACATACGATTACTTAATACCCATTTCGCAAACAGATGCAAATATTTATAAAGAATTAGGGAATAACAAACCTGTATTAACTTCACCTTTTGGAATTGATTTTAAAAAAGTTAAAGAACAAAGCGTTGATAATAATATAAGCCTTGTACAAAATATCAACTATATTGGAGCTCTTGACTGGATTCCCAATCAAGAAGGCTTATTATGGTTTATAGATAATTGTTTCCCTAAAATAATAAAGTCATTTCCTCATATCACATTAAATATAGCTGGTCGAAATGCTCCAAGATGGTTGCAAAAAAAACTTGAACATAAAAATATTATATTTCTTGGGGAAGTTAAAAATGCATACGAATTTATTCAAACTCCCGGATCTATGATTGTTCCTTTATTTTCTGGAAGTGGAATGCGAGTTAAAATAATCGAAGGTATGGCTTTAAAAAAAACAATAGTTGCAACAAATATAGCTACCGAAGGTATTCATTGTATACATAATGAAAATATTATATTAGCAAACAATGTTAATGATTTTGCAAATTCAATTATTACTCTTTTAATAAAACCTGAATTGCAAATTGATATTGGAGAAAATGCTCATGATTTTGTGAAAGAACATTTTGATTTTGAGAAAATTGGATCAGACATATTAAATTTTATAAAATAATACTGTGTATATTTTATTCTGGATTCTTCTGTTAATTATTGTATATTCTTATATTATATATCCTATCATAATATATATTGTAAGCCTACTTTTTCAATTCTTTAAGATTAATAAGGTAAAGGATGTTAAATCAACTTTTGAACCTGAAGTAACACTATTTATAGCAGCTTATAATGAAATAGAATTTGTAAATAAAAAAATTAAAAATTCATTCTCTTTAGATTACCCAAAGGAAAAATTACATCACATATGGATTACCGACGGATCTAATGATAAAACACAAGAGGCTTTAAGTAAATTTGAAAACGTAACTGTATATCATAATAAAGAGCGTAAAGGGAAAATTGGAGCCTTAAACAGAGGCATCCATTTTGTAAAAACTCCCATCGTTATTTTTTCTGATGCTAATTCAATGTTAAATAAAGATGCGATTCGACACATAGTGAATGAATTTAAAAATTCAAAAGTTGGTTGTGTTGCTGGAGAAAAAAGAATTTCAATAAAAACAAAAGATAATGCAGTTAATTCTGGCGAAGGAATTTATTGGAAATACGAATCATTCATAAAAAAATCTGAATCAATAATAAACTCAACTCTGGGAGCTGTTGGTGAACTTTTTGCAATAAGAACTAATTTATATACTAAAATAGAAGATGACACAATTCTTGATGATTTTATTATTTCATTACGAATTGCTCAAAAAGGATATAAAATTAAATATGCACCCAAAGCATTTGCAACTGAAGATGCTTCAATAAATATACATGAAGAATTAAAACGTAAAACAAGAATAGCTTATGGCGGATTTCAAGCTATAAGTAGGTTGTCCGGTTTATTAAATCCATTTAAAAATCCATTTTTAACATTTCAATACATTTCTCATAAAGTTTTGAGATGGACATTAGTACCATTCTCTATTTTAATAATCTTTTTTGTAAACTTATTTATTGCAAATATTGAAAGTTGGTATGGATTTTACACAATACTTTTCATGATGCAAATAATTTTTTATTTATTTGTTATCATAGGATTAATTTTACAATCAAAAAAAACCAATTTGAAATTCCTATTTGCACCCTATTACCTTTTCGTAATGAATCTTTCAGAGATTATCGGTTTGTTTCGATTTATACGAAAAAAGCAATCTGTAAATTGGGAAAGAGCAAAAAGAAAATAATCAATATTAATTTATATTGTCTTTTCTATGAAATTCTAAACACTTATTATACTTTTGCAAAAACATAATATTCCTTAAACAATACATAATGTCTAATAATCAAGATAATAAACAGTCGAAACTTAATACAATCGAAGAAGCTATTGAAGATATCAGAGCTGGAAAAGTTATAATTGTTGTGGATGACGAAGATAGAGAAAATGAGGGTGATTTTGTTGTTGCTGCAGAAACTATAACTCCTGAGATTGTAAATTTTATGGCTACACACGGAAGAGGATTAATTTGTGCACCGCTTCCAGAAGATAGATGTGAAGAGCTAGAGCTCGAATTAATGGTTGGTAATAATACTGCATTACATGCTACACCTTTCACTGTTTCCGTTGATTTAAATGGTCATGGATGCACAACAGGTATTTCTGCTTCAGACAGAGCTAAAACTATTAAGGCATTAGTAGATCCAACTACTGAACCTGAGGAATTAGGTAGACCAGGACATATTTTTCCACTTAAGGCTAGACAAAGAGGAGTAATTAGAAGAGCAGGACATACAGAAGCAGTTGTAGATTTAACCATTCTTGCTGGCCTAAAACCTGGTGGAGCTTTAGTGGAAATAATGAACGAAGACGGAACTATGGCAAGAATGCCTGAGTTATTAAAAATTGCTGAAAGATTCAAACTTAAAATAATTTCAATTGAAGATCTTATTAAATATAGATTAAAAAAAGATAGTTTAGTTGAAAAGGGTGTTCAAGTAAAATTACCTACTGCTCACGGTACTTTTAATTTAATTCCGTTTAAACAAAAATCGAATGGTTTAGAACATGTTGCTTTAATTAAAGGCGATTGGACAAAAGACGAACCTGTTTCTGTTAGAGTACATTCTTCATGCATTACTGGAGATATTTTTGGATCAATGCGTTGCGACTGTGGTCAACAATTACACGAGGCAATGAGAAAAATTGATAAAGAAGGAAAAGGTGTTATTGTTTATATGAACCAAGAAGGACGTGGAATTGGATTTTTCAATAAAATGAAGGCGTATAAACTTCAAGAACAAGGGCGAGATACTGTTGAAGCAAATATAGAACTTGGATTTGAAGATGATGAAAGAGATTATGGTGTTGGCGCAAGTATATTAAGAGAACTAGGTCTTGGAAAAATAAAACTTTTAACTAATAATCCGATAAAAAGAAAAGGTCTTGAAGCTTATGGATTAGAAATTGTGGATAATGTTCCTTTGGAAATTGAACCAAATGAACACAACAAATTCTATTTAGAAACAAAAAGACAAAAAATGGGTCATACTTTAGAACTTGTAAGTATGAAATCATCAAAAAAAGATAATTAGTAAGAAACTCGGTTTATTGAACTGCACCCCAAATGTTGTGTCCAACATTTGGGGTGTTTTTTATGATTATATCTTTAATCAAAATGTTAAAGTAAAAGTAGTGCCTCGTTTATTTCCGTCCTGAGAATCTTCAGTTTCTGATTTTGCAGTAATTGATCCAGCATGCAATCTCATTATTTGTTTAGAAAGACTTAGACCAATACCTGAACCTTTTGGCTTAGTAGTAAAAAAGGGTATGAAAATTTTATCTAAAACATCTTTAAGAATTCCCTGCCCATTATCAATAACTTGAATTGTTACTCTACTTCTTTTATTATAGTATGCTTTTATTTGCAATAAAGGTGATTCTGTATTTTCAAGTGCGTGAATAGCATTTTTTATAAGATTAATTAAAACCTGTTCAATTAATTCGGTGTCAGCATGAATTTCAAGTGACTCAGGCATAATTGAAACCGAATAATCAACATTATTTTCTTTAATTTCTTCTTTTACTAACATCCGAATATCCTCAAAAATCTCTTTAACTTTAGCTATCCTAAAATTAGGTTTTGGAATTTTTGTTAAATTTCTATATGTGTTAACAAAATGAAGCAAACCATTACTTCTATTATGTATTGTTTTTATAGCTAAATGTGCCTCTTCAATGGACTCTTTATCCGGAGGAATATCATTATTTTTAGCTTCTTTAAACATCACCTCTAACGACGAAGTAATTGAAGATATAGGTGTAATTGAATTCATTATTTCATGTGTAAGAACCCTAATTAGTTTTTGCCAACTCTCGGTTTCTTGATCTTCTAACACACTTTGTATATTTTTAATGGTGACTAGCAAAATGCTTTTATCCATTATCTTAAACTCTGTTCCCGAAATTGCTAATTGTAAAATATCATCCTCTTCTTGAATTTTCACTAAACAACTTTTACCTGGCTCAAGTTTTATAAGGGTATTTACCAATTCCTGACTTATACTTTTTAAATCGTGAATATTCTTTACAGTATTAACCTGAAACAGTTTTTTAAAAGAGTTATTTAACATATCAACTGTGCCATCCCGTTGATATGTAATAATACTAACATCAATATTTTTTACAAGATTTTGAAAATATTGATATTGCTCTTCTTTTTCAGATCTAACTTTTTGAAAATCCTGAATTACATCATTGAAAGCCTTATTAAGCTCATCAAATGATGATCCCATTCCTTCAATTTTAAAAGATCTGGTAAACTCTGAAAAACGAATTGATTCTAGAAAACTAGAAAGATCTCGATTTGTTTTATCCAAATATTTAAAGACAAGGTAAATCTGAAATACTATAATAAGTGCAATTAAAAATGGAGTAATAAGATACTCTAATGTAATTGTATAAAAGAAAAGAAATATTGTTGCTGTTAACAACAATATTCTAAATATTGCGACAAATCTAAAATTCTTAAAGACCATACTTTTCCATTCTTCTATATAAGGAAGTTCTCGTCAGTCCAAGAATAGTAGCTGCCTGAGTAACATTACCTTGGTTTTGTTTTAATACTTTAACAATAATATTTTTCTCTACTTCATCTAAATTGTAAGTATCGATTTCTATTTCAGCAACCTTTTCACTTCGAGTCGTAAGTAAAAAATCATCAGTTTGCAATGTTTCTGAATCGCTCATAATAACGGCTCTTTCAAGTGCATGTTGCAATTCTCGAACATTTCCCGGCCATTGGTATTGATTAAGTTTTTTCATTGCTTCAGCACTTATGCCTTTAATTTTTTTACGATACTTTTTTATATAAATACCTAAAAAATGCTCTGCAAGCAATTGTATATCACTTACTCTTTCTCGTAATGGAGGAAGGTGAACTTCCACTGTATTAATGCGATATAGCAAATCCTGTCTAAAAGATTCATCTTGAATCATTTGATGTATATTGGTGTTGGTTGCGCAAATTAATCTTACATCAATTGGACTAGGTTTATTTGCTCCTACTCTTGTAATTTCTCTTCGTTCAAGCACTGTTAATAATTTTGCTTGCATAGGTAATGAAAGATTCCCTATTTCATCTAGAAAAAGCGTACCGCCTGAAGCAATTTCAA
Source organism: Bacteroidales bacterium (assembly GCA_013138975.1). Taxonomy (GTDB): domain Bacteria; phylum Bacteroidota; class Bacteroidia; order Bacteroidales; family UBA12077; genus UBA12077. The sequence goes on from WTBR01000092.1 coordinate 5,651, forward strand.
ATCGTCCTGGTTTATCTTTCTTGGCATCTGTAAATGCTCCTTTCATATGCCCAAAGAGTTCACTTTCAAATAGTGTTTCAGCTATAGAACCAAGATCAACACTAATAAATACTTCATCTTTTCGAAGCGAATTACGGTGAAGAGCTCTTGCTACTAGTTCTTTTCCTGTTCCGTTTTCACCAAGAATAAAAATATTAGCATCTGTTTTTGCTACTTTTTTTATGGTAGAGAATACTTGTTGCATCTCAGTTGAATTACCTATAAACTCATGAAAAGGTTGATCTTGAATGGCACTTATTTCTTTTTGCTTCGACTTTAAATCAGTAGCCTCACTTTTTGATCTACTAAGTTTTATTGCTGATGATATAGTTGCAAGCAATTTTTCGTTTTGCCATGGTTTCAAAACAAAATCAGTAGCACCTAGTTTTATTGCTTTTACTGCTTTTTCTGCATCTCCATACGCAGTTATAAACACAACAACTGCATCTGGTTCAATTTCAAGTACTTTTGACAACCAATCAAATCCCTCTTGACCACTAATTGCATCTTTTGTAAAGTTCATGTCAAGTAAAATGACATTATAATTTTCGTTATGTAAAAGCTCTGGAATTCGTTCAGGATTTGTTTCTGTTTGAATTAATTCCACATGATTTTTAAGTAGTAATTTTAACGCAAACAAAATATCTTCATTGTCATCAATTGCCAAAATTTTACCAACCTTTTCGCTCATAATAGTTATCTTATAAGTAGTTATATTATTTGTAAAAGTGTTTCAAATGTAAATATACGATTAAATACTTTTACAAAAGTACAAATCTTTGAGTAAGGTGATCGTGTAATTCCAGAATAATAATTGCCAATTTAGGGATTATTCTGGATTCAATGAAACATCATGTGTACGAATTCGTACTATGCATGTTTCGTTATCGAACAGTTTGGAGTTTTTTCAAAACAACATAATTTTTACAATTAGCTGAAAAATAACAATGTAAGTGTTTTGGCACAGTTCATGTTCAATGATCACCGAATCTAAACAAATCTTACAAATTTTTTAATAATGGATAAAACAATAGAAAAAAAGCATAAATGGCTAAATAAAAAGACAATCTGGATTACAGTCGGGAGTATTTTGATTCTTTTGGTTGCCTATAATATATTTTTTGGCGACAAAAGTTCGAAATTGAACGTTGAAAAAGAAAAAATTACAATTGAATCAATTTTGGACAGTAAATTTAAGGATTATTTTTCAACAATTGGAACTGTAGAGCCAATAAGAACAATTTTCCTTGATGCCATTGAAGGTGGAAGAGTAGAAGAAATTTTAATTGATGAAGGTAATATGGTAAAAGAAGGTGATGTTATTCTTAAATTAAGTAATATAAACCTGGTTTTAGATATCTCAAATAATGAAGCAGGCGTATCAAGAACAATTAATGATTTTGAAAATACCAAAATTCAATTAGAATTACAGACTATTAATCGAAAGCAAAGTCTTATTGAAACTGAACGTCAGCTTAAGATGCAAAAAAGACAATATGATTACAATAAGCAAATGTTGGCAGATGAACATATTTCAAAAGAATTATTTGATCAATCATTTGAGCTTTATAGTGCAACAAAGAATCGATATGATCTTCTAAAAGAAGCACTAAAAAATGATTCAATATATAAAAAAGTCCGACAAAAAGCTACGGAAGAACAGATTCGTGGAATGCAAGAAAACCTTCGAGTAATTCAAGGCAGAATGGAGGATTTGAATGTAAAAGCACCTGTTAATGGTGAATTAGCAAGTTTAATGCCTGAAATAGGACAGGTTATAGGTTATGGTTTTAGAATAGGTGCAATTAACATACTTGATAATTATAAATTAAGAGTTGAAATTGATGAGCATTATATTGCAAGAGTACGAAAAGGTCTTCCGGGAAGTTTTGATTTTGCTGGTTCGAATTATACATTAGTAATAGATAAAATATATCCGGAAGTTAATAATGGACGTTTTGGAGTGGATATGATATTTACCTCCGAAAAGCCTAGCCAAATAAGAATTGGTCAAACATTTAGACTAAAACTTGAGTTGGGTGAATCTAAACAAGCAGTTTTAATTCCTCGTGGAGGGTTTTATCAGAGTACTGGTGGCCAATGGGTTTATGTTGTAAATGAAAAAGGAAATCTTGCAGTGAAGAGAGATATTTCTATAGGACGTCAAAATCCTAGATATTACGAGGTTCTTGAAGGATTAAATCCGGGAGAACAAGTAATAGTATCAAGCTATGATAACTTTAATGATGTAGATCAATTAATATTAAAATAAACGATTATATATAATAGTAATTTAAATTTTATAGTCATGATTAAAACTAACGATTTAGTAAAAGTTTTCAGAACAGACGAGGTAGAGACTACTGCTCTGAACAAAGTAAATTTGAATATCGAATCTGGAGAATTCGTAGCAATTATGGGACCATCAGGATGTGGAAAATCAACTTTATTAAACATCCTTGGATTATTAGACAATCCATCTTCTGGTGAATTGCATTTTACCGATCAGGAAGTTTCGAAACATTCAGAACGCCAAAGAACAAATTTAAGAAAAGCAAACATTGGTTTCGTTTTCCAAAGTTTTAACTTAATTGATGAGTTAACAGTATATGAAAATGTAGAACTTCCATTGTTATATTTAAACATGCCTTCATCTGAAAGAAAAAAGAGAGTCGAAGAAGTACTTGACAGAATGAAAATGTCGCATCGTAAAAAGCACTTCCCACAGCAATTATCAGGTGGACAGCAGCAGCGTGTTGCTATTTCAAGAGCCGTTGTTACAAATCCAAAATTAATATTAGCGGATGAGCCTACTGGTAACTTAGACTCAGCAAATGGTGAAGAAGTTATGAATTTACTAAGTGAATTAAATAACGAAGGTACAACTATTATAATGGTTACTCACTCACCTTCAGATGCTGAAAAAGCACATAGGATCATTCAATTATTTGATGGTCATATTGTAACTGAAAATATAAAGAAAGTTTTATAAAAATATAAAAAAATTAAGAAAGACAGAAGTGATATTCCCCTATACTTTCCCGATTTTTAAGTATATAAGATCCCCAATTTAGAAATCACTTTTGTTCTTTCTTAATAAAAAAAGAAGCTTTTCCAAGCTTCTTTTTTTATGTGCGAAATCGTACAACCTTTGACCGTAGCCGCACAAAATATTTTATCCTACCGATCTCTCATCTCGATTAATATCCTCATTACCTTTGCATTATACCAATTGGCATGTATATTGATTTTAAATACAAAGATAATTACAAATAAAATAATTGAAAATATTAAAACCTAAATTACTTAATAAATCCTTCACAACTATTTTGATAGAAAAATTATTAATTAAATGAAAGGACAAAATTATGTTAAAAGACCTATGTATTCCAGTACCAGGATTTGCTGAAAACGAAATAGCTGAATTGCACTTAAAAGTGGGTGATAAAAAAATCAGTTATGATTTTAGAGTTGAATCATTTCCCTGGGATATAGAAGATGAGTTAAATGATGATTCAGATCATATTAGTACATCCTTAGCAAGAATTACCAGATTGCGAAAAGCCATTGCAGATTATGATGAAAATTGGGAATTAATTCAAATATTTACTCCTGCTGATCATTCAAAGTATATTCAGGTATTATATAGAAAGAAAACTAGTTAAGTTAAAAATAGAAGAATCAATTACGCTTATAATACTTGGTTTTATATACTTTTAATCTGATTCAAGCAAAAGTAATAAGGAAAGGAAAAAATAATTAAATAAAAATAAGAAACTTGTTTTTATAGACAATTTAAAATTATACAAAAATTTGATCACGTAGGAAAATAAGATATTAAAATTTACTATAATCATTAGTTTTTAATCATGATCACATATGAGTATTTGCTATTTCTCTAATATAGCAGATACTCATTTTTAATTTATAAGATTTCATATCTAACTTTACGTAAAAAACTAAATGTTAAGAGAGTAAATAAAAAAACTTTAATCAAGTGGAAAGTATATCTGATAGATCTAAAATATATATATTAATCTTTTTATGATGGTGACAATCTTTCTCGGAGCATTAAAAAATACTAGTATTGGAATTCTTCTGATTGCAAATGTTTATATCACGATTCCTTTATTAAAAAATCTTTTTATATTTTTTGCTCTTTTACTAGGATATTGTATTGCGATTCAAAATTAGGAATTCGAAGCGAAGAGATGAGAAACTTATCATCCCAAAATCCTGTTTAAATGGAAATCCTAAATACTCTCCAAGAATTAAAAAAAATCAGAAAGAAATTTTAATGAAAATAAATAAAATTGAACGATCTTAGTATGAACGTAATTTTTAAAAATAAAATTGTATGAAAAAGATCGAAATAACAATCATTGTACTAATTCTATCAATATCTAATATATATGCGCAAAATTATTTTTTAAAGGAGATGCAAAATAATCCTGTAAATGATGTTAAATATGGAACGGAATTTCGTATCAAAACTTACCTTGATTCCTTAAATCAAAATACATCAAATTCTCCAGTTTTTGATAGTGATTCAACTAAGCGTGCATATTATCAAAAAATAATATCAAATATTAATTATACTATAAAATATAATCCTGAGAATCCTGAAAACTATGTTTTCAAAGGAATTTATAAATCGATGCTATTTGAATATGATAGTGCTGAGATACTAATGAATAAAGCCATAGAAATAGATCCTGATTATGCAGAAGCTTATCTGGAACGTGGTGCACTATTTCTAACGAGACGTGAAATAAAAAATAGTATTTCTGATTTTAAAACAGCGCTTAAAATAGATCCTAATTATACTGATGCTATTTACAATTTAGGATATGTTTACTTTCAACTAAAGAATTATGATCAGGCAAAAAAGTATTTTGAGAAAGCAATAAGTGTCTTCGAGTACCATTATCAATCATATATACAACTAGGATATTTATATCTTCTTGAAAAAGATTTTGAAAATTCAATTAAAAACTATAATAAAGCTGTAGAAATAAGACCTTTTGAGTCCACCGCATATAATCTGCGCGGACAAGTTCATTTACAAAAAAATGAGATTGAAAAAGCAAAAGTTGATTTTGAGAAAAGCTATTCACTTGATCCTTCAAATTACTCTGTCTTGTTTATTTTGGCTTTTATTGAAATGGAATTTGGAAATTTGGAAGAGGGGTTAAAAATTATCTCAAAAGGAACAAAAATCCTGAATAGATTTACTTTTTCTGATAAAATTAGCGATTATCCCGAAGCAGAATTAAATGATATAATTATAAATTATAATGAATATATCTCTGGATATCAAGGGGAAACTAGAATAGAGTTAAACAAATGTATAAAAGATATTTTACTGGAAAAAAATCTTTATAAAGTTATATATTCACTGGAGAAAATTATTAAAGAAGATAACTCTTTAATTTTACCACAACGATTACTTGTTAACTGTCTTTATAAAAAAAGAATAAACTATACAATAAAAGCATTAGACAAACTTTTGGAACTTGATTCAAGTTTAGCATATGTTTTAATTCTTAAAGGGGATTATCTTCGTTATAATGAAAAATATACAGAAAGTATCGCTTATTATAATAAAGCATTGGAGATTGTTCCAGATTATTCTTCTGCATATACCAAGCGAGCGTGGACAAAATATAGACAATGGAAGATAGAAGATGCTTTTGTTGATGTTCAAAAAGCAATGGATGGCGTTACACCATATTTAGATGCAATAAATATTAAAGCATTACTACTGGGAGCTTTAAAAAGATATCAGGAATCATTGGAATTGTATAATCTTGCCATAAATTACTTCCCTGATCAAGCCTTTTTATATAATAATCGTGCATTAACATACCTCGATATGAATGAAACAGAAAAAGCAATAAAGGATTATAATAAAGGTATAGAAATTAATCCTAGGTATTCATTAACATATACTAATAGAGGTAAAATTTATTTTGACAAAGGAAATAAAGACAAAGCTTTAAAAGATTTTAATAAAGCACTTGAGGTTAATCCTACCGATAAATATGCATTGCGTATTAAAGCAAATGCTTTATTAGAATGGGGAGATACGATTGGTACAATTGATTTTTATGAAAATATGATCGAAAAGGGAATTAATACCAAGAATTGTTATTATGGACTAGCAAAAGTGTATAATTCAATGGAGAAATTTCAAATCGCAATTGAAAAATCTTCAAAAGCTATATCAATGGATGAGTCATACTTAAATGCATATATTCAAAGAGCTAAATCAAAATCTAGTTTAAAAGAATTTGAAGGTGCACAAAGTGACTTAGACAAAGTATTGAGCATTGATAGTACTCATGTATTTGCTTTGTATGAAAAGGCTAGAATATACTCAGAAAACGATGAGATTAAAAAGTCACTTAATGAATATATAAAGGTAATTGAAATTGATTCAACCTCACATACTGCTTATGGTAATATTGGTTGGAATTATTATTTGTTAGAAGAATATGAGAATTGCATAAAATGGTCAGAAAAAGCCATTGAATTTAACAATGAAGCATTATTTGCCATGTATAATATTGCTTTATCTTACTTGTGTTTGGGAGAATTTGAAAAGTCGAAAGAACTTTACAAAAAATATTACAATCAAAACAAACAGATTGATGAACCTATTAGTGATGGTAGTATTCAAGATCTTAAAGATCTAGTTAAAAAAGGATCTAATGTAGATAATGCAAAATATATCCTGAAAAATATTTTTACTATAGATGATATTTAATGCATCAGAAAAAAAGATTTTCCGTCATTAGAAAAACAAAAAATAAAAAAATATGAAAAATCTACTTTCGACAATTACATTATTTCTTATTCCTTTTTTAGCATATATGCAAGTTAGTGTAGATGCCAATGAAGTTATAGCAAAACTTAATAAAGGAGAAGCAGCAATCTACGAAAATGTCACTATTAATGGCGACATTGATTTTAGACTTATAGACGACAAAGAAAAGAATTCAAATTTTGAATTAATTAGTAAAGACAATGATACTTATAAGTATCATGTAAATGCACCATTAAAATTTACAAATTGTACTTTTAACGGGAAATTCATAGCTTATTTCAACGAGGACATAAAAAAAGAATTACATATTGCCATGTTTCATGAAAATGTTGAATTTGAAAATTGCACATTTAAAAATGATTTTCTTGTAAAATATTCTGAGTTTGATAAAAATGCTTCATTTCCTGGAAATACCTTCGAAGAAGGTGCTCTGTTTAAATATGTTAAATTCTCATCTGAAATAGATTTTTCTAATTCTATTTTCGAAGAAGAAGCTAATTTTAAATATGCAAAATTTCCAATGACCACTGATTTTAGTAAATCGAAATTTAGAGAAGAGGCTAATTTTAAATATTCTGAATTTGAAGACAAAACTAATTTTATTAATTGTGAATTTTTTGGAACTGCTATTTTTAAATACACCGACTTTGATGACTTTGTTGATATTTCAGGATCTAAATTCCAATCGGATGCAATTTTTAAGTATACTAAATTCCCTGATGGAGTAAATTTCGAAAATGCGTACTTTGATGATTTTGCAGATTTCAAATATGCAGAATTTTATAATCCCACAAACCTTAAGAATGTTACATTTGATAGTGAAACTTCATTTAAATACACTAAGATAGAAGGAAAAAGTTTCGTTACATATTTACTGAAGAATAATTAAATTTTAATATAAAGAAGACTTAATAATATTTGAGTCTTCTTTATATTGGTATAAATATTTCAACACGAGTCCCTTTAGGTAAATTAGACTCATCATACAAATCAATAACCTCAACATTAAAACCTTTACGTTGTTCTGTTTGATTTAATAATGAGAATCTTTCTTTTGTGATATATGTACTTTTTGAACTATGATTTATTTTACTTTTATTTAACTCTCTTGCCTTACTGCGACCAATACCATTGTCTTCAATAATACATTTTAAAAAATCATCTTCTGTAACTTGAAATTCAAGCTGAATTTTACCGCCTTCGTCTTTAAACTGAAATCCATGTTTAATAGAATTTTCAATATAAGGCTGTAATATCATTGAAGGAATTAAAAAGCGTCTGTTCTCAAAATCTGGTGGTACAATTATATTAGTTTCAAATTTTTTGCCAAAACGCATTTGTTCTAAATTGAGATAATACTTAATATATTTTAACTCCTCATCTAAGTTTATTCTCTTTTTCGAAACATTGTCCAATGTTAATCTTATTAATTTTGCAAAATCAGATAGATAACTTAATGCGTCATCAACATTATCATCGAGCATATAATTTTGAATAGAATTAAATACATTAAAAATAAAATGAGGATTCATTTGTGCTCTTAGTGCTTTCATCTCAAAATCTGATATGCGCTCCGAAAGTTCGGATCTCTGACGTTCATATTTTTTAATTGATTGGGATCTTAAAAAAATTATTAGCCAAATAAGTGCTACTATAAAGACTATACTTAAACCTATAAACCACCATTTAAACCAAAATGGACTTAAAATTGTAAAACTTAACAATAACTCTTGTCTGGCAATATTTTCATTTTCGGTTAATACTTTAATTCTTAATCTGTATTTTCCAGGTTGCAAATTCTGAAAAACAATTCTTCTATCTTTTGTTTCTTTAATCCATCTTTTATGATATCCTTCTAGTTTATAACTAAAATGTATGTTTTCATGATCCAAATACTTTAATGCATCATAATTTATGGTAATGGAGTTTTTATAATATGGTAATTTAAAGTTTGATTTTGGAATATTTGTCCATAAATCAATGTCTGTTAAAGTTTCAAGGTCGAATTCTTCATTATTTATTTCAATTGATTTAATATAAAAACGTATATTTTTAGATTTTTCATCTTTAAATTTATCAAGTTTAGTTCTTATAAGATTAGTACTTGATCCAATCCATAAGTATTTAGAATTCTGAATTAATGATGTTCGTCCCGAGTAATCAACGAAACCTTTTGACTCATCAAATGTTTTTATGGAAATGATTCCTGTATTATATAAACTATTAAGATTAACAAGGTTTAATCCTGCATTAGTTCCAACAATCAATAAATTATCATTTGTGCAATTTAAAAATCTTATGCTTGTACCCTTCAGTCCACTTTCTTTATTAATTTCAAATTTAAATTGTATAGTATCATTTAAAAACTCTGCAATATAAATTTTACCATTATTACCTCCAATAATTACATTTCCTAAATCATCAAAGCATAAATCATTAAACGATTGATAATCTATCGTTTTATCAATATAAGTTGAATGAAATTTATTTTCATTGTATAAAAATAATCCATGATCAGAGCTAATAAACCAAATCTTATTATTTTGAATTTTTATTTTATTAATATTTATAGGGCTTTTTTGTTCATAATAATTAAATAACTTATATTTTAATTTTTTTTCAATCTCCGGATAAATAAATAAATCACCCCAGCTCTCACTATATACAGTATTTTCTGAATCAACCAAGAAGCTATTAAATTGATTTCCTTCCATGTCAAAATATGAAATACCTTCAGTATTTCTATCAATTTTAAAAATACCTACATTACTCCCTACCCATATATTTTCATCTGAATCAACAATTACACTGTTTAATTCCTTTAATTTTTTATTTATTAACACTTCGTATTTTAACGGTTTATAAAGACTATGCGCTGGCAATATATCTCCATTAAGTTTTTTATATGGATTTGGGAAAGGATACTTATCATTAGATATTTTTTGCTGATAATTCTCAAAAGAACCATTCTCATCAATTAAATAATTGTATTTCAATTTGATCTCAGCCTTAATGAAATTTTCAAATTCTAACTTAAATAAATCAAAACTGAATATTTTATAATCGTCATTGTCTAATTTCTTTATAATACATTTTTTTGTTGCAATCCAAAGATTATTTGAATTGTCAGAAGTTAGATCAACAACATCTAACTCTTTTAATTTAAAATCTTTAGATTTATAAAATGAAAAATTGGATAAAGGGTATAAATAAAGTCCATGTTCTTTAGTTCCTATCCATAAAATATTTTCTAATTTATCATACTCTAGAGATAAAATATTATTAGAATTAATATTAAGATACTTGCTAAAATTTATAATTCCTGTGCTATCATATTTGAAAAGGCCACCAACATTTTTATAATTATTACTCCGAGTAGCAATCCATATATTATGATCAATATCCTCTTTGTAATCAGTAACCTGACCTAAATTATCGTATATCCTATTACCTTTCTGTAATGAAACCAGTTTCCCTTGGTCATAGCTTATTACAGTATCACCAATATTTGAAATATATGCAGAATTAATTGAGTTTTTATTTAAATTATTTTTTGCAGGTAGTTTTACTAATTTTTCTGTTTCTGGCTTATACTTGTATATGGTATTCCCATTTGCAAAAACATAAATAGATTCATCCTCCTCTATAAAACCTGTTATTTGTAATCTTTCATTTACATTTTTAAGTTTTTCATGAAATGAAATAAATCTTTCATTATCGTATACCGTTAATCCATTCTCCGTGCCAATTAGCAATATTTTATTCTTAACTGAATAGTGAATTTTTATAACTTCATTTGATATTAATCCTGACGAAGTATTAAATGAATCAATTTCCTTACCATTTAATTTAGATATACCTCCATCATAGCAGCCAACCCAAATAGATCCTCCTTCACCTTCTGCAATTGAACTTATCTTATCTCCTATTAAACCGTTTTGAGATGTGTAAATATTAAAGTTTTTTCCATCGAATCTAGAAAGACCGGCATCAGTAGCAATCCAAAGAAAGCCTCTGCTATCTTTATAAAGATCTTGAATACAATCATTAGGAATTCCGTTGTTTACTGTATAGTTCCGAGTATAATACTGTTGACTCAAAGAAGAATGAATTGAGATAAAAGTACTTAATAATATTAAAAATAACGTTTTTATCATTCTGGAGTCTTGAAAATTTTAACGTCTTGTTAGTGCTTTTAAAAATTCCTCATTTCTTCTCGTTGCCACATCAAGCTCAATTCCATTTTCTAACATAATTCTATATCCTTCCGATTTACTATACGATTTAATATAATTCATATTTACAAGATACGATTTATGTATTCTGAAGAATATCTCATCGGGTAACATTTCTTCGATATTTTTCAATGTGCGTGCAACTAAAATTGCCTCGTTACGATTTGTAAAAATCTTACAATAATTTTCTTCAGCCTGGCAGTATACAATATTATTTATTTTTTCCAATTGAAATCCATCCATAGTAGGAAGCGCTATTTTATTGAAATTTCCTGCATCGGCATTAATATTACTTAAGAAAGCTTCTATTTGATCAGTATTTGAAGATTTATTTTGTTTTTTTTCCAGTCGAACTAAAACATCTCTTAAATCTATATAGTTTATTGGTTTTAAAAGATAATCAAGTGCAGCAAATTTTATAGCGTCAATGGCGTATTGCTTATATGCGGTAGTGAATATCACTTCAAAATTGTAAATATCAAAATATTCAAAAAGTTTGAACCCATTTTCCTCCGGCATTTCAATGTCAAGAAATACAATGTCAGGTCTATATTTATTAATAGCAAATACACCTTCCTTTACTGAATCTGCTAATTGTAATACTTTTATTTTATCAATAAAATATCGCTCAATTATTTTAGATAAGGTTTCACGCGCATTCTTTTCATCATCAATTATTACACATGTTTTCATTTGATTATATATATATTTTAATTGTATATTAAAGATAAATGATAAAAAGATTATTTCAAAACAATAAAAACCAAATTAAAATTAATTATTATTAAAATGATATTGAACTAGTCGATTAATTGGAGAACGTTCAATTAAATCAATATTTGCATTAAATCTTTTGGCTACTTCTTTTAACTGGGTTTTAAAATAATACCCTACCGATCCTGTAATTTTTATACTGCATTTTTTATAATTTTCATATCTGGTAATATTATTAACAAATAAATCTGTGAATGATTTAATTATCATGTCGTTTATACTTGAATCTTTGCTTTGCTCAGAAATAAATTCACAAAACGAAGCTAAAAATCGATTTGGATAAGGTTCTTTATATATTTTATGCATTATTAGATTATTATTAAGCTGAAACTTCTTAAGAAAGTTTTGATGTACATTCTCAGGCAAACGTCCATATAAAAAATCAGTTATAAATAACTTACCTAAATAATCTCCACCCCCCTCATCTCCTAATATGTAACCTAAAGATGGTATGCGCTCCGTAATTTTTGATCCATTGTAAAAACAAGAACTAGCTCCAGTTCCCAAAATAACAGCTATGCCTGAATCATTCATAAATAAAGCTCGTGCTGCTCCTAATAAATCATGATTTATTTCTATTTCAGAATTCATAAACAATTGGCTTAAACCATTATTTACTATTTTTTTCATTTCCTCTGCAGAGCAACCGGAACCATAAAAAAAGATTTTATTTACTTCATTTATCATTAGATTTACCGGACATTTTTGCTTTAGTTCAATATAAATCTCTTCACTTTTCGTAAAATAAGGATTGAAACCACTTGTAACAAAAGAGGAAATAATTTTATCCTTTTTTATTAAAACCCATTCAGTATTAGTTGAACCACTGTCTGCAATAAGTATCATTAATTTAATTGCTTTTTAACCCGTTTTAAATTTAATAAATTCATTGGATTACTTTCAAATCCAACGATACCATCATTTACAAATCGAATTACTTCATCGTAATATAAAGGAACAATAACAGCATCATCTATAATTAATCTATTCATTTTATTATATATACTATATCTTATACTGTCATTTACTGCCAGCATTGCTTTTTCGTATAATTTATCATACTCAGCATTAAAGTAATGAGTATAATTGGGACCTGAAGGGCTAAAATTTTTACTATAAAACAAAGTTAAATAATTTTCAGCATCCGGATAATCTGCGATCCACGACCCCCTAAAAAAGTTTATTTTTGAATTGGCCACCATATCACGAAAAATTGCACCTGTACTTATTTCTATATTTATATCAATACCATATTGAGCTAATTCCTGTTGAATATATTCGCATAGATCCAAATAATCGCTTGTGGTTGTTAATGTAATTGAAGGAAGCCCAACTCCATTAGGAAATCCTGCTTCAATTAATAATTTTCGGGTTTTATCGGGATTATATGTGTATCCTACAAACTCATCGGAAAATGATGGAAGACCCTTTGGTATAAAACCATTTATTGCAGGTGTACCTACGTTATTTCGCAAATACTTCATCATTTTTTTTCGATCGAAACCGTAATTTATTGCTTGTCTTATTTTCTTATTTAAAACTGGAGAAGCTTTAGTTTTTACTTTTGCAGTATCTAATAAAAACCCTAAATATTCAGTATTTAAATAAGGTTGATTTATCATTTTTATTTGATCACAATATTTTGGATTTAGTTTGCCGTTTTTAGTAATCAATTCGTCTTTATTTGCTGCATTTAGCCCTGATATAAAATCTATTTTCCCATTTAAAAATTCAAGAAATTCTGATTGCTTATCATTAATAAAAGTTATTGATATGGCATCCAAGTATGGAAGATTATTGCCTAAGCTATCTTTTTCAAAATAATTAGGATTTTTAACAAGGACTAATTTTTCATTTTCCTTCCAAATTTTAAATTGAAAAGGCCCTGTACCAACCGGGTTATTTCTAAAATCTACACCAAATTCCTCTACAATTTCACGAGGTAAAACAGAGCAATACTGCATTGTAAGCAAACCTAAAAATGCAGGAAATGGTCTTTTTAACTGAATTTGCAACACACTATCATTAAGTGCCTTTATTCCGTTCTCAGAAACATTATTAAATATCCAAGCGCCAGGAGAAGCTGTTTTTGGGTCAATTATTCGATTTAAACTATATTCAAAATCTTTAGCGTTTACTTTTCTTCCTTGTCCATTTTCAAATAATATATGATTATGAAAACGCACATCATTTCTAATAAAGAATCTATATTCTTTTCCATAATCATTTATTTCCCATTTTTTTGCAATACATGCTTTTATGTTTAGCTGATTATCCATTTGGACTAATCCATTATACAATTGATTTGTAGGCCAAATTAAAACCTGACTTTTTGCATATGCAGGATCTAAACTTGCAATTCCTTTTGATTCGTTATATCGGAAAACATTTTTATTGGATACATTAGTTTCGTTATAGCAAGAACTATAAAAAACCATTAAAAGAAAAGATAAAATAATTTTTATTCTCATTGTATCGCTTTTAAACAAAAATAGATAAAAAATGAGTACTAAATTTCTTAAAAGGAATTAACGAAAAGATAAATATTTTGAATTTTGTGATAATATCAATAGATCAAAACAATTTTATGTTATTAAATAGCTTTGATCTATTGATTAGTATTGTAATTGATGAAATTTTATGATTGTTAGAATTTTATAATTCCAGATGATTATTATTCGTTTTCCTAATATATAAAAAGATAAAGTTTCTTATAGTTTAATACAATATTTATTTTTTTACTTGGTTGATTCTACCTGCATAAGGAGCCATTTCATCCCGATCAACCATACACTCGAATAAAATAGGTTTTCCTTTTTTTATCAATTCATTAATAAAATCTCTATTAATTTCACCTGGCTTTTCAATCCTATAAGCTTCAACACCTAAACTCTCAGCAAATTTCACAAAATCAATTGGTTTTTTAAATTCCGTTCCTACGCTTTCTCTTCCGTAAATAGCTTTAGTAGAATGATATACAATTCCCAGCCTACTATCATTAAGGACGATAAAAAAAACAGGAACATCATACTCTGATGCAGTTTTAAGTTCATTCCCATTCATTATTGCAGCACCATCTCCGGCAAAAGCTATTGTAACTTTTGAAGGATCACCTAAAGCTCCTCCTATTGCAGCTGAGAAAGCATAGCCCATAGAAGAGAATCCCAAAGAACTGTAGAAATTCCAACCTTTTCGAAATTTCATGTAATGATTAAGCCAAAAGATACACGATCCGTTATCATTAAAAATATTTACAATATGATCACAAAAAGCATCATATACATCTTTTAATAGTCGAGGAGTTTTAATTGGCACTTTATCCGAAGTATATAATTCCGGATTTATAGTATTTGCAAAATTATTTCTATACTTTTTTATTATAGGCAATGAATTCAAATGCTCAAAATCCAGTTCGGATTTTTTTATTCTATCATTTAAATAATTTAAAGTTGTTTTAATATCACCATGTACTCCATATGTATTGGCAAATAACCTTCCAATTATATATGGATCTATATCAATTTGGATAATCCGATAGGTTTTAGGAATAAGTTTAGACCATGTATCTGAAGAATATTCATTAAATGATGTTCCTAATGCTATAATGGTTTCAATAGGCTCTTGTTTTAAATATTCATCCGGTATTATATTTGAACCTGCACCAAAACTACCTAAAAATAATTCTGATTCATTATTAAAGCCTGATTTACCTTTTGGAGTAACAATTACAGGAATTTTAAGCAAATTAGCGAATACTTCTAGTTCATCCTGAGCTTTTGATAGTTTTACGCCATTCCCAGCAACAATTACAGCATTGTGTGATTTTTTGAGTACGTCAAGCACAAAATCAGTAGATTCTGCATCAAAAAATTTATTATTTGAATGTCGAAGATATTTAAAATTATGTGTAACTTCTTGAGAAAAGATATCGGATTCAATATTTAAAAAAACAGGACCTTTTTTTCCTCTATATAAATAACGGATTGCTTCTCGGAAATACTGTAAAAAGGTATCTTTATTATGAATATCAGCATGGAATCGAACTGCTTCTTTGAATGAAGATGCAACATCCATACCAAAAGATGCCGTATCCTGAATAGCACCAATTAAGGCTTTAGAATGTGGAACTGCACCTGAAATAAGGAGTATTGGAATTCCATCTGCAAAAGACGAAATTATTCCTGTAAATGCATTTGTTAAGCTTGGGCCGGCAGTAGTTAAAACAACACCAAATTTTCCACTGGCTTTTGCATATCCATCTGCCATGAATGCAGCTCCCCCTTCATGTTGACAATGAATAAATTGGATTTCCGGAAAGTTGTGTAATTCTTCTCCCATTCCAACAGTATATCCTCCATGCATTCCGAATATAAAATTAACTTTCTCCTTTTTTAAAAAAGATAAAATAACAGTCGCCACTTTTTCTGTGGTTTCTTCGTTAGTTATTCTAATTTCTAAATTATCTAACTTGGGTTGAAATGTAGATATTAACATAAGCTATAATTTTTCTATTTTTTGCAGCAGATCATTTTTTGATTCGCTTAAATCTATATTGTCGTAAATTTCTGAATCTTCAAGTTTTACATGAAAGTCACGTGCAATTGCATATTCAATTCTACCTGTTACCATTTCAAAATCTAACAAATGTCCACCTACTTTTCTTTCTTTATCAATAAAATGGAAATGATAACCGGGCACACCTATTCTTTCAATAAAAGACGGACTTTTAAAACCTAAAACTGTACCTTGTATATTTGTAAAATTAAATTTTACAGCATCCTTGATTAGATCTTCGATAAGTTTGAATGGTTTAGATTGCTTTGCAATACTTCTTGTAGTTATATACTTAAATTCACCAATTATTTTAATTGGATAGAATATATTTTGAGTTGATAATAAACTATTTATTTTCTCAATTAACTGAGAATATTTTATAGGAGTACATATATTAAAAGAGTAATCTTTCTTGAAATGTGTTACTACAGAAATTGGGCTTCTTTCGAGATCATCTACTTCATAAGCTTTCCCATCCGTTCTAACAGTGTATGGTTTACCATCAACAATAATCATTTCTCCATCAAGACAATTCATCGTCCCAATTCCAAAATCACCATGTTTTAAAATCTCTTTGATAGTAGTGTTACCTTCAAAAACATTACTTAATAATGCATCAGAAGTGGAAAAATGAAATATAGTATTTGGCTTAAATAACTTCCTTAAGCCATATTTTCGCTTCATCATAAGCTATAAACTTTTGTAAGGTTATTTTTTTTGAATAATCATCGCTTATAGTAGTTTTCACCGAAAAATTTGCAAAAATATCTTCCGTTACTAAAAAGGCTATTGTTCTTAATCCTGCATTATAAGCTTCAGGAAACCAAATATCCCTAACCCAACGTTGAGTTTCAGGAGAAGCACTTTTAAAACCCTTTAAATCTGAGAGATATGCGCTGGCTTTTGTGCTTTTAATCATCTCTGTTAATTTGTTTTTAACAAATTTTATTTTTGCGTCTTCACCAAAATCCTTCCATACCTCTTCAATATAATTCTTTTCGGATAAGTACTTAATACTAATGAATTCATTCTCTAAATTAGCCGGTAAGTCAATAATTTCTTTCATGGCTTACAGTTTTTAAAAAAAAATCTTTTGTAAAATTGTTTTTATCCTCATCGACAATAATAATTTAATGCTCGCAATATACATATAAAAAATGAAATTGATAAGTTACTTTAAATCCGTAAATAAATAATTTGGATTAAAAATTAGACTTTTTTAAGTTTATTTGCCGAATATTATGCTTTTTTTAGATGAAATTTTACTGTTTATTGATTTTTCCGGAAATTTTTACACTTAATTCTATTGTCAATAAAATATATACATAAACGTTTTTTTATACAATACACAATCTGCATATCATTTTGAATATGATGTATTTGGCTATTAATTGTAGTTATTCTAATTATGCTAAAAATTTGTTTCTACTATTTTAAAAGAAGATAATAATCTTTGGTTAAAAATAGCTTTAATACATTTTGCCTTCCTTAGTCTTATGCATTTTGACGGGACAATCATAAATCTAAATATCATTTTCTTTAATCTGAAATTTGGTTTTATAAAATCCAGTCTCTTACTTATGAAACTTGTTAAAAAGTGGTACGTGTTTCGACAAATTGCCATCATAATTAATAATACAGTGTTTTCATGAAGAAATGAAAAAGAAATTTTTTTCCAGAAAATCATTATTCATTTCATCAAATAAGCGTTTACTATCGCCTCTTTTATTATAAAATTGTATAATTTCCAAATTCGATTTTTTCTATTATTGGTCATTATTGCCCTATATTTAAAAGTATCACCTGTAAACATATCAATTTGACCATCATCCTTTTTCTCTCTACAAATTACATAACGATAGGTTTTGTCCCTTCAAAACGGTGCATATTCAATAGATGCTACTTGGTATTTCTTAAAACCTATTTCTACCTCTTCCCAATTCTTAATTTGTTTGATTTTATCATACAAATTCGCACAACGTTGATCTCGAATAAAAAAATACTCGCTTTTGAATTCAAATACATGTATCACTTCTTTATCAAAAGAACCACAATTCATACGACTATATTTTAATATTACCCCATGCTCCTTTAATATTCATATGCTTGCTTTAAGGCATCTTTTTGCTTATATTTTAATTGCTATTGCCATTCCTGTTTTCAATATAAACAGGATGATTATTTATGCTTGCAATTTCCTGGAAATATCCATCTGCTTTTTTATAACAGCGCTTGGAATCGTATTTATCAGTAGGTATAAACTGATTATTACAATCAAAAATATTGCTATTTTCTTTTGTATTTAGCAGTTTGCATTGAATTAGAAGCTTTACCAATAACTTATTCATGTTCTCATTCATATTGAATTCTTGTTCAATATGAATTGATGAAATATAAGTTTCTTTTTCTGTATCTAACTCTTTTTGCTTTCGTAACAAGGTATCTGCCAAACAAATGTCAAAGTCTATTATTTATTATTAATTCAGCATAGAGATTTTCTGTAATATCTTCAGCGCACTCTCCCCCACAAGCGATTAGAAGAAAATATGAACGAATGTGATCGCTTTTAAGAATAAACGGTTTTCACCTCTATCACCAGTTTTCGAATCAATTGTTTGATATAATGAGTTTTTGCTAATATACTATCTGAAAAATTTATTCCGCCAAAAGAGTTGGCATTTTCCTTAGGATATGTAATTTTCAAACGTTAACATGATTTTCACCCAATTGGGTGAAAATCATGTTAACGGAAAAGCTTTGTAAGTACTTTTTTTTCTGAGCTTGCGAATTTTATTATTTTCTTGCTGCAGATATAAAATTAGATTTAGATAACTTCTTTAAACCATTTTTCTGCCTCTTCAGTAGTTTTAAACTTTTCTAAGGTTATTTTTTTTGAATAATCACCGTTTATAGCAGTGTTTACAGAAAAATTTGCAAAAATATCTTCCGTTACTAACATGGCTAGTGTTCTTAATCCTGCATTATAAACTTCAGGAAACCAAACATCCCTAACCCAACGTTGAACTTCAGGAGAAGCACCTTTAAAACCAGTTAAATCTGAGACATATGCGCTAGTTTTTGTACTTTTAAACATCTCTGTTAATTTGTTTTTAGCAAGTTTTATTTTATCGTCTTCACCAAAATCTTTCCATGCCTCTAAAATATAATTCTTTCCGGATATGTACTTAATACTAATAAATTCATTCTCAAAATGAGTTGGTAAGTCAATAGTTTCTTTCATGTTTACGTTTTTTTTTAAAAATAAATAAATTTTAAAATCTTTTGTAAAATAGTTTTTATCTTCATGGATAATTACAATTTTATGCATGCAATATACAAATAAAAAAATTGAAACTGATAAATTATCTTAAAATCGTTGCTAAATTTAGATTAGAAATTAAACTTTTTTTTTAGTTTATATTGATGAATAATATGCTTTTTTTAGATCTAATCTTACTGTTTATTGATTTTTTTCGAAAATTTTTATACTTAATTCAATGACCAATCGGATATATAAACTTTTTTTATACAATACGTGATTTGTATAATATTATTAATATTAAGTGTTTGAGGTTAACTATTAATTGTAATTATCCTAAATTATGCTTAGAATTTGTTTCTACAATTCTACGAGAAGGGTTAATCTTTGATTAAAAATAGCTTTAATATATTTTGCCTAAGGAATTAATTCTCAAAATGAGTAGGTAAGTCAATAGTTCCTTGCATGGTTATGATTTTTTGTAAAAAAAACAAGCAATTTTTAAAATCTTTTGTAAAATTGTTTTTATCTTCATCGACAATTACAATTTAATGCATGAAATATACAAATAAAAAAAATGAAGCTAAAAAATTAGCTAAGATGGCTCTTGATACCCATAATCCTGTTATGTTAACAGATTACAATGGGAACATTGAATGGATAAATAATGCATATACTGAATCGTATGGTTATTCATATGATCAATTAATTGCGGAAAGAGGAAAAAGTATCTTTGGTAAAGATAGAGATCCAAATGTAAAGGTTGCTTTTGGGAAAAGTATTTTATTTAAAGAAACTGTTCGTTTTGAAAGAAAAAACATAACACGTTCGGGTAGCGAAGTGTGGTCTATTTCTACGATAACACCAATTATTGAGAGTGAAAAGGTTGTTCAATTAATCATAATTGATTCAGACATTACCAAACAAAAATTAGCTGAGATAAAAATTATTGAACAATCAAATGAGATTGCTAATAAGAATAAGAAAATTAAAACACAAATTGATAAAATTCAAACTCAGAATGAAGAAATTCAAGCACAGTTTGAGGAAATTGTAAATATAAACGGTGAACTAAAAAAACTTTCCGTAGTTGCAGCAGAAACAAATAATGCAATTATGATTGCAGATCCTTATGGCAATATTGAATGGGTAAATATGGCTTTTGAAAAGTTATATGGATATTCACTAAAAGAATTAAAAGATAATACAATTTTTTCATCAAGTCAAAATCCTAATATTAAAGACGATATCTTAAATTGTATTAACAAAAAGAAACCTGTAAATTATAGTCTTAAATTTATTACTAAATTAGGTAAAGAAATATGGGTGCAAACTACATTAACACCTATTTTAAATGAAAATGATGAAATATCAAGTTTAATAGCAATTGATTCAGATATAACAGAACTGAAAGATGCAGAGAAGAAAATTTCGGATCAATTAAAACAAATTAAAAATCAACATAATATTCTAAACAATCAAAATAGTGAATTAGAAAAATATAGAAATCACCTTGAGGATCTTGTTATAAAGAGAACCAAAGAATTAGAAAAAGCTAAAGAAAAAGCTGAAGAATCTGACAAATTGAAATCAGCATTTCTTGCAAATATGTCACATGAGATTAGAACTCCTATGAATGCAATTATTGGATTTTCTAATTTAATCATTGGTGAAGGTTCTGACAACTCAGAAAAACAAGAGTTTGCAGGAATTATTAATAATTCCTGCGAAACTTTACTCAACCTTATAGACGATATTATTGATATTTCAAAGATTGAGGTTGGACAGTTAGATATCGAACATAAGAATTGTAATGTTAGCAAAGTTTTAAAAGAAATTTATGATATTAATGCAACCCAGAATACTGTACAATCAGATGTGGACTTTATATTAAATATACCTCCGGAATTTTCTGACATATACATACTTACAGATCCACGAAGATTACATCAAATATTATCAAATCTTGTTTCAAATGCATTAAAATTTACTGAAAAAGGAAAAGTTGAATTTGGTTATTATATAAATAATGAGGCTAATAATTCTAATAAAGAAAAGAAAATTGTATTCTTTATAAAAGATACAGGGATCGGAATAAAAGAAGAAGAAATACCTCAGATTTTTGAACGATTTAGGAAATTTGCTAAGGTAAAGTCTAAAGTTTTTAGAGGTTCGGGTATTGGACTAGCAATAACTAAAAATTTAGTTGAATTATTAGATGGGGAATTGCAAGTTAAATCGCAACTGGATGTTGGTACAGAATTTTATGTGTCTTTTAAAGTAGACTTAATAAAACCGTTTGAATTGCAAGAAAATAAAACATTTAAACAAATTAATAAGAATAAAATATATAAATGGCCTAACAAAACTGTATTAATTGGTGAAGATGAGGAGCTTAACTATAAATTTCTAGAGAGAGTTTTAAATGATACCGGAATAAAGATTATATGGGGAGCTAATGGAAAAGAAGTAATTGAACTTTTTAATAAAAATCCTAATATTGATTTAGTTTTATTAGATATTAAAATGCCTGTACTAAGTGGTTACGAGGTAATCAAAGAAATTAGGAAGGCAAATAAAGACATTCACGTAGTTGCACAAACTGCTTATGCTATGACTGGAGACAAAGAGAAGTTACTTAATTCCGGATTTAGTAGTTATATCTCTAAACCAATTAAGTTAGAACTATTACTAGAGATGATTGATGGTGTTTTGATGAATCAAGATTAGTTGCAATAATAAAACCAAATAAAATTAAAAAAGCCAGAAACCTACATTCCTGACTTTTTTAATACCCTAAAATTAAACCTAAAATTTAAATAAAAAACTGCCTCTTTCAACTTAATCTCTTAAATTTATTTGAGACCGATTTCTATTTAAGAAACGTTTAAAATTTAATTTTGTTTCATAAATAGTTGTTTATTTGAGCAAAAAAACATTGCACACTCTGGAACGTTTATACAGCGAACATTCTAGGTAAAACAAAAATGCAGGAAATTTTTCCTGCATTTTGTATATTAGAACTTTAAGGATATTCCTCCAAGAATATTTACTCCGGCTTGAGGATAATAAGCTGCCCAACTACCTTCATTCGCATTTAAATAATCACCGGAGCTATTAGCATTTTCGTACCAATTACCTCCATATGCATTACTTACATATTTTGCATTTAAAAAATTATTTACTTGAAGAAAAATCCCTAAATACTTAACAAAGTTAACTTTAGGAGAAAAACTTATCTTTAAATTATTAATAAAATAAGGATCGAGCATTCTATTTTCATCTGAGGTATTGTCAAAATATTGTTTCCCTACGTACTTGCTTATTATACTTATTTCAAGTTGATTAATAGGTTTTACCGACAATATATTAGATCCAATAATTTCAGGAGAATATGATATATCGGTTTTTCCTAGATTTCGAGATAAATTCCCCATATATGTCCAATCAGAGGCTGAATAATCAGAATATTCTATAAAATTATTTATTTTATTACTACTTAAAGTAAGGTTTACCTGCCATGAAAGAAAATCATTTATTTTTAAATTACTCACTAACTCAATACCTGTTCTGTAACTGTCGTCAACATTGTCTTGAATATCATACCCCACACTACTTTTTTTACCTGTATTAACTAATTGATTGTAATACATCATATAGTATAAATTTGCGGAGAGTAATAAATTTTCTGATTTATAATTACCTCCCAATTCAAAATCATACAATGTCTCATGTTTTGGTGTTGCTTTATCATCTCCAATTGCATTCTTAAAATCACTTCTAGTTGGCTCTCTATTTGCTACTGCAACAGAAAAATAAGAATTAAATTGATTATTTATATCAAAAAACAAACCTGCCTTTGGATTAAAAAAATCATAATTATGTGATTGTTCAAGATTTTTAAAATCATCATCAATTCCTATCATTTTATAACGAACATTTCGATATTGAAGATCTCCATAAATATGTAATTTTGAAAAAACAGTATAATTAATTTTACCAAAAATGTTGAAATCAGTTTTTGTACCATTATTGTTATACCATTCATAATCTTTCTCTATATTATTAGAGAATTCTGACCATAAAATTGTTCCAAAATGATCTCCATCATATTTATTCCATGCCCCACCAATAATTGCATCAATATTTTTCTTATTATAATTTAAGGAATATGTAACTCCATAAAAATCGTTATCCATCCATTTTCTTCGAATAATATCAGAATTTGCGATTGTACTATCCGGAAATACTAATGTCCTGGAACCTATTGTTAAGATAGAATCTCCCAATAATATATTCGGTAAATTATAACTCGAAAACTCATCACTTTCTTTGTACTGTTCATAATAACCTTCACCCTTTGTATAATGCAATGCTAAATTGAAATTTAAACTTTTACTTAATTCATTTGATAAGATCAACTGGTAGTGTGTTTGGGTGTAATTATCTGTTTGATCTTCGTAATATTTTGTATTCCCATTAATATCAACATATTCACCTGCAGGATTATATGTTCGGTTTGTTTCCAGCGTTTCTTCCGGTATTCCCCACCAACTTATTCCTGTTTTTTCTTTTCCTCTAAATATATTGGCCTTTATAAGTGTTTTATTTTTATAATAAGTACCTGATAAAAAGAATGATTCGTGTTTTGATCCAGAATAATCTACATAACCGTCTGATTGCACATTAGAAAATCTACCGTCGAAACTAAATTTATCCTTAATTAATCCAGTACCAATTTGAACACTATTTTTGAATGTATTAAAAGATCCAAATGTGCTATTTATTTCTGTGTATGGATCATAATTTATATTATTAGTTCGTAAGTTTATTGATGCACCAAATGCTCCCGATCCATTTGTTGATGAGCCAACACCTCGTTGAATCTGAATATCTTGAACAGATGCTGCTATATCAGGTAAATTTACCCAATATACACCATGTGATTCTGCATCATTTAATGGTATACCATTGATTGTTACATTAATTCGAGTAGGATCTATTCCTCTAATTCTCATGCTTGTGTAACCAATTCCAATTCCAGCTTCTGAAGTCTCAACTAAAGATGGCGTCATACTTAAAATATAGGGTATATCATTACCCGTATTATTTTTTTTAATCTCTTCATTACTGATATTTGAATATGCCATAGGAGTTTTTTCTCCTGCCCTTGTTGCACTTACAATAACTTCGTCAGACCAAATGCTTGAACGTTTTAAAATAATAACTAGTTCTTCGGATACAGGTACTGTTAATTTTTTTTCTAAGGCTTCAAAACCTAAATACGAAATAACAAAAGTATAATCACCTGAAGTAATTTTAGAAAAACTAAATTCACCTTTTGAATTTGTTGCTGTTCCTATTTGCGATTCTTTAATTACAACATTAGCTCCAATTAAGAGCTCACCAACTTCATTTAATACAATACCCTTAATTGTTTCTTGTGCAAACAGAGAGCTTGATAAAACGATTAATAAAATAATAATTCCTATCCTTTTCATTTTTTTAATTATTTATTGTTTAACATACGGATAGTTGTAAGTAAAATTTGTGTTTGCAAATTAACTTGAGGCCTCTAAAAATCATTGTTAAATAATAACAATGATTTTAGTTTACATGCAAAGCTGCAAATAGTACTTATCAACTTTAATGAAAAACAATGGGAAATTTTTGATTTGCTCTTTTCCCTATCCGGCATTACCCGGACGAGGTTCGGAGGGTATGATCTCAGCCTGTATATTTGGCACCCCATTGATTTTACAAAACTACTTATTTTTTATTATAAAAAGCATTTAATAGTAATCTCAAACAAAGAAATAAATCTTTTGTTTAAAACCATATAACTATTTGATTTTAAGAATATGTTGGGAATTATTAAGAATGTTGTATATCAGTAATTTCCCATCGAGGACTTCTCCAATTCCTGTAATCATTTTAATTATTTCATTAGTTTGTATCCCTCCAATTATTGGTAGTGAGGTCGGTAATACTCCTTTTATTGCCATACCATTTGGCCTCTCCGAGAAGATATCTCGATAATTTACTTTCTTTTTATAATTAAGAATTGTAACCTGTCCCTCATAATTAGCCACTGATGCAAATACAACAGATTTTCCTAATTCAGCAGAAATATCATTTATGAGATATCGTGTTGTGAAATTATCGGTACAATCCGCTATAATATCATATTTGGAAAATATTTTATTAACATTCTCTTCATTTAATTTTTCATTGTATAAGCTAAAGGATGTATTTGAATTTCCTGCTTTTAATTTTTTAATAGCAATGTCTATTTTTGTTGCGCCAATTTCAGTTTCATTATAAAGTACCTGCCTGTGAAGATTCGTTTCATCAACCTGATCAAATTCAACAATACCTATGTTTCCTATACCAGTGCGAGAAAGGTAGGTTAAAACAACAGAACCAAGTCCTCCCGCTCCAACAACTAACACTTTACTCTCCTTAAGTTTCCGTTGATGCTCCTCTGTGAAATCAGGTAATAATAACTGTCTGTTATATCTCTTTCGTTCTTTGTCAGTTAACATTTTATCTATTTTTGAAAATAATTACTCCAATCTTTCCAAACAGCTTCGTATCCATTTTGCTGAATTAACTGACAGACCTCTAAGGGTGATCTATCATCATTAACATTAAATTGTTCTAGTTCTTTTGTACTATTTGCATATCCTCCAGGTTCAGTTTTTGAACCTGCACTCATAGTTGTAATACCTAGTTTCATAGTATGATTTCTAAATATTGCAGACTCACGTGTACTCAATGAAAGTTCAACGTTTTCATTAAATAATCGGTATGCAGTTATTAGCTGAACTAATTCAGCTTCATTTATAGGATAGTTTGGTGTAAAGTTTCCTTGATGAGGTCTAAGCCTTGGAAATGATATTGAGAATTTTGTTTGCCAATATTTTTTTTCAAGATATTGAAGATGTCTAGCCATTACAAAAGCTTCGGTTCTCCAATCTTCTAAACCAATTAATGTTCCTAAACCAATTTTATGAACACCTGATTTTCCAAGTCTATCAGGTGTTTCAAGTCTGTATTGAAAATTAGATTTTTTACCCGTTGGATGATATACAGGATATTTTTTCTCATTATATGTTTCCTGATAAACATATACTGTATTAAGACCACATTTTGTTAATTCAAGATATTCAGATGTATCTAAAGGTTGAATTTCAAGAGAAACTAATGAAAAATAATTACTCGCTAATTTAACAGCATTTTTAATATATTCGAAATCCGTTTTCTTTTGATGTTCTCCAGTTACAAGAAGAATATGTTCGAAACCAAGTTTCTTGATTATATTAATTTCCTCAATAATTTCTTGTTCGTTGAGTGTTTTTCTTTTTATTTTATTGGAATGATTGAAACCACAGTATGTGCATCCATTTGTACATTCATTTGATAAATATAAAGGAATATATAACTGTATAGTTTTACCAAATCTTTTTTGAGTAATACTTTGACTTAATTGTGCCATATTTTCTAGATATGGTAAAGCTGCAGGAGATATTAATGCGCAAAAATCTTCAAGAGTCCTATTTCCTGATTTATTTATAGCATTTAAAACATCCTCTACAGTTTTCGAGTAAATCTTATTTTTAGTTTCTTCCCAATTAAGATTTTTTATTTCATCATAGAATGTCATAGTAATATATTTTATAAATCAGAAAGAAATGCTGTTAAAGGACTACTAGCGTTTGCGTTTGAATAAATCTTTGCTAATTTAGATTCATAGGCAATGCGTCCGGCTTCTACTCCAAGTTTAAATGCTCTTGCCATCTCAACAGGATTTCCGGCAATTGCAATTGCCGTATTTACAAGTACTGCATCGGCTCCCATTTCTAATGCTTCTGCAGCATGAGATGGAGCACCTATTCCTGCATCAATTACAACAGGAATATTGCTTTGCTCAATTATAATATCTAGTAATCTTTTTGTTTGAAGGCCCTGATTACTTCCAATTGGAGATCCTAATGGCATTACAGTTGCCGTACCAACATCTTCAAGTTTCTTACATAAAACCGGGTCTGCTTGTACATAAGGTAAAACAATAAATCCATCTTTTACAAGCTCTTTAGCAGCTTTCAATGTTTCTTCTCCATCTGGCAATAAATATCTTGGATCAGGATGTATCTCTAATTTTAACCAATTTGTCCCAAGTGCTTCTCTGGCTAAATTTGCTGCAAAGATTGCTTCCTTTGCATTTCTTACTCCTGAAGTATTAGGAAGTAACGAAACTCCACAAATATTTAAATAATTTATTATATCATCAGTTTTATTAGTGAAATCTACACGCTTTAAAGCAACTGTGACTAACTCACTACCTGAAACTTCTATAGATTCTCGCATGATTTCATTTGAGCTAAACTTGCCTGTACCAGTAAATAATCTCGAATGAAATATTTTATCTGCTATTTTTAATGGTTGCATTGATATATGATTTAATTTTATTTATAATTTCATTTGTAATTTCTACAGGAGAACTACTGTTGCATATTATTGAAGATGCAGCAATCCCATAAACTCCTGTTTCCAATATGAGAGATATATCATTGGGTGTTATACCTCCTATTCCAATAATTGGAATATTTATATTATAATTTTCACACTCCTTTATAATTTCTTTGTATCCTTCAATACCGAGGATAAGTGCCAGATTTTTTTTAGTTGATGTAAACCGAAAAGGCCCCAATCCAATATAATCTACTTTTTGTTTATAAAGAGTTTGAATTTGATCAAAGTTATTTGCCGTTCCTCCAATTATCGCATCAGATCCTAAAATTTCACGTGCCAATTCAGGTGAAAGATCATTCATACCTAAATGAACTCCATCGGCTTCAACTTCTTTCGCAAGTTGCACATTATCATTTATAATGAACTTTGCATTGTATTTTTTACAAATTGATTTTACAGAAAGGGCCATATCTTTCCATTCTTCAATATTCGTATCTTTAATTCTTAGTTGTACCCATTTACATCCCCTAGAACAAACTATTTCTGTTTGATCAATAATACTCAATGCTGACCACTGGTTTGTGATATATTGAAAACTTTCTATGTTATTAATTTTCATCATAATTGTACATATGTTTCCCTAATAGGGATTTATTACTGATAATGAAATTATTCATGTAATTTTTAGCTTTTTCACATGCTTTATTTAAAGAAAAATCTAGTGCTAAATGACCTGCGATTGTTGATGACAACACACATCCTGATCCATGTTTCGAATATTTACTTTTGTTACCGTAAAACAAAAACTCTTTATTTTCTATATATAACTTATCAATAGTTTGATTATTAGTACCATGTCCTCCTTTTAACAAAACTGCACATCTACCTATTGAAATTGCAGAGGGTTGCTTATCGTTAAATAGTATTTTATATTCAGGAATATTGGGAGTTATTAGAGATATTTTAGTCAAAATATTATTTAGCTGTAATTCATGCACTTGTGAATGAAATTCGTATCCTGTTGTTGATTTTAATACTGGATCCCAAACAATTTTAATATCAGGGTTTTTATCTGTAATAATTGTAATTACTTCTTCTAAGAATGTAAGATTTTCGATAATTCCAATTTTGATCACTCTAAATTTATATTCTTGTAATAAAGTTTTTAATTGACGAATAATATATTTCTGATCAATCCACTCATTAGATAAAAAATGTTTTTCTGTTTGAATGGTATTTGCCGTTATAACTCCCATTCCATAACTCCCAGCAGCTTCAATAGCTTTTATGTCGGCTAATATTCCCGCCCCCCCGGTAGGATCGAATCCTGATAAACATAATACCATATTTTCTTTTACTGACATAAAACCTGTAATTTTTTAAAGTTTAAAATTGCTTCTTTCAAGCCTTTGTCCTTAAATAAATTCCAAATAAATCCTAAAATAGCTACACCATCAAATCCAATTTCTTTAGCTGTCAATATATTTTCTAAGTCAATACCTCCAAGGGCATAAACAGGAACTTCTGGTTTATTTTTCAGAAATTTCACTTTTAAACCATCTAAATCGTAAGCAGCTTTTACATTTTCTTTAGAAATACTATTGAAAACAGGACTTAAAAAGGCATATTTAAATTCCTTTTCTATTTTATATAGTTCTTGTAGATTATGAACAGCAATACTATGAAAATTGCTGTTTTTTGTTGAAATTAAATGTTTATCTTTTTCCCGAATATGAATTCCTCCAAGATCAAAATCACTCATTAAATCCCAGTTATCATGACTAATTATTTTATTATGATATTGGCTTGGGATTTTATTTAATAGATCTACTACCTGACTTTTCATCCAATTTGGTTTTCTCAGGTGGAAATATTCTAAACCTTGATCGAAAAGAAGTGAAATAAAATACTCTTCTTTATCTATTTTTTCCGGACTTGAAATTATAATGGTTTCCATGTATTTATATTTTCATATAAATTTCACTTCCGTGATCAATAAATTCTTCTTTTTTCTTTTCCAGTTCTTTAGCCATATCATTTACCTGTTGTGATGTTTGCATAGAACAAAACTTGTCTCCACACATACTACAAAAATGAGCCGTTTTAGAACCTTCATCAGGAAGTGTTTCATCATGAAACTTTAATGCTTTTTCAGGATCTAAGGCAATATGAAACTGGTCTTTCCATCTAAATTCAAAACGCGCTTTACTCATTGCATTATCTCTAACCTGAGCTCCCGGGTGGCCTTTTGCCAAATCAGCTGCATGAGCTGCCAGCTTATATGTAATAACGCCTTCTTTAACATCTTGCTTGTTAGGTAGTCCTAAATGTTCTTTTTGTGTAACATAACAAAGCATTGATGTACCAAACCAACCTATCATAGCTCCTCCTATAGCGGATGTAATATGGTCGTAACCCGGAGCAATATCAGTAGTTAATGGGCCTAAGGTATAAAATGGAGCCTCGTGACAATGTTTCAACTGCAAATCCATGTTTTCCTTAATTTTATGCATTGGAACATGACCTGGTCCTTCA
This sequence comes from Bacteroidales bacterium, assembly GCA_013138975.1. Lineage (GTDB taxonomy): Bacteria > Bacteroidota > Bacteroidia > Bacteroidales > UBA12077 > UBA12077. The sequence continues at coordinate 36,351 of WTBR01000092.1, forward strand.
ATAATAACCTGTACATCATGTTCCCAGGCTACTTTAGTAAGTTCACCTAAGGTTTCTAATTCAGCAAACTGAGCTTTATCATTTGCGTCGGCAATACAACCCGGACGTAAGCCATCGCCTAATGAAACGGCAACATCATAATGTTGTAATATTTCACAAATTTCATCAAATTGTGTATATAAAAAACTTTGATTATGATGTAGCATGCACCATTTTGCCATTATAGATCCACCACGTGATACAATTCCAGTGGTACGATTTACTGTTAATGGAATATGTTCCCATAACAAACCTGCATGTATAGTGAAATAATCAACTCCTTGTTCAGCTTGTTCAATTAGCGTATCCTTAAAAATTTCCCAATTAAGTTTTTCAACGTCACCATTAACTTTTTCTAAAGCTTGGTAAAGTGGCACAGTTCCAACAGGTACAGGAGAATTTCTTATTATCCATTCTCTTGTTTCATGTATATTATTTCCTGTAGATAAATCCATTATTGTATCAGCACCCCAACGGAACGACCATACCGCTTTTTCAACTTCTTCTTCTATACTTGAGGATGTTGGAGAGTTTCCAATATTTGCATTTATCTTTACTAGAAAGTTTCGACCTATTATCATTGGTTCACTTTCTGGATGATTCATATTTGCTGGGATAATTGCTCTACCTGCCGCAATTTCATCTCGAACAAACTCAGGTGTAATAATTGCAGGAACAGAAGCTCCGTAATTTTCACCCTCATGCTGTTTTCTTAGTTCTTCGCTATTTTTTTCTAAAAGTTGATTTTCTCTTATAGCTACATATTCCATTTCAGGAGTTATAAAACCCTGTTTAGCATAGTACATTTGTGTAGCTATTTTTCCAGCCTTTGCTTTTAAGGGATTTTTGTTAACATGTTCAAAACGTAAGTGGTCAAGAGAACTATCTAAAAGTCTTTGTTTTCCATATTCTGATGATGGGGAATCAAGTTTCTCAACATCATTTCTGGATTCAATCCATTCCATCCGAAGTTTAGGAACGCCTTTTTTAACATCAACTATTACTTCAAGATCAGTATAAGCCCCTGAAGTATCATAAACAACTAAGGGATTATTCTTTTCTAAATTGCCAGATGAATGTTTTGTATCTGACAATTCTATTTGTCTCATTGCCACTTTAATATTATGCAGCTTCCCAGGTACATATATCTTTTTTGATCCAGGTATTGGATCTTGAGTGATTTCGGTTTTCATTTTTTAATAATATTTTTTAAAGAGAAATCATCCTCCTTGTGATGCACGAATTAATAATACTTTATCATTCTCTTTTAATGATTTTAAATCCCATTCTTTTCTTGGGATTACCTGATCATTAATTCCAATGGCAATACCTTGAAACGAATCTATCTTCATAAATTTTAATAAAGAATGTATAGAAGTGTCTTGCAGCACTTCAGTAGGTTTGTCATTAACATAAATATTCATATGCTCTTAGTTTATTATTTAACTATAGCGGGGGACAAACCAGAATAAAAAGTAAGATTAAAGAAATTGACTAAACTTAAATATCATTTTCTATGTTCCTACGGCAGTTTTAACTGCTTCAGGTTCAAAGGGTTTGATCTCAGCCCGAAATATTAAGGCACCCCCCATAATTTGAAAGACAAATGTATATACTAAAATAGTAAAAACCAAAAAAGACTGATATTTCTACCAGTCTTTTTAAACAAAGAATTAAATCTTAATTATTTTTCTACTTCAACCTTTAATACATCTTTAATTGCATTATGAAATGAATCTTTTGGTAAAGCACCTTGTGCCATTTGAGGTTGACCGTCCATTGGAACAAAAAGCAAAGAAGGTATACTTTTTACACCAAACATTCCTGCTAATTCCTGTTGATCTTCTGTATCAACTTTATAAATATCAATTTTTCCATCATATTCTTTTAATAGTTCTTCCAAAATAGGAGCTACCATTTTACATGGTTGACACCAATCAGCATAAAAATCTATTAAACAGGGTTTGTTTCCTTCAAATTTCCAATCTTTATTTTCTTCAAAATTGAAAATTTTTTCTTTGAATGTTTCTTTAGTTAAATGTTCTAGCATTTTGTTTAAGTTTATGTGTTATTATTTTTATTAACTTTTAAAAAATCTATATATTCATTTATATAGATGTTATCAAACTATATTCCAAACATGAAAAAGTCTTTAATAGTTCAGAATAAGTACAAATAATTGTAATTTTGTCATGAATTTTAATAAATTGTCATATCTACATATGAAGAAATGTCTTAATGATCCGATTTTTAGCATCATATCTCAAGTGGGAATTAATGAAAATACACCTGTTTTTGTTATTGGTGGATTCGTAAGAGATCTTTTATTAAAAAGACCGTCGAAAGACATTGATATAGTTGCATTAGGAAGTGGAATTGAAATAGCTAAAAATGTTGCTAAAAAACTAGGGCCTAATGTGAATGTAAGTGTTTTTAAAAATTTTGGTACTGCAATGATTAAAAGTGGCGACTATGAGATAGAATTTGTAGGTGCTAGAAAAGAATCGTATAGACAGAATTCAAGAAAACCAATTGTTGAGAACGGCACATTAGAAGATGATCAAAACAGAAGAGATTTTACTATAAATGCTTTAGCAATATCCTTAAATAAAGAAGATTACGGTCGATTAATTGATCCTTTTGAAGGTGAAAAAGATTTAAAAAATAAGGTTATAAAAACACCTCTTGATCCTGACAAAACTTTTTCCGATGATCCCCTAAGAATGTTTAGAGCAATTCGATTTGCGTCTCAATTAAATTTTAATATTGAAGAAAATACATATAATTCCATTGGTGAAAATATCGATAGGATTAATATATTGTCTAAGGAAAGAATTATTGATGAGTTAAATAAAATCCTTCTTTCTCCAAAACCTTCAATTGGATTAAAGGCTTTAGAAAATAGCGGTTTACTTAGAGAGTTTTTTCCAGAGCTTCAGATTTTAAAAGGTGTTGATAAAAAGAATGGAAAAATGCATAAAGATAATTTTTATCATACCATTGAAGTTGTTGATAATATCAGGAATAAAACAGAAGATTTATGGCTAATGTGGGCTGCCTTATTACATGATATCGCAAAGCCTAAAACCAAAAGATATTGCAAAGAAGTTGGATGGACATTTCATGGACATGAGCATATGGGCGCCAAAATGATTCCGATAATTTTTAAAAGATTAAAGCTTCCATTAAATGAAAAAATGAAATATGTTCAAAAATTAGTTCAATTACACTTACGCCCTATTGTATTATCTCAAAATATTGTTACTGATTCAGCTATAAGACGATTATTATTTGATGCTGGAGATGAAATTGATGATTTAATGCAATTATGCGAAGCTGATATCACTTCTAAAAATGAAAGTACGGTTCAAAAATATTTGAATAATTTTAAAATCGTTCGAGAAAAATTATTAGAGATTGAGGAAAAGGATACTTTACGTAATTTTCAACCTCCAATTTCAGGTGAATTAATAATTGAAACCTTTGACATTAAGCCATCTAAGCTTGTTGGCGATATTAAAAATGCAATAAAAGAAGCTATACTTGAGGGTGAAATCCATAATGACTATAACGAAGCTTTTAATTTTATGCTTAAGATTGCAAATGATTATGGTTTAAGTCCAAAAAAATAAAAAATACTTTTTTCAAGATACAGGAAGAGGTTGCCTATTTTAGACAACCTCTATTTTATTTTAAAATTCTGCAAATCTTTTTTTAAAATTCCTTGAGTTCTATTTTTATACCCGATTCAGCTTCAAAATCTTCCACTTCATCAATCATATCCGGATCAGACTTATCGTAATACCAATTAACTTTCACTTGTCCTGAATCATCTTCGTAATCTTTCAAAATTTCAAGAATATCTAAAACACATTTTGTAGAACTCGTATTCAAATATATAAGTTTAATATCTAGCACCAACGGCTTCTTAATGAGCTTAATGTAATCTTTTATCCAGTTAATTAAAGGTAGATAAAACTTGTATGTTTCTTCCATATATGATTCACCTCTTATTTCACAAATTCCCTTATCAATATCAAAACTAACTTCAGGGAAATAAGGGGTGGTTGGTGAGCTTGTTAAAATTATATTTTCCATATTATAATTCGTTTAATATTTATCAATTTTAACTGTTAGTGAAAAATAAGAAAAGTTCTCATTTATATTTTCTACTTTATATTCTAGTTGATTTTTAGAAAGCATTACAGCCTGTATTAATCCAATTCTTGCGCCAAACTTTTCGCCTGGAGAGTTTAATCGTTGTTCTCTTTTTAATTCTCTTAATTTCATTTGATCCGAAGCATTTACAATTTCGCAACGCTCTGCCAGTATCTCTGCATCGGTTCTTTTCACTTGATTTATTGTTGTAAAACAATATGCCGTATCAAGTTCTTTTAAAAAGAGTTCTCCAACACCGATTCTTTGCACATTATTTACCATGTGGAAATTTTCAGAATAATTCGAAACATTTTGCGAAAGCTCAATAAAAATTTTAAATAGTTTTTTTCGAGCGTTACTATAAGTATCATTAAAGTTGCGAATGTTAGTTCCAAATACAGAAATAAGCTCTATATAAAATGGCCCTTTGTAAGATAAAATAGTTTTACTGGTCATAATTTAAACTATGTTCAAATCTATCATTAGATTAATTAATTTTTATACCAATTAAAGTAATGTCATCACGTTGTTCTTCATCTTGCTGAAATTCATGCAGTGCTTCCTCCAATATCTCTTTCTGAACTTCCATTGGTTCTACAACATTATTTAATATAATTTCTTTTAATTTATTACGTCCAAATCTTTTTCTTTCTGAATTATTTTGATCGGTTAATCCATCAGAAGATAAATATAAGATATCTCCTTTTAAAACTTTTATTTTATGATTACTAAATTCCTCATTCGCTTTTTTATTTACTCCACCGATAGAAATTCTATCTCCTTTTATTTCATCAAATTGAGAAGTTTTAGTTTTGTAAATATACAAAGGTCTTTTAGCACCTGAAAAAGTGATTTCGTTTGAATCTAAATTAATTGAAATAAAACAAACGTCCATACCATCCTTATTCTCAGTTTCATTCTGTCTTAAAGAAACAATAATTTTTTCGTTTAATAAAGTTAAAATTTTTGCCGGATCTGTTATTTGCTTTTCAATAACAATTTCATTTAAATGGCTATTCCTAATCATCGACATAAATGCACCAGGAACTCCGTGTCCAGTACAATCTACAGCTGCTAAAAAGGCTGTGTTATTTATTTGTGTAAACCAATAAAAATCTCCAGAAACAATATCTTTAGGTCGATATATTATGAAACTTTCAAAAAGATTACTTATTTGATTTTGAACAGGTAGTATTGCCCTTTGAATATTTTGAGCATATTGAATGCTGGCATTTATATTTTGATTCTGAAGGTTTAATTTATCTCGCTGTTCTTCAATTTTATTTTTTTGTGTTCTAATTTTTTTATACAAAACAACTAAAACACTAAATATTATTAAAATACCTATAAAACCCCAAATTAATACATTACGTACTAGTCTTTCAAATTTTAATTCCGCTTCTTGCTCTCTAATTTTTGATTCCTGCAACTCAAGTTGCATTTTTTGTTCACGCGATAATTCTTCTACTTGAGCAAGAGAACTTTCTGTTACTTTTAATTTGTCGGTTTGAATTACCAGTTCTTGTTTAGTTTCTTCTTTCTCTTGTTCTGCTTGCTTTACTTTTGTTTCTGTCTTATGTTTAATATCTTTTATCTCTTCTTTTTTCAGGTATTTATCAATCGAAGCAAAAAGATCAAAATACTCTATGCTCTTTTTTGAATTTCCTAAACTTTGGTAGTTATTTGCTAAAATCCCATAAAAACTTCTTAGCATTTTTAAGTCATTTAGCTCTTTTGCAAAACCTATTCCTTCAAATGCCCATTTGTTAGACTCTTCATAGTCTGGCAATTGTTGATACGATTGCGAAATATTAACTAAGGAAGAAACAATGTTCTTTTTACTATTTAACTTTCTATTAATATCTAAGCCTTTTTTAAAATAATCAACCGCAGAATTATAATCTTGAATTTCATCATAAATCATCCCGATATAATTAGTAGCTAAAATAACTCCATTTAAGTTTCCTGATTTCTCATTTAAAACTATAGCTCTCTTAAAATAATCTATTGATTTAATATTTAATTGATTATTCCAACATAAAAAGGCAGCTTTATTAAGAAATTCAAGTTCTAGCTGAGAATTCTTATCTTTATTATATTGTTCAATTTTTGATTCATATCCTGCCAGCTCATCTTTAATATTTGATGGTATATCCTGTGCTAATGCAGAAAAACAAAAGAGATTGATTATTAAATATATAAACGAGATATTTACGAATATTTTTTTCACATTAAAATATTATAAAAGTTAAAGTTATTTTATTTTTATCCCAAAAACAAGTATGTCATCAATTTGCTCTAATGTTCCACGCCATTTATCATGAACATTATTAAGTATCTCTTTTTGAATATTCATTGGCTCGTGGTTTATGCTTATTAAAAGTTCTTTAAACTGTTTGTATCGAAATTTCTTTCCCATTGGTCCACCAAACTGATCAGCGTATCCATCAGAAAATAAATATACCTGATCGTTGCTCTCCAAATCTATGATATGATTTGTAAAAGGTTTGTTAAAATTTATATGGATTCCAACAGGCATTCTATCTCCTTTTGTTTCAGTCAGTTCTTTTTCTCTTAATAAATATAAAGGGTTATTAGCTCCCGCATACTGAAGTTTCCTATTATCGTTATCAATTATACACAAAGCAATATCAAGACCATCTTGTGTTTCACCCATTTCACCAGTTTGGTTTAGTAATTTCATAATATGCTCCCGAAGTTGTTCCAATATTTCACTTGCGGTTTTAAAATTTCCATTTGAAACAATTTCGTTTAAATATACAGAACCTAACATATGCATAAGTCCACCTGAAATTCCATGTCCTGTGCAATCTCCAACTGCAATTATCTTCTTATTATTTTGTTTCGAAACCCAATAAAAATCACCACTGATATGACTCTTTGGCTGATGTAAGATAAAATACTCATTAAAAAATTCATTTATTATAGATAAATTAGGAAGAATCGCTTGTTGTATTCTACTTGCATATCGAATATCAGCCATTATTTCTTTATTATTTCTTATAATAATTTCACGCTGATTGTTCTCATTTTTTATTTGCAATTGTATCTTTTGATTCTTCTCTTCTATTTCTTGTTCTTTTACACTTATTGATTTCAGTATTTGAATAAGATTCACCGAAGTTCTAATACTTGAAGCCAGAGTAATATCAGAATACGGTTTCTGAATAAAATTAATTGCTCCTGATTTTAATACTTTATTGTAATCTTCAGTAGATGATAATACTATAATTGGGAATTGCTTTATTCTTAATATTTGAATTATTACACTTAAATTGTTATTTAACTGATCTTCTACATAATCAATATCAAAGATAATTATATCAGGCATTACTGATACAACTTTATCCAATAAATTATAATCATTACCCGTTGAAAATACTTCAATATCTGAAAAATGAGATTTTAAAATATCACTTATCTTATCAATGTCGATTTTCTGGTCTATTATTAAAAGTGCTTTATGAGTCATATTTTGCCCACCGATTTTAGAATACTAAAAATAATACATGTAATCAAATAATTATAACAAATGGCTATGTTATTTCAAAATTAAGCGATTATTTAAATCTGTTTTTGATGAAATGATTAAATTTAAATATGAATGTTAAAATATGTACAAGTAAAAAAAACCTAAAAGAATAATATTTTGATTTAAAAGTTATATTTTTAACAGACGAATTAAATAATCATTTTTCATTTTAAAGCTTTATGATTTATAAGATATTAATTGCAGATGAAATAGGTGATTCATATTCTTATTTGAATGAAATTCTTAAAGATGAAAAAGATAGATTTGAAATAATTCAGTCATTACGAGATAATATTTATACTTCTGCTCTAAAAAATCAACCAAATATAATTTTAATTAACTTAGAAGCTTTAGAAAAAAGTGGAATTGAAAGTATAATGTCTTTAAAACAAGACGAATCTACACATGGCATTCCTGTAATGTTAATTGTAGATTATTCACATCGTACTAACTTCGATAGAGTATTTGAATATGGCATTGTAGATTGTATACGAAAGCCATATAGCAAAGAAGAATTATTAATGCGTATTGAGGCTGCTGAAAGTCGTAGAGAGTTTCAACACGAAATATATATTGAACATGAATTACTTCGTGAACTTTCAATCGTTGCTAAGAAAACTGCCACTGGTGTTGTTATTTTAAGTAATAATAATAAAATAGAATGGATTAATGAGGGATTTGAACGAATGTCTGGATACTCCATGGAGGAATTTAAAGAAAAGTATGAATCTTCCATTTTTAATCCTGATAAAAATCCCAAATTAGCTGAAGCCATTAGAAAATGTAAGGAAGGTGCTGAAAGTTATCTGTATGAAAATAAATGGAAAACAAAGGAAGGTCACGAAATCTGGATTCAGACTACGCTAACTCCAATTCATAATGAACAAGACACCATAATTAAATACATTGCGATTGAATCGAATGTAACTGCATTAAAAGAAGCTGAGGAACGTTTAGAAGCTAAAAATGAAAACTTACTTACCTTAACAGAACATTTAGAAAAATCTAATTTACTTTTAGAAAAGCAACACTACGAAATCGAAAAGCAAAAAGAGTATATAACTTCACAAAAGAAAAAATCTGAAGAGCTTTTATTAAATATACTTCCTTATGAAACTGCTGAACAACTAAAGAAAAAAGGATTTGCAAAATCAAAAAAATATAAATTAGTTTCAATTTTATTTACTGATTTTAAGGATTTTTCTAAACTGACAGAAGTAATGGATAGTCAGGAATTGATTGATGAACTCAATTTTTATATTCAGAAATTTGATGAAATTATTGGAGAACATTATATTGAGAAAATCAAAACTATAGGTGATGCATATATGTGTGCTGGAGGGCTTCCATTAAGAAATAAGAGTAATCCAATCGATATTATTTTAGCTGGTTTAGAAATCCAGAAATTTATGAAAGATCACGCTCTGGAAAAGAAAAAAATAAATGAGGTTGCATGGGAGCTTCGTTTAGGTATCCATACAGGTGAAGTTATTGCTGGAGTTATTGGAAAAAAGAAATTTGCCTATGATATTTGGGGAGATGCTGTAAATAAAGCTAGTAGGATGGAACAAGCAGGTGAAGTAGGTAAAGTTAATATTTCAGGTGACACTTATGAATTTATAAAGGATTTATTTGACTGTACATATAGAGGAAAAGTTAAAGTGAAAAATAATATAGAACTCGAAATGTATTTTGTTAATAGATTAAAACCTAAATATTCTAAAGATGAAGAAGGTGTTATTCCCAATACCGCTTTTCTTAGAATATTATCTACTTATTAAAACATTTATACCAATTAAACACCAAAACGATCGATATAATTCGTTTCTTTTTCACTTATATTTCTTCAAAAAATAAACCCGTAGCTATACTTCGACAAAGCTCGGCACGGGTGGATATGCTTGGATTTTTTAAATCATCTAAGCAAAAAATAATTCAAATTATTTATAGTTCATTTTGAAATTTAATTGGTATTACTTTAGCATATCTTTATTAAAATATATCGGCAAAAATTGCTGAATATTCTCTGCAACAGTTATTTTATTGGTTCCGAACAAAAGTACCTGAATTGGTTTATTAGCTCTTTGTTCGCTTTCTAACATAACCTGCAAACATGATCCACACGGTGGAATTGGCTCCTTAATAAAACCATCTTTAGTGATAGCTGTAATTGCTATTGCTTTAATTTCAATATTTGGATATTTTGAATTAGCATAAAAAATAGCAACCCGTTCAGCACATAAACCGGATGGATAGGCTGCATTTTCTTGATTATTACCTTCAATGATTTCATTATTTTCGAGTAATACTGCTGCTCCAACTCTAAATTCGGAATAAGGAGCATATGCTTTTTTAGCTGCACTTTTAGCTTTTTGAATTAAATTCTGCAGTTCATCATTAAGTTCGGCAGGAGAATTGTAGTCAACTATAATTGACTTAATTTCACGTTTAATCATATATTAATATTTCGTAAATGAAAAATGATTAAATAATAAAATGATTTTTTTTACATTTGTTCAAAATAACGAAAAAAATGACAAAAAAGCTATTTTTCCTTTTATTACCAATACTTGCAGTATCATGCAAAGTACAAAGGACACCAATTTCAAGTCCAAAAACGAATACCACCAGTTCATTAATCCGGAAAGATTACATTAATAATTTTAAAGATTTGGCTATTAAAGAAATGAACAGAAGCCAAATACCAGCAAGTATCACATTGGCTCAAGCTATACTTGAATCCAATAATGGGAATAGTACATTAGCTAAAAAAGCTAATAATCATTTTGGAATAAAATGTCATAGTGCATGGAAAGGTGGTAAAGTTTATCATGATGATGATAGAAGAAACGAGTGTTTCCGAAAATACAAATCGGTATATGAATCATATAAAGATCATAGCAATTTTATTGTTAATGGTCAGAGATATTCATTTTTATTTAATTATAATCCAACAGATTATAAATTATGGGCGAAAGGTTTACAAAAAGCAGGATATGCAACAAGTAGAACTTATGCTACTATGCTAATAAAAATTATAGAAGATAATCAGCTTTATGTATTTGATAAAGGAGGGACTTTAGCACATACGAACGTAAAAAATAAGGTTTCTGACTCCTTGGAAGTTACTCTTGCAGACATTGACAATTTTACTATTTACACCGAAGAACATCGCGTGTATAACAAAAACAGGATAGATTATATTATTGCAAAGAAAGGCGATACTTTTTATAGTATTTCTGAAGAATTAGGAATGCTACCTTGGGAAATATATAAATACAATGAAATAAAAGAAGGTACTAAATTGGTGCTTGGTCAGATTTTATATATTCAGCCTAAAAGAAACAAAGCTGAACATGGTGCTAATTTTCATGATGTAAGAAATGGAGAATCAATGTATACAATTTCTCAAATGTATGGAATAAAGATTAAAAAACTTTATGAGAAAAATCTTCTGAATTTTGGTGACGAACCAGAAATTGGTCAGAAACTTTGGTTACGTGATTACAAAACACATTCAGATGTAATTGAAGAAACTCCTATTATTGAGGATTTTGATAAATAACACAGAAAGAATTGAGTACTAAGTATCAAAACGCAAGTACAAAGATTAAAGACAAAAGTAAAAAGATTAAAGTCTAAAGATTAAAGTATTATTAATCAAGATTGTTATATCTCTTGTTTGCTTGTTATTTGAAAACCTTTTAGAAAATCGGTAACGGTCATTCTTTTTTTACCTGCTTGCTGAAGTTCTAGTATATTTATATACCCACCTTGAACTGCAACTTTTAAGTAGGTTTTGTTATCAGAAATAAATTTCCCCGCAATTTCATTATGTAAAGAATCTACTTTTTCTGTAAGAAATAGCTTTAGCTGAACAGGTTCTTTTTTAATGTTAATTATCTCAGTCCAGGCCGCAGGGTAAGGGCTTAAACCTCTAATTAAATTATAAATTGAATTTAAATCGTTTTGCCAATTTATTTTACAATCGCTTTTAAATATTTTTGGAGCATGTCGTATTTCTTCCTCTTCTGAAATTAAATCGTTTTGATTTATCTCTTTGTAATCTTCATTAAGTATTTCTTCAACCGTTTTTAAAACAACATCAGCACCTTTATACATCAGTTTATCGTGAATAATACCGGCATTATCGCTATTTTGAATAGGTATTTCTTCTTGAATAATTACATTACCGGTATCTATTTTGTGTTTTAGGAAAAAAGTTGTTACACCGGTTTTATTATCTCCATTAATAATAGCCCAGTTTATTGGTGCTGCTCCTCTGTATTGCGGCAAAAGAGATGCGTGTAAATTAAAAGTACCAAGTCTGGGCATATTCCAAACTATTTCGGGTAACATTTTAAATGCAACTACTATTTGCAAATCTGCATTTAGCTCTTTAAGCTGATCTAAAAATGCTTCGTTACGAAATTTATCGGGTTGTAAAATATTTAAATCTTTACTTTTTGCGTATTTCTTAACTGCTGATTCTTGTTCTTTTTGACCTCTGCCTGCAGGTTTATCCGGGTTAGTAACAACTGCTACAATATTATAATTATTTTCAACTAATATCTTTAATGGTTCTACTGCAAAGTCAGGAGTACCCATATATATTATCTTAAAGTCTTTTTTATTCATCGCACAGTTAATTTACTTACTTTTTGCAAAAGTATTAAATAATCTTTTAATCTCTTCGTTTTATATAAATACAATAAATTCAAATTAAGCCTAGATTAAACTAATAGTACTTTATTAGTATTGGATTATTGTTATCGCTAGTCGATTTTTTTAAGTTGGAATATTCTAATTAAAAAAAAACATTAAAAACGTCAACATACAATATTTTTATATGTTTTAATAATATTGTCATTTCTTAATATTATAAAAAAATAAAAAAGATTTAAAAATCATATATTCTTGTTGTAAAACTTAAATTCTCAAAACTGAAAGAAATTATATTTACTGTTCTTATTGCCCTTTTTGTGTTTTTCGGAACATTTTTTAATATAAGCCCATTTAGCTCCGCTAATAATTTGGAAAAGAAAATTTCAAATAAAGTACCAAGCTATTCAAATTCAAGAGATAAAAACTATTCTATTATTGAATATATAATTTCCCTATTTCCACTGCTGTTTTTACCAAACTATAATACGTTTTATCACGATTGATAAATAATAATACAGATACTTTTTGTTCAGGAAAATGTACTATTACATTTTGAAAGCCATCATTTCTCCCTCCTATCCAATAAATAGTTTTATCTGGATTGTCTTTATCTTGTGGTACAATATACCATGAGTAACCGTAATTAATATTTACTCCATTATGATTGATAAAACGATTAAAAGATTTCGAATATTCAGGGCTTATAATCTTATTTTGAAATATTGCATTCTCAGTCTTTATTAGGTCATCAAGCGATAAATAAACACCCCTTTCACCTAATATTCTATCGTTAGGTTCTGTGGCTAATGTATAATTCCATGATGCTTTTTCATTATGACCATTTACAATTAAGTCATCAGCTATTTCATCGTAAAATTGATTTTTATTGATATGTATTTTTTTAAAAACTTCTTTTTTCACGAACTTCTTATAGCTTTTTTTACTTTTTTTCTCTATTATTCCTGCTAGCAATATATAATCAGTATTAGAATAATTCCAAGATGTCCCTGCTTCAAATCTCAATGAATCTTGCTCAGATAAGAAACTAAGTAGTTCCTTTCTGTTTTTTATTTTTTCTTTGTCGTAATTAACAAGACCTGATGTATGCGATAATAAATTTTTAATTTTCACATTACTTGTATATTCAGGAAGTTCTGGATATAAATCCTTTATACTTTCATCTAAACTTAACTTATCCATTTCAATAAGTTGGAAAATAGCCATTGAAGTGAAAATTTTACTTACTGATGACATATAAAATAAATGATCTCTGGTTAATTTTTCTTTTGTATCGTTATTAGCCAAACCAGAAATCTGTGAATAAACTTCTTTACCGTGATCTAATACACAAACCATTGCTCCTGGTAATGAACCTCGATAAAAATAAAACGATTTATCTATTTTTACTGAATCTTCACTTGACATATTTTGTGCTCTACTATTATTTTGGTATAATAATAAAAAGCAAACTAATACTATTAGAAACTTTTTCATATTTTTATCTATAATCATCACAATACATTAATTCCATTTCTTTAGCTGGTTCATAACCTAAGCCAATAGCCATATTAAAATCCTTACAAGCATTTTCAATATTATCAGTATTAACCAGAGATATACCTCTATTATAGTATGCTACCGGATCGTATGGTTTCAATTTTATATATTTATTATAATCATCAATTGCGATATCATGTTTGTTAAGGATTCCTAGTGAAGTGGCTTTACCAAGATAAGCATTTGCATAATTTTTATTATAACGAATTGCTTTTTCAAATTCAGGAATTGACTCCTTATACTTTTGTTGCATCGCAAATGTCACAGCCTTAAGATAGTAAACTTCACTATATTTACTATTTAATTTTAAAGCTTTATTTATATCCTTTATTGCGTTATTATAATCGGTCATCCTTACATAAACCAAACCCTTTCTATAAAAGGTTTCAGCATCTGTATTATCTAATTCTGTTGATTTATTTAAATCTTCTAATGCCTCATTGAATTGTTTAAGATTAGTTTTAGCAATCCCTCTTTTTTTATACGATTTAGCATCCCTATCATCAATACTTATTGCTTGATTTAGATCTTCAATTGCAGATTGATAATCTTTTAATTGTATTTTGAAAGATGCTCGTTGATAATATGCATCTTGATTTTCAGAATCTAATTCTAAAATTGAATTATAATCTTCAATTGCACCAGCTACATCTTCCATATTGATTCGATATTTCACCCGTCGTTCATATGCATCCAAAAGCTGATTATCATATTCAATTGCTTTATTAAAATCAAGTATCGATTCGTCAATAAATCCCAAATTAGCTTTAACAATTCCTCTTTGATGATATGCGTCAGCGTAAAGAGAATCAAGCTTTATCGCATTATCTAAATATACTATGGCCTCATCATACTGATTAAGATTTGATTTAGCAAATCCCATAAAATAATATAATTCCGGCTTTTCTTGATTCAAATCCAAAACCTTACTTAAATCTTTAAAAGCATTTTCCCATTCGCTTTGTTTTATGAAAATTAATGACCTTCCGAAATACCCCTCGTAATTTGCATTATCCAGTTCTAATAATATATTGAAATCCAATAATGCATTTTCTTCTTGCCCTAATTGATAATATGCGTTCGCTCTATTTAATAAAGCGTTTATGTGTTTTTTATTAAATTTTATAGCTTTACTATAATGCTCTATTGCGATTTCATATTTTGCAGAATCGGTATATATTAATCCTTTTTGGTAATAATTATTCGATAATTTTGGTTTTAGAACAAAGAATGCAACAATTAATATAAGAATTACTGCAATTAATGATATTATTTTTTTCATTACTTTAAATTTTAATGTTTTTGGCTAAAGTCTTCTTTTACTCTTTTTATCTCTACGGAAAGTAAAACTTAACGTTTCAAAATGCGAGAAGCAATATAAAAAATAGTTTGTAAATGCACAATGATTATTGATGATTTCTTTAAATGTGTGTAATATAAATAAAAATAATAGATTCCTTCATGCCCAGAAATAATATACAAGCCGCTTAGCGGATACTTTAAATTGAAATAATCAGATTGAAAAGTAGTAATACTTAATAAGCATAACCGCTTAGCGGCTCAAAGCGATCAATACACATTAGATTCCTTCATGCGCAGAAATAATGAACAAGCATTTAAATTAAGAGTCATTTTTCAAGGTCTGACAGCTTATGTATTTCGAAAAGTTAATTTACTTTCTAACAATGACAGTATAAATTATTCGTGCTAATTGATGCTATTTTTATCGAGATAGATTCAGCAAGTATGATAGAAAATTACTCACTTTGTTCATGAAATCGCTGTGCTAGATTAATGAGAATAGTTTTTTTAGTTTTTTTCAACGCTTTTGCGCCTAGCGGGCGCATATTTTATATAATTATTGTTTCATTGAAATTTTAACCAGATCATTCATCAAGCTAGATGATTTGTTTAAGGATTGTTTAATTATATCTATCAAAACAAATAAAACTTTATGGAAGTATAAACATATCTTGCATTTACAAATGATTATTAACACTTATGAAATTGTTTGTTTTTCGAGAAGTATTGCATTATAAAAAATAACTACATTATTAACAAAACTCAAAAAAATGAAATTTAAAAATTTATTATTATTAAGCATGTCCATACTGATTGCAGTAGGCGTATTTTTTTCGTGTCAGGAAGAGGAAATTCAAATTAAAGGTGAAATAACATTTAATATTGGAAAACTAACACAAGCAAATTTGAAGAGTTTAAATGATCTTGATAGTGCTGATCACGTTTTAGTAACTATTACTGATGAATTAGGAAACCCCACAGATTATACCTTATATAAACTTGAATTAATCAAGTTTGGAGATGATTTTCTTACTGAAAAGATAGCTTTAAATATTGGAAATTATCAAGTAACAGAATTTTATGTTCTTGATAAAGACGACAATGTTATTTATGCTTCGCCAATGGAATTATCTGTATTAGCTCAAAATGTTGACGACCC
>WTBR01000080.1 GCA_013138975.1 Bacteroidales bacterium
ATCTGGATTAATGAAAATCCCTTAAACCTATTAAGTAACCAACTGTTAAATGCTCTCATGTATTTACCCTCTTCTTTATCAATCACATCTGATAAAAACACTCCTGATACTTTAATATTATCAGGAGTTTTTTGTAGGTTTTAGTTTGTATTTCTATAATACAACATTGCACTATCGTATAAATTTTTAGCATCATTAGTATCTGCAAGCGATTGAGCTTTTATTGTTGGGGAAACTAAAAATATAAGTATTAACAGCAAAGGACAGCTTTTGAAAATCAGGGCTTTAAATTGTATTTTTACCATGTTCATACTATTTTATAAAGGTATGAGAAACTATAAATCTAATTTTTTAATTAAATCTCACAAGTTATGAAAACAAGTAAACAAAACAAGCAGAAAAAAAATCAAAAATTTATCAGAATTCAAAAACTTAAACTTAATGAATTATTGCAAATAAGGGGGGGGATAGGAGATCCAGAAGATAAAGATTTTGATTAGTAATGGAGTAAAGTATTTTTAACGAATTCATTTTATTAACCATTGTTCTTTAGTTAGAACAAAAATAAACCTTATTGTTTAATTAAAAATTTTAAACCCATGAAAAATTTAGTGAAAAAAACAGAAAAAAAAGAAATGAAAAATTTTGACATTCTTAAAACTACAGAATTAGTTAAAATTAAAGGTGGCCAAGGAACTCCTATTGATAAAGATTTTGATTAAGCGCTACATTTCATTAAAAAATTAACCTAAACCAAATAAGTTTTGAAAACAAATTTTATAACGTTTTAAAGAAAGATGAACTTATTCAAATTTAAGGTGGTATTGATGAATAATTTTCGTTTTGCCCCTACCCTAAAGGGAATCGAAAATTATTTGTGCAAAAATTAAAGGTGGTTTTGATGATGGTAATTTTGTGAAAGAAAAACATTTAAATCTACAGGTAAATACCTGTTTAAATGCTCTAATGTATTTTCCCTCTTTTTTATCAATAACATCTGATGAAAAACACTCCTGATAGTTTAATATTATCAGGAGTTTTTAGTAGGCATTCGCCCAGCCGCTTTAAGCAGCTAGGCGAAATTATTAATAGGCTTCATTTCAATAAAAAAAAAGGGATTACCGATTGGCAATCCCTAATATTAAAAAAAACAAATTTCTATATCTTTCCTGCTTCTTTTAAAGCAATTTCAAGTTGATTAACCAACTCTTCCATTCTTTTAACTACAGCTAAATAAGGTTCTTTTGTATTTAAATCAACACCCGCCTTTTTTAATAAATCAACTGGATAGTCGTTAGCACCCGATTTTAATAATGTAAGGTATCTTTCGTGTGCTAATTTTGCTTCTTTTTTACTTTCGGCTTGCGTTATTTGATTAAACAAACTACTTGAAGCAGAAAAAGATACTGCATAATTATACACATAATAAGTATAATTAAAGAAATGATGAATTCTAGGCCAACTATAAGCAGAATTTTCTGATCTTTCCATTATTGTGCCATTATATTTCTTATCAATATCAGCATATAAATTAGCCATAATATCAGCATTTAATGGCTCGTTTTTTTCAATCATTGAATATAAATTATATTCAAATTCGGCAAATTGTGCCTGACGATAAAATGTCCCGGAAATACTTTCAATAGCCTGTACTAATAATGTAATTTTTTCATTATTAGTTTTTGCATTTTTTATCATATAATCCAACAACATTTTTTCATTAAATGTAGATGCAGTTTCCGCAACCACACTTGTATAATTAGAATATATATATGGCTGGTAATTATTTGCTAACATACTATGAATTGAATGACCAAATTCATGAGCTAAAGTAAAAACATGATTACGAGTACTATTCCAGTTCATTAAAATATATGGATGCACTCCATAAGCCGACCAACTATATGCTCCACTTCTTTTACCTTCTTTCTCGTTTACATCAACCCAACCTGACTGAAGCGCATTTGCTAACAAATCGTTATACTCTTCACCCATTGGTTCTAAACATTCTTTCACCAATAATACTGCTTCATCATAATCATATGATTTTTCGAAATCAACTAATTCCAATGCTCCATCTGATCCATAATACTTTTCTAATCCAAGTGCCTTTTTTCTAAGTTCCCGATATTTCAAAAGTGATGCTGTATTATTACTAGCAACATCTATTAAATTCATGAATACATCTTTTGGAATATTATTTAATTTTAATTGCCCATCTAAACAACTTTCATATCCTTTTAATTGAGCCTTTGCCCAACGATTTTGATATACACCGATAAGAATTTGTGCGTATGTATTTTTATTTTTAGCATAGGCATTTACCATTGCTTCAGAAACAGCTCTACGATCTTCTTGTACTTTACTTGTTTTAAAAAATTTTGATGCATTAGCCGGACTTGCAATAATCTCTTCACCACTTGAAAGTGTTGCTTTATGAAACTCCATATCGGCTGTTGACAATGATCCATAAATTTTTGAAGAAGCATCTAAAGCTTTACTATAATATGTTGAAATTCGCTGTGTTTCTTCATCAAGAATATATTCTTGCTGACGATAAAAACTATTAAAATGATGCTTATAAACAGCCAATTCTTTGTTTTCTTTCATCCATTGCTCTATTGTTTCTTTCGGAACTGCTGCTAGTTCTGTTTCTTCCCAAGTTGAGTTTCTTTTAAGATTTACCAATACCGTTTGAAGCTGTTGTAATTTAGTTATATATATTGAGTTTCTTCCATCAATATCTTGTCCCAAAGAGGCATAAACAAATAATTTAGAATAAATTTGAAAAACTGTTTCTGAAAACTTTCGAAACTCCAGAAATCTATCTGCACTGCTACCTATTGTTCCTTTAAAATCCAGGTATTTTGTAGACTGTAATTCCAAAAATTCCAAATCTTTTTGCCAATCGTCCCAATCGGCATAAATATCTGTTAATTTCCAATTGTACTTGTAGTAATCTTTATCTTTTAAATCTTCCTGTGCAAAAGAGAATATATTCATTGCGAATATTGTTATAAATAGAATTAATACTTTTTTCATTTTTTCATTTGAGTTTAGTTAATAAATTGCCTGCAAAAATAAATTCTTTTATGTGTTTTACAAAATCAATATATTTTTAATGTCTTTTAAATATTGATGAAGTGATTTCTCCGGGTTCTTTTATTATAATAGTTTGTTATATTTTTGTATTAGTTTGAAATTAAGAACTTTGGAAAAATTAGCTTTTTTTTAATCATATAACTAATTATGAACAGTTTCACTGTTTGTTAAATTCAACTTTGCCAAAAATTAACAAAGTATTGCTATAAGATTTCTTTATAATATTTATGTTTTCATTTTAATTTAGAACTACTTATATTAAAATGGTTTAATTTTGAATTCTATTATTCATTTAACGAACAAAAGTATGTTTACAAAAGCAATAGTTCGAAGGCCTGCGCACACATATGCCAATGGTATTACAACATCAAATTTAGGAAAACCTGATATTAATTTAGCTTTAAAGCAACATGATGCTTATTGTGAGGCTTTGATAAAATGTGGTTTAGAGTTGATTATTTTGGATCCTGATCCTAATTTTCCTGACTCATGTTTTGTTGAAGATACTGCGGTAGTGACTAATGATTTTGGAATAATTACTCGCCCGGGAGATAGTAGAAGGTTAGGTGAGGAAGTCGAAATAAAAAAGGTGTTAGAACCACTTCTTAAATTATACTCTATTAATGCCCCCGGAAAACTGGAGGGTGGAGATATAATGCAAGCTGATAATAACTTTTACATTGGTTTATCCAATCGTACGAACTTATCAGGATCAAAACAATTAGCTGATATATTAACAAATCATAATTATGAAGTTTACTCTATTCCTGTATGTAATCTTTTACATTTTAAAACTGGAGTAAATTATTTAGGAGATAATAATCTTTTACTACATAGAGAATTTTGCTCAAAAGATGATTTCAAATCTTACAATAGAACTATAATTGATAATGAGGAAGAATATGCTGCAAACTCATTACGTGTTAATGATTATGTAATTGTACCCAAAGGATTTCCAAAAACAAAAATGAGTATTGAGAAATTAGGTTATAAAATTATTGAATTAGAATTATCTGAATATCAGAAAATGGATGGTGGCTTGAGCTGTTTATCGCTTAGGTTTTAATTGAGGCTAACAAGTCTAGAAATTGTTTATACTTCGACATCCCGATAACTCCTGATATCCGCAGGTGTTTTCACATTAAGTTGGTTATCAAATAATCAGACCTAACAGGTTTCGATTAATAAGTGAATGTTGATTCGATATAATTGCCTATTAATCAATTAAAACCTGTTAGGTCTTGCGGATTTTAAGAACTATCGGGACAGCATGACGATTTTCTATTAATCAGTTTGTCACACTGAGCCGATAATTATCGGGATGTCGAAGTGTGTTTGCTATTTGCAAGATAATTGCCTGTTTTCTGTTTATAAGTTAACTAATGAAACTCCTTGTAGCAAGCTAACAAGGTTTCTCAATGGAATATTTTATTTTCCATACGCACCAAGGTGCGAGGAACCTGAGTGCCATCAGGCAAGTTATAAGCCATGAGATCCCTCGACTACACTTAGACAAGCTCAGTGAGTCCGCTCGGGATCAGTTCGACTAGATGATTTTGATCCAATAGTTATCGGATACAAAATCATAGTCTCACTGATTTAAATCATCAATTCTATCAACTAACATAAATCTGGAGAAATCGGAAGTTTTATATAAAGAGAAACTCTCCGATTTTCTTTTTTCCACCTTATCAACAAAATAAAACTCTTTGTCAATTATTTTAGCATCGAAAAATTTGCCTTTAAATTCATATTTTGCAAGTAAGTTGTTTCCTACCAATTGATATATTTTTTGTTTAGATACAATGTAAACCTGATCCTTAAAATCAATAATTTGATTTGGAAACTCATTAATAGATATTTGATTGCCTTTATAATTAATAAATTTGTTATCTGAATTGTAATACATTAAATCTTCGTTGCCAACAAAAGAATAAACAAATGAACCTTTTAATGTATCAACTTTATAATTATTAAGATTTATGTGAATTATGTTTTCTGAATTATAGAAGGCTAATTTATTGCCTTTATCTGATATTTTCAGATTTATAATTCGATCTGATAATATTGTAGCTATTAGCTTTCCTTCTAAATCGTAATGTTTAATATAGTCTTTTTGTGAATCTACTATTTCTAAGCTAGTTATAAAGCCGGAAGGGATTTTTACATATGAATTTCCATCAAACGCTAATGAATCTGTATGAACCTTATAATTCCCATTAATTTTCTCAACTCTATAATCAGGAATCGTTTGAATTTCTTCGATTTCAATTTTACCTAATTTATTTAATTTCTGAGAAAACGATGCCGTTGATATTAATAACGAGCATATTAGTATAATAATATTTTTCATGATTTTCCTTTAGAATTGGAGCAATATTACAAATTAATAATAACAGTCTGTAGTTTAATTATTTGTTAGAATTAAAAATAGGGTATTTTGAAATCTTGTGTTTTTGAAGAAAAAATTGAAATGAAGTTTTTAAAACACCCAAGCCATATTTTACACTTCTTCTAAAATTAATTGACGAAGAATCATCAGCATATTTTGAAGGGCATGATATTTCTGATATTTCAAAACCCGCATAATGAATTTGTGCTAAAACCTGATTATCAAAAACAAAATCATCAGAATTTGCTTTATAATTTATTTTCGCTAACACTTCACGACCATATGCTCTAAATCCTGTATGATATTCAGAAAGTTTGGCTCCCAATAAAATATTTTGAATAAAAGTTAATATTCGATTAAAAATATATTTGTATACTGGCATCCCTCCTTTCAGAGCTCCATTCCCTAAAATTCTTGATCCTAAAACAACAGGATAAACGTCATTAGCTATTAATGTCACCATCGATGGTATTAGTCTTGGAGTATATTGATAATCGGGATGAAGCATTACTACAATGTCTGCACCTAATTTTAATGCTTCGTCGTAACAGGTCTTTTGATTGGCTCCATATCCTCGATTTTCACCGTGAAGAAAAATATTTTGAATTCCCAGCTCTTTTGCCTTTTGAACCGTTCTGTCGTTACTTTTATCATCAACAAGAATTACCTCATCAACAATTTCGAAAGGAATTTCTTTATAGGTTTGCTCCAAGGTTTTTTCTGCATTATATGCAGGCAATACAACAACTATCTTTTTATTATTTATCATTCTTAAATAAATCAGGGTTTAACTGTTGTGCTTTCATAAAGCATTGTTGGGATTCTTCATTCTTCCCCATATTTTTATATAGATACCCAAGGTTTATTAGGATAGATGCGTTTTCTGAGTCAAAATCCATATTATAGGTTTTTTCCATAATCTCAAAAGCTTCCTGATACTTCTGAAGATTAGCATATGTGATGGCTAAATTAATTTTCATCCCCAGATCGCCGGGATCTAAACTAACCGCTTTTGATAATGCGTCAGCTGATTTTTCATATTCTTTTGTCATTCCATAGGCTACACCTAAATCTTTAAAAACAGCTATATCTAAAGGATCTATTTTAGCTGCCTTCTCCAGGTATTGAGTCGAAAGTTTCAAGTTGTTTTTATATCGACCATAAACTCTTCCTAAATAGTAGTTTATATGAAAATTATTTGAATTGTACTTTTCAAGTTTATGTAAAACAATAATGTTTTGATCTGCTTTTTCAGGTTTATCAAACTCCTTTTTAATTTTTGTACTAAATATATTCGAGTAAACCTGTTTATAATTAGGGATTCTTTTTAATATCAAATCATAATAATTAAATAAACTATCCAGCTTATGATATCGCTCCCACTGAGCATTCCCCATTAATAAAAGTGCCTCATTATATTCCGGATGAATCTTTATTGCTCTATTTAAATAAAAGATTGCTTGATCCAGGTATTCAATTTTTAATTCTTTATTCCCCGGCTTTATGGCTTCTTCAATTAATTTTCCTCCTGCTGAAGTATTACTTTTAGCACTATTCTCTGAAATCTTTACATCGTTTGTAAATAATGTAAAATCATTTTCCCAAACTCGATTTCGACTAATTGTTTTTACTGAATATAAGGCTAGAATTACAAGTAAAATACTAGTAACATAAGATGTATTTTTTATCCAAAGAGGTAACTTTGTCGAAATAAAATAAGCCAAAATAATAATGAATCCGATAGATGCCGCATAAACGAATCGCTCATTCATAAATACTCCTATTGGAAATAAAATATTTGACATTGGCGAAAGTACAATCAGGTAAAATAAAATACCAAACGATACAATTCTTTTTTTCTTTAGACCAATTAAAGCATATATACCAATTCCAATATGAACTAATAAGGCTATTATAACCCGAATATCACTCCAATTCATTATTGGAATATGGTAAGGATAATAATCGTATGTTAATGGATGTGGAAAAATCAATAGTTTAATATATATCAATAGGGTATAAAAAATTGTTGCATACTTTTCCGAAAAGCTCATTCCTAAAAATGAATTATTCATTAATTCAGGACTCGGAGCAAATGACATTTCTCCCACAACTTTTCCTCTAACATAAAAATAAATTACTGATGCAATAAATAAGGGAATAATCGATATTATTATGTGCTTTGATTTTTTCTCTTTGTCGATAAAGAAATAAATGCATAATGGAATTATTGCCAAAAAGGTTATTGCTACTTCTTTTGAAAATAATGCAAATAAAAAACTCACAAAACTCAGTACGATATAATATGGCTTTTGTTTATCGATATATTTTATGGTGAATAGTGTAGCTAATAACGCGCCTAATAAAGATAAAATCTCATCGCGACCTTTAATATTTGCTATCACTTCGGTATGAATTGGATGAGCAAGAAATAATAAGCTTGCTACAAAAGCAATTGATAAATACCATTTATCAGGTTTATAATTTTTAAATAATCTTTCAAGTAAAACAAATAAGATTAGGATTGTTAATGCAAACAATAAAACATTTATCAAATGGCTTACAAAAAGCATTAAACTTCTTTTTGAGTGCATCTCATTAAGGTTTGACAGAATATGACTTCTCTCTTGATCACTTAAAACCTTTTCGTTATTCAATATACTTTCCTGTTGCTGAATTCTTAATTTTCTATTTTCAATATGAATTGTTCGAGATAAATCCTTTAATAGCCTTTGGGATGGTAAAATAAATTTTGGATTGGCATTTTTATTCATCCTTTTCTCCAAAGTGATTTTATTTATCCCATTAAAAGGAGAACCCATAACAAGCTGCCACTCTATTGCAAAACTCGCCATCGATAAGGGACGATATCTGCCTCCTGATACAAGGTTTTTATCTTTCTGATCGAAAAATCCGCTAAAAAACTCTTCAGAAAATATTTCGTCAATCCCCTCAAAGCCACTTAATGTATATTCATTTTCAGTAATTACCAATGCATCATCGAGGGTATAATCATGGAATAATGTATTTCCGTAAAGAATAAAAGTTAAGCTTATTAAAATGATGTATTTACTCGTCTTTTTCATGACACACACTTAGGAAAATAAATAACAACTCGGTACATATATTCTATCATTAATCAAGACCATATCGATAAAACTCCAATTTACCCAAATAATAACCTGTTACACTTACCCCTTCGTCAGTAAAAAAATCAAATTCAATCTTATATATATTATCATTTGATTCAACTGTAAACGATCCAGATTGAGAAGGGAAATATTGTTCAGATTCAGCGTAAGAATCAAAATTCAATCTTACGGATGCATGTCCAATTGTTCCTGATTTTTCTGTTTCATTTTCATCATAAACGTACTCCCCTAATGCTAATTTATCGTCTAAATTAGAAAATACACTAATTGAAAAATAATGTCCTG
This sequence comes from Bacteroidales bacterium, assembly GCA_013138975.1. GTDB lineage: Bacteria > Bacteroidota > Bacteroidia > Bacteroidales > UBA12077 > UBA12077. The sequence goes on from WTBR01000080.1 coordinate 8,932, forward strand.
AACCAATTAGCGATTCTACAGTACCTTCTTCCTCTTGTATATCAATTCCAGTTGATAGCAAGCGTAAAACATAACAAAAATCGCTATAATTACTTTCTTTACCATGGTTTTCTAATATACCCCATGACAACTTGTACTTTACATTATTTACGATAACATAACCATTTGATGTATCTTCTTCTTGTTCACAACTAATTAATAAAATGCTTATTAAAAATATAGTTACGTAAAAATTAATTCGCTTTTTCATTTAATTATAATTTTATTTAACGATAAAAAATCGCTTTTTTCACAATTTATTAAAAAATAATTTAGGAATAAATATATCAATTTTATTTCAACTTAATTATTTATCAAACTGATTTAATACTCGTAATGCTCTTAATGTATTCCATCTACTTGGTTTTCCTGCCTCTTCCATATGGAAATGAAAATTTCCGGGATGATTCGCTTGTAAATTCCAAGTATTATCTTTGTTCCGTTTTTTAATGATTATATCAATGGCATCCTGCATTCGTTTATCATAATTTGCATCGGCTATCCTAAAATAATCTAATGCTCTTAAAATATCGTATCGCCATCGTGAAGGAAAGGGTAAGTTTGTAAATCTTTTATCTATTATTTCGCCTGTTTTATCCGATTTAAATAAGCGATGTTGAAGTATAAATTCCTGTGATTCTTTTTCTGCTTTTAATAATTCATCTAATCTGTATGTATAATTATTTCTATCGTATTCTCGAATTCCCTCAAGCACAGAAATTGTTGTATGCAATGAGCTATGTTCTGCTCCAGATCTATTTAAACGACAATTAAAGCCTCCATCATCCAATTGTTGCGAAAGAATAAAATCAACGACAGATTCTAAATTTTTCTCGAGTGTATTAAAATAAGAACAATAATTTAAACCCATTCCATTTATACACATATCACTGTATTTAACTGTGCCAATTGGATGAATTCCCCCGTCAGCCGCCTTACTTTCTCGTAAAATAATATTAATAGTTTGTTTAATTGGCACACAATTATTTGAAATTTCAAGATTTTTTAAATTAAGTAAAGTATAATGCGATGATGTCCATTTAGGTTGATAAAATGAACGCCCCCAATGTCCATTTTCGTTTCTTAAAGAAAGAAACTTTTGCCCCCAGCCTTGTGTTTCAATTTGACTTTTTAAATCCTTTCTCTCCTCATCCAGTAAATCTCTATGGGTTTGATATTGGATTGAAACATCACCTTGTAGTAGCCAATTAATTATTTCTTTATTGGTCATTTTTATAGTAATAGAATGTTTTCTTTCTCCATTAAAGATATACATTTCTATTAAAGTTACCTGATTATTATATTAAGTTTTAAGAAATCGCCATCAACAAAAAATAATTTAACCCAGTATTTTTGTAATTACACAATGCAAACTTAGTTAAACGGAAACAACAAATATTATAATTATTAAGCAGTTTATTAAAAAGACAATGCCATGCTTCGACAAGCTCAGCATGACAGTAACTAGTGTCAAGTCAAGGATGCTTTTTCAGTTGAAAACCTGACAGAGTCAGGTCGACCCGAAACTAGAAGCTTGACTTGACACTAGTCTTTGAGGTTTTCTTATCAAAGACTTAAAAAAGGCAGTTTTCTTATTCGTTGTTACATTTTCTATTTTCGCAATGCAATATCAATACTACATTATTTGTATCCGGCAACTGCATTTGGAATTCTTTCTTTTACTATAGCCGGTTCTTCTTCTTTTATCATTGAATCATTCGACGATTTACCTGTGCCACCTGTTGGAAAGAATATTACTGATATGTTAACGTCTGCAACTTCTGTTTTTGCAGCTGCACTATGTTTATTAGCCCAAAGATAAAAAGTATGTGTACCTGCACTAAAAGGAATACATTTATATTGCGAGAAAGATGTATATTGATCGGTTCAACATTTGAGCATTTATTTTTTTGTCGTAACCGATTAATCATATTCTAAAGGTTGGCAGTAGTATTTAATTTGTCGATGGCAAAACTATTCTAAAACCAACATCGGATGATTTATAATTAAATGGATAAAAATGACAAGACCAAGTATCCAACCAACTATCATCAGTTTTAAAACTACCTCCTCGAACTAGTTTTCTATTCTCTGAATTAGCAGTATGTAACTCATTGCTTTTTAATGGAAAATCTGATTTAGATTCGAAATTCCATTCGCTTACATTACCAGACATATCATATAAACCAACTTCATTTGGATTTTTCCTCCCAATGCTATGCAGTTGATCTAATGAGTTTTTATTATACCACGCAACTAAATCCGCATCTTGTGAACCTGAATAATAATATTTTTCAGATTTAAGCCCTCCCTTAGCTGCAAATTCCCATTGTTCACGTGTGGGCAACCTAAAACCATCTGCACCAGTAATAGTTCTCACTTGAGAGTCAATAATAGAATAGTATGGTTTTAAATTATATTTCTTGCTAAGGCGATTACAATACTCTAATGCGTCTAACCAACTTACATTTGTTACAGGTAAATTTGCTCCTTTAAAATGGGAAGCGTTGCTATTCATTATATTAATCCAATCAGTTTGAGATACTTCAAATTTACCAATCCAATAATCATTCAAACTAATAATTGTTTTATTTGTATGTGTGCCACTTGAAAATTCATAACCCCATGCACCAGAAGGAAGGCTTGGGTGAGGAACGTCTTCTCCAACATTTAGGCTACCTCCTTCAATTAACACAAATGCATTTTCTAATTCTAGAGGGATAGTTTTTGTTAATTTAATTTCTTGAGGTTTTGATGTAATAATATGCGACTCTATTAATGACTTAAATATAAGTGCATTAAAAGTTTTCGTATCATTGTGACTTAAATTGCCCGATATAATTCTCCTAAAAGTAAAATTACCAGACGAACCAGTGTTATTAAAAGCAAACCCTTGCGCAAGAAAACTAGCAATATTCCCTTTGCCCAACGATGTAAGAGCTCCCAAGACATTAATATGATTAACATCGGCTAAAGAAGTAGCATTATTTTGTAAAAAATTTGCATAATCGGTATGGATTTGAGCCATATCTTTATTGCCATTATTAAGGGCATTCTTTGCAGCTTCAAGATGATTATTAACTGTTTCGTTTAATGATGATTCAGGAAAAAGAAAATTATCTACTTGCTTTTTTAGAGTTTCGTCGTCTACATCGTATAATTTATATTCATATTTTGATACGGTGCCACTTGATAAATTTTGATGACTTTGCTCCTCAACATATCTTTGGATACTTCTCCTTGAGCTTTTCCAAATAAGGAATCCTGAAGATGAAGAACTCGCTCTTACTATATCTTTTCTAAACTGTTCTGCGGCATAGTCAACAAAGCTATTTACATCTTTAATTGCTGAGGCAGATTGGAATTTAGAAGACAAATATTTGAAATTACTTTGGACTATATAATCTTGCTCTAATAAAAGTCTAAAATGAAATAGTTGATCTGAAAATGGAATATTTATTTGAAAAGTACTTCCCGGACTAACGCTACTATTCTGAGACAGAATATGATTCTTAATAGTAACTCCATTTACAATAATTTTAAATTCTAAACTTTTAGGAAAAACTGGAACTACCTGATAACCTCTTAGATACTCTATAGCTTCATTTCGTGAATTTTCCCACTTTGAAAGCTGTGCAAAATAAATGGATGCTCTTCGCATTTCTTCTTCGTAATCACTTCCACTAACAGGCTCAATAGGTTTTTCTTGTACTGATTTCGGTTTTATTATACCAGGGTTTATTTCTGCAATTATTTGTAATAACGCATCTTCATCTGGGATATTAGATTGTAATTCTAAATTGATTCTTGCAGTTAAATTACTAAACTGAGAATAATTGGAGATATTTACGATGTCTCCTTTTTGATTTCTAACAACTAATGAATTCTTATTAATATTTACTTTTGGAAAAATGAATATTCTTGATTTTACTGTAGTACTTGTCATTTCGTTTCTTGGTTCTGCATAACCAATATATTTTAGACCTTTCTCATCAATTACTTCGAAAGAAGATAAATTTGACTGAGAATAAACATTAGTTCCGATAAATAAAAGTAATAAAGTACGTATTATATATTTCATATTTAATTGTTTTTTCATCTAAGATATATTCTAATTTATTAATGTATAAATATTTCACCTTTTTATCTCTTTTATTTAAAAGATCAAGCCAGATATAAACTATGCGAAATTACCGCCAACGTGTTTAATATGGCTTGACAGGCAATAGAGAGAAAAAACGTCTCAATTTATGCTTAGCCAAACCTTTGTAAATATATTAAAACTTAGCGTTGTTGCAAGTGACTAATCCTGTTCCATTATTCTCCAACTAGCCCTGTTCGACTTAGGCTGCAAAAGAACATAAATATAATACAATCGAGTAGGTAGGAGGATTACTCCTCCGTCCTCTCACACCACCACGCATGCTCTCGCACGTGGCGGTTTCAGTTAATAGTTCAACCTTTCGTAATTTAATGACAAATTAAACAAGTTTTGC
>WTBR01000161.1 GCA_013138975.1 Bacteroidales bacterium
ATGAGGGGTGGAACAATCATAGGGCTATAAAATATTTACAGGAAAAATACCTTGGTATTACTTCGGTATACCAATCCAATAATAAACCAATGAGTACATTTGAGAAAACCCTGTTTGCTATAAAAAATAACCCGATCCGAAAGGCTTCAGACTATCTTAAAGCAAGAGGGATTGACACAAAGTTATTACCACCAAATTGCTATATGTACGATGCTCATGCCAATGCTATCGTGTTTGTGGATGCCAAGAATCAACTTATTAATCGCAGGATGATTCAAGCCGAACAAGGCAAACCCAAAGCAAAGAACCAAGGTTTGCTGAATGGAAGCATCTACGATAAGTTATTTAAAGTCGAAGCTGATACTGTTTTTATGCACGAGGGTGTTATTAATGCACTATCCATGCCTAAATATTCTTCAATTGCTCTGTTCTCAACGGAAAATAAGGTTAAAAACACCGCAGTATTACGGGCGTATATTGAGAGTAAGCACGTGGTATTGGCTATGGATAACGATAAGGCAGGGAATAAATGTTCAGGGTATTACCATGATTTTCTTCTGGCAAACCGTTTTAATATTCAATCGCTACGCCGTTTAGTTTTTCCTGAGAAAAAGGATGCCAATGATTTATTACAGAATGGTACTTTAAAGGAATACATCAAAGATCAAAACAATTATCAATTACTGTGGGAAGATATAGTGAGCAAACCCATTCCATCGGAGAGTGAAGACAAGCAATTAGATAATGAAGAATATTACTTTTTTATGGAAAATGGCTGTTATTACATGAAGGAAACCATTAAAGGCAAACCCATTGTTAAAAAGCTCTCTAATTTCCTGATGGAATCCGTTTATCATTTAATGGACGGTACAAAAGAAAGTAGAAGGCTTATCAAATTTCAACGTAATACAAGGGAGATTACCGTAAATGAAATACTGAGTTCAGAACTTAATTTGGATAGGTTTAAAAAGGTTATCCGCAGTATATCGAGCCGTGGTTTAACTTTTTTTGGTAATACCCAACAACTCGACCATATTTTAACCTACATGTACGACCGTGAAAAGAATGCCATAAGCATAAATCAGTTAGGGTATCAGCATGAATATAATGCTTATTGCTTTGCAGATGCATTAATCACCCATGATAATACTTTGGTATACCCCGATAAATTAGGTATTGTTTCTCACAACGAAGTATCTCTTTACCTGCCTCCATTTGCCTATACCAATCTTAGTGATAAAACTTATTCAGGACAACGAAAATTCACGTATAAGGCAGGGGATTTAAACTTTAACGCATGGGCAGATCTGATATATAAAGCCTATGGTATTAATGGAGCTATTGGTATTTCGTTCGTAATACTGGCGTTGTACCGTGATTATATTCTTGAATTAATAGGATTCTTTCCCTTTCTATTCCTATTTGGCGATCAAGGGGCAGGGAAATCTAATTTCGTTAATTTCTTTTTACACTTGTTTGGAGAACCCAATCATGGAATATCATTACTTAATTCAACCGATAAGGGTTTTTCACGCTCGTTAACGCAACGTAGCAATGCTTTGTATTACTTAAAAGAATATACGAATGCTATTGATAAGAAAACGGTGGATGTGTTTAAAACAGGTTACGATGGCGAGCTGTATACCATGGCACAAAAGAGTAATGATAACAAAACCACTACACTCGAAATTAGTTCTGCCTGTATGGTGGATGGTAATGAATTGCCAACTTCCGAAGCTGCTTTATTTGCCCGGATGATTGTACTGCATTTTGAAGACAATAAATTCTCTGATGAAACCACCGAAGCCTACAAAACCCTATTAAAAGAAAAAGAAGAAGGCTTTTGTAATGTTACTCGTGAATTACTAAAGCACCGAAACCTAATCGAGACAAAATTTAAATCAGAGTTTAATGGAATATTTCAAGAGATTAAAACCAAACTCGCATCAGAAATACAGTTAGCCGACCGCCAAATAAGGCACATTGCCTTATTGCTAACTCCGGTTAAACTACTTCAAGACAAATTCACATTTCCTTTCGATTTTGAGACATACAAAGAATCCGTTATTGAGAACATGAAAAAGCAAGATGAAATGGCAAGTGACCTAAAAGATGTTTCTATTTTTTGGAGTGCCATTGCCTATAAAATAGCCGATCCCTATTCGGGTATTAGGGAAGGTGCGCACTACATAAAAGACCCTGTAAAGAAAATACTCTACATTAAATTTAAGCTACTCTACCCATGTTACGCTGACTACGTAAATAAAAATAAATTGCATTTTTTAGAGATGAACTCCTTACGAGAATTATTAACTGCTAAAGGCAATAAATCGTTTATCCCCAATACCTCGCAAAAAAGCCGTAATGTAAAAAGCTATACCCACAAAACCCTTGGTTCATGCTATATGTTTAACTACGAGGATGCGGAAGAAGTTAAGGGAATTGTTATTGATGGTGTAGAGTTGTCTATTTAATTTAGTGCTTATTTAGTTTTTATAGGGATGCTATGGTATCCTTTTTTTATGCTCAAAATTTCAACTAAAGATAAATTGATAATACTATAGTTAACTATGTAAACTTTGTAAACCGTTATTCTTAATTTATTCATTATAAACACCTTATTGGTTTACTTCATATTTACTTAGTTTACTTTATAGTAAATCAGCCTTCAAAATGAGATGATGTAAACTGGTTTACTTTTCAATCTTTATAAAGTAAACTTTTAAAGCGCTGTAGTCCTTTTAGTTAAACTAGGTGGTTTACATAGTTTACAAAGTTTGCACTGATTTGTTGTCTATCTTAATTAAGATGAAATTGAAAATGGAGTAGATATAAAGATTATTCAAGAACTAATGGGACACAATTCAATAAAAACTACAGAAATATATTCTCATGTTTTATGAAAAAGCTTGAAAATATTAAAAGTCCTATAGATAAATTAGATATATAAAATGATTCTTTTATATTTGTTCACGTAAAAATACTATTATGATCAACAATAATTATAAGCGAATTTTGAAAGGGTTTATTACGAGCTTTCTAAATAATTTTAAAGAATTAAGTAAACGTATTACATATGCAAAATAGAAACCATAACCAAGATAAAGAAGTGGTTATGATCTCTATAACTAAGTTGGCGGCAATAATGACTATACAAATTAGTAAACGATAGTTATGAATACAAGAATTAATAAAAATATTTATGACATTGAGTTAATCAGAAAAGACAACCAATATTACCAGCTATACCTTAATAGATATAAATCAGAAAAACCTAAGACCAAAATCTTAAGCAATAAGGTTGTTAGTAAGTCACATACAATTTCATATGTTCTTGAGTTGGTAGTAAGAAAGTGGATTGAACAATCTGGGCAAATGATTGAAGAGCAAATAATTTCATTCCATACAAAAAACAAAAATGGGAAGAAACGATTATTCAAAGAACTGGATTATGTACTTAAAAAAGGAGAAAAATATATTATTGGTGAATTGAAAGTTTCATCAGGTAGCAAGGCTAAATTAAAAGCCAGTAAGCAGTTATTAGAAAGTCAAAGGATGTTAAAAAAAAGGTTTAACAATGTTGACACACAAATAATCTGGGTTGATTTAAACTACAAAAATTGCATAGAGAATTTAGATAAGTTTTCACCAAGTTTTAAAAATTTACAATTTAGAGTTGAAGAAATAAATAGTAAATTATTCAAAGTATTACATTTGAGTGCTGAAAGTATTTTTAATTGGGGAGTAGAAAATAAAATTATTAAAACACCAGAATTAATTCGGGCTGCACTTATTGAAAATGAATTAATTCATCAAAGACGGGAACTCAAATTCAAAATTAAAACTGAACAAAAAAAGAAAAAGGATACGGTCAGCATACAAGAAATCATTGAGATTGAAAAAAATATTAACCAATTTAAAATGGAGCATTCTTTCTTTAATGCACGTGTTGAACTTTCTCAGAAGGGTTGGACTTATTTTGATAATAAGTCAATAGAATTTTTACAACTATTTATTGATTTCACAAAACTATATTTTCAAGAAGAGAACGAGTATCAAATAAATTCTGATTTTTACAACTTTCCTCCAAACACAAAGTATGTTTCTTTTTTTAACAAAAATAAAACTGACGAAAAGGAAATAGAATTGTTTTTGATTGATGCTGAAAAAGTATATCATCTTCTAACTAACGAAGATGTATTTACACTAGAGGAAATTTACTTTTCAACAAATACGAAACTTCAAGTTCCTTTGGTTGACAATTTAGGACTAAGAAGATTTTACTACCCAATAAATAAACAAAGTAATATGCCAATTGATAACAGTGTGCTAGAATTATTTAGTAAAATTGTTGTTGAATCAGACCCTGTTAATATTTCTCTTAATGCTAATAGCTTATTATTAATTGATAATCACAGAATCTTGCAAAAAATTAATATATCATCATTCGACAAACTAGAAAATTTAGATATAAAACTATTAAAAATTAAAACCGCTAATTGAATTCTAAGACTTAACCAAATATATTAAAAGATTTAAAAAAATCATTGCCGAACAACGACCGATGGAGATTATTACACCGAAGGTCTTAAGAAAAGTGTGTTTTTATAAGTACACTTTTTCTTTTTACAGGTATCGAACCTGTAAAAATAAGCCGAACAACTTCCTTTGGGTTATGTTGCCCGAATAGGTTTTATCTAGCCTGACGAATTTTAATAAATTGAGTACTCAATTTTACTATAGCAAAAACACGTGTTGTTAGTTTAAACTTAATTGCCTTCTTTATTATACTGTACTCGTTAAAAATCAATTGAAAATAATCTAATATGAGATTTTTGCTTAGTTTATTTCGAGCATGTCGAAGTAATAGTACCGGATTTTACCGATAGTATTTTGCTCTTGCAAAATAAACTTCATGGTAAATTAACTTACACCTTACTATTGCATCAGGAGGTTATTCTTGCGTATAAGGGACTTCACACTCTAAGAAAAAACATTTAACTTTTGCTGTTGAAAAAAAATTGCATATTTGAACTATTTATATAATTTTACGATGAGTCAGCTATAGGTTATTAGACTTTTATCACCTTCCGAAACGATTGGCGATGTCTGTGACACAGCTAATTTTAGAATAGAATGAAGAAAGTTATATTTAAAATAAAGCTTGGCTACGTAGTAAACGAACAGTATATCTGTTTTAATTTGCCCTACGAGCCATAGCAAAACCAATTAACAGGAATCTTCCTACATTGGGGAAAAGTTGTTTTTTTTGGACAACGTTTCTAAACTATTGGAAGGGAATGAAAAAAAACAATATAAACAGCCGAATAAATTTGACATTGTTTGGAATGAAGACTTACAGCATTAAAAAAATGAATAAATGAACGATTTTAAAAAACCATTGGAAATATTTAGCTCGCTTAGACGTAAGCAGAAATTAGAAAAAGAACTTACCAAGGAAGAACTATTAGAACTTATTTTAGAAGTAGAAAACTCTTTAAACTTTGTAAGTTCGACAATCTATGACAATCCTTTTTACCCTATAGCACCTACAACAATCGACAATGAAAAACATTGGGTTAAGAATACAAGTACATACAGACTGATAGATAAGAAGAAAAGGAAACAGTTATTTGAAAATGGATTTACTATACTAAACAGGGAAATATTAGAAAAAAAATCATTAGTAGATATATTTGGACCACTAGAAATTAGTGCTGAAAACCTAATACTTGACAATGATTATGGTTTATTACTACTGCCTGATGGATCAAAGAAAAAAAATTTCTATTTGTCAGTGTCAGAATTGTATCGTTATGTAGATCATTACCCTTTTCTTGAAAGTCAATTTAGTAATATTTTTAGTATTGGAGCAATTAGAGCGCATTCAGTTCTAAATAATAAAATAGATTTTCGCCCGATTGAAGTTGAGGTTAAAAATAAAGATGAATTAAACAGTTTAATATCAAATCTTGAAAGCAAATTATCTAACCAAAATAGTAGATTAAAACTTTGGTTTAGAGGACAGGACACTGATTATTTATTAAATAAGGTTGAAGACAAATTACTACCCCATGTTCCTTGGCGTTCAAGTGTTGATTCTTCTTTGGTTCCTTCATTATATAGAAGTTCAAAACATATAAGTAATGATTTAAAAGACTATGCACAGAAAGTTGCTGAGATTAGTGAACTAGAAACTGCATTAAATAATTTCTTGCAAATCCCAAAATTTAAAAAAAAGCAGGATGAATTAGAGTCTATTAAAGATTATTTTAAGGATTCTGTATGGGAAGATTCCAATTCTTTATTTTCATTCACGCACGTAAAAGACGATAAAGAGTCAGAAATTCATGATTATAATCCAATATACAGGGCATTACAGACATCTCTTTTTCTACAACATTATGGTGTACCAACCAATATTCTTGATATAACAAAAGATATTGATGTTGCCTTGTTTTTTGCGCAAACACAATATCAAAATGGGGAATATGTAAAAATTAAACAAGTTAAAGACTCTGTGATTTATGTTTTCTTGCTAGACCCTATAACAGATAAATTTATTGATTCAAGTGAACTTCTTGAAGGTTTTGGAGTTCAAAGACCACTAAGACAGAAGTGTGGGGTTATTACAGGTGCTTCATTAGTACACCAAAATTATTATTCAAGGTTCATATCAATGAAAATTAAGCTTTGTAATAATATCGAATTTAATGAAGAATTAACAGGAGAATTTTTGTTTCCTAAAAGAGAAAATGATGAAATTATTGACTTTTTAAAAGAGTATGTTAAAACAAATGATCTCAAAAAAGTAAATGCATTCTAATATTGATCAAAGCTAATAATGTAGTAGCACGGTCAGTAAATTAGTATATACTGATCGTGCTCTCCCACAAAAAACCGTTCAAAATATTTGTGGTTCACATATCATTTAGAATTACAGAATGTGCCTGATTTTACAAATGTTTATATAAATATTGGGAATTTCGAAAGTTCTACCACAGCTTGCCAAATTATAGGCAATAAAGCAGGTTTGGATACAAATAAGCACTTTAGAAATTATGAGAGTACAGATAATTTTAAGCCTTTGTATTTACTAATTTCTGATGCTCTTAATCGTGGTGAAATAGTAAGCTATGAGATTATTGACTGGGATTAAAACTTGTTTAGATGACATGAAATTATAATCAGCTTGCTAATTATTAATAAATCCGTGGCACGCTTCGGATTTAATTTTTAACATCAATTGAAATTTGGGACGAGGCAAATGAAGAAAACCAAGAACA
>WTBR01000169.1 GCA_013138975.1 Bacteroidales bacterium
AAATATCTATTTTAATAATTAGTCTAGAGCAAAAGCGGGCTGGCAAACAAACATCCGCTACCTGTATTTATGTAGCAAATGCTACCAAAAATAGAACGACGAAGTAAATACTTCGCCGAGCCGCTTCGATTTATAATCTACGCTCATCTGGGGCTACAACCCTTAAAATTATTGACATACGGCAATTATTTATGCTGCGTTGTTACCCAACGTAATTAGTTCCATGCTATCAACAATTTTTTCTATAACCTTTAATAGCATGTCATTAAGAATTAACCCACTAACTTTTCCAGTGTATTTATCCTTTTCTTTGGTTATACTTTCATGTAATTCAACAAACCAGTCAATTTCTTGTGTGAGAGATTGAAATTGATTCATGTGCCGGTATCGTTCTTCAAAAATACTACACAAATCACGTTTATCCTTGTTTTTTAATTGTATAATTGAGGTTACAAAGTCATTAACTGGAATATATTTTAATATTGGAGTATCATAATAGATGTTATTCCGAGAGTTTGTTAATGTGATTTGCTCTCCAAAGGTTTCTATAGACTTGTTTAAAGTATTTAATAATTCTTCTGCTTTCTCAGGATATCCATCGCTTATTGAGTTATTGACTTGTTCTTTTGCATAATCAAAAATCTCAATAAACTCTTTGAACTTAATTCCTTGAATTTTCAAACCATGGCTAACGTAGATTGGGAATTCCTCATGTTGCTTCTTTGTAAATAGTCCTTGAACTTTAAGCTTATCAATACTTGTTTTTGCTTTATCAAGTACCTCTTTCTTTTTCATTAAAATAAGATTGTCCTCTGAGAGCGTTAGAAGAAGTCCACTAATTTGTAATAATACATATTTGTTATCAACTTTGTAATTATTAAATTCATTTAATACATTATTACAAATCACGTCAAATTCATCATCATTTAATTCGAAATATCTCCATAGTTTAATCCAGTCTGGTGTGTTTTCCTCTTGAAAATAAATACTATTTTTAATAGCATTCTCAAGGGATTCTTTTTCAATAATTCCATACTTGAAAAAATATGTTAAAAAACTATCATCAAAGGGATGATAGTACTTACCTAAAACAGAATACTTTTCTCTAATTTCCTGTTCTTTAGATTTTTTTTCTTTGTCATTTCTAGATAAATAATCGATTCTGAAAATTTTAAAAATGTCATCTTCAGCGATTGCCCCTTTCTTTAATTCGAATGAAACAATAAAAAATAATTCAATAATATGATTTATTAAATCACTTTTATTTGTCGCTATATCTGGTAAGAAATTAGAAAAACGCTCAAAATCAAGAATTGATTGTCGTAAATGCCTTAAGTTTCCATAATTTGCATGATTAAAAAGATTTACGATAAGGTTCTCCTTTTCTTTTAGTAATAGTTTCTGTTGTTCATCAGATAGTTGATTAATAAAATTTTCAACTGCACTTTTTATATTGGACAATACATCAAAACTCTTACCTATAACTTTCTCTTTAATTTGGAGGTATTTTACAGATTCCTCATCAAGTTCTACATTTTCTCTTCTTATTATTTCATTCTCATTACCGAGTATGATTACTTTTAATCCATTGATTTCTACAAATTGATTTATATAACCAAGTATATTTGGAATTGAGATGGCACAACGCTCTAAGTCATCAAATATTAGAATGTTATTATCAAGATTTTTAAAATAATCTGGCAAGTTAATATCTGGAGTTGATGCAGAAAAACTACCATCTGCCTTATCATCATTATCTAGGTCAACTTTTATAGTTGTTTTAAGTACGCCTTTTAGAATTTTACCTGCTAACTTCATTCCTGTTGAAGCTAAAACTGGATGAAGTTGTTGGAAAAAGGAATCTTCTATTTCATTAAAAGTAGATATGCCATTTAGAGATACATAGAGACTTTGAACATCTTGCTTTTTCTCTAAATAATTCTTTATAAACCAAGTTTTACCCGAACCCCAATTTCCACGAAGAAGAATTGCATATTCTGGTTCAATTGAAAGGTTAATGTAATAATCTAAGTATTGCTCTATATGTTTATTCATCTATGTCTGATTTTATGTTGGGTAACTATTGCTTAGATGAAACAGAGTTCCACCTATTTACTTATATGTGTAACTGCTAAAAACTAACACAACTCTCACAGTATCAACAATATCGCATACATACTAAAAGTATATAAAGCCACATTAATTATTATTATTTTTAACTTAAAACACTTATTCTAAATCATTATTCAATCAAATCAATACACAAATTAGTTTCTGTAAAAATAAATTTCGTATAAAAATAATGGTAATTTGTTAAACATACGTAAAAAACAAGAACAAGTTTCTTTTCAAATCTAGTTAAGAATACTTTAATTTTTGACCGATTCGTTTATTTATAAAAATATAAAACTTTCTTTTGAATAATATCTCCATTAAACAAATAAGCTCTTTTTGTTGTTCTCATTCTTTATTGACAAGCCAAATTGGAATGTAAATTAAGAATGTAACAAATTAAACAATGACTAGTCCAGATATTAGCACGCACATCTCTTTTTCCGATTTCTTAACTAATTTAAAGAAAACTTTATTTAGTGTTTTTTACGAAAAGGATAACATAGAAAAATTTATTCAGAAAAGAGGATTCCCCGATTTGGTTTTACAGGAAATAATGGCAACAAATCCTTTTTCAGTTGCTATTCCCAAAGAATATGGAGGGCGGGGTGCTATTGTAAAAGAATGTCTGGGAGTATTAGATACTGCATCTTATGAATCACTTCCATTATCTTTAGCTTTTGGAATTAATATCGGTTTATTTCTTGAACCGGTTGCTAAATATGCGCAAGCGGGTGCTAAAGAAAGTGTTTTTAAACGGTTCTTAACTCAGCAAAACATGGGTGGTTTAATGATCACTGAACCTGATTTTGGAAGTGATGCTTTAAATATGCAAACTTCAAATGTTAAAAAAGGTTCTAATTATCATATAAAAGGAACAAAGCATTGGCAAGGTTTAACCGGAATGGCTGATTATTGGATAATGACTTCACGTCGGAAGTTTGAAAACGGAGAATTTGCCCGGGATATTGATTTTTTTATAAGCGATAATCAAGATGATAAGCAAAATATAAAAGTTGAAGAATACTATAATAATATTGGCTTATATCCAATTCCATATGGGAAAAATAAAATAGACATCCTTGTACCTGAGCAATTTAAGTTAAAACCTGAATCAACGGGCTTAAAGTTAATGATGGATTTATTACACCGAAGTCGATTCCAAATACCGGGAATGGGTATGGGTTTTATTCGTCGCATGCTTGACGAAGCTATTAATCATTGCAATACTAGAATTGTTGGAGGAAAATCATTAATGGCATTGGATCAAGTTCAGCATTTAATTAGTAGAATTCAAAGCGCTTTTACAATTAGCTCTGCCATGTGTATGCGTAGTGCCGAATATAGTGGAATTGAAAATAATTTAGCTGGCGCTGCAATTGAAGCCAATAGTATGAAAGCACATATTACTGACCTTATGCAAGAATCGGCACAGACATTAACTCAGCTTAATGGTGCTAATGGTTACAAAGCCGAAAGTGTAGCATCCAGAGGAATAATGGATTCCAGGCCTTTCCAAATATTTGAAGGCTCAAACGATATGCTTTACACGCAAATATCGGAAATGGTATTGAAATTAATGGGAAAGCAAAATATAGTGAATCTCTCGGAGTTTTTTAAAAATTACGATTTAACACAAAATATAGCTGACTATTTTAAAACGATTCTAGACTTCAAAGTTGAAATTAATCTCCAACAACGTAAAATTGTCGATCTCGGTAAAATAATAAGTAGGGTTGTTTCGGCAAATCATGTTGCGAATTTGGGCAACAATGGTTTTAGATCAGATTTAATTAATGATAGTTTAGAAAGCATTAAACATGAAGTATCAACTTTAGTAAGTTCCTTAAAATTTCAAACAAAAGTTTCACCTATTGATGAATATAAAGATGGGAGTTCATGGATGTCTTTTTGCTAGAAATTCACATTCTTTAATTATCACTTCCCTTGTGCTATCAACTATATAATAAGTTGAAGTAAAAAAAATGAAACTTTTCTGATATTAAAACAAAAATCATTTTGTTTTTTAAGCGATATGCATATTTTTGCATATCAAATAATTCTAAAACAATTTAAAATCAAATCATGAAAAAACTTATTTATTTATTTCTTTTTGCATTTATAGCAAGTTCTACATTCGTATCATGCGACGACGATGAAGACAAAATCGAATCTCCTTTCAAAACCGTTATTTTAGGAGCTCAATCAAACACTGTAATTGATGGTTTTTATTCAATAAACGAAGAAAAAACTTACACTATGGATGAAGCATATGCAAATCAAGCTACTATTGATTTATTATGTTTCTACGAAGAAGGTAGAAATGATATTACCATATCTTCACCGGGAGCTAATATTACTGAAATATTTACAGGAGATAATAATCCAGAGAACTGGACAGTAACTGATACTACTTACTTTTATCAGTTAGAATCAACAGTATTTACAGTTGCTCAATTTGCTGCTTTATCAATAGATGACTCAATTATTGAAACTTTATTTGATGCAGAAGAAGCAAAAAGAAAAGCAAAATTATTACAAGCTGATGATATTTATGCTTTCCAAACTGAAGATAACTATTATGGTATCTTAAGAGTAATCTCTGTTACTCAAGGAGAAACCGGATCAGTTGAATTTGAATATATTATAAAAAAATAAACACCAATAGGGTGTTCTTAAACAAAATGAGGCTGTCCATCAAGCTAGTGTCAAGTCAAGGATGCTTTTTCAGTTGAAAACCAGACAGAATCAATATGACCTGTCAGAGTTTTACTACCAGACTCTGACAGGTTTAAAAAAACTCTGTCAGGTCTACCCGAAAATAAAAGCTTGACTTGACACCAGCCTTAAAGCAAAAACACTTCGACAGGCTCAGTGTGACAAACTGATTAATAGTATGATGTCATACTGAGATTGTCGAAGTATAGACAACTTTTTGATTTTTTGGACAGCAACGTTTCTAACAGCATAGTTTATATAACTTCCCGGATTAGTAAAGGGAACACCCTTTTAAAATTTATATCCAATATGAAAGTTTATAAGCTTTTTTTTATTCTTATTTTCCTATTACAATTTATTTCTTGCACCGAAGAGAATTTAACTTCCACAAATCCATTTATCCTTTTAAAATCCGGCGATGAATTCTCACGTACAGGAGATTATATTCCTATTGGAGGTCAAATAAAGTTTGGTTTATCTGCCGTAGGAGATGGTGCTGCAATAACAAATCTAAGCATTCAGCGAATTACAGATGATAATGTTATTACAGAACTTGACAAGGGTATGTACATCAAAAATGGAGGACTTGACACTACCGTTGTTTTCATGAAAGGCGCCGCCGAAAAAGAAGTATGGAAATTTTCCATCATGAACGATCATCGCGATACAGCATCGGTTAGTGCTACAATTTATAAAGGTGATGGCAGTGCATATGGTAATATCGATTATTTCCCGGCAATTACAATAGGCTATCAAAACAACAATAGTTTGCCATTTTATGTTGATCTCCACACAGGTAATGCTTACGATAACTCAAGCATATCAGGAAATGAAGCATCTATTGATCTTGTTGCATACTATTATTTAAATTCAGGAAAATCATCTCCTACCCTTTCGTGCCCGGCGTATGAAACTGCTCGTTTTTATCATCCCGAAATAAGCGATTGGCCTAGTCAAAATTCTATTTTGTACGATTACGAAACTACGGATTATGATTTAATTTCTGAAGATGAATTCGATGCAGCACAAAACGACAGTTTACTTGTAAGTGCTTATATCCCAACTAGTGCGAGCGGGACATGTAAGTTTTGCTTTTCCGGTAAAATAATTCCATTCAAAACAGAAAATGGGAAATACGGATTATTAAAAGTTATCCAAGCTGATGAATTCGATTCAGGATCAATTAAAATTGATGTAAAAATTCAAAAATAAATATTTTAAGATGAGAAAGATTACATTATTAATCCTCATTGTTCTATTAGGCTTAGGAAAGTTATGTGCTCAGGGAACAATTCGTGGAATTATTACTGATGCAAAAAATAACAATGAAATAGCATTTGCCAATGTTAGTTTAAATAAAAACGCAGGTACAACAAGCAATGACAGTGGTGTTTTTATATTTGAAAATCTCAAACCAGACAGGTATAAATTAAGTGTGTCATTTTTAGGTTACGAAAGCTATACGCAAACAGTTACCTTAGAAAACAATAATACAATAGTATTAAATATCAAGCTTAATCCTATAAATTTTACGGCTGAAGAAGTTGTTGTTACAGCTACAAAAACAGAAAATCATATAAATCAGGTTCCAACACGTATTAATTTAATTTCAACTCGCCAAATTGAAGCAATCCCTGCACAATCCACCGATGAGTTATTGGCAACAGTTCCCGGTATAAATATTAGCAGAAGTTTTGGGATATTTTCTCACAGTTCGACTGTTTCTATGCGAGGATTAGATGGTCAGGAACAAGGCCGTGTTTTAGTTATGATTGATGGAATTCCCACCAATAAAACAGATGGTGGATCTGTAAACTGGAATCTTTTAAATACGGGACAAATTGATCGAATTGAAGTTATTAAAGGGCCGGGATCATCATTGTATGGAGGAAATGCCATGGGAGGTGCTATTAATATTATTACTAAAAAGCCAACTGAAAAATTCGCAGGAAAAGCCAGCATTGATTATGGCACTTATAATACAATGCGTGGACAAGTATTCATGAATGGGAAACTTAACGAAGATTCAGATAAAGGTTTATTCTGGAATTTCAGCAGTTTCTACAGACAAAGTGATGGTTATAATTCCGCTTCAGAAGCAGATCAACAAGCAAATCCTTATTTAGTAAAATCCGGATTACAAGAATTTGGGGCAAATGCTCAATTAGGATATAATTTGAATAAAAATAATGGTTTCGATCTAAATGTTTTATACTACGATGATGATAGAGGAACCGGCGAGCAGGTATTTCAGCCACAAGGAAATAATCGCGAACACGATTCCTATCATATACGACTAAAATATTTTGGCGAAAAACAAAACCTAAAATGGAATGTAAGTTTATACTATTTAAACGAAGATTATAAAAGAATCAGCGAATGGTTAAAAGATGATTATACCTTTTACAAAGTATTATCGGAACGCATTGATTTAGGAGCATTATCATCGGTATCGTATCAATTAAACAATCAAAGATTAACGGGAGGTATCGATTTAAAGCAGGGAAGTGTAGATGCAAAAGATGTGTATTATACTTCAAGCGATGTTGTGTACAACAGAGGTAAAATGAATACGCTTGGACTTTTTATTCAAGATGAAATTAGTTTGTTAAATAATAAACTGAAACTTATTGGAGGATTGCGATTTGATTATGCCAAATTCTTTGACGGTGGATTCGAGATAAAAGACCCAACATCTGAAACTACATTTATGTTAAACTATAACAACGAAAACATAGAAGAAGATAGTTGGAATGCATTGAGTCCGAAATTATCGATACAATATAATTTTAATAATCATCAAAGAATTTATGCAAATTATGCGAAAGGTTTTAGACCCGGGGTTTTAGATGATATGTGCAGATCCGGCAGAATCCGTGGAGGATTTAAAGTATCCGATCCAACACTGCAACCTGAGTATATTAACAACTTTGAACTTGGTGCCGATTCTCGTTTCTTTAACAAATTACGCACATCTGTTTCTGTGTATTATTCTATAGGTGATGATTTTCTGTATTATGTAAATACGGGCGATTCAATAGATTTAAGTTATGGCCCACGGCCAATAATTAAAGCTTCAAATATTTCGAAAGTAGAAATATATGGATTAGAACTCGAAGCCAATTATATGTTAAGTAACAATATAATATTGAATGCCAACTATGCATATGCACATTCACAAATAAACGATTACAAACCGCTGAGTAGTGATGATCCTATAGATCTTACAAATAAATATATTTCAAATGTACCGAAGCATATGGGATCGATTTCAGCAAGTTGGCGAAATAAAATTATCAATGTCGGGATATCTGCAAAGTACGTTGGTAAACAATGGGTAAATGATTTAAATCAATTCGATGAAATAATTTTAGATGATCAGTATCCTGATTACACTTCAGTTAATCTAAAATTTTCGAAAGAAATAAAATCAATATTCGTAAATCTTAACATTCAGAATATTCTTGATAACAAATTTTATAATAGCAAAGGAGCTGTTAATCCCGGTAGATTTATCACACTCGAATTAGGAATGAATTTTTAACACTTAAACTTTAATATGATTATGAAAAATTTAATGCTTTTTACTTTCATTGGATTAATAATTACGTCTTGTAACTGTAATGATCCTAAACAAACTTCTTTTAGTGATTATTTAAGAACAACAGAGGCAGATACTGTTGATGCCACAAATGATTTTTATGATAATGCTGAAAGCTATGATTTAAATGTACAATCGCTTAGTATTGCCGGAGAAATAGATAATCCCGGAATGGTTGATTTTTCTAAATTACCTCTTAGAAGTATTATTGTAAAAGAAACTTTAATTTCTGAAGATGGAGATAAATTTGTAGGAGCTTTCCGATATGATGGTTATGCCTTGTATGATATCTTAAATCTGATTAAACTAAACAAAAAAAACAAAGATGAATTCAGGCCTATTATTGATTTATATGTACAAATCGAAAACGATAAAGGCGAAAAAGTAAATATAAGCTGGGGCGAAATATTTTATCCAAATCATCTACAAGAAATAATTATTGCAAAAAGAGTAATGCGAATTGTTCCATCTAAAACAAAAGAATTATGGACATTACCAACAACAAGTAAATTAGTAGTTTCAAGAGATCTAATTACCGAAAGAAACATCTCAAACCCTGTGAAAATTACTGTAAAATCATATCCAAAGTCTTTTGTAACTGTAAAAGGATTAAAGCCTCTTTATTCTCCTAAAATTGATTTATACAATGAAAATGAATTGTTTGAAACTTTAACAGCTAATCCAAAAGAATTTCAAACAGAGAAATTCAATACTATTTTCTATGGACGAGGAAGAGGAATTCATTCGACCCAACCTTTTACCGGTATTATATTAAAAGATATTTTTACAGAAAATATTAACTTTAATCAAAAGAATATTCGCGAAGGAATCTTTTTAGTTGCTGCTAAGGATGGTTACCGAGGCGTATTTACATATAGTGAATTAATGAATAGAAACGATCAATCGGAAGTACTTTTAGTGTGCCGACCAGAAACTGATCATAATGGAATTTTTAGATTATTCCCTGCATGCGATTTTTTCTCTGACAGAGCTATAAAAGGAATAAACGAAATTTATTTTTCGGCTAACGAACTATAAATTAAATAAAAATCCAAACTGAAAATCATCTATTAATGCAAATCAAGGGTTAAAATTATTTGTTTTTCAGGCTGAAAGCCTAATTTAATTCAGGAGGGTGTCCAAAAAGTCAAAAAATTGTCTATTCTTCGACAAGCTCAGCATGACAGTTCTCTGGTAATCAGTTTGTCACACTGAGCTTGTCGAAGTGTTATTATAATTTCACTTGCTTTTTGGACACCCTCTTTTTCATAATTAGAGATTTACGTCCTAACAGGACAATTTAAATTAATACCGATTACTTATCAAAATGCGCTTTATGTATAAAGCACGTTGATAATGTATCGGCATTAACCATTGTAAATATTTAAAAGCACTTTCAGCGCATTTAAATATACAATTGGTATAAGCTGCCTTTTCAAGGCGAATATTTATTCACAATAATTTAACCCAAGGCGTTGCCTTTGGGCTGAATTTAACTGCACTTTCAGTGCGTTACATTGAAAAAACTTTATCAAGTTTCAACCCTTGATTCGCATAATTAATCTAAAAAGAATAGAAACGATTTTTATTAAATGAGAAAATTTCTACATAATACCAACCTAAGTTAGCAAATTATTATATTTTAGTACAAATTAAGGAAAGAACAAAAAGAGGAATAAGGTTTTTAATACCAATGAGACAACGATCTCGATTTAATTGATAATCCCCTCTTTAC
>WTBR01000021.1 GCA_013138975.1 Bacteroidales bacterium
ATGAGGGGTGGAACAATCATAGGGCTATAAAATATTTACAGGAAAAATACCTTGGTATTACTTCGGTATACCAATCCAATAATAAACCAATGAGTACATTTGAGAAAACCCTGTTTGCTATAAAAAACAATCCGATCCGGAAGGCATCAGCCTATCTTAAAATAAGAGGGATTGACACAAAGCTTTTACCAACGGATAGCTATTTGTATGATGCACATTCCAATGCCATTGTATTTGTGGATGCTAAAAATCAACTCATTAATCGCAGGATGATTCAACCCGAACAAGGTAAACCCAAGGCAAAAAACCAAGGTCTACTAAATGGAAGCATCTACGATAAATTATTTAAAGTCGAAGCTGATACTGTTTTTATACACGAGGGTGTTATTAATACACTATCCATGCCTGAATATTCTTCCATAGCCCTGTTCTCAACTGAAAATAAGGTAAAAAACACCAAAGTATTACGGGCGTATATCGAGAATAAGCACGTGGTATTAGCTATGGATAACGATAAGGCAGGGAATAAATGTGCAGGGTATTACCATGATTTTCTTCTGGCAAACCGTTTTAATATTCAATCACTACGCCGTTTGGTTTTTCCTGAGAAAAAGGATGCCAATGATTTATTACAGAATGGTACTTTAAAGGAATACATCAAAGATCAAAACAATTATCAATTGCTGTGGGAAGATATAGTGAGCAAACCTATTCCATTGGAGAGTAAAGACAAGCAAGCCGATAATGAAGAATATTACTTTTTTATGGAAAATGGTTGCTATTACATGAAAGAAACCATTAAAGGAAAACCCATTATTAAAAAGCTCTCTAACTTCTTGATGGAATCGGTGTATCACATAATGGACGGCACAAAAGAAAGCCAGAGGTTAATCAAATTTCAACGTAATACTAGAGAGATTACCGTTAATGAAATACTAAGTTCTGAATTGAACCTTGATCGTTTTAAAAAAGTTATCCGTAGTATATCGAGCCGTGGTTTAACTTTCTTTGGCAACACCCAACAACTTGACCATATTTTAACTTACATGTATGACCGTGAAAAGAATGCCATATCCATAGATCAGTTAGGGTATCAGCATGAATATAATGCTTATTGCTTTGCAGATGCATTAATTACTGTTGATAATACTTTGGTATACCCCGATAAATTAGGTATTGTTTCACACAATGAAGTATCTCTTTACCTGCCTCCATTTGCATATACTAACCTTAGTGATAAAAGTTATTCCGGACAACGAAAGTTCACTTATAAGGCAGGGAATCTAAACTTTAACACATGGGCAGATTTGATATACAAAGCCTATGGTATTAATGGAGCTATTGGTATTTCGTTCGTAATACTGGCGTTATACCGTGATTATATTCTTGAATTAACAGGTTTCTTCCCCTTTCTATTCCTGTTTGGCGATCAGGGGGCAGGGAAATCCAACTTCGTTAATTTCTTTTTACACCTGTTTGGTGAGCCTAATCATGGAATATCCTTGCTCAATTCAACTGACAAGGGTTTTTCACGCTCCTTAACGCAACGAAGCAATGCTTTGTATTACCTGAAAGAATACACCAATGCTATTGATAAGAAAACTGTAGATGTGTTTAAAACAGGATATGATGGAGAGTTATATACCATGGCACAAAAGAGCAACGATAACAAAACGACTACGCTAGAAATTAGTTCTGCCTGTATGGTGGATGGCAACGAACTACCAACTTCCGAAGCTGCTTTATTTGCCCGAATGATTGTACTGCATTTTGAAGACAATAAATTCTCTGACGAAACCACCGAAGCCTACAAAACCCTACTAAAAGAAAAAGAACAAGGCTTTTGTAATGTTACTCGTGAATTATTAAAGCACCGAAACCTAATCGAAACAAAATTTAAATCAGAGTTTAACGGAATCTTTCAAGAGATTAAAACCAAACTCGCATCAGAAATACAGTTAGCCGACCGCCAAATAAGGCACATTGCTTTATTACTGACTCCTGTTAAACTACTTCAAAACAAATTTACTTTCCCATTTGATTTTGAAGCCTATAAAGAGTCCGTTATTGAGAACATGAAAAAGCAAGATGAAATGGCAAGCGACCTGAAAGATGTTTCTATTTTTTGGAGTGCCATTGCATATAAAATAGCCGACCCTTATTCCGGTATACGTGAAGGTTCGCACTACATAAAAGACCCTGTAAAGAAAATACTCTACATCAAATTTAAGTTGCTCTACCCATGTTACGCTGACTACGTAAACAAAAATAAATTACATTTTTTAGAGATGAATTCCTTGCGTGAATTATTAACTGCTAAAGGCAATAAGTCGTTTATCTCCAATACCTCGCAAAAAAGCCGTAATGTAAAAAGCTATACCCATAAGACTCTGGGCAGCTGTTATATGTTTAAGTATGAAGATATACAAGAGACCAAAGGAATTATCATTGATGGTGTAGAGTTGGCTATTTGATGGCAATATTATATTTTCTTTTATCAGGATGCTTTTGTATCCTTTTTTTATGCTAAAAATTTCAACTAAAGATAAATTGATAATACTATAGTTAACTATGTAAACTTTGTAAACCGTTATTCTTAATTTATTCATTATAAGTATTTTATTGGTTTACTTGATATTTACTTGGTTTACTTTATAGAAATCAGCCTTCAAAATGACTTGATGTAAACCAGTTTACTTTTCAATCTTTATAAAGTAAACTTTTAAAGCACTGTAACCCTTTTAGTTAAACTAGGTGGTTTACATAGTTTACAAAGTTTGCATGGTTTGTTGTCTATCTTAATTAAGATGAATTGAATAATCTTGGAGAGTTTATAATTCCACAAACCAAACAATAACTTGATCATGTACGAGATGTGTTTTTGCATTGCTGTTTGCAATTTGCTTCGCATTTAATTGAAAATGGGTTAGATATAAAGATTATTCAAGAACTAATGGGACACAATTCAATAAAAACTACAGAAATATATTCTCAAGTAGTTATGAAAAAGCTTGAAAATATTAAAAGTCCATTAGATAATTTAGATATATAAAATGATTCTATTATATTTGTTAATGAAAACAAGTTATTATGGTAAACAACATTTATTAGCGAATTTTGAAAGGGTTAACTGCGGGCTTCTAAGTAATTTTAAAGAATTAAGTAAACGTATTACATATGCGAAATAGAAACCATAACCAAAATAAAGAAGTGGTTATGCTCTCTATAACTAAGTTACCGCTAATGCAAAAAACAGCTAATAGTAACAATTAAAATAAATAATTATGAGAGTACTGCATCTATCTGATATTCATTTAAACAGTGACAAAAACTCTAATCTGTATAAATTCTTTAAGAGTGCTTTGATAAAAGATTTAATATCATTTCATGAAAAAAAGAAATTTGATTTCATTGCAATTACTGGTGATATAATTGATAAAGGAGGAGCAAGCTTTGATGCCAATGAAGATTATTATAAAATATTTCATGATGATATTTTAAAACCAATTTGTGATAATCTAAAACTAGATATAGAAAATGTATTAATGAGCCCTGGAAATCATGATACTGTTAAAAATATAGATGCAGAGATCTATGAAGAAGGATTGCAATCGAAACTCACTTCAGTTGAAAATATTAATAGTTATTGTGAAAAATTTAATGATAGCGAAGATATTTATGACAGGAGAACTGAGAAATTCAATAATTTCAACAAGGAATTTTATAAAGATCAGCCCAAAGCCTATTTATCAAATTTTGAATCATGCTTTATCAAAGAATTAGATCAAATAAAAATTGGTTTTGCATGCTTCAATTCATCGTGGAGATGCTCTCCTGAATTACCAGAGGATAAACTTGTTGTAGGAACAAACCAATTTATCAATGCAAAAAATTATTTTGAGGAGAATAAAACTAATTTCAACATTGGGCTAATCCACCATCCTATCGAATATATTTCTCAAATAGAACAAGAAGAAGTATCAACCTATATACAAGACTATGTTAACATATTATTGATCGGTCATAGTCACAATGCTAAGACACAAAGTATTTCGAATATTAATGGGAATACAATCTATAGTAATTCAAAATCGGCATTTAATAATCCAAGAGAAAAAGATAGTGATTATAAATCTGGGTATACTATTATGGACGTAGACTTCATAGAAGGAACTACAACAATACACAACCGGGTTTACTCATCAAAAAGATTTCTGTTCGTCATTGATTCCCATCAGACTGACCCTGAAGGCTACACGCTACATCAAAATAAGCTAAAACTAAAGAGTAGCAAAAAAAAAGATATTGAGATTTTCGATACCAAATTACATTATGACCGAATTTTAGAAACGATTAGTAATCCTCAAAAAATAATTACTTCACGTTTTTACTGTAAAAGAAATAGTTTTATTAATGAAATTAACACAACGCTAGACAAACGTGGGATCGTTGTTATTGAAGGTCCTATGCGTTTTGGTAAAACTTTTTTGATCGATGAGTATCGTAGATACAACAAAATCTACAAATTTCCAGAAAGCATCCCACATGATTCAATCTTAATTGATAAACAAAAAGAACTATCGGTATTTGCAGACTCTGAGGTTTTAGATGAAACCCCGCAAAAAGCAAGTAATCCTTTGATAGATCTATATGTTGAGTGGGGTGCCGCTATCATTTGGAGTTGTGAAGACGTTTATAAAATAAAAATTAAAAATAACAGAGATTTGCTAAAGATCATTAAGGATAAATCCGAGTTCTATGAGCAAATAAAAAGGAAGCAAGTATTCGTTGATGGCGAAAATTATCTGGAGTGCATGTTATTGGTAATCAAAGAATTTCTAGGTAGACATATCCATGAACCACTCCTAATTTCGGCACATCTAGACGATTTTCAGAAATATGCCGATTCGGAACTTTACTCCAGAGTAATTTCCGATTTAAGAGATATAGATTTTTATAATATAAACAAAGGAAGTAGCCTAAATCAAATTAAACTTCTCGTCACAACAAGATACTTTCCAATATACAAACTAAAAAACCTAGTGTTAAGAGTTCCTGAGTTATTAGATTCTGAAGTATCAGATATGCTTTCTGACATTGTTGAGCTGAAAGATGAAGAGGAGAAGTTAAAATTCTCAAAAGAAATCATTAGGTATACAGCTGGACATGTATGGTTTATTAACAGATTTTTTAAGTTATACTGTAAAAAAAGAATTGATGGGGATCAGAATAGTGCGATGGATGTGTTAAATGATATATTCACAAACCCTAATTATTGGACAAAAGATTTCTATTTAGATAAAACCGAAGGCCTTTCTGAAATTTTGAATGAACTACATGAGGTGTTCAGGGATCATAGCGGAAAAACTAAAGATGATTTCTTCAAATTCATAGCAATTGAAAGTGATAATCTTGAAGAAATTGAAAAATACAAATCTAATCGAATTGCAGTAGAATCAGGATGGATTAGGTTAAAAAAGGAAATAAATGAAGTATCCATCAAAGGATTAGGTAATTGGATTATGAAAAACCACTACTCATCTAAATTTATAAAGAATAATCTATAAATACATTAATATGATTTCAGATTTACCCTCAATAATAAATGATTTTTTTCATACGTATAGCGAAATCTCTATGAATGAAAATGAAATTCAAAAATTACGATCATCGGACAGCACAATTTCTATTTGGAATTACAATGAGAAAACCTTTACCGATGAAAAACAAAAATATCTCATAGTCATTCCATTTCAAGAAATTATATCAATCTCCAATGTTGTTATTAGTGATAGAAATGCTATCGAATTCTCTTTTGATGAAAAATCATATTACGTTGGAACACAATACACAAAAATATTCTTCATAGACATATTTAATCAGTACAAAGATGATTCTACTGGTGACCTTAGATTATTAAAAACCATTTCAACTGAAGTAAAGAAAACAGTGGTTTTTGAAACCCCAAAGGAATTTTACAAAAAACTGTTTAATTTTGAGAACTACCAAAACTTTTTCTCTGAAGATCTAGAGTTTCGAAAAGTTAATAAATTTTACATAGACAGAAAGATAAAGCCAATTGTACAGCATGATAAGGAGTTAGCAACTGACAATCACCTTCAGCTTGTCTTGCATGATTGGTCTGAAAACCAAGAAAATAGAAATATTCTCCTTATTGGGGATCGAGGTATGGGAAAATCATGGGCTGTCATGAATTATTGCATAAATCAATATAAAAAACACGAAGCTAACCCCTGGATTATACCACCGGCTTTATTCATTATCCTAAAAATCTTCAATGAAGATAAAATTAAGAAATCAGGAATGATGAAAGCCATACTACATCACGTTAAAATCAAATATAAAATAAACTTTCTACTCGGAGATGCTTCACTGGAAGCATTAATCAAAATGGGAAAACTTATACTTGTTCTCGATGGTTATGATGATATGAATAAATATGTTAATAGCGATACTACTCATTATCAACTATTCGAAATATACAGCGTTATACATGAGTCATCCTCATTAATTCTAACTTCTAGAATGAATTATTTTGATTCAATGATGAAAATATATGAACATTTCTCTTTTTCAAGATATAAAGAAATAAAAATCAAAACAGGTTTAAATAAAAAGTCCATTGCTTTTACATCGACATATATTAGAAGTGATTTTAATATTTGGAGGTTAGACAATATGGATGAAAGTGAAAAGAACAAACTTTCTGAGAAATATAAAACAAGTAATAATAAATCTCAGCTTGGTGAAGAAATTTTATCTTCAA
This sequence comes from Bacteroidales bacterium, assembly GCA_013138975.1. Classification (GTDB taxonomy): domain Bacteria; phylum Bacteroidota; class Bacteroidia; order Bacteroidales; family UBA12077; genus UBA12077. The sequence continues at coordinate 6,788 of WTBR01000021.1, forward strand.
TTAATAAAAAAAAGGCCAAATCATTTATTGAAAAAGAGATTGTAAAAATCTCAAGTATTCCAGCCTTTCGGTTTGCAATAATAAAACTGTTGGAATATGGAGATAAGCCACTAATACATATCTATCGTGACAGTATCATCATGGCAGTAATTGGTTACAACCTTACTACTGAAAGGTCAATTGAGCAGTATACAGAAAGATTTGGAAAAGATTTCAGTGATCGTCCATTAGACCTAGACAGGAAATGGAGTGCTCTCGAAAACCTAAGTTGGTATATGTTTGAAAAGAGATTAAACCCAATTAATAAGAATGATTTAAAGAAATTTCTTTTAAAACATTTTGAAATTGATTTTGAAGAAATCTTTAATGATATTAAAACACAGACGGTTATAAAGCTGGCGGAAAATGAAAATGAAGAATTATATAGCTACCTATCCCATGAGGTTTTTGCATTCTTTATTTCTTCATTTCTATACAAGTCAATTGCAGACAAGGACAATTTAAATAATGGATATAAGTTATTAGGTAAGTATAATTTAGATAGTTCTCAGACTGGCAAATCTATTCTGAATTTCCTTAATTTATTGTTAAATGCAGATAAGGAACTAGCAGAAAATTCAGAAAGGATAGTAACAAAACTTTTGAGTGAATTATCAGCATTTAGTTTTTACACCAAATATTTAGTCTCAAATTTAGAAGCCATTAAGATAAATTCTCCGATCATAAAAAGCAAGGATTCTTGGTCTAACTCTTCAATAACTGTTGAAGATGGATTAGTTTTAATTTCAAGAGAACATTCATTTAAGATAAGTCAATACCCAGTTACCAATAAAGAGTTTAAAAATTTTTTAGATTCAAAGTCTGGTGAAAAATGGAGAATGAAAATCGATGAAGAAAGACATAAAAAATTCCAACAATTCAAAATTGATTATCATCTTTATATGTGGAAAAATGACACCATATCTATTAATGAGCTCCAAAACCCATTGGTCTATATAGGCTGGTATGCTGCCATTGCTTATTGTAATTGGCGTTCAGAAGAGGAAAACATCTCACCTCCCTATTATTCTTTTGCAGAAGAAAAGAACGGAGATATTACCATCAATAAAAACTTAGATTCTCTTGGATACAGGCTACCATCTATAAATGAATGGCATTATGTTGCATCTGAATGCAATACAAAACTTAAATACCCTTGGGAAAAACTAAAAAATTTAGAGCAATTCGAATCCTATAAATCTGCACTTATGGATCGACCAAATGTAATTAGGTCAATTTTAGACTTTGAACAAAATGATTTGGGAGTATTTGGAATGATTGGCGAAATTAAAGAATGGGTAGATAATCATGAAACAGATATCACAACCAAAAAACATAGACCTATTAAGGGTTCAACTATTTTAACAGACTATGACCTGCAAAGAATAATTGAAATCCCAGGTCAAAACACAAATGTCGATGTAGGTTTTAGAGTTGCAAAGTCACTATCCAAAGATGAGTTAGAACAAACATCAAAACTAATATCACAATAATTATCATGAATATATTAACTCAATCTCAAGGGTACATTTTTCTTCTAGCCTTTGGAATATTAATGATTGGTTTAACAATTATTGTTTCAAAGAATAAAATATGGACAGATTCTCAAGTCGGTTTTTTAAAAGCTGGTTCAAATGTAAAATGGGGAATTGGATCTTTCAGTATTGCAGCATCTTGGATATGGGCTCCTGCTTTATTTGTTAGCGTACAAAAATCTTATGAATTAGGTTTATCAGGTATGTTTTGGTTTACAATTCCAAATATAGTAGCAATAGTAATATTTGCATTTTTAGCACCAAAAATCCGAAAAAGATTGCCTGGAGGTTATACTCTGCCAGATTGGATTAGGTATAGGTTCAAAGATGAAAGAATTCATAAAATCTATCTGTTTATTTTTTTCTGGTATCAGATTATGGCAATAACGGTACAAATATTTGTTGGCGGACTTTTAATTTCATTTTTAACAGGTATTTCATTGGATATTGTCATGATTATACTTTCAATTATAAGTCTATCATATGCATTAATATCAGGTTTGAGAGCCTCTATAGTAACTGACTTTTTACAAATGATAATGATTTATGGCGTAGGTATTATTATTATTCCTTGGACTATATATGAAGGTGGTGGATTTGCAGCAATTTCAAAAGGCTTTGGAGGAATTCAACATATAGATAGTATTATGAATCCTGGAGTTGTTTATTCATTTGGTATAGTAACTTCAATTGGTTTAATAGCAGGATCAATTTCAGATCAGCAATATTGGCAAAGAAGTTTTGCAATCAATAAGGGTAGTCTTGCTAAATCATTTATTTGGGGAGGCATTTTGTTTGGTATTGTTCCTATTACTTTATCAGTATTGGGTTTTATGGGTGCAAATCCAGACTTGAATGTGTCAATGCCTGTAGGAGTTGAATTACCGATGATCGGAGTAGCCGTGGTAGGAAAATTATTACCTACTTGGGCGACTATTTTATTTGTTGTCATGCTAATGAGTGGATTGAGCTCAACTCTTGATTCTGGTTTTGCTGCTGGGGCATCTCTTTATGCAATTGATGCTGTTAAACTCTCAAAACTTGAAAAAGAAGTTATGAGTAAAGAGCGCCTTGGGCAGGACTTAACAAATGATGAAGATATAATTAAAAAGGAACTTGATAGAAAAACACCAATGCGTGCGAGACAAGCTATGATTGGATTAGCAATAATAGGATTAATTATGGCTTTAATTGTTGAATATGTTCCAAATTTCACTTTAGATATTTTGTGGTGGATTTTTAATGCTATTGCGTCTATGGCTGTTGTACCAACAGTGCTTGGATTATTCTGGGATAAGTTATCAGCTAAAGGAATACTATTAGGTTTTGCTGGATCATTTTTAGGTATTATTATTTTTATATATGGTAGTGCAATAAACAATACCAATATGATTGTATTTTCTGCCATATTTATAATAATGATAAGCTTAATAATGAATTTATTATTTCCAAGCAAAGAAAGATTCCAAGAGTAGACTCTCAAGTATTAATATTCTTCATTAATAATATTTTAGAATAAAAATGAATATTGAAAGAAACCAATAAAGCACATAGCGGTAGTTGAGTAGGTAAAGGGGAATCTCACCCCTAAACCTCTCACAGAACCGTACGTGAACCTCTCAATTCATACGGCTCTTATTATGCAGTCAATTATCACATTAGGTTAATTGATAACCTAATGACCAATGATAAAATAGATTTGGATAACATTTACAAATTTGTCTCAACCACTTCACCGCTTTCACTTTGCTACGTTTGAAACGCTTGTATTTGTTCAATATCCATTTTATCAGACGATGGTGCAAGTAGTAAAACACTGGTTGCATGCACCTGCGATTTATTCTTCCATAATAATACAACCAACCACGTATTTTAGGATTTAGCAGCTTTGCTAGATCCTGAATGGTGTGCTGGCTTTTATTATGAAATTGTAAATCTCTTAGCTCACGGGTAATCCTGACTCTAGATTTCCGACTCATGATACAATTGAACTGGAGAAAACTCCCTCCTCTTTTCAATCGCATTTTAATAGGTCGAAAACTGAAACCAAGAAAATCAAATTGCACTGGATAGCCTTTCATGTTTCTTCTCGACTTCTTACAGTACATGATCTTCGTCTTTTCAGGATGGGTTGTTAAGCCACACGCTATAAGACGTTGCTTTATATTTGTAAGTATCTGACAAGATTCGTGATAGGTATGACAATGAATAATCAGGTCATTGGCATAATGTACCATCTTCACCTTGGTATAATGCAACAACATCCATTTATCTACAATAATGCATAAATTAAATGGCTAACAAAGAACATTTTGCCGTTGGAATTTTGCTCTCGTAAAATAATCTTCAGTGCATACCTCACGGCAAACCACCTTACGACTTGCTAATACTCTCCTGCGTATAAGGAACTTACAATAATTCAATAAATACTACAGAAATATATTCTCATGTAGTTATGAAAAAGCATGAAAATATTAAAAGCGCAATAGATAATTTAGATATATAAAATGATTCTTTTATATTTGTTAACGAAAACAAGCTGTTATGGTAAACAACATTTATAAGCGAATTTTGAAAGAATTAAGTAAACGTATTACATATGCAAAATAGAAACCATAACCAAGATAAAGAAGTGGTTATGGTCTCTATAACTAAGTTGGGCATAATTTAGAGTAAGACATTCAAATCAACAACTCCTATGAAAATAATCAGAAAGATAAGCCTTCTAAATTTTAAGAAATTTGAAACATTCGAAGTTAGTTTTGATGATGAAATTAATCTTCTTATTGGAGATAATGAATCTGGGAAAAGTACTATTCTTACAGCTTTAGATTTGGTTATGAGAGGAAGCCGAAATAAAGTAGAAACCATAGGTCTGGAATCTTTATTTAACACTACTGCTATTAATACATTTCTCAGTTCCGATAGGAAACTTGCAATGATGCCTGAATTAAGAATTGAACTCTATTTGAATGAACAAAACAACGAGATAACCAATGGACATAATAATCTAGATAAAAAACCTTGTGATGGCATTAGACTAGTTTGCAAACCAAATGATGAGTATAGTGAATCAATAAAGGATGTACTCAAAAAACCAGATTGTTTATTTCCATTCGAGTATTACTCAATATCTTTTACAACATTCAATGATGTTACTTACAATGGTTATAATAAACACTTAAAACACATCCTAATAGATAATTCTTTAACGAGTAGTGAATATGCTATGAAAGAATATGTAAAAGACATCTATAATAGTAAAATATTAAACAATACAGAGAAATTCCTACACCAGCACGAATACAGAAACTATAAGGAGGAATTTAAAAATAAGGCTTTTAAAGAAATTAATGAAAGGTTAGATAGTAATTATAAGTTTGCTATAAAATCAAATCCTAAGTCAAATTTAGAGAATGATTTAATAATATACGAGGGAGACGTCTCAATTGATAATAAAGGGAAGGGAAAACAATCAATTATCAAAACCACACTTGCATTAAGTAAATCTGGAGAGGACTTTGATGCTGTTCTTATAGAAGAACCTGAAAATCATTTAAGTCATAGTAATATGAAGAAACTTATTCAAAAGGTCATTAATTCTACTGGAAAGCAAATATTTGTAGCTACACATAGTGATTTGGTTAGTACTAGACTAGATTTAAGAAAGTCAATATTATTAAATAGTAGCTCTGAAAATAGAGTTAAACTTGAAGATTTACCAGAAGACACATCTAAATTCTTTATTAAAGCCCCAGATAATAATATTCTAGAGTTCATCTTATCGGACAAAGTAATCCTAGTTGAAGGTGACGCTGAATTTATTTTACTCGAAGCTCTTTATAAAAAGAAAATGAAAAAGAGCCTAATTGAAAGTAATATTCACGTCATTTCCGTTGGAGGTACAAGTTTTCCTAGATATTTAGATATAGCAAAACTTTTAGATATAAAAACAGCAGTAATAACAGATAATGATAAAAAATACGAAGAAAATATTACAAATAGATACTCTAAATACAAAAAGGATAATATAGGTGTTTTTGCTGATGAAAAAGACTCTAGGTATACTTTTGAAGTATGTATTTATGAAGATAACAAGAACATTTGTGACGAATTATTTTCAGCTAAAAGAAGAAAACTTTCAGTTCAAGAATACATGCTTAAAGACAAAGCTGAAGTAGCGTATCAATTGTTAGAGAATAAACCTAACGATTTGAAAATACCAGAATATATTGATAGAGCATTTGAATGGATAAACAACTAATATTAGCCGTAGCAGGTTCAGGAAAAACCTATCATATTGTAGAGAAACTTGATACAGAGAAAAGATACCTAATAGTTACCTATACTATTAGTGGAATTAGAAGTATTAAAAATGAGGTTATAAATAGATTCGGGTATTTACCGCAAAACATAAAAATTAGAAATTATTTTTCATTTCTCTATTCCTTCTGCTATAAACCATTTTTTGCAGATGAATATAACGTAAAGGGAATAACTTGGAATTATCCAAAAAACTTTTTTGACAATTCATTCTTTACAAAAAACAATTACCTCTACCACAACAGAATTTCAAAATTATTGCTAAACAAAAGTAATATTCAAGATGTCAGAACAAGAGTTGAAAAATACTATGATTTTGTTTTGTTTGACGAAATACAAGATTTTGGAGGAAATGATTTTAATTTTTTGTTAGAACTAACAAAGTCAAATGTAAAGTTTCTTCTTGTTGGCGATTTTTTTCAACACACATTTGATACTAGCAGAGATAAAAACACAAATCAATCTTTGCATAAAAATTTGAATAATTTCTTAGCCCAATTTAAAAAATCAAATTTTAATTTTGATAATAAAACTTTAATTAAAAGCCGAAGATGCAGTAAAACTACTTGTGAATTCATTCAAAGTAGAATAGGTATTAACATTGAGTCAAATTCTAGTAGGATTACAAAATGTGAATTAATTGAAAATAAAGAAGAATCAAAAAGAATATTCGATGATGATAATATTGTGAAATTATTTCTAACGAGACATTACAATTATAAATGTCGCTCTGATAATTGGGGAGCCTGTAAGGGGCTTGGTTATGATAATGTTTGTGTTGTCATAAATGATGAAGTTTTTAAAAGCTTAAAATTGGGCGGTTTAATAAATTTCAAATCAAATATTACACGGAATAAATTTTATGTTGCTTGTTCTAGGTCTAGAAATAACCTTTATTTCGTTCCTAATAAACTAATCAAGAATTATAAATAAAAACTATGCCCAATCGAATTCTAAGACTTAACCAAATATATTACATATTTTTTTTAAAATTTACCTTTGCCGAACAACGACCGATGGTGATTATTGTGCCGAAAGTCTTATGAAAAGTGTGCTTATATTTGCGCACTTTTCCTTTTCATAGGTATCGAACCTGTAAAAATAAGCCGAACAACTCCCTCTGGATCATATTACCCGAATAGACTTTATCTAGCCTGACGCATTTTAACAAATGGAGTACCCCATTTTACTACAGCAAAACACACCTTACTAATTTAAATTTAACTACATTCATTATTATACCATACTCGTTAAAAATCAATCGCAAATAATCTAATATCCCGTTTCTGTTTATTTTATACTGAGCGTGTCGAAGTATCAGTACCGGATTTTGCCGTTGGTATTTTGCAAGAGCAAAATAATCTTCAGTGCATGCCTCACGATAAACCACCTTGCGACTTGCTAATAATTCAGGGAGTATCTATAGAATATAAAGAACTTACAACAACTCAATAAAAACTACAGAAATATAATCTTATGTAGTTCTGAAAAATCATGAAAATATTAAAAGCCCTATAGATAATTTAGATATATAAAATGATTCTTTTATATTTGTTTATTTAAAAAGCTATTGTGATTAACAATTTTTATAAACGAATTTTGAAAAGATTGATTACGAGGCTTCTAAGTAATTTTAAAGAATTAAGTAAATGTATTAAATATACGAAATTGAAACCACAACCAAGATAAAGAAGTGGTTATGATCTCTATATCTAAGTTATAAGGCGTTATAAAACCATAGAAACACAAAATGACCAATAAAGAATTTCTACTAGAATTAATTAGGCTTATAAAACCCAAATACTTTAATAAATTAACTTGGTTGTTGGTATCATCTGGACTTCTATTAGTTTCTCCGCCTGTAATTACGATAATTCTCAGTTACATCATTAATGGAATTACCGAATTCAATCTGATTGGTACTAATGATAAATATTGGGGTATTGCTTTGATAATCCTTGCGACCTTGTTTAATATTATTAGCCAGATAATAAATGGTAAATCTTTAATTAAATGTAATTTCATTTTCAATAGAGATGGTAATGTTACTATAAATCAACCTACATATATTGTAACGGATAACGAAAAGTTAGATGAGATTTTAAAGGCTTTATCAAAATCTAATCAGAGTTTTACTCAAAACTACGTACAATCAAAATTTTCATCTAATTTTTCGGAATTGTTTAAAAGTCTACCTTGGGTAAGAAATATTGAATTAGCAAAATTAGAGAATGATATAGAAATTTTTAAAATTAGTTATGAGACATCTGATCATTCAATAAAATATTTCTTCATTAACATATATAATGTAAAAGATTCGAAATTAGTTGTCTCGGATACTATTACGACTGAAATAGCATATATTCCAAATGTAGCCTTTATTTACTGGGAAAAATTGGGGTATTGGACATTAAATACTTACGACATATTTACGAATTTTAGTCTTACGTCCGAAATTGCAATTAAAAACGATATTTCTAACATTATTGGTGATTTAACTTTTGTAATAAATGAGCTTAAATTAAGACTCACTTACGATAAAAGCATTAGTGATGATTCTTTTATAAAACATCCTGAACATGGTAGTTTGTCAAATGTAGAATTACATATAAATGGTAAATATCAAAAAATTGAAATGATTGAATTGGGAATTATTGATAGTAATTTCAAAACTAAGATGTTAAGTCAAGAACATAAGGGTGATATAACAATCGTTACAGAATCAATTGCATACACACATATCTTTAAACTAAGTACCTTGTTAATTAGATTTATGTCTGAATCTAATACACAGTATATAACCTCAAAAATTATTGTGGTTAGAAAAATAATCATAGAATTTATGAAAAAGAGTAGTTCTAAGAGTAGTTACTCTATTCCGAATTCAAAAACAAAACAAACAGATCACCTATTCAAGGAAGCATTTAATAATACATGGGTTTATGAGCGTTTTGAAGAAAGAAAATAACACCTTACAATCGAATTCTAAGACTTAATCAGATATATTAATAGAGTTTTTAATTTTATCATTGCCGAACAATAACCGATGGAGATTATTATACCGAAGGTCTTAAGAAAAGTGTGTTTTTTAAGTACACTTTTTTTTTACAGGTATCGAACCTGTAAAAATAAGCAGAACAACTCCCTCTGGATCATATTCCCCGAATAAACTTTATCCAGTCTGACGCATTTTAACAAATGGAGTACCCCTTTTTACCACAGCAAAACACACCTTACTAATTTAAATTTAACTACATTCATAATTATACCATACTCGTTAAAAATCAAACGCAAATAATCTCATATCTCATTTCTGTTTAGTTTATACCGAGCGTGTCGAAGTATCAGTACCGGATTTTGCCGTTGGTATTTTGCTTTCGCAAAATAATCTTCAGTGCATACCTCACGATAAACCACCTTGCGACTTGCTAATATTTCAGGGAGTCTCTTCTGCGTATAAGGGATTTACAACAATTCAATAAAAACAACAGAAATATATTCTCATTTAGTTATGAAAAAGCTTGAAAATATAAAAAGCATGATAGTTTAATTAGATATATAAAATGATTCAATTATATTTGTTAACGAAAACAAGATATTATAGTAAACAACATTTGTAAACGAATTTTGAAAGGATTTATTACAATGTTTTTGGTATTACATATGCGAAATAGAAACCATAACCAAGATAAAAAAGTGATTATGGTCTCTATATCTAAGTTGTATGCAAGGCTAAGACCGAAACTAATATTGAAACCTGATTATAGAAATTGAATAAACATATTAAACATATTGGCTCATTGATTGAAGGTTGGTGCAAGAAAAAAATAGTTTTTTCCACCGCGCTTCTGCCCTTCGGGACAGTTGGGGATGCATACGCACATTGCACACATTTGCAAATCACACAGGCTTACCCACAAACCGAAATTTGCAAAAGAGTGCAATTTCCCACTACTTAACTAATTATTACAACCCATTGCTATGAAAAACTCTACACTATTAATAAAAGTTATATTATGATTCTAGACAAAGGAATATATAATGAGTCAACCTATTTATATATGGAGCGCTATATCAACGATGGCTCTCCAAGTGGCTTTTCTGATATAACTTCATCTCACCCTACAAAGGCTAAAAGTAGTAATAGACACTTTCATATAATAGGGCTCTCATTTTCAGATAAAGTAATTATACAAGACTATGGAAATAAACCAGATTTTATTGACGAATGGCAAATGTTAGCCCATCCTGATATGATTTACAGGCCAGAAAATAATGCATTGCTCAAAGAATGTACTAAGTTTGAGTTAACAGCAATTTTAGTGTCACCAACTTCAAGTATAAGAACTGTAAAAATGCTTGATAAAAATGGTTGGTTCATAAAACTACATTACGATGGCTTGATTGGCCGAATTGTTAGGAAATTGGAACGAAATCACGCTGTTTCAGCTGTCGAGGTATCGAAAATTATAGAAAAAGCAATAGATGCACAAAAATTACCTAAAAAGTTCTTTATACAGAGAGAGCCTTTTGCGAGAATTATAAATTTACAAGATGAAAAACAAAAATTGTATGAATGGGGAATGGTTCTGCGTGAACCTTTTACATATCCATTTAACGACAAAGTAAAATCTCTTATTCCTGCTTTTTCCTTATTTTCAGAAGACCCTAAAAATACTAATCACAAATCAATATTAACGCAGTTAATCGCAAAACAGACAAAATGTGTTGAAGATTTTTTATTTGAAGACCTCATTGCTCCAGTATTTGAAAGCTATTTTGAACTTTTACTTAAATGTGGATTGCAACTTGAATGTCATGCACAAAATACATTATTTGGCATAGATGAAAATTTTGGAATAGTTGGAATAGTTGCTAAGGATATGGAATCTATTGACAAGGATATTTCACTCATGGGAGATTTAAATATTAGTCAAAACATTGAAATAATGAACTATAAGTGTTTGCTAAAGGATGACTATAATTATCAAAAAATGCATAGTTTCATGTTTGACTTTAAATTAGGTGAATATCTTATCTCTCCAATTATTGATGATGTGATTAAAAATTTCCCTACTTTCAATGCTAATTCGCTAATTGATAAAATAAAAGAATTCAATAAAATTTATTTGGCAAAATTACCCAAAGATTTTTTGCCTGCAAATAAATGGTACAGTGATAAAAAAGAAATTCGCGATAGATCTGAAAAGAAAAAATATATTGAAAATCCTAACCCTAAATATAGATAGTTATGTATAGAGTCGCAGTCGTACAAAATGAAAGTGAGATGCAAAGAACTGGCTATGCCAATGTTATTGCTAAATTACGGACGATTCACAAATTTAGCGTTGATTATGAATTTGATTTATATACAGTTGTGAATTTATCGAATTTATTTGAAAATGGAAATAATCATTTGCGCAAATACGACAGCTTGATTATTACAACAAATGCTACTAGCGATAAGACTGTGTATAATAAACTTAAAAATGAAAAATCCACAATAGAAAAATTTATCGAAGATGGGAAGGGAATTTTTATTGCTTCACAAAAAAAATTAGGGAAACAAGAAAATCCAACTGGTTTTTTGCCTGAATCTTATGACTTCAGAACAGAACCTCGTCCTGAAGAGAGTTCAGAACAAGGAGAGATTTCTTTTTTTGAAAAGAAAAAGAATCATATTTTATTGTCTTATCCTAACAAAATTAAAGAGAACAACATTAATAGGCAGTGCGAGAACAATCAATTTATGAAGCACTTTTACCGTTCTTTTGTTCGACCAGTTGATGGAATTAGTTATACACCAATACTTATTGACAGTAAAAAGTATGAAAACAAAAAGGAACGTAATTTGGTAATGACAAATACATTCTCTAAAAAAAGAATTGTTATTAGTACGATTGTTCTTGATTGGGCGTATCACAAAGAAATACTTACTAATATAATTACTTTTATCACTGAAGGATTACCTCAAATAGCATTTGTTTCTAAAAACAATAACAGTATTAAGGAACTGTTTGAAAGTGCAAAAATTCTAAAAAAATCACATTCAACGTATAACTCACTTAGCAGTATTGATGAATTGCATAAACACATACATAACATATATATACTATCTTCTGATTATAATGATGCCGATATAAACAATTTCTTAAACAAGATTGATAGTAAAAATGGTTTTAGTGAGAAAAGGGTTTATCAAATTAAAGAAGAAAATGATATATTAAAATTACTTCGTCACTCCAAACATAGTTCAATAGATAAAATAATAAAAAATTCTGTTACTTGGCTAAAATCACAGCACTCAATAGGAAAAGGAATGTGGCACAATTCTTTTTGGACTACATTTGAGATTCTCACGCTATTTGATAAGTTAGGAATGAAGTTGAATGATTATATAATTCCTGTTTTAGAAGACATAAAAGAACATACAAACAAAGGCATTGACAGACAATATAATCAGTCAAAATACAGCTATGATGGTGTCGTATCAACTACTTGCGGTTTTGTTAGATTGCTTTTACTCTTAAGGGAGAAAAAATATGAACAATCAATCTTTACTGATGAAGATTTAAAAGAAACAATAAGATGGATAACAGAAAAGGAAAGATTTAAGGCGCAATCACCTTTTGATAAAAGAAATATTGTGCTTACTCTGAGTTTAATTCAAAATCTGAGTGCTTATGATATAACAAAAGAACAATATTCTGAAATGATTACGAATGCCTTACAAAATAAGGCAGGTAGCGCTGAATATTCTGAAATAGAAATATGTCAAATTATATCAATTTATCTATTAAACCAAGAAACAAATGAGAACGAGATAAAGCATTTGTTAAAATATTTAAAAAACAATCAAATACTTGGTGCTTGGAATAGTAATATCGGAAGAACTGCTAAAGTTTTAATCTTTCTATTACAGAATTTTGATAATTTAAAGAGCAAGTATATTAACGAAAATGACTTGGCGGATATGGTATATCGTGGCATATTATATCTACGTTCAAAATGCAATAACAAAAATTGGGGCAATGAAGACATACAAGCGACTGCAAAAGCTGCTCATGCAATATTCCTGAATAACGAAAGAAATCGCGCCTCTATGTATGATCACGAAGTTCTAAAAATAATCGAAGAGGAAAATTCTGAAATTACTTATTCTGAAATTATTGAAGATTTAACTAACAATTTAAGAGAATATAGTCTTTCTTATAATCAACTAAAAAAAGAAAAAGAAACTTTGTACACGACAAATAAAACTTTAAAAGAAGAAATGAGTCAGTTAGAAAATATTTTTCATAAGAAACAAACAAGGAATGCAACAATTACTTACAGTCTGATTATTTCAGTTGCAATTCTTTTTACTTTCTTGGTTAAAGAATTAATTGATATAAATATCTACTATTCAATTATAGCTGGTTTCATTACGGCAATAATTTTAGGTGTAGCAAATTTCTCCGTTCAGAATTTCAACAATATAAAAAATAAATCAAAAAATAAAATTCAATAAATATGGATGCAAAAATAAATCAATCAGTAGTTGATCAGCTTCGCACTGTAAAAGACAAAAATGATAATACGCTTAATATGGATAGTATTATCATCTCCGATGGTTCGGAAATTTTTAAACATAATTTTAAAAATGAAGATACTCAAAATGACCTCCGTTCTTTATGCAAACCAATTATCGCAATTTCTATTGGAATAGCTATTGAGAATGATTTGAAACTAAAAGGTGAACGGTTGTCTTTAGAGACTAAAATTTTCCCATTTTTTAAAGATTTAGTAAAAATTAAAAAATCAGATAATATCGAAAAATGGAAGCAGGTAACATTACGACATGCATTAACTCATTCTATCGGATTTTCCGAAGGTTTGATGTTCAGTAAACAAATTAAAGAAAAAGACCCTGATACTTTACTCGATTATATTTTTAATACAGATATAGTAAATGAGCCAGGTTCAACTTTTGTTTATTCAAATGTAGGCCCATTTCTTATTTCTGTTCTTATTCAGGAGGAGTTAGGTGTAAGTTTATCGGAATGGGTAAACCAGATTCTATTTCAAAAAATAGGAATAAAGCATTGGGAATGGAATAATTATGGTAAATATTGTGCTGCTGCAACAGGATTAAAACTATTTCATGATGACTTGCATAAAATTGGCGAAATTCTATTAAATAAAGGTGTTTTTAATGGTAAGCAAATAGTATCTTCAGAATGGATTGAACAAATGACTTCAAAACAGATTTCTACATATGGAGGTAAGTCCCCTAATGGTCAAAGAATATCGTCAACTGTTTATGATCCCAAAAGAGTATTTCCCAAATGGGGATATGGCTTTTTTGTATACATCTGTGAAAATGGCAATTATTACGTTGACGGAACAGATGGACAATATATAATTGTTTTGAAAAGTAAAGGGAACTTAATTACCACTTTTGGTCACCAAAGCGACATGAAACCAATAACTATATGTATGCGGGAACTACTTTAATCCAGCACACACAGCCAAGCACATTTGCAATTCGCTCAGGCCAACATAAAGCCTAAAATTGCAAAAGAGCTTGTCTGTCTGCCAGCGCTTTTTCACCGACCCAAAAACTATTTTTTTCGGGGACAACAGAGCTTCGATTGAACGGATTTTAGATTGTTCTAAAGTGATAACTTGCTGTTAATGAATAAAGCCCAGCATACAATCGAATTCTAAGACCAAACCAAAAGTTTTAATAAGCTTTAGGGATGAACTAAATGAAGAAAATAAAGAACACTTTAGGTAAATATACGATCATTCATTTAAATTAATTATACAGCATTTTTAAACCCTGATTTAAACAATATTTGAAAAATTAAGCCTTAGATCTACTTCTCAACTTTTATATTTGTTTAGTTATAAAAATAATAGATGAAACTAAAGTTATTTTATATATTTTTATTGTTTTTATTTTGCATCAAATTTTTTACATAAACCTTATGAATACATTCATTACAAATGAACAGCTTGTTAATTTCGTTTTAAATACGCTTAGTGAAGAAGAACAAGAAATGATAAGCGAAGCAATTATTTCAAACTCCGAAATCAAGGATAGGTATTTATTCGAAAAGAGAAAAAACGATATAGAAAGGTATATTAACGATGAAATGAATATTGGGGAACGATGCGAAATTGAAGAACTAATAAAAATGGATTCAAGATTATTTGACCATTTTGAGTTAAATGGTGGTGTTATTGAAGATGAACAGGATGAGCAGGATGAAATAAGTCATAAGCATATTTCCGTTACAGAAGAACAGCTTATGAAATTTGTTTTAAACCTTGTTAATGAAGAAGAACATCAAAAGATAAGCGAGGCAATTAAAATAGACCCGGTAATTAAAGAGAGATTTTTATTTGCAAAGAGAAAATGCGATGTAGAAAGGTATTTTAATAATAAAATGGATATTGGAGAACGATGCGAAATTGAGGAACTTTTAATATCAAATGCAAGGTTATTCGAATATTTTGAGCTGATAAAGAGCCTCGGTGACAAAGAGCAAAATATATCCGTAAATCCTATGCATCCCACCATTACAAAAGTACAGCTTGCAAGTTTTGTTTTAAATAGGCTTAGAAAAAAAGAGCGTAAAAATATAATCGAAGCAATAAATACAAACCCTGAAATTAAAGAATGGTATTTACTGGAAAAGAGAAAGCACGATGTAGAAAGGTATATTAACGATGAAATGGATATTGGGGAACAGTGCGAAATTGAAGAATTAATAAAAATGAACCCAAGATTATATGATCATTTTGTTCGGAATACCGAAGCTATTGATGCAGGAGAACAAGATGCATCAAAAATAACTAAGCAAATCCCCATTACAAAAGAGCAGCTTGCTAAATTCATTTTAAAGGATATTAACGATAAAGCATATATAGAAGAATATAAAAATATAAGCGAAGCAATTAATACAAACCCGATAACTAAAGAGAGATACTTATTTGAAAAAAGAAAACAAGATGTAGAAAGGTATCTTGATGGTAAAATGGATTTTGAGGAATGTTGCGAAATAGACGAACTTTTAAGGATAAATTTAAGGTTATTTGAGTATCTTGAGTTGAAAAAAGATATTAATGAAGAAAAACAAACTGTATTCATAAACGGTAAGCAAATAGCTATTACGAAAGAAATGCTTGTTAATTTCGTTTCTAACGATGTGAGTGACGAAGAACGGGAAATGATAAGCGAAGCCATAATTTCCAATTCATTAATTAAAGATAGGTATTTATACGAAAAGAGAAAAAACGATATAGAAAGGTGTATTGATGGTGAAATGACCATTGGGGAACATTGCGAAATTGAAGAACTAATAAAAATGGATTCAAGATTATTCGACTATTTTGAGTTGAATAACGGTTGCATGGAAGAAGGACAGGATGTACCAATAAATCCAATGCATCTGGCTATTACAAATGAACAGCTTGAAAATTTTGTTTCAAACGATGTTAATGAACATGAGCATAAAAACATAACTGAAGCAATAAATACAAACCACTTAATAAAAGAGCGGTATTTGTTCGAAAAGAGAAAGTATGATATAGAAAGGTATAATAGTAATGAAGTAGATTTTGGAGAAGGTTGCGAAATTAAAGAACTTATTGATACAAATTCAAGAATAAATGCACATTATAATTTGAAGAATGATATTGATGATTACCTAGAAGATACTCTTGATAAATTCGCTAAAATAAATGATGAAATTAGCTCAAAGGAAATTGCATTTGAAATAAAGTTGAAACCTAGTATATTAAGGATTGGTAAATGGGTTGCAGCTGCATCAATAATTATATTAATTGGTTTAAGTGGCGGGAATATATATTTGAAAAGTTGGGATTCTTTGGAAAACAGATTGTATGCAAAATATTATAAGCCATTAAGCGAAGAAAAGGTGATTTTTTTTAAAAGTTCTTCTTTAAATGAAGCAATAAACAAATACTTTAATAAAGAGTATGATGTAGCCTTGATGCTTTTAGAGAACTTGTCTAGTTCAACGACCATAGAAGTAGAAAAACAATTGTATTATGGATTAACTTTAATGGAGCTGAGACGATTTAACGAAGCACTTGAAACCTTTGAGGATATTTCAGTAAACAACAACAGAATTGCAGCTAAACCGCTTGTTGATTGGAATTTAGCCCTATGTTATTTAAAAACAGGAAAACAAGAAAAAGCAAAAGAATTATTCGGAAAAATTGTTCAGTCAAATAATTTTCATTACAAAGAAGCTAAAAGGATATTAGAAAAATTAAATAAGTAATTCGCAAAAGAATATTCTTACATTTTAATCGCTCTTTTAGTTTTCCTTTTCCGAATTTTAATGAATAAAAGTATTAGGCTAAAGAAAAGAATAACAGGCAATAATGCCACTTTTATTAAATATCCCTTGAATATAGGGTCTTGGTTTCCGATTATAACAAGGCTATTCCAATATTTTGGGTGGGATTGCAGTATCTCTGCCGAATCAAGGTATTTTAGTTTTGCAATACGCAAAGCCTCATCTTTTCTTTTTCCAAGCAACAGGTTTCGGTAAAATACTTTTAACTCAAATAATGTAGCATGATAGTAAGCCAACCATAATGAAGTTACTAGTGCCGGAGTCTCCGAATTCATAAAACTTCGTCCAATACTGATTACTCCCTCACCTTTCTTTACTGCCCCTGAGCCAGAAAGGCATGAAGCTAAAACAACCAATTCGGCGTTAAAATTAAGTTCTTCCACCTCATAAGCATATAGATATCCATCTTCAACCGAATCATTTTTATAAGAAAAGTACATTTTCGAAAATTGAGGATTCTCTAAATCTTCATTTCCATGCGCATACAAATGCAGAATACCGTAACTACCAGCATGTTTTTTAAAGTTTTGCTCGGTTGCATCTTCCTTAGTGAAAATTTTACTTCTCATTAACCACGATATCTTTTTTATATTTTTTGATACTGTTGGTAAAAACTGTAAAGTATCCCTTGAATTTTTATAATCTGGTGCAAATCCCAGAAAATTTGGATTCCATTTCTTTTTTCGGTGTTTGGAATTCGTATATAATGTTGCGGAATATGAATAGCCAATAGGATATTTCCTTAACAGGTATGGTTCTCGGTTATAATATGCATATTCACTTTCAACATAGGGTTCTGTTGTTAACGATTCAAACGAAATAAGGGACAATTCGCTATTTGGTATTATTAACAGGTTTTTTCCTTCTATATAATGTAATATTGGTTCTATAAGTTTCTGATACAATTCGTATGAAGGGATTCTGAAACTAACATAACTAGTTAAATATTCACTATGTAAAAAATCAGAATATGACTTTAGATTTTTATAAAACGTACTATCAATCGGATTACGCAGCAAATCATACTTGTCCTTTGTAATAACAAAAGTGTACAAAGTATTATCAGTTAATTCATAGCTAATTACGGCTTCTTTTTGCACAAGTACTGATTGAAGCTCAGTAATACTTACTACAATGTTTTCATACTTGCGTTTATAATATTTCGGGTAATTTTGTTCAAGTTCCTTAATCGTTTTTTCTTGTGATTGCGTTAACTGAAAAAGATTTTCTTTTAATTCGTTTTGTTTTAAACCATCAGGTTTTTCAAGCTTATTTTCGTTTTCAATCTGTAATCGGATAATTCCAATTTGCTCTTTTATTTCCTGTATATGATTTTGTATACTATCGGGAATGGATGCACTATTTCTAGCTGATTCTTCATTAATAGACTCCCTTAATATAGCATATTTGCTACGTTCAGAATATTTAAAGGCAACATGAATATAATTCCTATTCCCGGTAATATTTAATAGTTCGTAAGCAATTCTAATAATAGACATATAGCTTTCATATTCCTTTTCTGCCAGTACCAGTTTCGAATCTTCGTACAAATATCCCATCCTGAGTTGCTCAATAAAACCAACTGTAAGTTCAAGAGTAGAAAGTGCTGCTTTAAGGTTGCTTTCCTTGTTCTCCTTATCTGCAAGTTTCAACAATACCTGAGCTTTGCGTTTTAATATTTCCAATAATTCAATATCGGGTACAGCATCTAAAGAAGGATTCTTATATATGGAACGATCATTGATTTCAGTAATTTTAGAAACAATAGATTGCTGACAAGACTCAAGAGCTTGTTTGTAATTTCCCATTAAAAAATACATATCGCTAACAAACTTATGATAATCGGATGTATAAGGATGTTTTTCCCCAACTGTAGCTAATAATTTGTTATAAACCTTACTGAAAATTGGGGCTGCTTTTGTAAATTCTCCAATTTTGGCGTAAAAATTTGCCAGGTATAAGTACGATAATGTGGTTTTTATATGCTCTTTGCCATAAATTTTCAAATTTATATCTACTGCTTTGATGAAATAATATTCTGCCAATTCGAGGCTGTCCAATCTTTTATAGGCAACCCCACAATTGTAATAATTATCAGCTATATCATTTAAGTTATTTTGTTTTGTAATTAATATACTTTTTAAAAATTTATCTTTGGCAGCTTGGTAATTATGCAGCTTATTATATGCATATCCTTGGTTGTGGTAGTTTTCTACAATCTTAGAATATTTATCTTTCTTTTTACTTTCTTGTAAAACCGCAAGTGAATTTTCATAAAAATCTATTGCTTTTAAATAATCTCCCTGTAAGGAATAAACTGTAGCAATGTTATCAATAATAATCGAACGATTATAACTGTCAGATGTATTTTGCAATGCTTTTGTGTAATATTCAATAGCTTGCTGCAAGTTGCCTTGTGCCACATAAGCATTAGCCAATCTATTGTAAATTTTGACATATTCAGGAGGGGCATCCGTATTTGTTTTTTCTTTAAGTGTGATGATTTGTTTTAAAGCATCAATTGCAAGAGAATATTTCCCTGTATTATTAAAATTCTTTGCATTATCATATAAGCCTGTTATTTCGGGATTGCCTTCATTGATTTGTGCGTAGCTTATCGTAAATCTACTTAAAAGGATTAAAATAATAATTCTGATAAACAATAACTTATAAGGCATATTCTAATAATCTTATATTTGGGTTTAACTAAAACTCTAAAAGTATGAAAACAAAAAACGAATTTCAAGGAAACAAAAGTTTTAAAACTTTACAAAGTAAAAAATTTAAAAATGCTATGGAAACCTTTAGCGGTATTAATGTTTTGCTACATGAAGAATTGTTGCAAATAAAAGGAGGTGATGAAGTTCCCGGTACAGTGATACTGCATGATTTAGATTAGGAAAAACACTTAAATCTATTAAGTAAACACCTGTTTAAATACTCTAATGTATTTACCCTCTTTTTTTATCAATAACATTTGATAAAAAGCACTCTTGATAGTTTAATATTATTGGGAGTTTTTATTTGCTAATCTTTATTATTATCAGACCTTAAGGTTTTTAAAACCTTAAGGTCTGGATTTCTATACTTTCCTGCATCTATTAAAAATGCAGTTTTTGAAAACGAAAATTCTAAGGTTTTAAAGAAAGATGAACTTATTCAAATGTCGCCCGACCGCTTAAAGAGGCTAGGCGAATAAAATAAATACTTCTTCAAAATAAAGGCATTAATACCGAATAATTTTCGTTTTGCCCTAACCCTGAA
>WTBR01000091.1 GCA_013138975.1 Bacteroidales bacterium
GTAAAGAGGGGATTATCAATTAAATCGAGATCGTTGTCTCATTGGTATTAAAAACCTTATTCCTCTTTTTGTTCTTTCCTTAATTTGTACTAAAATATAATAATTTGCTAACTTAGGTTGGTATTATATAAAGAGATCCTTCAACTACACTTCGACAAGCTCAGTGGAGTCCGCTCAGGATCAGTTCGACTATATGATTTCAGTTCACTATCGTTCCTAAAATCAAAGTCTCACTGATTTAAAATTATTTCTGAAAAATTTGCAGATTGAAAAAATAGTTGTATGTTTGTACTAGTCTTATAGTACAATATAACATTACGACAATGATAGATTTTAAACTAGACCCAAAAGCAGGCTCTCCATTTTATCGACAAATTATCGATCAAATTAAATTTGGAATTGCGTCAGGTAATTTAAAAATAGGAGAACAATTACCAACAGTGCGATCATTAGCAGTTGATTTAAAAGTTAATTTAAACACAATTGCTAAAGCTTATAAAGAGTTGGAAATTCAAAACATTCTGGAAACACAGCAAGGTACCGGGACTTTTATAAGCACTATAGAAATCAAAATTTCGGAAAAAGAAAAAACGAAAAAACTACAAGAGATCTGCAATGAATTCTGCACTATAGGATTCAGCTATGGATTTTCAGTAGATGACATTATAAATCAATTAAAAAAACAAAGTTAAGATGAAAACAAGTAAAATTACAAAACGATTTTTCAATCCAATTTCGCTTACCATTTTAATTACATTATTATGCATAAGTATTGGATTATTTTTAATGGAATTAATATCAATTCCTTTTCTTGCTGCGCTTTTATTAATTTCAATTTTTCTTACCAGTTCAATTAACATTGCTGATCAGTGGGAAAAAGCTGTTGTACTTAGAATGGGTAAATTCAATGGTCTTAAAGGACCAGGCTTGTTTTTTGTAATTCCAATTGTAGATAAAATTGATGACTATATCGATCAACGTGTTCGTGTTACAGATTTTAAAGCAGAACAAACTTTAACAAAAGACACTGTACCGGTAAATGTAGATGCTGTTGTTTATTGGACTGTGTGGGATGTAGAAAAAGCTGCTCTTGAGGTACAAGAATATGAAAAAGCTATATCATATATAGCACAAACCGGTTTACGTGATATAATTGGAAAACATGAATTAGCTGAACTTTTGCAAGAAAGAGATAAAATTGCTGAAGGCTTGCAAAAAGTACTAGACAATAATACTAATCCATGGGGTATAACATGTCAAACTGTTGGAATAAAAGATATTGTAATACCTCCAGCTTTAGCTGATGCTATGAGTAAAGAAGCACAAGCTGAAAGAGAACGCAGAGCCCGAGTTATTTTAGGTACAGCCGAAACCGAGATAGCTGTGAAATTTGCTAAAGCAAGCGAGCAATACAGAGACAATCCGGTAGCATTGCATCTTCGTGGAATGAATATGTTATTTGAAGGTTTAAAGGAAAAAGGTTCAATGGTTATAGTGCCAAGTTCGGCATTAGATTCAATGAATTTAGGAGCAATGGGTGGTTTGGTTTCTCTGGCTAAAACAAATGAAAAATAATATTTGAATACATAAAATTAATTTAAAAGATAGATCTATTCATTATCAAAAAATAGTTATTAACTAAAAACAAAAAACTATGTCAGTAGCAAGTTTGTTAAAAGGAAATTTTATGGACGGAGGACCGTTCTTTATGACTCTGCATTATATAATGTGGATTCTGGTAATACTTTTTGCAATTAGATTTCTTATGAATTATTATTCAAAAAATAAGGATCTGAAAAAACTATTTAAGTTCAACTCCACAATTATTTTTATTGGTGCTTTTGGATTTCTTCTATCATTGTTTTACAGATATCTAGGTGTGTATGGAGCACTGTCATCTATTGAAGTTGCACAAGATATTTCACCTAGCTTGATATTAGGAGGACTAAGAGTTTCATTTATTGCTCCCTTGTATTCGCTCTTTCTTTTTCTTGTAACAAGCCTTATTTGGTTTACTTTTTGGAATAAAATACAAGAATAATTACCAATTTAATCACTATTATCAGGCATTCTTTCTAAGTTTGCCTGATTTTTATTTATAAAATATGAAAATAGAACACATCAAAGTCTCAGACTTAATAAGCAATAACTGGTCGGGAGGAACAACAACTCAACTGGCAATTTATCCGAAAGATTCTGATTATAAAAAGCGAAACTTTTTATTTCGAATAAGTACAGCAAGCGTTGAATCCGAAGAATCAGTATTTACCAAATTACCCGGTGTATCACGCAAATTAATGATACTTAATGGCGAAATAAAAATTGAGCATAAAGATCACTATTCTAAAACGATCAAGAAATTTGAGCAAGATGAGTTTTCCGGCGATTGGGAAACAAAAAGCTATGGGAAAGCTACCGATTTTAATTTAATGACAACAGGTAGTGTTACTGGAGATATTGAAGCTATTACTCTTGTTAAGTCAAAAACCTTCACTTTAAATAAGCTTGTAAATTGCTACGGCTTTTACATTTACTCCGGTTCAATTGAATTATTTATCAATAATAAAACATTTGTAGTAAATAAAGGAGATTCAATTCTGTTTTTTCCTGAAGATTCAGAAACTGAAATAGAAATATTACCTACTGCTAAATGTGAATTAATAAAATCAGAAATCAAATTCATAAATTAAAATACGAAGTCATCATTTTGATCCTTATTTCATCTTCACTGCATACCGAAAACAAAAATAATTCAGTACTCCAAGAAAGCACATTCCTAGAATAAATATCATTTGCTGATTTTTAACGCTATCCATGAATGCATATACCCAAAAAGCAGGAAAAATAGCCAATAGCTTTACCCAGAAAGTATTAAAAAAGAACACCAGCATAGGAATCATTAAACTTACTGTTGCTAATTTCAACATGCTTAAACCTTCAACTTTATTTTTTGCAATGCTAATTATTAATAGAATTAGTATGGGCGTATTCAATGCACAAAGCATTGCCAATTGAATGGCTTTAAAGATTGAAATAGAATATATTCCGTTATGCATGATCAATAGCATACTTGACAAAAAACCAAAGAATACCATAAAAACAATTCGAACAGCTAAGAAGCCTGATAAAGAAACCGGGGTGACATTAATCACAGGAAACAATTGCAAATCCTTTTCATCGAGTAACATAAATGATATAATAAAACCCGGAAATACAGCATTAAGTAAAGCAAAAAAACTAATAATCTCTTTATGAAAATCATCAATAGTCGGTATATATTCACTTATATAAGGAATCCCAAATCGTATTACGCCAAGTATCAATACTGGTACAAAAAATAAAACCAATAAGGTCGGATCTCGACGAAGATTCTTAAAATCGCTTACCGTAATTGATAAATATTTATTCATCTCGCGAAGTTTTTAAAATTCTTTTTTTATAAAGCCTAACAGCCAATTTATAGCATGCCCAATTACATATTATTAAATACACAATAGAATAAATCAATTGCCAAATTTCAATAGTACTTATTGATGCTGTAAACAACAACAAACAAGCTTGTGTAGGAATCAAATAAAAAACCCAGGATTCTACTATATTAAAGTAATCTAGGAATGGCAAACAAACCGGCGCCAAAACTATAGGCATTAGTAAAATAAACTGATTAAAGTTATTGACAAACGAAACACCTATAATACCAATAAAAACAAATAGAATTGATGAAAAACTGACTGCCACTAAAAATAGTAAAGGATGAAATTCATTTGGGCTTGCAGACAATAATATTATAGTGCTACAAACAAAAGCAAGCAGTGTAAATGTAAAGGCTTTTGACCATAAATATTTATTTATTGATAATGGAGTAACTGCCAGAACTTGATGAGTCTGAGCGTCTTTTTCGAACAATATCATAATTGCTGTAAATAAAAATCCATACATTACCGGATCGCTAAAAATTAATGCTGCAACTAATTTTTCCATCCCCTCGGTATTTGCCAATAATAGCGATATACTATATATTCCTGAAATAGCGAAAGCAACAGCCACTATTCCATATTTGTAAATTAGTATTAAATCCCATTTAATTATATTCGCAAAACTTCGCATGATTTATTCCTCGATATTTGTTAGATTTTCACCCGTTATTTTCACAAACACCTCATCTAAAGAAGCTTCTCGTGTATGCATACTAATAATTCTCTGTTTTTTAATAATTTTCATGAATTCTTGATTTTGACCGAGATTTTTTAAGTCAAATTCCACCGACTTTAAATCAGAGTCTTCATATTCAACATTTAAAAGTGGTTTCCCATATTTCAGTTTTAAAGCTTTTGGAGCATCTTCAGCCTTAATTAATCCTTCTGTAATAAAAGCTACTCGATCGCACAATTCATCGGCATCGTACATATTGTGAGTTGTAAGAAAAATCGTTTTCCCTTGCTGTTTCAAATCCTTAATAATATTCTTAATATTTCGGGCATTAACCGGATCAAGCCCCGTAGTTGGTTCATCAAAAAATAAAATATCAGGATCGTGTATCAATGCCCGCACAAAATTGAGGCGCATTTTCATCCCTTTTGAATAATCTTGTGTTTTTTGATGGGCAGCTTCTGCCAATCCAACCTGTTCCAGTAATCCCATAAGATTCTGAGGAAACTTATCATAAAGTGAAGCAAAAAGTTTCAAGTTTTCAAGTCCTGTAAGTTTTGCATAATGATTTGGCAATTCAAAACCCACCCCAATATGATTATAATAATCGTTGTTCCAATTTTTCAAATCCTTACCCATAATCCAAACTTTACCTTGGAATCCATTTACCAAACGAGTAATTATTTTTTGAGTTGTGCTTTTTCCTGCACCGCTAGGGCCAAGAAAACCATATATCTCTCCTTCCTTAATAGAGAAATTAATCCCTTTTATAGTATCATCTGTTTGTTTTGGGTAACTAAACCTAAGGTTTTCAATATCGATCATTATTGTCAGGTTTTTATTTATGCTAATTTATTGTTGATTAAGAAGCCTTAATTCCATTTTTCAACATCATAATCGATCGATCAATTAATTGTTCCAATTGTTCTTCCGATATATCAAAAATTGGTTTTTGCTCGCGAATATTTGCTTCGAAATCTATATTGTATTTATAAGCTACATAATCGTATAACCACAGTTGCATATGAAAAATCTGAAAAGCTATCATTTCAAGTTCAATATCCACTAATTGATGTTTAAACTTTTCGAGAGTAAGAATGTATTTCGTTTGTAAAATAATATTATTAAAGAGATTCTTAATTATATCCGATACTTCGCTATTATCTTTCTCGTGCATTATCTGATAGAGAAATGCACCAATAACAGGGAATTCATTATCGAAACGAATTTTCTGGATAAAGTTTTGTTTGATAAGTTCAAAAAAATCTATTGCATCCTGATTTATCAAATTATCCAATTTAGAAAGTCGTCGGCTTGTTGCATCTTCTATTAAATAAGCAAATAATTCTTTTTTGTTTGAAAAATAGCGATAAAATGAACCTTTGGCTAAACCTAATTTTTTAATGATTATAGACAATGATGCATTCTGATATCCTTTGAGAGCAAACTCTTCAAAAGCGACTTGAAGTATTTCCTCCTGTCGTTCAATACTCAAGTTAATAAATGTTTGTTTCGGCATATTTTCAAATTAAGCGACTATATGGTCGCAAATATAATAAAAATATGCGACCGACCAGTCTCTTTTTTGTATTTTTTTATTCATTGCAAATATTTATTGCCATAGTATGACTATAAAAGCCTAATATACTAGCAAATAAAAAACGCAACAAGTAATTTAAGAAAATATAGTTTTATTATTTCCTTAAGATTTAAAAACTGAAAGAGGAATAATACCAATTACAAATAGTAAAATAATAATAATATCAATAATCAGATTTAATAAATAATTTAATTATTTTCGTTCCACCTTAAATTAACCTTTGAAAAATGAAAAAAATATTATTTCTCGGATTTGTATTTCTGAGTTTATCCTCTCACAGTCATAATCTTAACTATAGCATTTCAATAAAGTATAATCAATCATTTATTAATTCCGTTGAAACTAAACCGGATATGCCTGATTACAGTACTTCATCAGCCGGTGGAATTTTCTATTCAAATATAGGAGGTATTAAGGAATCTTATACTTCAAAATCAGGAGGTTCTATAAATGGTAAATTTAGCTTTTCTGTTTACTCAGGTTTTTTTATTGAAAGCGGACTCCAACTTAGTTTAATTCAATTCAAAAAAGAATCAGAAATTGTATCTACTGACATATCCGAACTTGAGATACAGATTTTTAATTCAGGATCGTCTATAAATAATGTTTTCGGGTCTTTTTTCCCACCTATAACATCTGCATATATAATTGAAAATGAAAATACAGAAAAACTAGGAAATACTTCTACTGTGTATTCTGAAATACCTATCCTATTAGGCTATTCATTTTTTAACAACAGGTTAAAATGTAAACTTGGAATTATCACATCTTTCTTAGCACATGCTGAAGTATACACATATGATTATGATAATCCACAGGGTTATTTTACAAATGATATTATTAAAGATAAATCTGCCGACGGTTTTAAAAATTTAATATGGAATGGAAGTCTTGAAATTGAATATCTTTTTTATAAAAACATTAGTGTAAATCTAAATTACAGTCGTTCCTTAAACTCTATTTATGATGACTATGCCAGTGTTGGAGAACCAAAGTATAATGTCTTTTCTTTGGGAATTTCATACAACTTTTTTAAATAGAATATCACTCCTCCATTTCAACTAAACTTGTTACTTACTTTTTTGTTTATATTAAAAGTGCGATTATGACTACAAAAGAAATACTTAAGCAACTGGAAGAGTTTGGCAACGAACAAACCAAAAAGATATTCATGCGGCATGGAGCAAAAGAACCAATCTTTGGTGTTAAGGTTCAGGATTTAAAAAAGATTCAAAAGATTGTTAAAAAAAATCATGAATTAGCAATTGAGTTATACGATACCGGTAACTCAGATGCCATGTATCTTGCTACATTAATATCCGAACCTAAAAAAATGACAAAAATTCAACTTCAAAATTGGGCAGAAAAGGCAAATTGGTATATGTTAAGCGAATATCCTGTTGCATGGACTACTGCCGAAAGTAATTTTGCACAGGAATTAGCTGAGGAATGGATAAAATCAGATAAAGAAAGTATTGCTTCATCTGGCTGGTCAACTTTATCATCACTTATTGCAATAGAAGATGATAATGAAATTAGCACAGAAAAAATTGAAGATCTTCTTAAATACATTTCAAAGAATATTCACAATGCTCAAAACAGAGTTAAATATACAATGAATAGCTTTGTAATTTCCGTGGGTACATATTTCAAGCCTTTACTTATAAAATCAAAACTTACAGCAAAAACCATTGGTAAAGTAAATGTCGAAATGGGAGGAACATCATGTAAAGTTCCGTTAGCTATTGATTATATTGAGAAAGTTGAAAAAATGGATAGAGTAGGTAAAAAACGTAAAACTTCATTTTGTTAAATTATAAAACCATGAATAAGCTAAATTTATTTCTGATAATTACAGTTTTTCTTTTTTCGTGTTCTATCGATAAACAAGAAAAATTAACGCAAGAATCAACTAAGGATGTTGCTTACGATTCTTTATTAGTCGAAAAATACAACGCAGATAAGTACGGAATGAAACAATACGTTATTGCATTCTTAAAACGAGGCCCAAATCGAAGTCAGGATTCATTGGAAGCAAGTCAATTACAAAAAGCACATTTAGAAAACATAGGTCGATTGGCTGAAGAAGGAATATTGTTGCTGGCCGGGCCATTTCTAGATGATGGAGAATTAAGAGGTATTTACATTTTCAATGTTAAAACCATTGAAGAAGCAAAAAAACTAACAGAAACCGATCCTGCTATTCAAAAAGGAAGTTTAGTAATGGAGTTGCATCCATGGTATGGAAGTGCAGCTGTTATGGCTATCCCGGAAATACATAAGAAACTTGGAAAAATAAATATTACAGAATAAACCTATTTACTAATTCGCAATAACTCCTAATCCTATCAGCACATCATCATAGTACCATACTGCAAATTGGCCTGGTGCTATGCCGTGTTGTGGCACAATTTTACACAAACACCTTCTGGTTTTGCTATTAATATTCCTTTTTGTAAGGGCTGACGATTTCAGGCTCGAACCAAATAATCTTTTGATTCTTCCATATTCGGTTTAATATTTTATTCTTTTTTTTTAACACTTTTATTAATTATTAATAAAAATAAAAAAGATCTTAAATAAATGCAATTATCCATCTATATAACTGAATAACAGATACACATACCAATTTAAACTCATTAATTAGTTTTATAACTTATGATGTTTAAATTATAAAAAAAAATAAAAATTAGATAGGGTAAAATTCTATTATCTCATCTAATTAAATAGAAATCTGTTAAATATCAACATTTAACTGTTTGATTTAGTGACTTGTAAAAAACATACAACAAACTATAATTACACTCAAAACTCTGAACATCATCACTTTATATCATAAAATACATTATACATTTAACCATCAATTCATTAGTTTTTGTTCTTTTTGTTCTTTGCTTTTTTCAATTTGATAATATACTCGTTTTCAATTTTAAAACTAACAGCGTATTTGTTTATTTATTATATTTATAATTTAAACTAAAATTAATTATCTATGAAAAAACTAAAAATCGTTTTTGCATTCTTGTTGCTTGTTAGCTTTCAAGCTACAGCACAAATGCAGATCACAGGTAAGGTAACCAGTGCGACAGATGGATTACCAATACCTGGAGTTTCTATTGTGGTACAATCAATGGAAACAATTGGAACAGCCACTAGCCTTAATGGCGAGTATAGTATTACTGTTCCGACTGGTGCTCAAAATCTGGAATTTTCAGCTGTTGGAATGACCCAAGCGATTATTCCAATAAATGGACAATCAGTCATCGATGTCGTTATGGAAGAAGATATTCTAGAAATGGATGAGGTAATTGTTGTTGCCTACGGCACAAGTAAAAAAGAATCCTTTACAGGATCGGCTAAAATGATAGGTAAAGACGTTCTTGAAAGAAGAATTGTTTCTTCTGCAACAAAAGCCTTAGAAGGTGTTGTAGCTGGAGTTCAAACTACCTCAGGGGGAGGACAACCTGGTGCTGGTTTAAATATCAGAATTAGGGGTTTTGGTTCAATTAATGCATCAAATAATCCTTTATACGTTGTCGACGGTATGCCATACGATGGTAATATTAATAGTATAAATCCAAGTGACATACAATCCATATCTGTTTTAAAAGATGCTTCTGCATCAGCACTTTATGGTGCTAGAGGAGCTAATGGAGTTGTTATTATTACCACAAAGAAAGGAACCAAAGGAGAACCTGAAATTAATTTCAAAGCTACATTTGGATCATCTTCTCCTTCTGTTGAAAATTATTCAACAGTAGATGAAAATTCTTATATGGAGTTATTTTTTGAATCTTACAAAAACTCTTTCATGGTAAATAATGGATTAAATGAAGCTGATGCTACTAATCTGGCCTTAAATGGCGATGCAACTACTCAAAGTTACATGGAAAGATTAGGTGGCGAAGTTTACAATCCATTTAATGTTAGTTCTGAATTATTAATTGATCCTGCAACTGGTAAAGTTGTTGATAACGCTTCGTTAAAATATCACGATAGTTGGTTTGATGAAATTTTAAGAGAAGATAATCTTAGACAAGAATATCAATTAAGTATTTCTGGTGGAGATGAAAAAACTCAATATTTAATTTCATTGGGATATCTTGATGATAAGGGAATTGTTGTTAATTCTCAATTTAACAGGTACTCAGCCAGACTAAATTTAGATTCTAAAGTAAAAGAATGGTTAAAGGTTGGAATGAATACTAACTATTCAGCAACTGAAAAAAATTATCTTACTAATACTGGGTCAAGTTATAATAATGTTTGGTTTTCAACTTTAGCAATTGCTCCAATATATCCGGTTTATGAAAGAAATACTGATGGAAGTGTTGTTTACGACTCCGAAGGCAATAAAGTTTTTGATGCTGGAGTAACCAGACCATATGCGAATAACTTTAATAGTATTGCAACCTTACACGATGATTCTTATGCCTTAAATTTTGATAACTTAAGCAGTAGATTTTTCTTTGATCTTGATACAGATAAAGACATTCCCGTTATTAAGGATATTAAATTTACTGTTAATCTTGGATTCGATTACAACGGAGGAAACAGGTTAGAATATAGTAATCCATTTCATGGTGATGGTAGTGCTGTGCATGGTGCAGGTTATAAAACAAACTTCAGAACATTAAGTTATACTTTAAACCAATTATTGAATTATAACAAATCATTTGGAGAACATTCAATAGATCTACTTGGGGGACATGAATATTACGATTACCAATATTCAAGATTCTACGCTTCAAAACAGAACTATTTATTTGAAGGATTAACTGAACTTGATGGAGCTGCAACTACTACCGGAGCCAGTTCTTATACTCACGCATATAGAATAGAATCCTATTTAAGTAGATTGAATTATGATTATTCAAACAAATATTATCTCTCATTCAGTTGGCGAACAGATGGGTCGTCCAGATTTCACAAAGATTATAGATGGGGACAATTCTGGTCTGCCGGAGCATCTTGGAGAGCTAGCGAAGAAAGCTTTATGCAAAATCTCGACTGGCTTACTAATATGACACTTAAAGCTAGTTATGGATCGCAAGGAAACGATGATATTTTACATCGTAATGATGGATCTCAGAACTTTACAGACAGTCCTTCAAACTATTATATCTGGCAGAGTTTCTATTCATCTGAATACCCTAATGCTTCGAATGGAGGTGTTTGGCTTGAATCATTAGAAAATAAAGAGGTTGAATGGGAAAAGAATAAAAACTTTAATATCGGACTTGAGTCATATTTGTTTGATAGAATAAGTTTCAGCGCTGAATATTTTCAAAAAACAACTTCTGATTTATTACTCTTTAGACCATTAGCTACATCAACCGGATTTAATGGATACTGGGATAATGTTGGTGAAATGGTAAACAAAGGGATGGATTTTGATTTAAGTGCACAAATATTGAAAGGTGACTTTAGATGGACTTTTGGAACCCAACTCAGTTATGTAAGAAATGAAGTAACAGAATTAGTAACAGAAGGTCAGGAATTAGTAAACGGTAGTTTTATAATCAAGGTTGGAGAACCTATAAATTCATTCTATTTGCCTACATCTGCAGGAGTTGATCCTGCAACAGGAGCTCAACTTTATTTAATAAAAGAAGAAGTTGATGATGGTAACGGTAATATGATTATACAAGAACGAATTACAGATGACTATAATGAGGCAGCCGCCAATAAAGAAATTCAAGGAAGTCGAATTCCTGATTTTTATGGAAGTATAAACAATACCTTAAGTTATAAAGGATTTGATTTGTCTGTTCTTTTAACATACTCTATAGGTGGTTATGTATTAGATGGTGTATACAGCAGCTTGTTTTCTACTCGAAATGCCGGAGACAATTTCCATACAGATGCTGAACGAAGATGGCAAGAACCTGGGGATGTTACTGATGTTCCAAGATTAGTTCATGGTCAAATAAATTATACTACTAACGATAGATTAATTGACGCTTCTTATTTAAGTATAAAAAACATTAGTTTAGGTTATACATTACCTAAAAACATTACTGAGAAAGCTAAAATAAAATCTTGTAGAATATTTGTAACAGCAGATAATTTAGCTCTATTCACTAAATTAAAAGGTATGGATCCACAATATAATTTTGCGGGCAATCAAGATTATGAATATGTTCCTTTAAAGACTTTATCTGCAGGAATTGACATTAAATTTTAGATAAAAAACTATGAAAATGAAAAAAATAATATATTCAATAATATTTATCTTTACTGTACTAGGATGTAGTGAAGATATTTTAGAAACTGTGCCTACAAACAAGGCCAGTGGAGAAACAGTTTTTGAAACTGTAGAGAACGCATATACAGCTTTAAACGGAATGTATCGAGCATTTTATGTTTTCGGCAGTGAATGGGTTGATTACTATGAAAGTGAGAATTCAGGCATAGCAGCATTAGGTCTAGCTGTTGATCTCTTTGGCGATGACATGTCTCAAAATGAAGGTGGTTCTGCCTGGTTTTGGTATGATTATAATTACTGGGTTCGCGGCGAAGTGAACAGTACTGGAGATAGACCATATACGTGGTGGAATATGCATTACAAATTTATAAATAATGCAAATTACATATTAGCCAATATTGATGACGTTTCAGGCGACGAGGATGACAGGAACAGTATAAAGGCTCAAGCATATGCTTTAAGAGCATACTGTTACTTTAATTTAATAAGAATATATCAGCGTACTTACGTTGGGCACGAAACAGATCCTGGAGTTCCTTTATATACAGAACCTTCGAATAACGAAACAGAAGGTAAGGGAAGAGGAACTGTTGAAGAGGTTTATACTCAAATTAATACTGATTTAGATGAAGCTATTACTTTATTCCAAAATGCTTCATCACAGCGTCATATTTCTCATATTGACTTATCTATTACTCACGGATTCAAAGCTCAAGTTGCTCTTACACAAGAAAATTGGAGTATAGCCGCAACAAATGCTGCATTAGCAATTAGTAAAACAAGTGCAAGTTTAATGGCTACTGGAGACATAACTTCTGGATTCAATTCTGTAACAAACCAGGAATGGATGTGGGCTTCAGAAATAAATGAAGAACAGGCCTTATCTTGGTCGGGATTCTTTAGTCATATGGATGCAGATGCTGGTGGTTACGCTAAAAATTCCAGAAAATGTATTTCACGTTGGCTATATGATCAAATTGATGCCAACGATGTGCGTAAAAATTGGTTTGTAGATCCTACTACTTCTGCAGATACTTCAATCGGGCCTGACTTTAGATACAATCAAGTAAAGTTCAGAATTGAGCAAGCAGGAAGTTGGGCATCAGACTTATTGTATATGAGATTATCTGAAATGTATTTAATTCAAGCCGAAGCAGAGTGTATGCTAACGAATTATTCAGTAGCAAGGGATTTATTAACTGATGCAGTTGGTTATAAGGATCCTAATTTTGAAGCTTCTTTAGCAGGAATTGGCGATGGGAATAGCTTGAATATTAATACCGCAGGTCCTGTAAACAATCTTTTAGATTTTATTATCTTACAAAGAAGAATTGAATTATGGGGCGAAGGATTCAGAGTATTTGATATTGAAAGATTAAAAACTGGATTTGATAGAGCTTATGCAGGATCTAATCATTCTATTCAATTAACAATTACAGATCCTGAATCTTGGGAATGGATAATGATGATTCCGCAAAAGGAATTTGATGGAAACATTAATATGGATCCGGCAACAGATCAAAATCCTTAAATTATAAACCATAAAAAATGAAAAATATGAAAACAAAAGGATTTATATATTTAGTTTCAGCAATTCTTGTCTTATTAGTAGCCTCTTGCGAGGAAGATCATATAATGACAAAATATACTGGAGATGCAGTTGGTTTTGTTGAAGACTATTACTTTCAATCTGTAAAAGCTGATTTTACTTATCTGGAAATACCTGTGGCTCACAATAATCTTAATAAAAGTGGCTCAAAGGCTGAAGTAGAAATAACTCTATCTGAAGGAACAAGTGCAAACTTAGTTTCTTTAAATACTACCATGCTAGATTTTGATGTAGCAGACACCATAATATTACAACTGTCAATTGATCTAGCAAGTTTAGTTGAAGATGTTGAATATTCTATTAGTCTAACATTTACAGATGCATACTTACAACATGAAGTTAACGGTTCTGAAGAAGTAACTGTTGAGTTCTCAAAATGGAGACCAAGAAGACAATCTGATTACGTTGGAGACTATACTGTTGAAGCTGTAAGTAATATAGACCCTGGAAATTGGGATGAAGAATGGGCAGTTACAGCAGAAGCTGATGCTCTTGATGTTACAAAGATTACACTCACAGGAATTGCATATTCTGACTTACCAATAAATGCAGTTTTAGACTACGATGCAATGACTATTACAATACCTGCAGGGCAACATGTAGGAGATAGTTATGGCGAAGGTTATGATATGTATATCTATAATTATGATGAAAATGCAGATGTATTTTTAAGAACAGATTTAGTTGGAACACTTTATGAAAACGGAGACTTTTCCTTTGATTATTGTGCAATGATGTATGGAGATACAGATGATCCTGATTATGTATGGGATTTATTTACTCCAACATTTTATAAAGATTAATTAAAAATATTCTCTTAACAAAGAAGCTGTCCTTTTAAGACAGCTTCTTTTATTTTAATTTTTAATTTGCAATAACTCCTGATCCAATCAACTCATCATCATCATACCAAGCAGCAAACTGACCTGGAGCAATTCCTCGTTGTGGAACATCAAATTTTACATAAAAACCTTCCGGTTTTGAAATTAATGTGCCTTTTTGTAAGGGCTGACGATATCTGATTCGAACCAAATAGTCTTTTGATTCTTCCACATTTAGTTTAAGATCAGGACGTACCCAATGCATTTCGTCATTCGAAATAAATAAAGCTTTGCGGTACAAACCAGGATGCTCATCTCCCCTACCCACATATACAATATTGTCAACAACATCAATTGCAATTACGTACATAGGTTTTCCTGTTCCACCAATGTTTAAACCTTTACGCTGACCAATAGTGTAAAAATGCGCTCCACGGTGCTCAGTCATAACTTTACCATCCTCACGCTTATATTTGTATGCTTCTGAAAGATCACTTAATTCATCCGAAGTACTTAAGTTTTCGTAATAAGATTCAGGAATCTCTATTATATCTCCTTGTTTAGCTGTTAATTTTTGTTGTAAAAAAGTTGGCAAATCAACCTTACCCACAAAACATATTCCTTGCGAATCTTTTCGGGTAGCAGTTGCTAAACCTTGCTCTTCTGCAATTCGTCTAACTTCAGGTTTAAGAATTTCTCCAATTGGAAATAAAGCCCTGGATATTTGTTTTTGACTTAACTGGCACAAAAAATAACTCTGATCTTTATTTGGATCGGCTCCCGCCAATAATCTATAAACTTTTTCTCCATTAATTTCAATGCTTTCTTGTCGGCAATAATGACCGGTAGCAACATATTCAGCTCCAAGCTTTATACACTCATCAATAAAAACATCGAATTTTATTTCACGATTACACAGTACATCAGGGTTTGGCGTTCTGCCTCTCTCATATTCCGAGAACATATATTCTACCACTCTTTTTCTGTAGAAATCGCTTAAATCGACCGTATGTAAAGGTATATCCAACTTTTTTGAAACCATTTCAGCAAAAAGTAAATCATCCTCCCAAGTACAACTACTCGATAAAGTAACGGATGCATCATCCCAATTCTTCATAAACAAGCCAATCACCTCATATCCTTGTTGTTTTAAAAGATATGCAGCAACACTTGAATCTACTCCACCTGACATTCCAATAACTACTTTTCCTTTCATAATTCGCTCAGTTTCAAAATCAGCTGCAAAGTTATTTATTTTTGATTATTAATACGAATCAAGCCTAATAATATATTAACCACGAAGTCACACCAAGTATAACACCAAGTATAACACCAAGTATCACAAAGTAAAAATTCAATTCAGTAAACTTTGCGTTCTTTGTGAGATCCTTAGAGTTTCCTTTGTGATATAGTTTTTTATCATTAGATCACAGGAAATAAATCCAAAATCAAATCCCATCTATCTCAAAAACCAATTATAGGAAGTCTTATGTTTTTAAATTGTGAGTGATTATCTGAGGATGTAAAGTAATAACAAAAAAAAAGAGCTTATCCACAAAGTAATGGACAAGCTCTTTTTACAATCTATTTTATTACTGCTTTGAATAAGTAATTGTTAATTCTTCATCTTCATCAGTTGTAGTTTTATACACAAATTTTGAGTCTGTTAGTTTTTCAAGTTGATATGTGTCACTATCTGAATCAGTTGAAATAGTAAGCACTTTATCTATACCTAAATCCCATGTAAAATCATATGTGCCAAATATATTAGTTTCTACACCAGAGCCATCTTCATTAAAATTATACTCCGGCATCAATATCTGCGCCAAAGAAGAGCTTAATTCATTAAATACACCATCAATTTCAATTCTTGAACATTGCCACGAACCAACAATATTATCAGCATCATAATTTTCCTCTTCTTCGCAACTAATAAAAGTCAACGATACAGCTAAAAATAGCAATAAAATCTTTTTCATTTAATTTGTTTTTTTTGGTTAATAAATACTACACAAAGCTAATTAAATATCTCGAATTATTTACCTGTCAAAATGAGCTATTTTGTTTTGTTTTTAGAGCTTTGGCAACTAGTAATAGTATGTTAATAACATAATTCTATATTAGATTTTTTTTTATTTACTTTTATACTACTAAATAACAAGCATATATGTCTCAATTAACTATATATAAAGCTTCTGCAGGATCGGGTAAGACTTTTAAGCTTACCGAAGAGTATTTAAACTTACTGTTCAAATATCCTGAAAATTACCGACGAATATTAGCTGTTACTTTTACCAATAAAGCGACAGCAGAAATGAAAAACAGGATTCTGAGCGAACTTAATAAATTAGCGAAAGAAACTGATTCTGATTATTTACCGGGTCTGAAAACTAAATTCAACTTAACAGAATCTGAAATTAAACTCAAAGCCAACAAGATTTTATCTTTTTTACTTCATGATTTTTCTAAATTCTCGGTAAGCACTATTGATAAGTTCTTTCAAAAAATTATAAGATCATTTACTCGTGAAGTTGGTATTCAGCCAGGCTATACTATTGAGTTGAATCAAAATGAAGTTTTATCAAAAGTTGTTGATGAGTTGCTTCTGGATTTAGATAAAAATATTGATTTGCGAAACTGGCTTTCGAACCTTACAACAGATAACATTGAGCAAGGTAATAAGTGGGATTTTAAGGATGATATTTTAAAGCTGGGGAAAGAAATATTTAAAGAAGAATTCAAAGCATTTGGTCATCAGCTTATGAAAAAAATGAGCGATAAGGATTTGCTAAAGAACTACATAAAAGAGCTACAACAAATCAAAATTAAATTTGAAAATAACTTAAGCGGTATTGCGAAAAAAGCGCTTGAATCAATTCAAAGTGCAGGATTGGCAGTTGATGATTTTAAGTGGGGAAAATCAAGTGTTCCGAACTATTTTAATAAAATCATTAATAAAGATTACGAACTGAAGACCAGAACACTAAAAGGAGCTGCAAGCTTTGATGAATGGATTCCAAAGAAAAGCCCCAAAATTGATATCATCGAAACCACATTAAATGCAGGTTTATCTGATTTACTTGTTGAAGCCGTTGACTTTTATCAGGAAAACAATATTCAATATAATTCATCGCTTGAGATACTTAAATTCGTTCATACCTTAGGAATACTAACTGATATTTCGGAAAAACTACATGAGTATTGCGAAGAACAAAATATATTTCTGATTTCGGATGCAGCGAAACTTCTCCAAGTCATAATTGACGATAACGATGCCCCTTTTATTTATGAGAAAGCCGGAAGCATCTATAAACATTTTATGATTGATGAATTTCAGGATACATCGAAAACACAGTGGTTGAATTTTAAACCATTAATTGGAAATAGCCTGGCGCAGGGGAGTAAAAATCTGGTTGTGGGAGATATAAAACAATCGATTTATCGCTGGCGAAACGGAGATTGGAAAATTCTTTCGGATGAAATTCAAAAGGACTTTGCACAATTTGATCCGGATGAACAATCTTTAAGCACGAACTGGCGTAGCAAGAAAAATATTATCGATTATAACAATGCCGTTTTTTGTTATTCATCGCAGATTATTCAGGAAAATTACAATGGTGATTTTAACGATTCCGATGAATCATCAAATCCATATCACACAAAAATATCCGATGCTTATCGAGATGTTTTCCAGGAAATACCAACAAGTAATAATAAAGAAGGCGGATATGTAAATCATACATTTTTATCGGAAAAAGAATATGATTCGTGGAAAGATGAAGTAAAATTGAGGTTACCCAAAATATTAGAAGACTTACAAGAAAAAGGACATCATTTAAATGATATAGCGATCTTAGTAAGATCAGGGCGTGAAGGTCAGGATATAGCAAATACGCTTATCGAATATAAAAATCAGGCAACATCAAAATACAGATTTGATTTTATTTCAAACGATTCATTGTTTCTGGCTAATTCATCATTAATACGATTTATTTTAGCGATTCTGGAATATACGCTTGATCCCAATGATAAAATAAACCTGTCATTTATTGCTCACGAATATAATTCCTATATAATTTCTGATGAATTGTCGAAAAATGATCTTCACGAAATATTACGAAATCATAGCAATGAAGAACTTGAAACTCAATTACAAAATCTGTTTCCAAAAGAATTTATTGAATCGATTGATCAAATAAAGCAACTCCCAATTTATGAATTAATTGATCGTATAATTCGACTATTCAAGCTAAATGAAATAACAGCCGAACTCCCCTATTTAAATGCATTCTTAGATATAGTGCTTGATTTCGGTAAAAATTCTGCTTCCGATATTCATACTTTTATTAATTGGTGGGAAGAAACAGGAATCAAGAAAACTTTATCGGTATCGGAAAATCAAGATGCCATTCGAATAATAACCATACATAGTTCCAAAGGGCTTGAATTTAAAAATGTAATTATACCATTTTGTAATTGGGAGATTGATCACAAACCAATGCAAACCAATATTATGTGGTGCAATACAAATGAAGAACCATTTAATAAATTAGATTTAATTCCAATTAAATATTCTAAAAAACTAGTTAACACAGTATTTAAGCATGAGTATCAAAAAGAAAAGCTACATGCATATGTCGATAATTTGAATTTGTTATATGTAGCGTTCACTCGTGCCGAAGAGAATCTTTTCACTTTTTCACCTATTAAAGAGAAAATCACTTCGATTAAAAATATTGGAGATTTACTGTACTTTACTTACGAAAACTATAAAAACTTATCTAGCGATAAATCATTAATAGAAATTGTCGATTGTTGGGATAATCAGACAAAAACTTTTGAATTAGGAGAGCTGAAACAAGCAAAAGAAAGTAAAAAAGATTTGCCCGATGAATTTGAAATTAATCAGTTTGAATCCTTTGATATAAAGAATAAACTTCGCCTAAAATTACACGATAATTCTTTCTTTACAGGACAAGAGAGCGCTCCTTTCGAGAAGGTAAATCATGGTAAGGTGATGCACGAAGTATTTGAAAATATAAAAACAGAGAAGGATATTCCAAAAGCAATTGACAAGCTAATTTTTGATGGTAAAATATCTCCAAATGAGAAGCTTGAAATCAAAACTAAAATTGAAGAGATATTTAAAGACAAACAAGTGAAAAACTGGTTTAGTGATGACTGGACAGTAAAAAACGAAGCTGAAATAATTTTAACAAACGGCAAAACAACACGCCCCGACAGAGTAATCAGTAATAATGAAAAAACAATTGTAATCGACTATAAATTTGGAGAACAAGAAGAAGAAAAACATCACAAACAAGTAAAATCGTATATGGGAATTTTAAGTAAAATGGAGAATAAAACAGTAGAAGGTTTTCTTTGGTATGTGGATTTGAATTTTATTCGGAAAATCGAATAAAATAGCTTTTGGCTTTTAGCTCTTAGCCTTTAATTAAAATCACTAACAGCTAAAAGCAAATAGCTAATAGCTAGCATCAAATAGCACAAAAACAAAATATTAAGTACAAACAAAATTAACAGCAACAAAATAAAATGAACGATTTCCCGTGGGGTCACAATAGAAGATTCAATTCATATAGTGAGTATTTTAAACGCACTTTTGGCGAACGTGTGCAGAAAGTAACCATCAATGCAGGTTTTACTTGTCCGAATCGTGATGGATCGAAAGGTACAGGAGGATGCACATATTGTAATAACGATGCTTTTAATCCCTCGTATTGCGTTCCTGAGAAATCGGTTGCGCAGCAAATAAACGAAGGAATCGAATTTCACGAAAAGCGTTATCGACGAGCAAATAAATTCTTAGCTTATTTTCAGGCTTATTCAAATACCTATAAACCTCTTAATGAGCTAAAGAAGATATACGACCAAGCATTACAAATTGAAGGTGTAGCAGGTTTAGTTATTGGCACTCGTCCCGATTGCATTGATGATGAAAAACTAGCGTATTTTCAAGAGCTTTCCGAGAAATATTATATCATTCTGGAATATGGTATTGAATCGTGCAATAACGAAACCTTAAAACGCATAAATCGCGGACATACATTCGAAGAAGCTGTTTCTGCATTAGAGAAAAGCAAACAATACGGATTAAAAACCGGAGCGCATTTCATTTTCGGATTACCCAGGGAATCGAAAGAATACCTATTAAACCAAGCAAAAACAATCTCCTCTCTCCCACTTGATACTGTTAAATTTCATCAGTTACAGATTATTAAGGGAACAGCAATGGAGATAGAATATAAAGAAAGCCCCGGGAATTTCAACTTCTTTGAATTACCTGAATATATTGAGTTTTTCATTCAGTTTTTGGAAAAATTAAATCCTGAATTTGTAGTAGAACGATTTGCAGGAGAAGTACCTCCACGCTTTTTAGCAGGCCCAAGTTGGGGATTAATTCGAAATGATCAGATATTAAATAAATTCGAAAAAAAACTAGAAGAATTGGATACCTGGCAAGGAAGATTGTATCAAGATTAAAGGATGCAAGACCAAAGTAAAAAGTAAAAAGATAAATCAAGACTAAAGTATAAAGTAAAAAGACTAAAGTGAAAATACCAAGATGAAAGGAAAAAGACTAAAGTCTAGAAGATAAAAATTAGAATAAAACAGATATAAATAAACGTACCATAATGGCTGAAAATGAATTAATTCAACGCCTTTTTAATTTTGCGGTGAGAACAATAAAATTTCTAAAAATATTACAAAACACTCCTGAAGTAAGTGTAATTCGTTATCAATTAATTAAGAGTTCTACATCAACAGGAGCAAACTATGAAGAAGCACAAGCGGGCTCTTCCAGAGCTGATTTTACA
The DNA here is from genome assembly GCA_013138975.1 of Bacteroidales bacterium. Classification (GTDB taxonomy): domain Bacteria; phylum Bacteroidota; class Bacteroidia; order Bacteroidales; family UBA12077; genus UBA12077. The sequence goes on from WTBR01000091.1 coordinate 21,227, forward strand.
AATAAAGTAAGAATCTCTTTAAGAGAAATGCGTGAATCTAATTACTGGTTAAGATTAATTAAAGCGACAGTTGATAATGGTTACGATGCTGATGAATTGAATTAGTTAATAAATGAATCTACCGAACTAAAGAAAATTTTAGGTTCAATTGTTACAAAATCTGGCACAAAAAAATAATGAATACAATACTTTTGTCTTTTTACTTTTTACTTTTATCTTGATTTTTTTTAAACTTTTGTCTTTTTACTTTTTACTTTAATCTTGATTTTTTTTAAACCTTTGTCTTTTTACTTTTTACTTTAATCTTGATTTTTTTAAACTTTTATCTTTTTACTTTTTACTTTTATCTTATTTAAACTTTTGTCTTTTTACTTTTTACTTTTATCTTATTTAAACTTAAACCATGGAATCATTCCTAAAACATATAGCGACTGACCTTTACAATAGGTACGGTGGTAAAATCTCAGACCTTTGCATTGTTTTTCCTAATCGTAGGGCAAGCCTTTATTTTAAAAAATACCTTTCTGAGCTGACCGATAAACCAATGTGGTCGCCACAAACGACTACCATTAATGAATTAATGCAAGAAATTTCGGGACTAACAACTGCCGATAACATTAAACTTCTATTTGAGCTATACCGAATTTATAAACCCATTAAAAAGTCGGAAGAAAGCTTTGACGATTTTTATTTCTGGGGCGAAATGATGTTAAACGATTTCGACGATATCGATAAATACCTCATCAATCCCGAAGATTTATTCAAGAACCTGAAATCTCTAAAATCTATTCAAGATCAATTTAACTATTTATCGGATGAACAAGTTGAAGCGATAAAACAGTTTTGGCAGAGTTTCGATCCTGAAAAAAATTCCCTTCATCAGGAGGATTTTATCAGCATTTGGAATATTTTACTTGAGATTTATAAGCAATTTAATAAAAAACTAAATGAGCTTGGTATTGCATACGAAGGCATGATATACAGAGCTGTTGCCGATAAAATTAAAGGAAACGATAAAATTGATTTACCACACAGTAAATATGTTTTTGCCGGCTTTAATGCGCTAAACAATTGCGAAAAGAAATTCTTCGATTACCTGCAAAATAACAAAGCTGCTGATTTTTATTGGGATTACGATCAAAGCTACATCAATAATAAACATCACGAAGCAGGATTATTTTTACGCGAAAATATTAAGCAATACCCGCAGCCGATAAGTATATCGAACCAGAATATCTTCAGTAGCTTAACACAAAAAAAGAACATCGAGATTATTTCTGTTCCCTCTGATGTGGCGCAAGCAAAAGTAATTTCACAAAAACTGAAAGAGCTTGGTGGGAATATTGCCGATTCACCCAATAAAACAGCTATAGTTTTAGCCGACGAGGAACTACTGGTTCCTGTTTTACATTCAGTACCTGACACCATCGACAAGGTGAATATCACTATGGGATATCCGGTGAACAATACTCCAATTTACAGTTTATTGGAACATGTAATCGAACTTCAAAAGAATGCAAAGGAAACCAAAAAGGGAATTACTTTTTATCATAAAAATGTTGTTGCAATTCTTAGTCATCAATATGTAAGTACACAATTTAAGGATGAAGCCAGCAAGCTTTTACAGGACATAAAAAAGTACAATCGGATTGTTATTACTGCCGATGAATTGGCAAGCTGTGATTTTTTCAAGGTGATTTTTACCAAAATCAATACCTACCTCGAATTATCGGAATACATGCTAAATATTCTGCATACGATTTATAACTCCCTAAAAACGTCAGGGCAGGAAAATACAATTCATACCACCGCATTGGAGAAAGAATACATTTATCATATTTACCTCTCCATAAATCGTGTTAAAGATGTATTGCAGGAACAAAAAATCGGAATTAAAACCGAAACTTACATAAGGCTTATTAGAAAGATTATAAGAAGTTTACGCATTCCATTTACAGGCGAACCTTTATCGGGACTGCAAATTATGGGAATACTTGAAACCCGTTTGCTTGATTTCGAAAATCTGTTTATTACATCGGTTAATGAGGGTGTGTTCCCAAAAACTGAAGCTGCCCTTTCGTTTATTCCGTATAATTTGCGACGCGGATTTGGATTGCCGACCATTGAATATCAGGATGCTATTTATGCCTACTATTTTTACCGATTACTGCAACGTGCTAAGAACGTAAGCATACTTTACAATTCTAGTTCCGATGGAATGCAAACCGGGGAAATGAGCCGTTTCTTGTATCAGCTTAAGTACGAATCCGATTTTGAGATAAAAGAAAAAAGTCTGCGATACGATATTAATATTACGCAAGCCAAAGAGATTACAATTGAAAAATCAGATGAAATAATACAGAAACTAACCAAGTTTCAATCAGCATCGAAAGAATCGAAATACTTATCACCAAGTGGATTAAGTACTTATTTGCGTTGCAAGCTGCAATTTTATTTTCGTTATGTTGCCGAACTTCGCGAACAAGACGAGCTAACCGAAGAAATCGATGCTCCTTTATTTGGAAATATCCTGCATCAGGCAATGAATTATATTTACCTTGATTTTGTTGGTAAAGAAGTCGACCTGGGAATGGTTAAAAACATTTTAGAAGATAAAGCAAAAATTGCTGAACATATCGACCATGCCTTTAAAGAAGAATATTTTAAGCACGAAAGCAAGATAAATTATACAGGTAAAAATATTATTATTCGTGAGGTAATCGAAAAATATATCTATCAAATTCTAAAGATTGATGAGCGCTTTGCTCCTTTCGAAATACTATCGCTCGAAGATGAATACACCATTGAAATTCCAGTAACAAAAAACGGAACAGTTGAGCTCATAAAGCTTGGTGGAAAAATAGACCGTGTTGATAAACAAAACAATCGAATTCGTATAATCGATTATAAAACCGGAAGCGATAAACTGGAATATAAAAATATTGAAGCCCTTTTTTCAAATAAAAAGCTTGATCAAAATTCGGCAGTGTTCCAAACCTTTTTGTACTCAAAATTTTATAAGGATACTCAAAAACCACAAATCCCAATTACTGCAGGTGTTTATTCTGCTCGTAAATTGTACGACAGTAATTTTGATTTCCGTATTTACAACAAAGACTCCAAATCATATATCGATGATTACAATGCCGTTGCCGATAATTACCTCGAAAACTTAAACCAGTTAATAAGCGATATTTTCAATCCCGAAATTAGCTTTTCGCAAACTGAGGAAGTAAGGAATTGCGAGTATTGTGCTTACAAAAAAATATGCCACAGGTAGTATCAATTACATAGTGACTAGTTCTCAATACATATTCTGAATCCTGTCTTTTGCAAACCGTGTGACAAATAATAAAGTCTATGTTCTTTATAAATATTAACGATAAAAAATGATTTAAAAGAAAAGACACGGAAAACATTTCTGCTCCAGCAGTATTCTCCTCCCAAAAACTTTCGGAATCTTTACTGCTTTTTACTAATGAAAAAGAAAGAAAAACACCTTCTACTCACCTTCCTGTTAACAACTCCATTTGGTTGTGTTTAATTATTTTGTTAGATTCACGAAACAAACAAACAAAAAAAAAAAAAAAACGGTAACATATATTGTATTTTATAATGGAATTAGTTCCATCAAATGATTAGTTGGTAACCATAAATTGACCATACCTACTTAATGTTTAACAAGAGACTACGAATAATGTTAATTTTATCTAAATATTATATTAATGAATAATTTATTTGACGATTACTCATCAAAAATTAAGAATGTATATATTGAGTTACATGATTATGGTTATATACACGGCCCGTTGGAAAATAGTAATCCTTCAAGAAGATTTATAGGCAGGAAAAACGTTCTAGAGCGTCTTAGGAATATCCTCTCTAATAGTTTATCAAAATCCGGAGCATATCTTATTACGGGTTACAGAGGTATGGGCAAGTCTAGTTTTGTAAATAAAGCTATTGATGAAGTTTCACAAATAAAAGAATTAATAAATATTTGTGGACGGGTTTTAAGAATTTTTATATTTGCACTTATTCTTTCCATATTTAACTTTCGTTGGATAATATATAGTGTATTATTGGTGATTGCCATAATGTCTGCTTTTTATATTAAATTTACTCAAAATTTATCTAATAAAGCTACTAGTAAAGATAAGAAACCTTGGAAAAAAATAAAGGAATTATTTTTAGTTATAAACGAAAAAAGACCCCGTTTTAAGCTAAAAACCTTATCCAAGGATATTTTGCAGACTTTAATAATTCTTATTTTTTTATACCCTTTAGTCAGGTTAATTAAAATACCTTGGATTGTAATTCCAGTAATTCTTCTTGCTTTTTTAGCAATTGTATTATTTAATATTAATTCTTTCGTAGAAAACAATAGACTACTAAATAAGGTTGATGATTATAAAGGAACAAAAAAAAGAACTTTACTAACGCAAATTATTACATTTTTTGAGGATTTATATAATTATAGAAAACGTATTTATATTAAAATTAATTTAGGACATGATGACTTAAAAGAAATTGATTTTTTAAGACTAATAAGCCGTAATATTAGTAAAAGGTATAACGAAAATCGAAAATTACTATTAACTAATATTTTTTGGAAAATATTATTTGTAGTACTTATTTGGTTTATTACTATTGCGATTTACCACTTTCCCACAATTCATAATTTAAATAAAGATTTAAAAAAAAATATATCTTTAGGCGCATATCTACCATCACAAATACCTTTTTATTTAGAAAACGAGAAGGATATTTTAAACGATATTGCTAGAAGCTTAAACAAATCAAATGATTTTACTTTTGAAAATTATTTATATTCCATTGTTACAATTGAAAATTTATCCCCTAAAGAACAGATATCTCTTCTTGAAGATAATAATATTAATCATGTCTTACAACGCAAGAAAATTGATATCGATTTAAACAATTATGTGAACTGGGAACAAATTGAGACCCTGCCGTTAAATACAGTAAAAGCTCTAATTTCTGCGAAAGAAAATTTGTATAATTATATTTATGAAAACAAGGATACATTAAAGATTGCAACTTTTGTGAATAAAATGATTGATTTTAGAAAAAATGACTTAAATGAAATACCTGATTCCCTGATTAACTTAAATTTTGTTGGAGCATCCTCCTTATTAACACATATCTATTCTAATAAAAAATTAGCTGAAATACTTCATGGTAATTTCAATTACATTCTGGATTTAGAATTTATATTCCAATACCAGAAACAATTAGACTTATATGAGGAAATTAATAATTTTAGTAAAGTGAAAAAGTATGTTGCCTCTTTTTTAACACATATTGATTTATTTATTTACACAGGATATAGCCAATTGAGAGAATTTGTCCCGGTCGGTAAAAAGACCAAACTTGATTATTTTCTTAGTTATGAAGGCGAGAAACATTCGTTATTTAAAAATATTAGTAATATTCCAATACTGCCTTTACATCCCGATTATCTATTTTTATTATACTTTATTATTACCTGGATATTGGTAAAATTTGTAGTAAAACAAAAAGTATTTGGAAAATCAACAGGTAAAGACATTTGTAAAAAATTAAAGCATTTAAATGAAATTATTGATTCGCAGGTATCAACCGAAAGGAATATCAGTTTAAATAGTAATAAATTTTTCGATGCTAATTTTAGAAAATCTAAGCAATTTCCAATTGCCGATATTAGAGATATTGAAAAGTGGTTAATTGAAATAATAGAAGATATTGAAAAATTACCTCGTTATTTATATAAACCTGAGTTTATATTTGTTTTTGACGAATTAGATAAAATAGAACCGCAAAATAATGTTAACGTAAGTGAAAAAAGCGAAGAGCAACAATTATTTAACAATCAAAATACAGCAACGTTCTCGCCTGAAGGAACAAGAAATAGACAAAATACGGTTTTAAAATTACTGTCTAATTTAAAATACTTTTTATCTACAGCAAAGGCGAAATTTATTTTTATTGCTGGAAGAGAGATGTTTGATGCTTCATTAGCAGATGTTTCTGATAGAAACTTTTTTATAGGGAGTATTTTTCATGATGTTATTTACCTGCAAAGTTTTTTAACTGACGAAATGGACAATAAAAATAAGGATATAACCAGCATGACAGAACAATATGTATGTAATTTTATAATGCCGCATGATTATAATCCTTCAGATCGGAATCTTCAATCTTATAATAAATACCTTATAGATAAATTTGATGATTTTAATGTTAATACTGAAATTGCGAAACAAAAAAGAGAAAAAATAATATATGTATTACAACATTTTATAACCTATTTAACCCATGTAAGTAATGGTGCTCCCAATAAAATAAGCAGATATTTTGAAAACTTTATTAAAAAGGGAGATAAAAGTATATTATGTAGTAATGATGTATTAAATGTAGGTAATAATTATAATAATCTTTATTTATTCTTTGATTTTCAGAAACAATATACACTTGGTATGATTAATTGCCTTATAAATCCAATTAATCTTTCAATAAACAATAATGTAAAAAGTTATGGTGATAAATTGCTTGTTTCTGCATCGTTTTTGGTTGATCATCTTTTTAAATTTCATCGTAATGGATTTTCATGGAGAAATATAGAAATAACACCAGAAATTGTGGATATAAATAAAACTCCTGAATTAAGGAATTTTATAGCCAAAATAATAAATTATTTAACACAAACACATATTAACGAAATTATAAACGGCTTATTCGATTTTAAGTTTCCTAAAAAAATATCACAAGAAATATCTTATTTGTCAAAAATTTCCGAAGAAGCTTCAGCAGCATTTAATTTTACACTTGATGAATCTTTATCAATAAAACACTATTACCAAAAATTACTTTCAAATTTAACATCTAGGTATCGTACGATTCATGGAGAAAATGATTTTAACGATTATATAAGATCAGTTACAATGATACACATGATACTAGGTGACTTATCTTATTACGATGAAGAATTTGGCGATGCTTCATTGGAATACCTCAATAGTCTTCAATACTTTAGGAAGATAAAAAAAGACGAGTTTACTCCTTCGTTAATGGTTTTGTATATCAGAAATATGCTAAAATTGGGTTTGACTTACGAAAAAAGAAAAACCTATGAATCGGCATTTCTTACTTATGGTGAAGTTTCTTCTAAAATTATTGAATATAGGGATATTAGTTTAGATGATCTTAATTTAGTTGTACAGCATTCTAAAATTACAGATAAAAGAGATTTAGATAAAAATTATAGTTCGGGTTATTTACCTTCTAAAGTTGAAGATGATTATTTTAATGAACCAGATTTTCTGAATACACCTAATAAAACATTTACACCACAAAAAGAGCAGGTATATTTTAAACTAACCTCTTTTGAAGGAATCAGGTTATTTTTCCAATCATTACTGGCAAAATTCCAGATTATCGAAAAAAGTAACTTAGGAGGCATAACTGATGTTGATATACAAAGATTAACTGTGGAGTTCACATATTTAACAAAAACGATTAAAGCTAGTGAAAAGTACCTCATAGAAGCAGAATTCTGGAATAAAGTAGGTAGTATCCTTTATTATAAAAGCGGACTTATACATAATATATATGTTGAAAAAGGGATAGGTGAAAGCGAAGAGGTGAAAAGTGAAAGTGAAAAAGAGAAAAAATTATGTGAAAACCATGAAATTAGATTTCCAAGCTGCTATTCTAAAATAACTGAAATTCAAAAACGAAAATTAAAATCACCATGTTCAGCATGCAAATTTTATCATATAGGCTTACATGAATTTTTAAAAAAGTATATCATGCTTGAGGGTTATGAAAAATATAATGAAAACGAAACAAAATTTCCAGAACCATATGATCTTGAAAAAAAGTATTATTTAACAATATTATTAAAAGCATTAGAAGCTAAAGCCTATAAGAGCCAGAGAAAAAATTCATTTAAGACTTTAGCTAATCTGTTGTCGGATGTTGGCGACGTATATTTAAGTTGTTCATCCAGTGAGGATGTTATTGATAAAGAATTCATGGAAAATTTTCTTGAATTTATTAAAATCAAAGATTACGATAAATTTATACGATATATTGCCAGAAAGTGGAATGAAAATGATTCAAATACCAAAGAATCTCCTAAGAAACTTGAAATAATGCTATTGTACTTTTATTTAGCATTTAGGTTTTATAAAAAGGCTAACGAACGTAAATACGCATCGTATCAATTAACAAAAATAATATCTTTTTTAAGAGTATTTTGTTCTGTTAATGCTGATTTCAAGAAATATATTCCACGTTTCTTTGATGAATTAGAAAATGTAATAATTAGAAAATCTCTTGATACAATGTATGCTGCTTACAATAATATTCATGTTCAGGAAATAATAAGGCAAAAGAGAATATTTTCACCTAAAGATTCTTTAATAGACGAAGATATTTCACTAAATAGAGGTACAATTAACAGTGAAATTGATGATATTATTTACATATTTCAGGATTTAAAGTTAAAGTGCAGTGCTAATCAAGTGGAAAAAATTAGTAAAAGTTGGAAGATGAATCTAATTTCACCTTTTAATTTAATTGATAATATTTACAACCGTATTTTAAAGTGGGAATATAAAGCAAATTTAAATTATGAAATAATAAAAATTTTAGGTTTTAAAGATTTTAAATCCCCAATTTCAGATTTTGATACCTTAAATCAATTTTTGGTATTATTAGATACAGATTGTGAAAATAAAAATAGAGATTTAATTTTTGCTGATATAGATAAAATTCTTCCCAAAACTTATTTTAATGATTCTGTTAAGGAATTACTAAAATTTTTAATTACCGATTCCATTTTTTGTTTGCACGAAATAATAGTTAATTCAGAGCAGTATGGTAAATCATTTTTAGTAAATCATTCTTTTATGTCCAAAAATCATAAGAAATTAATGTTCTGGAGTGAATTATACTATTTATACCTTTATTTATTTGATATAATTGAGGCTAAAAAGAACAATGAAACAGAATTAGTAAAGAAAAAAACAGAAAAACTTTATAAAAAGGCATGGTTTAAATATATAAATATGCCTAATGAACCTCTGTACCCTATCAAACAAATTCCATTCAACCTCCATTCTAAAATTGAATATTTCTTAAGTAATATTTTTACGAATTTTGAAAGTAATTTAAAAGATACAAAAATTAAATTAAGCACAGATATAAATAAAAAGTTGTCACAATTAATAGGAAGTGATAATATACCATTAATTAATACATCTTATCAGTGTGAAAAAGCCATAAAAGAATATTATTCAGCTGTTGAAACACATACCGAAGGCAATGCATATAAGAATTTAATAGAGGAGATGTACTATTTAAATGATGATTTTAATGATAATACCTTTCATTTTTCTGTAGCAATTGAAAGGTTCTTGCTTAATAGTAAAACTCTAGATGTAGCTTTACTTAAGAGGAAAGTAAAAAACTCAGATATTTATAAACACAGATCATATTTAAATAAAATTATAGATTCTACAAACATTTAAAACGCTTATATTTTAACCTTCGCTCGGCGGTATTTGAAATGCCGTCGTTTTTATTTAAATGCTTTTTTGCTGAGCAGAATTACAAATTCCGCTTTTCAATTAAAAATTAATTAAACTAACCCAGCTGAATTTTATAATGGGATTAGTTCCATTAAAGAACTAGTTAACAGCAATTGTATTAAGCAAACCTCCAATTAACAGAAAATTTCTTAAGTTTGTAGAAACATAAAGTTAAGTGAAAGAAATATCCGAAATATTATCGTACCTACCCACCAATAAAGTTAAGGAACTGGAAATAATTACTCAGCGAATTATTGATACCCAAAAGGCTGAAATAATTGTGCTTTTTGGTTCTTATGCCCGTGGAAACTATAAAGAACAAAGAGGAAAAGACAGGGGGAAAAAGAGTGATTATGATATTTTGGTGGTAACGTCTGATAGTGAAAATAAAAAGGAATTGCGCTCATTATTACGTGGCATATTTAAAGATATTGAGATTACTGTACAACAAATAGTTGAAACCATAAGCTTTGTGAACAGCAATCTTGAAGAAACACAATACTTTTTTACAGATATTAAACGAGAAGGTAAAATACTGTACAATACTGGACGACATAAATTGGCTGATCCCCTAAAACTAACACCAAGCCGCCGAAGAGAAATAGCAGAGGAGGATTTTCAAATGTGGGTTTCAAATGCGAAAACGTCGTTTAACCATTCAAAATATGCCATAAGGGATAATTCTTTTGGTAAAGCAGCTTTTGAACTTCAACAAGTAATAGAAATGTGCTATACCGCAATAGAAATGGTATTTACGCATTATAATCCACATGAGCATAACCTTGAAGAATTGCGCAAACGAATATTGCAGTTTAACAGTGGAATAAAAGAAGTGTTGCCATACGACACTAAAGAACAAAAAGAACTATTCGATTACTTGAATTTTGCATACATAGGCGGAAGATACAGAAGCAAAGAAGACTTTCCTGTAAACAAAGAACAATTAGATTATTGGAGCAAAGAGGCAAAAAAACTGCTCGAACTTACCGAAACTATTTGCAAGGAGCGGATAAAATGTTTAATAGAAATTGAAAAGGATTTATTGAGCATATAGTTAGCAACTATTATACAATATCTTAATGATCAAACGGATTCATTGATCAACTATTTTTAACCAACAAAGACTAATTCCGAATTGTATAAAAATCTTTGCGTAAAATGAAAAATAAATCAAAAGATAAAAATGTCCACAGAGCCGATTTGTATTTCAATATATTAAAAGAATGTGTCGGAAAATGTGCAGTAATTTCAGATATATCATTAAAACTTGGAATAAGTGAAAGCGATAGTGCTTTTAGTGAATTGAGTGATCTGAGTTTTATACAATTTAACCATACCGGAGGTAGTATAATTACCTTATTACCACAGGGTTTTTCAACATACCTAAGTATTGCTAGTCAAAAACAAACTGCAAGGCAAGCTAGAGTAGCTACATATATTGCTATTGCAGCTCTTTTAGTAAGCTCATTTTCAATAATGGCAAGCTTTATTTTTAATTAATCTCTAAATTGATGCCCGAAAACATCTAATTAAGCTACAAATTGAATAAATGGTATTCAATGAACAAGTTAAGCCACATAAATTTTTCGTTAAAATTGACATCCTCATAAAAAGTACGTATATTTGTACCTGAATAATAACCTATAAATGTACGGATATGATAGCGGCTAATTATACAGAGTTTAGAACTAAATTAAAAAAATTTCTTGATACAGTTGAATCAGATAATGAAACTTTAATTATAAAGCGTGGATCTGGAAATGGGACGGTAATGATTTCTTTGGATGAGTATAATTCAATAATGGAGACAGTTCATTTGTTAAGTTCGAAAGCAAATGCAGATAAATTGTATGAGTCAATAAAACAAATGAAAGAAGGAAATACCTTGAATGAAAATCTAATTGAAGAATAATGAGAATCATTTTCACAAAGAACTCATGGGAAGATTATACTTCATGGTTGCATGAGGATAAGAAAGTGCTAAAGAAAATAAATGATCTAATAAAAGATATCCAAAGAATTCCACATGAAGAAAAAGGAAAACCAGAACCACTTAAATATGATCTGGCAGGATACTGGTCACGAAGAATTGATAGAGAGCATCGATTAGTTTATCAATCAGATGAAAATGAAATTAGAATTTATAGTTGTCGCTATCATTATGATAAGTAAAAATATTTACGTACCACAACATCACTAGCAATGTGAGAGTGTTTGCCAGATTGACAAAGTTATGTTATCTTCGGTTTTAATTACCGACCTGACAATGCATAGCTCTGAAAACCCGCTTTTCAATTTAAAATAAATATAATGCTGATATGAATATAAAGAAACACAGCAAAATCTTACGCATTTTTATGCACTAATATAATTACCAAAAAAAATAGCTCAGTTTGTTAAGCGCATAATTTACTTATATAATCCTAATTTTAACCCCCTCGAATTCGAGGGGGTTAAGAAAATAAGCTGTTTAAACGCACTTACCTTATCGCCCCCAACTGAGCGGAATTTGCACTTCCGCTTTTCAATTAGTTAAGACACGCAAAGTTAGATACTACCATAAAAATATGATTCACAAGCTCCTGAATCATATTTTTCAATATTCTTTACAAATCACTTTTTTTGTTTAATCTATTCGTTATATTTGTATAACACAATATATTTAACCCAACCATAACATGTATTAAAGTGGAACAATGGTTTATATAGAGCAAGTTAACTAGCAATTTTATTATCAAGTTAATATTTTATTAATAACTTAAAATAAATAATTATGAAAAAAATATCTCAATTCTTGTTTTTTATTCTCTTTATTTCATATACCTCTTCAGTCGCCAAAGCTCAAATACTTAATGATCTGAGCTTTGAACAAGGGGCATATGATGTTAATTATTATAATTTGGATCTAGCTATCGATCCCATATCAAAAACAATAAAAGGTTCCCTTTTATGTCGAGCCAAAATTATAAATTCTATAAACACACTTACCGGAGATCCTTTAAATACATTTGTTTTAAATCTTTACGACTCTTTTAGTATCGACTCCATTCTTTTCAAAATAAATGATGGAGTCTTTTCTTCAGTTAATTACACGCATACAGAAAAACTCTTAAACATATCAATTCCAGAAAATGTAAGTAATAATGATTTTATAACAGCACAGGTTTTTTATAATGGTGCTCCACAAATTGCTGTAAATCCACCTTGGGGTGGTGGGTTTGTATGGAGTGAATCAACTAATGGAGAGCCATGGATAGGAGTAGCTTGTGAAACAATCGGAGCTGCTGTTTGGTGGCCATGCAAAGATCACTCTTCGGATGAACCGGACTCTATGTCAATAAGCTTTACTGTTCCTAATCCACTTATATGTGTCTCTAATGGAAAGTATATGGGCAATATTGATAACGGAAATAATACATCTACTTTTAATTGGTTTGTTTCAACACCAATCAATAATTATAATGTCACATTTTATGCTGCGGAATATATGTTGATAGAAGATGATTACGAAAGCACCATAGGTAATACAATCCCGTTTTATTTTTGGGTGCTTCCAGAAGCTTATGATAAAGCAATGAATCACATGGATGTATTTAAATCCGAGTTTGATTTTCTGGAAACAACCTATGGACCTTACCCATTTGGAACTGATAAACATGGATGGGCTCATGCACCTTATTTTGCAATGGAACATCAAACCATTATAGCTTATGGTTATGATTTTACAACCGATAATGATTGGGGCTTTGATTTTATTCATTTACACGAATTAGCCCATGAATGGTGGGGTAATTTTATTACAGCAAAGAGTTGGACGGATTTATGGATACATGAAGGTATTGCTACATACACCGAGGCTTTATTAACTGAGCATCTTTTTGGAAAGGATAGATTTTTTGAGTTTATGAAACGAACGAAACTCACCATTCACAGCATATACCCCTTGGCTCCGCAAGAAAATTTAACTTTAATGCAAGTATTCTTAGATTTACAAGCACATTCACGTGGAGCTTGTGTTTTGCACACCCTTCGTTATCATCTAGGAGATGAGTCTTTCTTTGAATTACTTAAAAGATGGGCTTATTCCGACTCGACAGACTTTGATAATACTAAAGGGAGACTTTGTCGCGTATTGTCTACAGATGATATGAAAGAACTAGCACAAGAAATAACGAACAGAGATTTAGAACCATTTTTTGAAGTGTTTTTCAGGGAAGTAGCTTATCCAAGTTTAAACGTTCTTAGAAAATCTGATAGTACTATATTTACTTGGGAAACAGAAAACAATATTAAGTTGGATGTAAATATTCCTGTGCTAGTAAATGGTGAGGAATTGCAGGTTGAAATGATAGAAGGTCAGGGCGCTTTAAACATTTTATTAGATGACGATCTTGTTATAGATCCGAATGGATGGATATTGATGAATACTCCTTCAATTACAGTCGGAATAAATGAAAATATTGCCCAGATTAAGAATTATAACCTTGCACAAAACTATCCAAATCCTTTTCATATATCATCAACCATAAAATTCACAATTCCTGAATTTCAATTTGTTACACTTAAAGTTTATAACTTGCAAGGAGTTGAAGTATTAACGCTTATTAATGAAGAATTAAATCCCGGTATTCATGAAGTTTCTTTAAACGGGAATAAACTTATTAGCGGAACCTATTTCTATCGACTACAAGCAGGGGAGTTTTTAAAAACAAAAAGTCTAATTGTAAATTAGTTGGCGACAGAATCCATCAACTGAGCGGAATTTACAATTCCGCTTTTCAATTTAAAATAAATTAAACTAACCCAACTAGATTTTATAATGGAATTAGTTCCATTATAAAATCTAGTTATACTAATTAAATTTCAAAATAACCTATAAATAATTTGAATTATTTTTTTCTTAGATGAATCAAAAAATTCCTGCTCGCGCGGATTTGCAATCCGTGTGACAAACAATAAACCCCTAGCTGAGCAGAATTTGCAATTCCGCTTTTCAATTAATATTAACACGCAAAATTGGACACTACCATAAAAATAAGCATTCAGAATCTCAATAAAGAACCAGTGCAAGAATTATTCTTTCGACTTTTCTTCTGATAATTCACGCATTGATTCTAATGTCTTGGTAAGAAATTCCTCATATTTATTTACCATATCTATTGTAAGTTGATTTGCTGCTACCCAATGCATTTTGTTTTCTTCATCGGGCTTATATAAAAAAGTTAGATTTTTAACCTGTTTTTTATGTGTTGTTCGAAGCACAATTTTTTCCTCACTAACTACTGTTAAAGTACTCTTACTTTTTTTAATTGTATTACCACCACGAATAGTCTCAAAATTTGTAATCATTTCGTTAAACATCGCAGGATAAGTTGAAGGTAATTCTTGTCCAAAAATCTCAATAGTAAATAAGATTAGACTAAGTGCTAAAAGTGTTTTTAAGATTCTCATATTTATATATTTTTAATAAATATTATTTTATGAATTCCTGATTATACGAATACAAATTAGAATTTTTTTTATTGAAAGAGAAATTTATAAGAATAAAAATCAATAAATTACCGAATCCAGAAAATATAGTATTAAAGAAAAAAAAGTAAAATAATATTATAAGCTAATTTATTTTTTTCAATTGAAAATAAATACAATGCTAATGTGAACATAAAGAAACACAGCAAAATCTTACGCATTTTCACACACTGAAAACATTTAGTTTAATACCGTTCTTTAAGCAAAGAATACTTATCTAAACATTTTTTTGTATATTAGTCACATGTTGACAAAGAATGAAATATTAACTAAATTAAAAGAAATAAAACCAATTTTATCTACCGAGTTTTTTGTAAAAGAAATTGGTTTATTTGGTTCTTATTCTAATAATGAGCAGAATGATGATAGTGATATTGATATTCTAGTAGAATTTGAAAAACCTATTGGTTGGAAATTTTTCACTTTAGAAAAATATCTTGAAGAAGTTTTTAAAAAGAAAGTAGACCTTGTCACGAAAAAAGCTCTGAAGAAACAATTGAAAAATCAGATTATAAATCAAACATTATTTTTGTGAAAAAATCGGAAAGAACATTTATTCATTTCCTTGAAGACATTATTGAATCCATTTCAAAAATACTACAATATACGGAATCATATAATTTCGAAAAATTCAAAAATGATGATAGAACAGTTGATGCAGTAATTCGAAATCTTGAAATAATTGGAGAAGCATCCAATAAAATTCCAAAGAATATTAGAGAAAAATACGGATCAATTCCATGGGATGAGATGTATCGAATGAGGAATAAGGCAATTCATGAATATTTTGGAGTTGATTATGAAATTATATGGGATATTGTCTCAAATTATCTTCCTGAAAATTTAATTCAAGTTAAAGAGATTCTAAAAATTGAGGGCTAGTACAAAACCCCAACTAAGCGAAATTTTCAATTTCCCTTTTCAATTAAAAATTAATCAAACTTACACATACATAATACCCACTCGGCGAAGTTTTTTAACCAAACTCCAAATCATAAGCTTAAGTAATTGAGGTATTTTCAACAAAAAGCTCCCTCATCAAAGAACTATTCAAGCCTTAAAACTCATTTCCAAAAACTTAAGAAACCAGAAATAGCAATTATTGTACTTACATAAAGATTTGTATCTTTCATTTTTCATCTTGCATCCTGTATCCTGCATCTTTCTTTTTACTTTGGTCTTTTTACTTTTTACTTTAGTCTTGATATCCTTTTACTTTAGTCTTTCTACTTTAGTCTTGTATCCTGTATCTTATCTTCCATCTTTTATCTTCCATCCTGTATCCTGTATCTTACATCTTGCATCTTATATCCTGTATCCTGCATCTTTCTTTTTACTTTAGTCTTGATATCCTTTTACTTTAGTCTTGTATCCTGTATCTTATCTTCCATCTTATATCTTCCATCCTGTATCCTGTATCCTGTATCCTGTATCCTGCATCCTGCATCTTTTATCTTTTATCTTTTATCTTGCATCTTTTTCCTGATTTGCTAAAAAACTTTAAAAGCGCTAACTTGTATGTTTAACTTATTTGCAACTTTATGTTACGAAATTCATTTATCTCTTCTATAACATTTGTTCAAATGAATCATAATTTTAAAATATCTCTCGGATTCAAATTGTAGTAATTTAACAAGTATTAATTTAAAATTAATCTGTAATAATCTGCACAATGAAAGACAAAAAAAAGTTAACCACAGCATCCGGCAAGCCCTATTTTGAGAATGAAGATAGCATGACTGTCGGAGCAAGAGGTCCAATCCTTTTACAAGATTATCACTTACATGAAAAACTAGCTCATTTCAATCGCGAACGCATTCCGGAACGTGTTGTACATGCCAAAGGTACAGGGGCATTTGGAACATTTAAAGTTACAAACGACATCGCAAAATACACAAAAGCCAAACTGTTTAGTAAAGTTGGCAATTCATGTAAAGTATTAGTTCGTTTTTCGACAGTAGGCGGAGAAAAAGGAAGTGCTGATACCGAAAGAGACCCAAGAGGTTATGCCGTTAAGTTTTACACCGAAGAAGGCAATTGGGATTTAGTTGGTAACAATACTCCTGTTTTCTTTATTAAAGACCCGAAGAAATTTCCCGATTTTGTACACACACAAAAGCGTGACCCAAAAACAAATCTTAAAAGTCCAACTATGATGTGGGATTATTGGAGTTTAAACCCCGAAAGTTTACATCAGGTTGTAATTCTTTTCAGTGACAGAGGAACGCCAGACGGTTATAGAAAAATGAATGGTTATGGAAGCCACACCTTTTCGATGATAAATATTGAAAATGAAAGAGTTTGGGTTAAATTTCACTTTAAAACCCAACAAGGAAATAAAACCTTAACCGACGCAGAAGCTGAAATATTAAAAGGTAAAGACCCTGATTATGCACAACGTGATTTTGTTGAAGCCATTGCAAAGGGAGATTTTCCAAAATGGAAATTAAAAATTCAAGTAATGACCGAAGATCAAGCTAAAACATTCAAATGGAATCCGTTTGATGTAACCAAAGTATGGTCACATTCCGAATATCCACTAATTGATGCGGGCATAATGGAATTAAATGAGATCCCATCGAATTATTTTGCCGATGTTGAACAAGCTGCATTTGCGCCAGCGCACACAATTGACGGCATAGGACTATCGCATGATAAGATGTTACAAGGCAGAATACTGGCTTATCCTGATGCACATCGCCACCGATTAGGAGCCAACTACGAACAAATTCCCGTAAACCGTCCCATTAATGAAGTACACACTCATCAACGAGATGGTTATATGAGCGTTGAAGGCAACGGAGGTGATAATCCTAATTATTTTCCAAACAGTTTCGATAATATTGAAGCCGATAAAAACTACAAAGAGCCTGCAATGAAATTAGATTCGAACATTGCCGACACATACGATCGCAATGAAAACGATGATGATTATTATACACAACCAGGAGATTTGTTTCGTAAGGTAATGACCGATAAAGAACGTAAAAACACCGTTTCCAATATCGTTGGAGCAATGAGCGGTATTATGGGCGCAAAACGTGATAAAATAATTCACAGGCAATTATCACATTTCTACAAAGCGGATAAGGAATTAGCTTTAAGCATCACTCAAGGTTTAAATTTTAATTTTAAGAAATAGAAAAAATAAAGCCCTTCTTTAAAAGAGAAAGACGCTGTCCAAAAAGGTAGATTTAAAGCAAAAACACTTCGATATCCCAATAGCTATCCGGATGTCAAAGCACAGACAAATTCTACCTTTTTGGACGGCGTCATCAGAGATACGTTAGATTTACAAATAATGTAAAGAGATGTACAAAAAAGTTCTGAATACTGAAAAAATAACTAATGAATTTAGTTATTATATAGTATCTGAGATTTTTAATTTTCATCCTTCGATTTGGCTTGAACAACTCAATAAGCAAAATACATTAAATCCTCTTGAATTTTTCTTAAATATATGATTTATATATAATTGATTTACTATTCATTAACTAAAACTAATTTATCATGAAAAAATTATTATTTAAGTTTTTAGCAGTATGTTTAATAAGTATGTCGATCATTTATCTCTCCTGTGAGAAAGAGACTGAAACCTCTGGACAAAATGAAGTGCAATTTGTTATTAATCCAAAAATTGATTCGCAATTAAAAAGTACGAAAACCAATGAATTAAGTGACGCCGAAAAAGTAATTATTACAATTGAAACAAGTGAAGGATTACCTACTGATTATTCTCAATACGAACTGATTTTGCATAAGATAGGTTCTGATTTTATAACAAAAAAAATTGCGTTAACTTTTGGCAATTATCAAATAACAGAATTTTATGTTTTAGATGCATTGGACAGTATTATTTATGCTAGCCCTATAGAAGGCTCTTTAATGGCTCAAAATATTGAAGACCCATTACCAATAGATTTTATAGTAGATGCGAAAGAAAGCATTGCAATAAATGTGGAAGTTATAAGTACAGCAAATTTAAAGCCCCAAGATTTTGGATTAGTTCAATTTCCCTTAATCGAAGTAGAAACCTTCCAGTTTTTAGTAAGTGTGTCTGAATTAGGTACAGGCCAACTATTAATATCAGATTTAACTATAAATAGTGGAACATACCAATATTTGCAAACGCTGGATTCTATTGTTGATAATATTGTTACCTTAAAAGACGGATATACTGAATATATTTTAAAGGCTGAAGCAATCGGTTTTAAACAATTTGTAGATACCTTTTTTGTGGATGACCTAAAAAACTATGATAACATGCCATTAATAATTGAATTGGAAAATCTGGCAGGATTAAAAGCTCATTATCCGTTTAATGGCAATACCTTTGATGCAAGCGGAAACGGAATTAACGGAACCATAGTAGGAACAATAAATTTTAACAATGATGTTCAGTTCGACAAAGGTATAACTCCTAATATAGGAATGGCAGGAAGCGGAGTAGATATACCGACTACAATTGTCGATTCTGAAAAAGGATGTATTGAATTCTGGACTGAATTTTATTACACTCCAGTAGCCTATAGTTATGGAGTATATGGTTTTGTAAATTCCGGACACTGGAGTCATAATGTTTTAGCTTTATACTGGCATAATGATAATAGCGTCCTTGAATTTGATATAACATTTAATGGGACTATTCAAAGTGTATCTTTCACTGGATTTTCTCCTGTTTTAAATAGCCCTGTTCATATTGCGGCAGTTTGGGATAGAAACGGAATAAATGGTTCTGGAGAATACCTTCAAATATATTTAGACGGAACATTAATCCAGTCAAATAATACAGATAATACTTGGGGTACTGATAATACAACTGGTGATTTTAGAGTCGCAACAGCTTGGGATAGTAGCTATGCTATTGACAGGTATGCCCTGGATAATATGAAGATATGGGATTATGCTAAAACTGATTTTTCCGACCGATTTACAGAATAAAAAATTGGTTCATAAACAATCGTCTTGGAACCTATTTCAGAATGATTAAAGAATACCCCAAAGATTTAACTTTGGGGTATTTATTTTATATTGAGCAAAATTAAAAGTAATTCACTATCGGCAATAAAGAATATTTAGTTTTCTAACTGTTTAATAAATTGTTTCCCATATTCGTAACTTTTGATTACAAATTCTTTATCAGGTACCCATTTTGTTTTTAAGGAATCTAAAATGATTTCAAAACCTGACTCATTTAAAATTTCTGAAATAATTTTTGTAGAAACATCATGCCAACCAAAACATCCGAACGTTGCTGCCTTTTTATTTTTGAATTTTAATCCCTTAACTAGTTCAAGCAATCCTGCTATAGAATACATAATTCCGTTATTTACTGTTGGTGAACCAACCAGAATTGCTTTGGATTTGAAAATTTCTGTAATTATTTCATTTTTATCATTTGTGGCGGAATTAAACAGTTTAACATTAACATTATTGTCAACAGAGTTTATCCCTTTTACAATATTTTCTGCTAATAAGCGCGTTCCATTATACATTGTATCGTATATAACTGTAATTTGATTTTCCTGATAATTATTAGCCCATTCAGCATATTTTGCAACTATTTGTAATGGATTATCACGCCACACAACTCCGTGACTTGTGCATATAAAATCGACTGGAACATCTAATTTAATAACTTCATCTATTTTTTTAGTTACTAGTTTACTAAAAGGAGTTAAGATATTTGCATAATACTTAATTGCTTCAGCATATAATTCATGTTGGTCAACTAAGTCATTAAATAATAGTTCCGAGCAAAAATGTTGTCCAAAAGCATCATTACTAAATAGAATATTATCGCCTGTTAAATAACAAAACATACTGTCAGGCCAATGAAGCATTGGGGCTTGAATAAATATAAGTTCCTTATTATTCCCTATGGATAATTTATCACCTGTTTTAACTGTTTTGAAATTCCAATCTTTATGAAAATGTCCTTTCAAAGATTTTACCCCATTCGCAGTACAATAAATTGGTGTATCCGGTATTAATTTCATTAATTCAGGTAACGCACCACTATGGTCAATTTCAGCATGATTAGTAATAATATAATCAATTTTCGTCAGTTCTATTTCCTTCGATAAATTCTCAATAAATTCAGCAGCAAATGGTTTATAAACAGTATCAATTAATATGTTTTTCTCCTCTTTTATTAAATAAGAATTGTAGGTAGATCCTCTATTGGTAGAATATTCATAACCGTGAAATTGTCTTAATTCCCAATCATTTTTACCAACCCAAAAAACATTATTTGTAATATTCTTTTTCATCTGTAGTATTTTTTAAATCAGTTAGATAGTAAGATATTGAATAATTACATTAAAGTAAAGTTTTAATTACTTTAAATGATTTTGATAATATTTTGAATCTCTCAAATACTTTATTCCAAACATATATTGATGTTGTGATTCCTGCTGGTTATAATAGCGATGATTTGTATTATAAAGAAGTTAAAAAGATCGAATAGGTGGATCTTTGCCAAGGAGCTATCAATGACATGGAAAAGAAACAATAAAAATAAAGCAACACAAGTTTGTTATTAGGAAATTTGTATCATCAATTAATCCCCTGTTCCATCACTCATATTCCCTCCAGCTTGTGTGAAGTGACTCCCTTGGCTAGAGTATGTTGCTGGCAAACGCAAAAACTTTGAGTACGTTCTTATAGTCCAAGAAACAGGCCCACGGAAGAAGTAACCCTCAGTAATGGCGATCTTGTCGATAACTTTCTTATATTTTTCAGCGGTTCCTTTTGATAAATGAAATTTAAGTTCATCACTGTTCTTGAACGTTTCATGAATAATTAATGCATCTTCACCAATAACTTGGTAGACTTCAAATCTGAGCAAACCCTCTTCCAATGTATACGCATCAGTACCAACACATTGCCACCAGTATCTGAGTTCGTCCATGTGGTTGGATGCACCCGGTTTGCATGTCCACTTAGCAGTTACCATAATGGCTGTTTCAGGGTCAGGACGTTTATAATTGTCTTTTACAAATCCAAATAAAAATTCTCCGAATACCCCTTTCACATTTTTCTCTGTAAGTGCTTTGCTAACAACATCGGGTATATTTACTCCTCTAATCATGTGCAATTGAGGTTTAGCGACTTGGGTAAGCGCAACTATGTGTTTAGTTCCGGTAGATGAAAAATAATCGACGAGTGCTGCTGCATCCTTGAATACATGATGAATTAGAACAGCATCTTCTCCAACAGCATGGTTGATTTCTGTTGATAGTATTCCTGAATGGCCTTTGGCACCGACATGAATGTCTTCCCACTCTTTTAACATCTCTTTCGATTCGGTAGATTTTCTAAAAAATCCACTTTTTTTCGTGGGAACCCATTTTCCGGTAATACTAATCTCTTGTCCAATCTTTGTAGCTTCAGCTAAGAAAAGTGGCAAATTTTCATTCTGCTGTACCATTATTTTTATTTTTAGGATTATTTTAAACAATTACAATGTCTCATATTCAGTTTAATTTTTGAGCCCAGCTTCTTAGGACTTATCCATTTCATGAGGGTGATCTTCCTGTATGTAATGCTTCCCTTTACCCACATAAACAGCATCCAAAGATTTATAATCACGTTTTATCCGATCAACATTATTATTTAGAAACACCTGCATATTTTATTCCTGTTAATAAATGCATTTGATAATCCAAGGTAGATAAATCATTAAAATTAAATTGCATCAATGATGAATGACCACAACTTCGAGCAATTACTTTCATCAAATCAGAAGAAGCATTAAAAAAGTTAGCCAGTTGTTTTGCTGATTCATCAATAATTATTCGACTTCTGAGGCTTTCCTTTTGGGTGGCAATACCAACCGGGCAATTATTTGTACCACAAGCACGCATCCCCAAACAACCAATTGCCTGGAGTGCAGAATTAGCAACGGCAATTGCATCAGCTCCTAACATCATTGCTTTAGCAAAATCTTCAGGAACACGCAGTCCTCCTGTAATTATAAGCGTTACGTCTTTTTTGCCAGACTTATCCAAATACTTTCTGGCTCTGGCAAGCGCAGGTATCGTTGGCACGTTTATATTATCCCTAAGAATAGTAGGAGCAGAACCTGTACCTCCTCCACGGCCATCAAGAATAATGTAATCTACTCCAACTTTTAAGGCAAAATCTATATCTTCTTCTATCCTACTTGCTGCAATTTTGAAACCGATTGGAATTCCTCCTGTTTGCTTACGCACTTCATCTGCAAAAGCTTTAAAATCTTCAACCGTTTTCATGTCAGGAAATGCGGCAGGAGAAATTGCTGTTTCACCTTCTTTCAACCCACGTACTTCTGCAATTTCCTTTGAAACTTTAATTCCGGGTAAATGTCCACCTGTGCCTGTTTTTGCTCCTTGCCCTCCTTTAAAATGAAATGCCTGTGCCTTTTTAACTTTATCCCACGAAAATCCAAATTTAGCAGAGGCCAGTTCGTAAAAATATCTAGAATTATTAACTTGTTCCTCAGACAACATACCCCCTTCTCCTGAACAAATTCCTGTTCCTACCAATTCAGCACCTTTAGATAAGGCAATTTTCGCTTCTCTGGATATTGCTCCAAAACTCATATCAGATACGAAAATAGGAATCTCAAGGTGCAAAGGTTTTTTTGCATTAGGGCCTATAATCACTGACGTTTTTACAGGAATATTGTCCATTAGAGGTCTTCTGGATAATTGAGCTGGTAAAAACTGGATCGATTCCCATTTAGGAAGAAGATTTCGATTTACTCCCATACTTGCAGAAGGCCCATGATGTCCATAGTTTTTTAAGCCATGCTTAGCTAGTTCTTTGATGTAGCTTGTGTACGGTTCAGTATCCTCGGGATGTGTATCTACATATTTTCCCAAGTACTCTTTTTTATTAAAAGTTTGGGGATGATCTATCTGATACTCTTTAATCTCGTCTTCATCTATCCATATATATCCATCTTTAAGCTCTGACTTAAACTTATAAAGCACCTCGTTATTATTGTATTCTGAAACACCCGTATCGTAGCGATAATCCCATCCATGTAAACCGCATATTAAATTGTCACCTTCAATATATCCAGCTGCCAATAGAGCTCCTCTATGGAGGCATCTGCCATATAAAACAGATATATTGTCATCATACCGTACAAATACTAAATCTAATCCCTCAAGCTCGAAATGTATTGGAATTCTGTCTTGGAGCTCATCGAATTCTAGCGTTCTTAACTTTTTCATACATTATATTAGTTTAATAGTGTACAAAATATGAGTATATATTGTTTATATATTTATTTTAATTATAATATATACATCTGTTTTTTAGATTCGTAAACGCACTATTCTTTAATAAAAATATTCGTCAGAAAGATTGTTTAGCTCGTGATTGCAATACTATAATTAATACCAACCTAAGTTAGCAAATTATTATATTTTAGTACAAATTAAGGAAAGAACAAAAAGAGGAATAAGGTTTTTAATACCAATGAGACAACGATCTCGATTTAATTGATAATCCCCTCTTT
>WTBR01000049.1 GCA_013138975.1 Bacteroidales bacterium
GGAGGTTCATCAGTTGTTGGCGCAACATTCTTATGGACAACAGCTATTCCATTAGCAACAATTACAAATGATGCTGATCCATTAACAGCAACAGGAGATTTACCTGGTATTTATACCTTAACAGTAACCGATCAAGTTAATGGATGTACAAATAGTGCAACAGTAGAAATACAAGAAGATCTTACAGCACCAACGATAACTTCATTAGTAAAGAGTTCCGATTTGGATTGCAATAATCCAACAATAGATTTAACAGTTTCAAGTTCAGTAGGAACAGATACTTATGAATGGACTACTGCTACTGGTGGCTTTGTTGCGGGTGGAAGTGAATTTACAGCTACAGCTACAGTAAACGTGGCAGCAGATTATACAATAAAAGTAACCAGTGCAACAACAGGTTGTACTACAAGTCAAAGTATAACTGTAGATTATTATAATTCGAAACCTGTAATAAATATAGTTCCTTCTGCCACAAAAATAACTTGTGCTCAGATGACTATTGATTTAAATGCATCAACTAGTTTAAATGCTACAAATTATAGTTGGTCTGCAGGTTCTGGAAATATTGTTAGCGGGGGTTCTACAAATACCGCTACAATAAGTACAGCTGGTACTTATACTTTAATAGCTGAACATATTTCAACTGGTTGTACTGAAACTGGTGAAGTAATTATTACAGATGATTTGGTAAATCCTATAGCAACAATAATAGGTGGGCCTTACTCTATAACTTGTACAGACCCAACGGAAATTATAACAGCAACAGTGAACGTGGGTTCAACAATATTATGGACAGGGCCTGGGATTTTTGCAAATGCTACAACACTTAGCCCAACAGTTAATTTAGAAGGAACCTATATAATTACTGCAACAGCAGCTAATGGTTGTTCGTCAACAGATAACGTATTGGTTCAATTAGACAATTCAGTTCCAAATATAGCCTTAGTAAGTACTAGTCCTGATGATATAACTTGTACAAATACAAGTGTACAGATATCTGGAAATTCAACAACACCTTTAGCAACATATTTGTGGCAGGAAGTTTCTGCAAATGGAGTTACAATTACAAATGCTAATACACCAACTGCTTCTGTAAATGGTAATGGTAACTTTAGATTTACTGTTACCGCAGCAAATGGTTGTACAAATAGTATTGATGTTTCTGTCGCAGAAAATATTGTTCCACCAACATTAACATTACTTGCTACTGATGATGAAGAATTAATGTGTAATTATAGTACTGTAACATTGGATGCATCATCTACAACACCTAGTGCCTTATATTCATGGTCAACATTTATTGCAGGAGCTACAATAAAAAATGGTAATTCGCCAACTCCAAATGTGGATAAAGCAGGAGATTACGAAGTAACAGTTACAGACCTAGTTAATGGTTGTACAACAACAGGTATAACAAATGTAAATGAACTAATAACTGTACCAAGTTCATTAGTTATAGCTGTACCAGGTCAAATAACTTGTTCTAATTCAACGGTTATTTTAGATGCCTCTGCTTCTTCGGCTGATGCAACAAGCTTTATTTGGACAGCTTCACTTGGTGGGCATATATTAGCCAATGATAATACAACTACACCAACAGTTGATGCCGCAGGAAGGTATACATTAACTGCCGAACATAATATTACAGGTTGCCCAACAAGTGTTTTTGTTGATGTAACTGAAGATAATTCAGTTCCTGTAATTGATGTATTTAATCCATCCCCTGGAGCTATTACTTGTAGTAATGCATTAGTAACCTTATCAGCAGATGCTACAGGTTTAGGTTTAAATAAGACAATTTTATGGACAACTTCTGATGGAAATATTTCCTCTGGTGCAACTTCTAATAGCCCTATCGTTGATAAGGCAGGAACTTACGTTGTAACAATTACAAGTACCCTAAATTTTTGTTCTACTGTTAGAAGTATTACGGTAATTGAAAATACAACTCTTCCTACTATCGCAATTGATGTTCCACTGGATATAACTTGTTCAAGATTAGAGGTTAATTTAAACGCAACAGGTACTTCTATAAATTCTTCACCTTTAACTTATTCTTGGCTCGCAGGTGCTGGTGGTAATATCGTTTCAGGATCTACAACAGCAAGTTCAGTAGTTGATGCTGTAGCCGATTATGATGTTACGGTTACCGATTTAGGAAATGGTTGTGTTAATACTTCAACTGTTTCTGTTAGCAATGATATTACTCCTCCTGATGTTTCTGTTGATGTTAATCCTGATCAAATAACATGTAATGCAGCAACAGTATTTTTAAGTGGTTCTTCAACATATCCAAACGTAAATTATTTATGGACAACATCAGGTTCTGGTACCATCTTTAATGCAAGTACAATAACACCAATTGTAAATGCAGCTGGTACATATAATTTAACAGTTAAGAATACAGATAACAACTGTACTGCTACTTCTTCTAATGTAATAGTAGTTGAAGACAAAGTGAATCCAATTGTTACAGTAAATAATCCTTCTGGAGAATTAAATTGTGCAGTAGCTCAGGTGAATATTAGTGTTAGTCAGGATCCTAATTATCGCTATAGTTGGTCTGGTCCTGGAAATATTATTACACCTAATTCGTACTCAACAAATGTTGAAGCCATGGGAACATACACTGTTATAGTTGAGGATATAAATAGTGGATGTACAAGTAATTATACTGTTGATGTGATTGAAGATAACACACCGGATTTAAGTCCAGCAATTAATGATATAGAAACTTGTTTTGGAACTCCAAATCCAAGTTTCACAGTAATCTCAGGAAATACTGTACATTGGTATGAAGATGCAACATACTTATCAAGTGGATTATCATATACACCAGCTGTTACAAGTGAAGGAATCCATACTTTCTATGCAACTTCAACAGGTATTAATGGTTGTGAGAGTTTAACCAGAGAAGTTACTTTTACTATTCATGGATTACCAACAGCACCAAACACAATTGGTAATACTATTTGTTTCGGTAGTACTGCAACTGAGCTTACAGCTATCGGAACCAATATTAATTGGTATGATAATACAAATACATTTATTGTTACAAGTACAACATATACACCTGCCGATAATTTAGTAGGAACTTATACTTATAATGCAACACAAACAAATGCAAATGGATGTGAGAGTGCTCAAAATCCTGCTGATTATGTAATCAATGGAATTCCTGCTCCTCCATCATTTGTAAATCCAAGTATTAAAATTTGTGAAAATGAAGTAAACCCAATTTTTAGTGTCGTAGGTAATAATATTAATTGGTATAAAAATATTGCTGGGGCAATAGTAGGTGTAGGAAATTCTCATCAACCAAATGAAACAGCCCCTGGAGTTCATACATATTTTTCAACTCAAACAATTAATGGATGTGAAAGCCCTGAAGCCCCAGGAACGTTTACCGTTAATGCAATGCCAATTGCATATAATGTTATAGGTGGAGGTGCTTATTGTGAAGGCGGTTTAGGATTGGATATAATTTTATCTAACTCTGAAACAGGAGTAAATTATGAGCTTTGGATTGATGATGCAACTTTAATTACAGATATACCTGGAACAACAGGTTCTTCAATTAGTTTTGGAAATCAAATGGCAGTTGGCAATTACACTGTTTATGCATATAATGTTTTAAGTTTATGTAGGTATAAGATGAATGCTAGCGTAGATGTTAGTATAAATCCACTTCCTGAGGACGCACCAGTTATTAGTGGTTCAATTGAAGTTTGTCAGAATGAACTAAATATTTCATATAGCATTGATCCAATTTTAGATGCAACTAATTATGTTTGGTCGGTACCGGCAGGATTTACAATTGTATCAGGTAATAATTCAAACTCAATAACTGTTAATATAGATAATAACGCTATAAGTGATGATATAACTGTTTATGCAAAAAATGCTTGTGGACTTGGAACTACATCTCCAACATTATTTGTAAATGTTAATCCTATTCCAGGAGCAGCAAATAATTTAATTGGACCCGTACCCGCAGAAATATGTAGGAATGAGGATGGAGTTATCTTTTCAATTGATGCAGATGCAAATGCCACTCATTATAATTGGACTTTACCCGTTGGTGCATCAATTGTTGCCGGAGCTGGCTCAAGGCAGGTCACTTTAGATTTTGATCAAACAGCAGTAAATGATGTAATAATGGTAAGCGCTGCTAATGCGTGTGGAGAGGGTGCTCCTGAAAGTCAGAGTATTATTGTTAATAGTTTACCTTATGTGTCTGCGTTAGACCAAGAGGATTTATGTGTTGACAATACAACATTAGATGGAAATATTCCAGCTGTAGGAAGTACAGGAACTTGGACAACTTTTGATGGAGCAGTAACATTTCCAAACAATGATCCAAATAACCCTGTTGCTGATATTACAAACATTGGACAGGGAAATAATAAATTAGTATGGACAATTGTTGATGTTAATGGATGTAGTCTAAGTGATACAGCTCTTATTACTAATAATAAAGTAAATGTTGAAGCGGGTGATAATGAGAATTTGTGTGATGAATCAATTGTGTTGACAGGGAGTGATGTGCCAACAGGAGCTAATGGTAGTTGGTCAGTTTTAATTGGTGCAGCAAGCTTTTCAGATGGAAATAATCCGGTAGTTACAGCTTCAGATTTTGATTCAGGTATTAATAAATTAAAATGGTCGGTAACAAAAGGTATTTGTACTAATTATGATACAATTTTTATAAATAATGAGAGACCTACCCAAGCAGATGCAGGATGGGATCAACCAATTTGTAGTGACTCAACAATTCTTAACGCAAATAATCCTTTGATTGGCGATGGATTATGGTCTGTTGTTAGTGGAACAGCACAGTTTGAAGATTCTACATTACATAATACAGTTGTGAGAAATCTAAGTCATGGCGATAACGTCTTAAAGTGGACTATTAAAAATGGAAGTTGTACTATTTTTGATGAAGTAACAATTACCAATAATCAAATAGATGTAGAAGCTGGGAATATTCAAACTTTATGTGATAGAACAACATACCTTGAGGCAATTGCGCCTAGTCATGGAATAGGATATTGGTCTGTACTTGAAGGCTCAGCTGCATTTGTTGAGGGAAATGAATATAATACAAGGGTTACAGGCTTATCAAAAGGCGAAAATATTTTAGCATGGAATGTAGATATTGATGGGTGTTTTAGTGTTGATAGCGTTTCAATTATAAATGACCTACCTAGCTCAGCTGAAGCAGGTCCTGATCAATCATTAACTATTGATATTACAACTTTGCAGGCAACCAATCCAGTAATAGGATCTGGATATTGGGAGGTTGTTCATGGTTCTGGTAGTTTTGCTGATGATACACTTTATAATACTAGCGTTTATGATTTATCCATAGGAGATAATATATTAAGATGGAATACGAAAAATGGAAGTTGTATTTTATCAGATGATGTGCTAATATCGAATTATTCATCACAAATAACGGATGCTGGTCCAGTTCAGACTTTATGTTCGGATGAAACTGTACTTGAAGGCAATGAGCCAATTTTTGGATTTGGAGAATGGTCTGTACCACAAGGATCTGCATCATTCTTGGATTATACTAATCCAAAAACTCCTGTTACTGAATTAGGAAAAGGTGAAAATATATTACGATGGTCTGTTTGGGAGAATGGATGGACCTATGATGACGTGGTTATTATTAATAATTTACCAACTGAGGCTAATGCAGGTGAGATACAATCTTTTTGTCAGGATAGTACGTATTTGGCAGGAAATGAACCTATTGTAGGTATTGGAGAATGGTCGGTTATTAGTGGATCTGCATATTTTGAGTTTGATACCTTATTTAATACAAAAGTAACAGGTTTGGGAAGTGGTGAAAATGTTTTAAAATGGAAAATTGAAAATAATGGGTGTATTTTAACAGATGTGGTTACAATTATTAATGACATTCCTTCAGTAGCTAATGCAGGCAAAGATCAAACGATATGTAGTGATACCGTTACATTAACTCCGAATACGCCAACAGTAGGTACTGGGGAATGGAGGGTATTTAGTGGTTCTGCAAGTTTCTATGGGAATAAAGCAAGTGATCTATCTGTAGATGATAATATTCTTCGCTGGACAATTGTAAATAATTCTTGTAGTTTACACGATGATGTTGTAATTACCAATCACAGACCCACAGAAGCTCGGGCAGGTCAAAGCAAAACTATATGCCATGACTCTATTGTTTTAGCAGCGAATATTCCAATAGTAGGTACTGGAACTTGGTTAACTCAAAGTGGATCAACAGATATTTCAGATGTAAATTCAAGTACACCTACTGTTACAAATTTAAAAGAAGGATTAAATATTTATAGGTGGGAAATATCTTACATGGCTTGTTCACTTCATGATGATGTTATAATTAATAATGCTCTTATACAGGCAAATACGGGAGATTCACTTGAGATTTGCGATAATGAAACAATACTAGAAGCTAATAATCCTGGCGCAGGTATAGGTACATGGTCTATTATTGGAGGTTCCGGATTTGCAAGTTTTGATGACTTAAATCAACCAGATACTAAAGTTAATGGATTGGACAAGGGAACAAATATTCTTCGTTGGACTATTGTAAATGATATATGCCCTTCTTATTCTGATGTAGTGATCACAAACAATTTACCAACGGAAGCAAACGCAGGACCTAATCGTGGATCATGTTCAGATCAAGATGAACTTGAAGCGAATACACCGATAATAGGTATAGGAGAATGGTCTAGATTAAGTGGGTCTTCAAATATTGTTGATATTTATAATCCATTTAGTTCTATAACCGATCTTGATATGGGAGTAAATACTTTAAGATGGACTATTACGAACAATGGTTGTACTTCTATTGATGAAGTTGTAATTTCAAATAACTTAACAATAACAAGTGATGCAGGACGTAATGAAACCTTATGTAAAGATTCAACAGTTTTATTCGCAAATGTTCCAAATAATGGAATTGGTGCTTGGTCTGTACTCGAAGGTTCTGCCAGTTTTGATGATAATGGTGACTATAATTCAAAGATATATAATATCGGAAAGGGTACTAACGTATTACAGTGGTTAATTACAAATAATGATTGTTATTCCAGCGATACAGTAACAATAACCAATAATTCTCCATCCACAGCCTATGCTGGAGAAGATTTTCCCGTTTGCGGAGATTCAACAATTTTAAGTGCTAATTTCCCTGTGTATGGTAGTGGAAATTGGAGTTTAATTAACGGGGCAGGCGATTTTTCGGATAAAACTGAAAACAACACACAAGTTTCAAATTTAAGTTCCGGTCCAAATACTTTTAGGTGGACTATAAGTAATCTTACTTGCGATTCTTATGATGATGTTGTAATAGACAATGATTTACCGAATGTTGCTTATGCAGGAGAGGATTTTCCTATCTGTGGAACAAATAGTCCTTTATTAGCAAATAATCCTTTAACTGGAAATGGAAAATGGTCTTTAATAAGTGGTAGTGCTATATTTAGCGATTCGACTAGATATGATGCAATTGCTTCAGATTTAGGCTTTGGACAAAATACCCTAAGATGGACAATTACATATGATAGATGTACGACAATTGATGAAGTTGTAGTTACAAACAATGAAGTTGAGATTTATGCAGGGGGTGATCAAACGGTTTCAGAATCAAACACAATGCTTGTTGCAACTAATCCTACGTCTGGTGAAGGTGCATGGTCAGTTGTTGGTGGTTCTGGTAATTTTAGTGAAAGTAATAACTTAATTACTGAAGTTACAGGTTTAGGTTCAGGATTAAATACGTTCCGATGGATGGTTAATATAAATGACTGCAGTAGTTTTGACGATGTTTCTGTCAATTATAATGTAATGCCTGCATCTAGTTTTTTCATAACTGAGACAGAAGGTTGCCCTCCATTAGATGTTTTTTTTATTAATAATTCGATGGCTGGATTACCATTTTCTTGGGATTTTGACGATGGGACTGCATCAGATCAAGTTACAATTAAACATACATTTAATGAACCCGGAATTTATAAACCAAGCTTAACAATTATTAGTGAAAATGGCGATATTATTGTAAAAGACACAATTATAACAATTTATGATCAGCCAAAAGCTTCATTCTTAATTGTTAACAAGCAAGTGTTTATTCCGGAAGAAGAAGCGATTTTTGTAAATACATCTACTGATGCAATTACTTATGAATGGGAATTTGGTGATGGCGGAACATCAACTGAAAGTGACCCTAGATATATTTATGAAACTGAAGGAGCCTATAATGTAATACTACATGCTTGGTCTGAGAATGATTGTTATGATTCTACAAATGTTGTTGCCGGTGTTGAAGTATATGAAAGTACGATAGTTGTATTTCCTACAGCTTTCACTCCTAATCTTGATGGTTCTTCGGGAGGAGTTTATAATCAAAACGATTTTAGTAATGATGTTTTCTATCCTATAGGCGATGAAATTAATAATTACCAT
This sequence comes from Bacteroidales bacterium, assembly GCA_013138975.1. GTDB lineage: Bacteria > Bacteroidota > Bacteroidia > Bacteroidales > UBA12077 > UBA12077. The sequence continues at coordinate 8,479 of WTBR01000049.1, forward strand.
CTTGAAATATTTAATAGATGGGGAGTATTAGTTTTTGAGAGTTCAGATATAAATATTGGTTGGGATGGATATTATGATAACAAATTATTAGATGAAGGAGTTTATGTTTGGAAAGTAACAGGAAAAATTAATAATGGAAAGGATTTTAATCAAGTAGGCACAATAATGTTACTTCATTAATTTAAAAAGTAAGATGTTATGAAAAACTTAAAAAGATATATTATAAGCTTTTTGTTCATTTTAACTATAACACAGTTAAAAGCTCAAGATTCGCAGTTTTCTCAGTTTTATTCTTCTCCCTTGAATTTAAGTCCATCATTGGCTGGTGCCACTGATTATTCAAGACTTATTGCTAATTATAGAAATCAATGGGCAAACTTACCTGATGCATATACAACATATTCATTTTCATTTGATCATTTTCTAACTAATTATAACAGCGGACTTGGGGTAGTGGTTTTAAGAGATCAGGAAGGTGGGGTTTACAATACAACAACAGCAGGAATTGCATATTCATATGTTATAGAAGTTAATCATAAAATTAAAGTCAGACCAGGTTTAAAGGCTGCTTATTATAACAGGAGTGTACAATATTCAAACCTTGATTTTGCCGATGAACTTTATTTGGGTGAATCGACTAGTATAGAAATTCCTAAAAATGAACAGGTAAACCACTACGATTTTGCTTTTTCTTTATTAACATATACAGATAATTATTGGATCGGTGCAACAGGAGATCATTTACTTGCATTAAACAAACAGTTTTCTGATGATGATACATATCCTTCGCTTAAAGTGGCACTTTATGGAGGAGTTAAATTAAAGTTGTATGAGAAATATAGAGCAAAAACAGATAAGTTTATTTCTCTTTCATTTTTATATAAGAATCAAGCAGGGTTTAATCAGTTGGATGTTGGTGTTAATTACGAAAAGGAACCATTTAGAATAGGAATTTGGTTTAGAGGTATTCCTGCTTTTGAACAATCAGCAGATTTAAATGCTGTTGTTTTATTAGTTGGAACGACTGTTAAAGATATTTTAATTAATTACAGTTACGATATATCGACTTCTCGTTTATTAGCATCAACAGGAGGAGCTCATGAAATTTCAATAGCATATAGATTAGATTTAAGAAAGAATAAACGAAAATATAAAATAGGCGCAGTTCCTTGTCCTTATTTTTAATTTTTTTAAGCTCTGATATAAATTAATGTAGCTGTAATATTTAGTGTTTTAATGGCTTTGGGGCAGAAAAAAATATGCCACTAAGGCTCAATGACACAAAAAATCACAAAATATAATATCAGTGTCATTTTTAATTATCAATTAATCATTCTCTAGAAATACTGAAATGGCTGCGATTAAATTTTTTGCTTTAATCGGTTTAGACAAATAGGAATTGCAACCGGATTCTAAACTCATTTTTTTATCATGTTCCATAGCAAATGCTGTTTGAGCAATAACAGGTACATCCGGGTTTATTTTCTTAATTTCACGTGTAGCTTCTAAACCATCCAAATTTGGCATTTTAATATCCATAAGGATTAAATCTGGATTATGTTTCTTACATAGTTCAATGGCTTCAATTCCATCCTTTGCCCAAATTAATGATGCCTTCGTTTTATTAAGTACAATTTCTAAATATCTATAATTGCTATCTTCGTCTTCAGCAATTAAAATAGTTTTTTTACTCCAATTTAAGTCAGTAGTTATCATCAATATTTATATAAAGTTAAATTCACTGATAAATTAATTTTTATGTAAGATAAGTATTTAAAAGAGATAATAATTTTAATTTATTAAATGGTTTTGATACATATTCATCGCATCCAGCTTCAATACTTATTTTTTTATCATTTTCCATTGCGAAAGCCGTTAAAGCTATAATAGGAATCATTTTATTTTCTTTTTTGATAATTTTGGTAGCTTCCAACCCATCCATTTCCGGCATTTTTATATCCATTAAAATTAAGTCAACTTTATTTTTATGACATATTTTAACTGCCTTAATTCCTGTATCTGCGTGTAAAATATTTGCCTTAGTTTTGGATAAGAGCATTTTAAAATAAAGATAGTTACTTTCTTCATCTTCGGCAATAAGTATTGTCTTTTCTGACCAATTAAAATCAGACATTTTAGATTTTTTTACTTCAATGTGTTCCTCTTTATCTGTTTTTTTAATATGAGGAATTGTAAAATAGAAAGTTGACCCCTTGTTCATTTCAGAATCAACCCAAATATCTCCTCCAAGCAAATAAATAAGGTTTTTTGAAATTGCCAATCCTAGTCCGGCTCCCCTGTATATTTTCTTTTTATTATTTTCTATTTTTGTAAATCTCCTGAAAATTATTTCTTGCTGATCTTTAGAAAGCCCTATTCCGGTATCCTGTACAAAGAATTTGATATTTTCATTATTAGATGAGTCTTCAAATATATAACCAAATTCCACAAACCCCTTTTCTGTATATTTTAAAGCATTATCAATAAGATTTGATAAAACTTGTTGCAAACGAACAGGATCGGTATATATTATAAGGCTGTTATTTTTAACTTCTTTATTTATTGAAATTTTGATATTTTGTTTCTTAATGGTTTGTTTACGCTCATCAAATTTTTCCAATAATTCATTAAATATCAAATCGATACTACAGTTTAGTTTATTTATTTTAAGTTGTTCTGCTTCAATTTTTGCAATATCTATTATATCATCAATAAGACGTAGTAATGTATCGCTATTATGTACAATATGTGAAACCAATTCATTCTTGCTTTCTTCAACAATGTCTCTATCTGTTAATAAACTAGAAAATCCAATTATCGCATTCATTGGTGTTCTTATTTCATGCGACATATTTGCTAAGAAAGCAGATTTAAGGCGATCAGATTCTTCTGCTTTTTCTTTTGCAATTTCTAAATCATTTGTTCTTTCTTTAACAAGCAATTCTAAATGATTTCTATGATTTTCGAGTTCTTTCTTTTGTGAAATTATTTCTTCGTTTTTTTGTAAAATTTCTTTCTCTGCTTTCTTTAACTCGGAAATATCAGCATCAATAAAAATTAATTTTTGTATTTCACCTTTATCATCTATAATAGGAGTCAGGGTGGTTTGTAAATTTAGTATTTTCCCTTTGGTAGATTTTACAGTTGATGCATAAGTAACAGATTTTTTATTCTTCTTTACATTATTAAAAATTTCTTTCATGTTAGGATTAGTACTAACATCTAAAATATTTTTTCCTATTTCATTTTTTCTTTCTTCAAGTGAAAAACCAAATAGCCTACATAGCCCATCGTTAACCCATTCGAAATTCCCATCTGCATCGCTAACTGTAATTGCATTATCTGTTTCACTTGCAACAATCGATAATTTTTCAAGTTCTTTATTTTGGTCTTCTATAGCATCTCGTTGTGTTTTAATTTCTTCCTGCTTTACTTCCAGATCTGTTTGCTTTTCCTCTAACTGAGTGTTTATTTTGTGCAAATCCTTAGTTCTTTCTTTAACAATTTCTTCTAGATGTTCTTTTTCTTTTTTTAGTTTTCTAGTGTAAAGTTTAACCACAAACCATATAAAAAGGAAAACAACTATTCCATAAAGAAAATACGCTATAATGGTGCGATACCAAGGAGCACGAATTTGAATTTGATATTGAGCAATAGTACTCTCTTTATCATATAAATTTTTTGCTTTGACTTTAAAAGTATAATTTCCTTTATCGAGATTAGTATATTCTTTGCTTGTTATATTATTCCATCCCGACCAATTTTTATCATATCCTTCAAGTAAATATTGATATTTTAATTTTGATCTATTACAGAATTCAGGTGAAGTATATTTAAAAACAATTGAGTTGTAACGATAATCAATCTTATATTTGAATGTTTCATTTTGAATTGACGAAAAATATTTTTTACCTTCTTTTTCAATATAATAATTGCCAAAAAAAATTGTAGAGTCATTTTTAATACTCACATTTCGTATATAAGGGTGAAATTTTTCATTATAATCTATCTGAATAGAACTATCAAACCTGAAAATACCTTCTGTTCCTCCAATCCAGATAATGCCATTAGGTTCAACTAATATTGTTCGTATTCCTATCTCAGGAATTGTACTTAATGGGGTTGAGTTCCATAAATAACTTCCGTTCGTGGTTTTAGATGCTATGCCAATAGAGCCTGGTTTGCTTATTAATTGGGAAATCCAGACATTTTCATCATTATCTTCTGCTAACAAATAGATGTCTTTTTGTTTTCCTTTAAAAATATCACCAAAAGTAGTATCTGAAATAAATTTATTAGAATTTTTATCGAAATGGTATAATCCAAATTCAGTTCCAAAGACAACAGTATTGTTAAAATCAAATACCATAATATCTTTTAAAGAAGGTAAACCAGATTTAAGATTATAGTGAATAATTTCTTTAGGATTTAATATATCGTCAGATGGTATAATGCGAACAACACCATAACGGTAAGTGCCAATCCATATTTCTTCATTTTCGTCTTCAATAATTGTCCTGACGCTAATCCCGGAATTAGGAATGACTCCTTTATAATCAAATTTGCTTTTATTGTATTCCAAAACACCTATATTATTTCTTAAACCAAAATATACAATGTTAGGATTTGAAGGAGATTGATATAATTTAAAGGAAATTTGATTAGTCCATTTTTTTGTCAAAGCTTTATCTTTAACTTCATAAATTCCTTCAGTTGTAGCTACTAAAAGTATTTTAGTCGAATTGCTAATGTCTGTAAAAATTAAAAATGACCATGCTTGTACAATATCTCCTGGTATTTTATGAACCAAATTATTTTCTATATAATAAATTCCCTGCAGAGTCGCAATGTAAATAGTTTCTTCGTAACGAATTATGGATTCAACAATTCCATCAATTCCCGTTAATTCATTCCACGATGTTATTGGGAGAGAAATATCACATCGCGAAATCCCCTTGTTTAGTCCAAGCCATAAGTTCTCTTTATTATCAATGTAAACAGTTCGAACATTATTATGCTGGATTCCTTTATTTTTTGTGAAATTATAAAGAATATCTCCTTGTCGGTTAATTATCAGGCATCCACTTCTGTTTGTTCCAAGAATAATTTTTTCATCTTTAGTTACAACTCCCGTATTAACAAAATTTTCCGTTAAAAATTTATTTGCTTCACAAACAATATGTTTAAGCATGTTTGTATTATCTGATGTAGGATTATAAGAATAAAGCCCTTTCATTCTGTCAGCCAGAATAATTTCATTTTTAAACTGTTCAGCAAAGTAAAATGTCTTATTTATGAATTGTTTTCCAAAAGGAGCAAGAATTAATGAATCTTTTTCTAATTTAAACAATCCGTTTTTTGTGTCCAGAATGAATAACTCCTCATTAAAACTGAAAGCAATATTATAAGTAGATTTAGACTTCCAATACTTGAATCCGTTTTCGTTTAATAGAATAAGATAGTCTGAAGACCTGAAATAGATATCGTTTTTTATGGTTGTGATATCCATTACAATTCCTATATCTCTAATACCAAGTGAATCAATAAGAGAGAGGTATTCCAATTTACCATATTTATTTGGTTGAAGGTATCCAATTTCATTCGTTCCAGCAGCATATATAATACCATTATGATCTTTTGCTAAAGCCCTTGATGATATTTTATTAGGTAACAGAATTAGTTCCCATTCATTTCCATCAAAAATTGTAATACCGTCACCATTTGCAAAATAAAGAAATTCCCTATTATCCTGAATAATATCCCAAATTTGAGGATGTCCTTTATATTCATTTACACTGAAATTTGTTATAAATGGATTACCTTGTTCCAGGTTAGTTTGAGAAAATATATTTAAAGAAATAATACAAACACTAAATGTTAAAATAAGAATAGTAATATTTCTCATTCGAAGTTTATATTAGAGTATTATATAATAACAATGTTAATTTATTGAAAAAAAAGCACTTTTACAAATCAGTATTTGAAATTTCAATGTTTTATAATAATAATGTTAAAAACTATAATGATGAGTTGCTACTTCATAAAAATATGGATGCAAGACACATTTGTTTAACTGAAGGTTTAGAATTAGAATAAGAACTTGTTCTGGAATATTCTTTTATATTTCAGCAATTGGGGATGAAAAATAGTGCAATTTGATTAATAAAGGAGCTGTCCAAAAAGTATCTATAGTGTAATTCCCTTGAAAATGAAAATCTCTTAACTAAATTGGGTACAATAAATTACGAGATCCTTAATCAAGTTGGGGATGATAGATAATGACTTTTGGGATAGCCCCATGATTGTTGAATTTGCACTATTTGGGAAATATAAAAGACGTAATAAATAAAGTATACAATGTCTCTTTTACATTGTGCAAAAAACCTTAGTTACAATTTCTTTTATACCTACTAATTATAATTATTCCATACTCGTATTTTAAAAGCTTGAAATAATTATAGAGTTTATGTTTTAAATTTAATTCATAATCACTTGATGCATTATAGTGGAATCTAAAATTATTTTATGAATTGTTATTTATCTATACATGCCCTGATCCTGAATACAATTTTGAAAAAAATCAGGAATAAGAATAAAAAGAATAATAACTGCTGAAATCAAATGTTTTTGTTTTTTCATTTTGCTTGATTATTTAGAAACAGATTTCAAATCGAATACAAATTAAAAAGCCAGTTTAATATAAAATAAATTTCAAAGCAGATACAAAGATTTACGCAATATTGAATTCATTAAAGGATTTTTTTTAAAAAATACTATGTATAATAAATTAATTGATAAGTATGAACAAATTATAATTGCGTTAAATTTATATCTATAGCCATTTATACCTTTATTAGGTTGATTTTAATAAAAAAAAATAACTTTTTTTATTTTGAGTTAATGTATTGTATTTAATCATTTTAATTAAAGTATAAACAAAAACACACTCCAATATTTCAAATTATCATACTTCAATATTTTGAAAAATGAAATATTATTCTTAACTTAAACTAACTTTTCTTAAGTACATGCTGACTTAAAACAATGCGAACAATTAATTAATATTAATATATGTTCAGACTCTGTAAAAAAATATTTCTAAATTTTATAATAATTAGCATACCACTAATTGAATTTTTACAAGAATTAATAAAATCATGGCTTGTATTTATTTCAATTACCAATAATAAATGTATTATAAATAATTGTGAACATAACTTTAATAGTAGTCTATATTATAGTTATAAGGCATTATTTCCATTTGGCATTCTTAAACTTAAATTAAAATATTTAATAGTGAGAAAAAGAATTGAAAGGAGTTCTAATATTTTTTGTAGTCAGTCGTATTTCGCTTATAATTAAAATAGTATTATTAACTAAACAATTCATAATATGGACAATAACGAATTAATTGAATCGAAAGTGGTTAGTGTAAATTTAATCAAATCTGATGTAACAAATGCAATAGTTCTAATTACTAAAACTATCACAGAAAGATATACAAAAGGAAAAATTAAAGTTATTAATAGAGATATTAATGTATTACATAAAATTGAATCCTTAAAAGTTGCATAATCTAAATTAGTTCGCAAGTTTGTAAAGCGAGCAACAAGCAATTAGTAAAAAATTAAGAAGACGCCCAACTCGGGAGTGTTTTATACGATCGGTGAGATTGTTTCACAAAGTTCGTTGTCACTTATGAGATTGCTTAATTAATTACGTGTTTGCGGGATAGCTACTTTAAGTCCTAACGTTTACAACAAGCAAGTAGAAAATAATTATAAGAGGCTGTCCAAGAAGTAATTTGGACAGCCTTTTTTTTATTGAGAATTAAGTGAAAATCACTTAATTAATTATTATTGTATCACAAGTAAACGAAAAAGCCCCAAAATATCCTAATGCTCCATTTGAGATATTGCTATTTGGATTAGCAGGAATTGAGCTTGACATTCCACCGCTACCTACTATTGAGCTTAAAGTATTAAAATAATTGTAAACACCTTCATCAATATTTACAAGTTCTACAACAACCGTATCATTTAGGTTAATTTCATCTTGAAGCCTGCCATAATCAATATCTCTACCATTTTGTAATTGATCGTCTAATAAATAAAATTTTTCCGATAATACTGAGTTATTATATAATTTAAAGCGATAGTAGTTTTCTTCATTTTCGTCATCATGAAAATAACAGGATATACGAAAATTACCATCGCCAGTATTGTGCGGAGAAAAAGGACTTTCAAAATAAGCAAGAGAATCAATAGGTGTAATTGTTGGTAAATATGAACTTGCAGTATATTCCTGATCATTTATATTAATATAAAGATTGTATGTATGCCCAGTTGTTCCCTGAATTGAGGCAGTTTGATATATACCGGGTTCAACTTCAATAAGCGTTTCAAAATGACCATCATCATCGCTTATATTTACTATAGCATTTTGCATTGCAGGATAATTAGAAGGAATAAAATAATCAGTAGTTTGAGTAATTTTAATTGTATAAGGGCCAGGCTGATTTGTTATTGATCCTTCTATTACAACTTTTGAATCGGTAGAATTTAAATCAACATCAATTACAGTCTCACAAGAAGTAAAAAGTATTGAAATTAAAGCTATGTATAGTATTGTTTTCATATTATTAAAATTTAAAATTATATGTTATTGATGGTATCCATTTAAATAAGGAAAGTTGAACCGCCTCAGTAACATTTGGATCAGATTCACTTTCTTGAAATGTAATAGTATATGCATTTTCACGTCCATATGCGTTATATAGTGAAAAATTCCAACTTGCTTCTCTTCCTTTTCGCTTTTGTTTAGTATATGTTACACCCACATCCAGTCTGTGATAATTGGGCATTCTGTAACCATTTCGTTCTGTATAATAATTTACAGTCTGACCTTCAATTTCGTATTTCCCACTTGGAAAAGTCACAGCATCACCTGTGTTATAAACCCAAGTAGCCGACAGATTCCATTTAGGATTAAATTGATACATTCCAACTATCGAAATGTCATGAGTTCGATCATATTTTGTGGGATACCAATCCCCATCATTTACTTCGTCGAATCTTTTTTCCGTTTTGGAATAAGTGTAGCTTAACCATCCTGTAAAATTCCCTGAGTTTTTCTTAATTAAAAATTCAGCACCATAAGAACGCCCATCTCCATTAACAATTTGAGATTCAATATATGGATTTAAGAATAAATCAGCCCCATTCTCATAATCTAGTTGGTTTTGCATGTCTTTATAATAAACTTCCACCGATGTCTCAATTTTATTATCTAAGAAATTTCTGAAATATCCAAACGAAATCTGGTCAGCTATTTCAGGTTCTATAATGCTGCTGCTAGGTATCCATGCATCCATAGGAGTTCCCGAGGTAGAATTTGAAAGCAAGTGAAGATATTGCCTGTTTCTGGAATAAGCCATTTTTAATGAACTCTGATTATCTAAAGTAAATGTAGCAGCAAACCGAGGTTCAAATCCACCATATGATTTAATAATTTCATTTGAATTATATGTTTTAGTATCAATAATATTATTACTGTTATTGTAAGTATAAACATCACCCGGACCAGTAACTAAGAAAAAAGAATATCTTAAGCCATATTTGAATTTAAGTTTTTCTGTAAGATTTAATTCATGTGAAATGTAAGTAGCCGTTTCGTATGCATAATCATCTTCTTGATTGTATGAATTAAAATTTTCATTCCCTGAAACTTCTCCTGGAATAAATGTATGATAGGTGGCATTTGCTCCAAATTTTAAAGTGTTTTTAGGATTGATATAAAAAGAAAAATCTTCTTTAAGATTTATATCATTAATTCCTGATAAAATTTCTAAATTATTGTCCCCAGTTTCCATATTCATACTATAATTATAGTCACTTACAATTAAAGAACTATTAAGAAATAACCTGTCGTTAAAAAGATGATTCCATCTTATTGTACCTGTATAGTTTCCCCAATCAATACCCATCATATCATCATATCCAAATACATCACGTCCAAAATAACCAGATAAAAAAATACGATTTTTGTCATTTATTTTATAATTGGCTTTCATGTTTAAATCATAAAAGTAAAGTTGAGTATTACCTAAGGATTCTTCTGACGATAAGCCTAAAAATAGATCAAGATAAGTTCTTCTTCCAGAAATCATAAATGATCCTTTGTCTTTTACAATAGGACCTTCAACCGTGAGCCTCGATGAAATTAATCCTAATCCACCAGAAACACTATAATCTTTCATATTTCCTTCCTTCATCTTTATATCTAATACCGATGAAAGCCGACCTCCATATTCTGCAGGGCCTCCACCTTTAATCATATTAACATCTTTTATAGCATCAGAATTAAAAACTGAAAAGAAACCAAGTAAATGTGAGGCATTATAAACAGTAGCTTCGTCAAGTAATATTAAATTTTGATCAGCACTTCCTCCACGCACATTAAATCCACTACTGCCTTCACCGGCAGATTTTACACCAGGCATTAATTGCAAGGTTTTCATTAAATCTTTTTCACCAAATAGAATGGGTACAGCTGAAATATCTTTTGGCGAAAGTTTAACAACACCCATATCTGTTGATTTTAAATTATAATCTCCCTTTTGTGCCTTAATCACTACTTCTTCAAGTTGTTGGGAATTTAAAATAAGTTCTATATTACTTGTTTTACTTTCGTTTAATTTAATTGAAAATTTCTGAGAATTAAAGCCAATATAACTGTATTCGATTGTATAATCGCCTTCAGGAACGGTAAGTGAGTAGAATCCATAAACATTTGTCATGGCACCTTGTTGTATTTCTTCAATATAAACTGTGGCACCAATAAGTTCTTCTCCATTGCTTGCGTCCTTAATATACCCACTAATTGTATATTTGTTTTGCGCAAATCCACTTAGAAAAACAATAGTAAACAGAGCAATTAAAATTCCTTTTTTCATAAATAAGTTTTTGTGATAATTAACTAATTAAAATATATGTTGGTAATATTATTTGATATTTGTTTGGTATAAAACTGTTTTGAACCAAATACAGGATTTTATGAACATAAAACAGCATTCCTCTAATAACAGTTAATACCAACCTAAGTTAGCAAATTATTATATTTTAGTACAAATTAAGGAAAGAACAAAAAGAGGAATAAGGTTTTTAATACCAATGAGACAACGATCTCGATTTAATTGATAATCCCCTCTTTAC
>WTBR01000153.1 GCA_013138975.1 Bacteroidales bacterium
GTAAAGAGGGGATTATCAATTAAATCGAGATCGTTGTCTCATTGGTATTAAAAACCTTATTCCTCTTTTTGTTCTTTCCTTAATTTGTACTAAAATATAATAATTTGCTAACTTAGGTTGGTATTAAACATAACTTGCTGCAGAAGTAAATAAGAAACATAAAAACACACTAAGCTTCTTTACGATCCGTAATGTCAATAAAAATGCTTTCAAGCCAATTGTTATCTTTATTGAAATAAGTGTATGCTTCAATCCATATTTTTGTTTTATCCTTTTTAAAAATATTTAATTCATACTTTTCAAGTTTCCCTGCTTCTATAATTTTATCAACAAAATATTGTCTTTGTTTTGGGTCAACAAAATTATCTTGGAAATTGTATTCTGCAATGCATTGTTCTTTACTGTTATATCCTGCAATAGAAACAGCCTTTTTATTACAGTCCAGCAATAATCCTGTTTCTACATCAGTAAATATTACACCAGCCAACAGATTGTTAAACAGAAACTGATATTTTTGTTCATTTAAATGTAATATCCGGGAAGTTGTAGTAAGCGCTTGAGTTCTTTGAGCAACAGTTTGTTCAAGTTTTTTATTAGCTTCTTCTAAATCTTGTTGTAATTGATTTATAGAAAGGTGAGTGTTAATTCGTGAAAGAAGCTCTTGAACATTTATTGGTTTAATAACATAATCAACAGCACCCACATCAAAAGCTTTTACCTTATCAAAAGCTTCAGCAAGAGCCGACATAAAAATAATTGGAATGTCCTTAGTAGTAGCATTAGCCTTAAGTCTTTTACAGGTTTCATAACCATCAATACCAGGCATTAAAATATCCAATAAAATTAAATTTGGTAAATTCATTTCTGCTTTTGGAATTGCCGATTCACCATCGGTTGAAATAAATACATCATAATTATTATTAGTCAATACTTTTCTAATAATATCAATTGTTTCCGGGGTATCTTCAACAAGAAGTATTTTTTTCTTACTCATAGTTTTATTTTATATTTGATTTTAGGATATTGATATAATCAATTATTGCTTTTTCATTATATTTCTTTAAAAAGTTCTTTATCTTTTCACAAAAGAAATTATACTCTTCATCTTCTATTTTTAATTTATTAATTATCTCTTCAAGTTTATTATAATCTCCCTTTTTCGTTTGTCTTATAATCTCGTTTAAAATTGTAAATTCAGGTATTTTTATTGCTATTTGTTTCTTTCCTTCCAAGGTTTGGCTTGGTATTTGGTTATTTTCAATACTACTTGTAGCTTTCGATTTAAAAATTAATGGTATTTCAGCAGTAAAACAGCTTCCTTTGTTTGGAGTGCTTGATACTAACAATTTTCCATTAATGAATTCTGTTAGTTTTTCAGTAATAAATAAACCTAAACCAGTGCCATTATTATAATTTTTTCCCAATTGGTTAAATGGTTTAAAAATAGATTTTTTATCTTCAAGAGATATACCAAATCCTGAATCTTCAATTTTGAATATTATTTTATTTTTCTTTCCATGTTTAGCCTCAACATAAAAATTGATTCCACCCTTATTAGTATATTTAACTGCATTACTTAGAAGATTTAATAATATCTGTTTTACTTTTCGTTTGTCGCCATTAACTATTTCCGGGATGTTATTAATTGTATTATAATAGAAATATAAGTTCTTTTCGTCAGCATTTATTTTTGTAATACTTATAACTTCTTTTATTAAATTAGGTAAACTAAAATCAGAAGAAATTAACTCTTGTTTTCCTGCTTCAATTTTACTTATATCAAGTATATCATTTATTAAATCTAGTAAATGTTGTCCGCTTTTTAAAACAGTATCAATTTGATCTAGTTGATCTGTAGTTAAATTTTGATCTTCTTTTAAAAGTTGACCGAATCCTAAAATACTATTTAAAGGAGTACGTAATTCGTGACTCATATTCGATAGGAATTTACTTTTTGCCTGATTAGCATCTTCAGCTTCTTTTTTAGCTTCTAAAAGAGCCATTTCTATTTTTTTACGCTTGGAAATATTTTCAACAACAACTAAAATCCTATTTATTTCATCGTTTTCATAAAGCGGAATTGCTTGATAAAATTGATGTTGATTAAAAATAAAAAGCTAAAAAGAACACATTTCGCGTTTAAAAGCTTTTAAGTAATTATATTTTACAAAGGGAGTGTCTTCACCAAAAATTTGATCTAAAGAGAGACCTATATAATCCTTAGGATTTAAACCCAATTTTTTAAATTCCTGTCCGGCACAAAATCCTATTTTTAAATCTTTTTCAATTATTGAAATATAAGAGTTTGGGTAATTGTCAGAGATTTTTTGTAATAATCTTTCATTTTTAATTAATGCTTGTTCAGCTTCTTTTCTTTCAGTTATATCAAGAATTATCGAAAGTAATAATCCTTTATCACCCAATAAAATTTTACTACAATATACTTCAACATCTCTTATTTTATTATTGGAAAGTTTGTGCTTAAAGTAAAATATACTCTTATTGCCATCGTTAGCATGATATATTTCTTGTATAATATCTTTATTCTTTAATATATTAATTTGATTAATATTCAGTTTGCAAATTTCTTTATAAGAATATCCATAAAATTTTATAGCAGCTTTGTTGGCATCAATAATTATACCGCTATCAGGATCAATAACAAGCATAATTGTATTGGTGTTTTTAAATATTGATTTGTATCTTTTTTCAGTTTCCTTATTTTTGGCTTTAGAATTTAATAACTCTTCGTTTATTGCATTATATTTTTCGTTTAATACTGAATTTTCTTTGCTTTTTATTTTTAGCTCATTGGATTGCTCATTCAATGTTTTATTTAAAATGAATAAATCTAAATGTGTTTTAACTCTAGCCAGAAGCTCTTCTTTTTCAAAAGGTTTTGTTATGTAATCTACTGCACCAAGTTTTAATCCTTCCAATTTTTTATTCGTTTCAGTACTTGCAGTAAGAAATATTACCGGTATTTCTTTTAGGCTTTCTTTTTGTTTAATCTGCCTCCAAGCTTCTAAACCATTTATTCTTGTCATTTCAATATCTAATAAGATTAAATCCGGATTATGTTCTTCAGCGGCAGCTAGAGCAAGTTCGCAACTATTGAAAGCTAGAGTATTGTACCCCTTCTTATTTAGAATTTCGCAAAGAAATAAAAGATCTCTCTGGTTATCATCAACAACTAATATAGTTATCATTTGTTTGTTGATTTTTGAATTAATACAAAGTATCTTTAAAAGTAATATAATTTCCTGAAAACTTATATAAATATCTTCTAAGATTTGAAAGGATTAGTAATTTCCTTAAATCCGCAAGCTGTGCCACGGATTTATTAATAATCAGCAAGTTGATTATAATTTCATGTCATCTATATTTGTTAATCGTGACACGACTATTTAAATTTGAATTATTTTTTGAAGAAATATAAGTAAAAAAGAAACGAATTATACAGGTTATTTTGGTGTTTAAATAGTATTACTTCAAAAAACTCAATGTGGCAAATTTATGATATTAAGTTTGTCACACTGAGCTTGTCGAAGTGTTTTTGCTTTAAGATTTCTATGTTTAACAGCCTTTTTTTCTTATTATTTAATATTCTAAAGCATCTTCATGCTTATCAATAACCCTGAAAATGCCTTCAGCAAGAGCTTCCAATTCATTTTCGCCAGGATAAGTATAGAATTCAGTAAGCGAACCAATATATTCTTTTAAGTCATTAATAACTTTGTCGCTAAATGCAATTCCTCCGGTTACAACAATACCGTGAGCCTTACATTTTGAAGCCGCATAATACGCACCAATATTTTTTGATATTTGATAAATAAATGCATTATAAATTAATTCAGCTTTTTTATTACCACTTTCCACCATTTTTAAAACTTCCCTAACATCTTCTGTTCCCAAATAAGCTTTGAATCCACTGTTTTGAGTAAGGAGTTTTATAACCTCATTTTCCGGCTTATTATAACACAATTTCATAACAGCTCTTAAAGGTAACGCACCAGATCTATTTGGAGTAAAAGGACCCATTCCTAATAAACCATCATTTACATCAATTATTTTACCACCTGCAATTAAAGAGATTGAAATTCCTCCACCTAAGTGGGCAATAACATAACTCGATTCCTCAAAAGGAATTCCTTGCTGTGAAGCAATCTTTCGAGCAGTAATTTTAATGTTTAAAGTATGTGCTCTTCCATCGCGACGAAAATCAGGAACTCCTGTTATCTCAGCTATAGAACTAATGTTGGTTGTGGAAACAGGATCAACAGTATAACTATTTGCTAAACCAAATTCATCTTTTAATTGATTCACCAATAAACTACCAAGATTAGATGCGTGTTCTCCGTAATGGCCTGATCTGGCATCGTCTATAAATTCCTTATTTATACGATACGTTCCACCTTTTATCGGTTTTACTATTCCTCCTCTACCAACTACTCCAATAACTTTATAATTCGAACTAGAAAGATATTTGCTAATAAATGGCTTAATATGAGCATATCGATACTCCAATTGGTCAGCAATTTTATCAAATTTCACTAATTCATTTTGTGGATGACTAATTGATTTTGAAATTAACTCTCCTTCTCTGTTATAAAAAGCCACTTTTGTTGATGTTGAACCGGGATTTATAACAATTACTACTTCTTTTTCCATATATAAAAATTTGAGTTGAAATATACATAATTATTATAAATAGTAATGAATATACATCTGGTTTCTTTATATAATTTAAAATATGACACTTATTTTTGATTTTTATTTTATATATTACAAAACCATAAATCAAACTAAAAACTACAAAATAATGAATTTCGAATACACAGAAGAGCAAATTATGGCTCAACAATCAGCAAGAGACTTTGCACAAAGAGAATTAATCCAAGATGTAATAGAAAGAGATACCAATGCAATATTTCCAACCGAACATGTTAAAAAATTAGCCGATTTGGGCTTCTTGGGAATGCTTGTAGATCCAAAATATGACGGAACAGGTATGGACACGATTTCATACGTCTTAGCGATTGAAGAAATATCAAAAGTTGACTCTTCAGTTGGTGTAATCATGTCAGTAAACAATTCTTTAGTAGCGTATGAAATTGAAGAGTATGGTACAGAAGAGCAAAAAGAGAAATTTTTAAAGCCCTTAGCTAGAGGTGAAAAAATTGGTGCATTCCTTTTATCAGAACCAGAAGCAGGTTCTGATGCAACATCTCAGCGAACTACAGCTATTGATAAAGGAGATCATTATCTACTTAATGGAGTAAAAAATTGGATAACAAACGCAAATTCAGCTTCTACTTATGTAGTAATTGCACAAACCGATGTAGAAAAAGGACATAAAGGTATAAATGCTATTATTGTTGATAGACACGCCGAAGGAATAAGTCTTGGACCACACGAAGATAAAATGGGAATGAGAAGTTCCGATACGCACTCAGTTATGTTTACAGATGTTAAAGTACCTAAAGAAAATAGATTAGGAGAGGAAGGTTCTGGATTTAAAATCGCTATGAAAACCCTCGAAGGAGGAAGATTAGGTATTGCCGCTCAAGCACTGGGATTAGCTTCAGGATCTTACGAATTAGCATTGAAATATGCTCACGAAAGAAAAACTTTTGGAAAAGAAATTATAAAGCATCAAGCGATAGCATTTAAATTGGCTGATATGGCTACTGAAATTGAAGCAGCACGATTTTTATGCATGAAGGCAGCATGGCTTAAAGATAATGGAAAGCCATTTGGAACAGAAAGTGCAATGGCTAAATTATATTGTGCCGAAACTGCAATGAAAATTACAACAGAAGCCGTTCAGATACTTGGTGGATACGGTTATGTTAAGGAATACCATGTAGAACGATTAATGAGAGATGCTAAATTGACTCAGATATACGAAGGAACTTCAGAAATTCAAAAAATAGTTATTTCTAGAGCTATAAGTAGTTTTTAATTTCTGAAAAAGTTATATTTTTACTGCCTTAATTTAAAGTATTTAAAGTGCCTGTAAAATATTTTTAATTAGTGTCAGCAAGAAAACTGCCTTTTTTTAAGTCTTTGATAAGAAAGCGACAAAGACAAGGCTTTCGAAGTGCTGGAAACCAGAGAGCTTACTTTTGTAAGTGACTGTTTTCAGTACGAGAATAACGCAGTATCTGGCGTTTTCTTGCAAAGACTAATTAACTATTTTACAAGTACTATGTTTAATTTATTATAATAATAATCAGATGAATCAACCCGATATTTATAAAACTTCAAATAGTATTAGAATTATAACAGCAACCTCACTTTTTGATGGACATGATGCAACTATTAATATCATTCGAAGAATAATACAATCCACAGGAGGGGAAGTAATCCATCTAGGACATAATCAATCTGTTGAGGAAATAGTTAATTGTGCTATCCAAGAAGATGCTCATGCAATTGCAGTTACATCTTATCAAGGAGGACATATCGAATTTTATAAATATATTTTTGACTTATTAAAGGAAAGATCATGTGAGCACATTAAGATTTTTGGTGGAGGTGGAGGTGTTATTTTACCGAACGAAAAACAAGAATTAGAAGATTATGGAATAGCAGGTATTTATTCTCCTGATGATGGAAGAAACTTGGGATTGCAAGGAATGATAAATGATTTAATGCAGAAATCAGATTTCTCGCTCGGTTCTAAAAATATTGATTTGCAAAAAGTTAAGTCAAAAGATCAATATGAAATAGCTTCTTTAATATCAAAGTCCGAAAATTACGCAGAAGAAGCAAAGACATATTTGCAAACCATTAGAAAAGAAATAGCAAACTCAAAGACCCCAATAATTGGGATTACAGGAACAGGTGGAGCAGGAAAATCTTCCATAGTAGATGAAATAATAAGAAGATTTTTGGATTTATATCCTGAATTAAATATCGGAATAGTATCTGTCGATCCTTCAAAAAGAAAAAGTGGAGGAGCATTATTAGGAGATAGAATTCGCATGAATTCAATTAATCATCCAAATATTTACATGCGATCGTTAGCTACACGACAACAAAATTTAGCTTTATCAGCACATGTAAAAGATGCAGTAGATATTCTTAAATACGCTGATTACGATATAATTCTATTAGAATCATCCGGTATTGGTCAGTCCGATACAGAAATAATTGACCAGAGCGATGTGTATTTTTATGTTATGACTCCTGATTATGGAGCAGCATCGCAACTTGAAAAAATAGCAATGCTTGATTATGCTGATATTGTAGCATTAAATAAATTTGATAAACAAGGCGCTTTAGATGCTTTACGTGATGTGAAAAAACAATATCAACGAAATAATACATTATTTGAGACACCAGTTGATGAAATGCCAGTTTTTGGCACAATAGCATCTCAGTATAATAACGATGGAGTTAATATACTTTTTGAAAATCTTGTTAAAATTACAAGTAAAAAAACAGGATTTAAATTCCCTGATACAACGAATTCATTGCGAATTAGTCATAATAGTGAGCAGATAGTTCCATCAGGAAAAGTAAGATACCTTTCAGAAATTACTGATACAATTCGAAATTTTAATGAAGATGTTAATGAAAAGGCAAAAATAGCAAACCGACTTCAGGCATTAGTTACTACAGAAGCAGAATTAGGAAATATAAAAGAATTCTCAGATCAGATTACAGATAAAAAATTACAGCTTAAAGATGAATTAAGTAAGGAATATCTTGGAATAATTGAAAACTGGGAAGATAAAAAGCAAAAATATAAGAATGAGTTTTTTACATATGAAGTTAGAGGTAAAAAGATAAAAGTAGAAACACATATTAAAACTTTATCACACTCTAAAGTTCCAAAAATAGCTCTTCCAGCATATACTTCGTGGGGTGATATTTTAAAATGGAGTTTAAAAGAAAATGTGCCCGGGGAATTCCCATATGCAGCAGGTGTATTCCCATTTAAAAGAGAATCGGAAGATCCAACCCGAATGTTTGCCGGTGAAGGTGGCCCCGAACGAACAAATAAAAGATTTCATTATCTTTCAAAAGGACAAAAAGCAAAACGTTTATCAACAGCATACGATTCAGTTACATTATATGGTGCCGATCCTGATATAAGACCTGATATTTATGGTAAAATTGGTAATTCAGGTGTTTCCGTAGCTTGTTTAGATGATGCAAAAAAACTTTATTCAGGATTCGATCTTTTAAACTCTTCAACATCTGTTTCGATGACAATTAATGGCCCGGCTCCATTAATGGTGGGGTATTTTATGAATGCCGCAATTGATCAGAGTTGCGAGAAATATATTTTCGAGAATGGATTGAAAGAAAAAGTAGAAAAGCAGATTGAGAAGATATATAAAGAAAAGAAAATAGAACGTCCTAAATATCAAGGTGAATTACCAGAAACAAATAATGGATTAGGATTATTCCTTTTAGGAGTTACTGGTGATCAGGTCTTACCAAAAGATGTATATAATAAATTAAAAGAAGAAACAATACATAATGTAAGAGGTACAATCCAAGCAGATATTTTAAAAGAAGATCAAGCACAAAATACATGTATTTTCTCAACAGACTTTGCTTTGAAAATGATGGGAGATATTCAGGAGTATTTTATAGATAATTGTGTAAAGAATTTTTATTCAGTATCTATCTCCGGTTATCACATAGCAGAGGCGGGAGCTAATCCAATTTCTCAACTAGCTTTTACACTTGCAAATGGATTTACTTTTGTTGAGTATTATCTTTCTCGTGGAATGAAAATTGATGAATTTGCACCAAGCTTATCATTTTTCTTTTCTAATGGACTTGATCCTGAATACTCAGTTATTGGAAGAGTAGCCAGAATTATTTGGGCGAAAGCAATGAAAAATAGATACAAAGCCAACTCACTATCTCAAAAATTAAAGTACCATATTCAAACTTCTGGCAGATCTTTGCACTCGCAAGAAATTGAATTTAATGATATTAGAACAACACTACAGGCACTATCAGGTATTTATGATAATTGTAATTCTTTGCATACAAATGCATACGATGAGGCAATTACTACACCTACAGAAGAATCTGTAAGGAGAGCAGTAGCTATTCAAATGATAATTAATCATGAATTTGGATTGGCAAAAAATCAGAACCCATTACAAGGATCTTTTATTATCGAAGAGTTAACAGATCTTGTTGAAGAAGCAGTTATGGTAGAATTCGATCGACTTACAGATCGAGGAGGTGTGCTAGGAGCAATGGAGTCAATGTACCAACGAGGAAAAATACAGGATGAATCCCATTACTATGAATCTTTAAAGCATAGTGGAGAACTTCCAATTATGGGAGTAAATACCTTCTTGTCTTCACAAGGTTCACCAACTATTATTCCGAAAGAAGTTATTAGAGCAACTGAAGAAGAGAAAAGCTATCAGATCAGAAATTTAGAAAATTTACATAAAGCAAATGATGGATTATCAAATGAAATCTTATCAAATTTGAAACAAGCAGTTCTTGATAATAAAAATATATTTGAATATTTGATGGAAGCAACTAAATATTGTTCTATTGGGCAAATTACAAATGCCTTGTATGAAGTTGGAGGACAGTATAGAAGAAATATGTAAAACCATATAAGTTTTTGGCAGTATTTGGTCGATATTTTAAGGAAATTAAAAATAAATTAATAAAACTTGAGCCTATGAATTTTAAGATAGATTATTCAGCAGATAGCTTAATTGTTGTTATTAATCCTAGAACACTATTTACAAAAGTCGGGGTTTATAATAATAAGAACCTTGTGTTCTTAAAAAAAATAAAATATTCAGAAGAAGATCTAAAACAATTTTCGAAATTTGAAGACCAGACAGAATTTAGAAAAAGTGCAATATTAAAAGAACTAAAAGATAACGATATTGATCTTGATAAAATTAGAGTTGTAATTAGTAGAGGAGGATTAATTAAACCAGTAAGATCAGGAATTTATTTAGTAGATGACAAGGTGAAAAAAGATCTTGCAAATTCTATTCAAGGTACAGATGTTGTTAATTTAGGAGGATTAGTTGCAGAAAGTTTAGCGAGTGATTTTCCTAATGCAAAAGCTTTAATTGCAGATCCTGTAGTTGTTGATGAGTATGAGGAAATTGCTAAAGTTACCGGATTACCGGAGATTAAAAGAAGATCGATCTTTCATGCACTAAATCAAAAATATATTGCACACCGATATGCTAAATCAATAAATAAAGATTATCATGATCTAAATTTAATTGTAGCCCACCTTGGATCAGGAATAACAATAGGAGCACACCAAAAAGGATGTGTGATAGACTCAAACATGGGTTATGATGGCGATGGCCCATTTTCTCCTAATAGAGCAGGAAGTTTGCCTTCAGGGGATTTAATCAGACTTTGTTTTAGCGGAAAATATAGCAAAGAAGAGCTTCTGAAGAAAGTTAGTAATGAAGGAGGACTATATGCTCATTTAGGTACTTTTAGTGCTTTAGAAATAGACAAAAGAGTAACCGATGGGGATAAAAAAGCAGAGTTTGTTTTTGAGGCAATGGCGTATCAGGTTTCTAAAACTATAGGTTCAATGTATGCTGTTTTATCAGGAAATGTTGATGCAATAATACTAACCGGATCAATAGCAAATAGCTCATGGTTTGTTAGAAAAATAGTAGAAAGGATAGAGAAAATTGCTCCTGTTACAGTATATCCAGGTTCCGATGATATAAAAACATTAGCATTTAAAGGACTTGCTGCACTATATGGAGAAGAGGAAGTGCTTGAATATTAAATGCAACTAAGATATAGTTAAAAAGGATAAATCAAAATTTTAGATTTATTCATATTTCGACAAGCTCAATATGACATGATGTTTAGGAGTCATGCTGAGCTTGTCGAAGCATTTTTATATTTTACCAATGCCTTATTAAGCACCAGCATTTGCTATAATTTCTTTGATATATTTATCAGGAACCTGAATAGTAATTACTTCACCTGTGACAGTAACAACGTCATTTGCCAATACCTTCACATCCACAGTAACCTTTTTACCTTTAATTTCTCTAATTTTCCCTCTAATCTGTAAGGTACAATTAATAGGAGTAGGTTTTAAATATTTAACATTTAAAGTACCTGTTAAAAACCTAAATGAAGGCTCAGTATCCATTTCCCTGCCTTCTTGTTTATACATTGCAGCGGCAGCCGATCCTGTGCCATGACAATCAATAAGAGAAGCAAGTAATCCTCCATATACAAACCCGGGAATTGCAGTGTGATGTGGTTGTGGAGTAAAAGTGCTCAATGTTTCTTCACCATCCCAAACTGTTTTTATTTGATATCCATGTTCATTTAATTTCCCACACCCATAACAGTGACTTAAGTGGTCAGGGTAATAATCTTGAAATGCTTTTGTATTCATAAATATAATTTTTTGAGTATAATTTGCCTTGCTTTTGATTCAAGCAAAACAAAAATACAGAAATAAAAAATAAAGCAATTGATCTCACTTATAAAAAAATATCTTCATTGTTTGAATAGGTCTAAAGGAATTGTAATTTTATTGACTTAAATAAAAATATGGAATTTAAAGAAATATTATATAACTTCTTTCCAGATAAGCAATTAAAAGAAGTGAAGTCTTTTGGTAATGGACATATAAATTCAACTTTTAAGGTGATTTTTAAGAATAACCAGCAGGAATATATTCTACAAAAAATAAATACAACTGTATTTAATAATCCAGATGATCTAATCCAAAATCACATTAAAGTTCAGGAGTATATCAAAAATAGCACCTCTGAAATTGAAATTCCACAATTATATGCTAACTCAGATAATAAATTCTTACTAAAGGATAATGAAAGTAATGTTTGGAGATTAACAAACTTTATTGAAAATTCGTACTCGATTGATGTTCTGGAAAATGAAAAACAAGCTTTTGAGGCAGGAGCAGGTTTTGGGTGGTTTGTAAAATCTTGTTCAGGACTAAATCCAACTGATTTTAGAGAAGCAATTAAAGATTTTCATCGATTATCATTCCGAATATCTCAACTAGATAAGGCAATAGAATCTGACAAAGCAAAAAGATTTACAACTGTAAAATCCCTAATAGATTTCTATAAAAAAAGAGAAAACTCATTAATGGAAATCGAAAAGTTAATCGATAATCATGAAATTCCATTACGAGTTGTACATAACGACACAAAAATTAATAATCTATTATTCAGAAATGAAAAAGCAGTAGCAGTAATTGATTTGGATACAGTTGGTCCAGGTGTTATTTTTTACGATTATGGCGATGCAATCCGAACGATTGGGAATACAGTTGCTGAAGATGAAAAAAATATCGATTTGGTCGATTTTAATCTTAAAGCATTTGAATCATTCTCAAAAGGATATTTGCAACAAATAGCTTCAAGTTTAAATGATAAAGAAAAGGAATTGTTATATCGTGCTCCAATACTAATGACTTACATAATGGGTATAAGATTTTTGGCTGATTACCTGAATGGAGATATTTACTATAAAACAAAATACCCCGATCATAATTTAAGTAGAAGCTTAGTACAGAAAAGATATATTGAACTTATGGAACAAAATGAGGATCAAATGAAATTAGTAATACAGAAATTTAAAGATTAGAAATTAAATAAATATTAAAACTTAGAGAACCATGAAAAGAATAATTAATTTATTGATTTTATTGGCATTGATAGCCACACAAATGAGTTGTGATACACAGAAAAATCAAAAGGGAAACGAATTATTCAAGGCGCAGCAAGTATTTGAAGAGCCAATTCGTTCAGAAGGCCAAAATGATGTAATTGAGCTACGTGCAGAACCAATTGATACCGTTCGTATGGCTATTATTGGATTAGGAATGAGAGGATCAGGAGCAGTATATCGATATAACTTTATTGAAGGAGCAAAAGTTGTAGCAATCTGTGATGTTGTGCCTAAAAATGTTGAAAGAGCCCAAAAGACACTTGTAGATGCAGGTAAACCCTTAGCAGATACCTACACCGATTCTTTAGCGTGGAAAGAAATATGTGAACGTGACGATATCGATTTAATTTATATATGTACACATTGGGATTTACATACCCCTATAGCAGTTTATGCAATGGAGCATGGCAAGCATGTTGCTACGGAAGTTCCAGCAGCTTTAACAATTGACGAATGTTGGCAATTGGTAAATACAGCCGAAAAAACCCAACAACATTGTATGATGTTAGAAAATTGTAATTACGATTTCTTTGAGATGGCTACTTTAAATATGGCACAACAAGGTAAATTTGGTGAAATTGTTCATGGCGAAGGAGCTTATATCCACGATTTACGTGATGGGTATTTATTTAATGAGAAAAATGGATATTGGAACATGTGGAGATTGAAACATTTGGCAAAAGAGGATGGAAATAATTATCCAACACATGGATTAGGTCCTTTATGTCATATAATGAATATTCATAGGGGAGATAAATTGAATTACTTAGTATCTGTTTCAAGTGATCAATTTGGTATGACAGCTTATGCAAAAGAAAAATTTGGCGAAGATTCTGAGTATGCAAAAGCAAATTATGCAAAAGGTGATATGAGTACTACAATTGTTAAAACACAGAATGGAAAAACAATAATGATTCAACACAGTGTTACCAGCCCTAGACCCTATAGTCGAATACATATGGTAAGTGGTACAAAAGGATTTGCACAAAAATGGCCTCGTAAAGGACTTTCTTTTGAACCAAATGCACACAGTTATTTATCCGATGAAGAAATGGAAAAATTATTGGAAGAGTATGAGCATCCAATTACAAAAGAAGTAGGAGCAAAAGCGAAAGAAGTTGGTGGTCATGGAGGAATGGATTTTATCATGGATTATCGTTTAATTTATTGTTTGCGAAACGGATTACCTTTAGATCAGGATGTTTATGATGCAGCTGAA
This sequence comes from Bacteroidales bacterium, assembly GCA_013138975.1. Lineage (GTDB taxonomy): Bacteria > Bacteroidota > Bacteroidia > Bacteroidales > UBA12077 > UBA12077. The sequence goes on from WTBR01000153.1 coordinate 13,925, forward strand.
TGGTCTGCAATAGTTGAACTTTCCAGAGAATCTGTTAAGAATCAGGGAATGCCCGTTAAAGTGCCTGATTTTACAAGAGGTGCCTGGAATAAAGTGAAAACAGTAACATATTTTACAGAATAGAATTAATTGCACATTAGATATAATACCAATTCTTCTTCAAAATGTCGCATATAATGTGGTGTTTTGAAGTTTAGAATGGTTCCCCGAAATTCGGGATGTAAACAAATGCCGTTATATATTCAATCCATATTTGTTTTTCACAAATATGGCATTTTGAATAATAAACGGTATTATTCAATGATTCGTCTTTTTAACATATCGTACCTATTACCTTTCTTTAAGAAATAAAATTCTTTACTTTCTTTAGGTAACTGAAAAATTGTATCTTGGTCAGCTGACCATCTAGTTCTGTCATAGATTGCTACATAGTGTTCGCCAACAACTTCGAAGGTGTTTTTTTGGACTAAAATACCTGTATTTTCATCTAATCCAATTCCTAATAACTCGGGTTTGTTGTTTATAATATCGAACATATCAAATTGTCTATTGCGTGCTAAAAGGTGTTGGTCGATTGCAATATTTTTAATTAACGATAGGCCTTGTTCATGATCTCCCATCATTATTGTATTTGTTTTTGTATCTCCTCGTGCTAAATATGATCCTTGGATTGTAGCTCCAGCCGAAGATCCTGCAACAATTCCGTTTCTATGAAGAACTCCATAAATGTCCAAATGAGCTAAAGTATTTAAATAAGCATCGGCTAAACGCCATTGTCGTCCTCCTTGAAACCAAACACCTGTAGCATTGTGTAAAGGTTCAATAAATTCAGGCGAATTTGCTACTTTAGGATTTCGAGTATGTAGAACATTAATTTTTTTAAAGTTATATTTTTCGAATCTGCTTATTAATTCTTTAAAGTCAGGATCCTTAGAAAGACTTTCGTCATTGCGAGCTGTAGGAATGATAACAATTTGGGCACTATCTCCCCCGGCTAAATCTTTAAACATTGGAATAAAAATACTATCATCG
>WTBR01000004.1 GCA_013138975.1 Bacteroidales bacterium
CCTGATTACGGATCAGGAGGTTGGGGGTTCGAGTCCCTCCAGGTTCACAAATCCACTCTTTGAGTGGATTTTTTTTTGAATAAAGTTAGAAATTTTCATTAAATTTGATAGTATACCAATTTTAATGAAATGAGAAATTTTCAAAATACCTTTATAAACCCTCAAAACATTAGCAAAGACATTAGTAAAAGATTATGTTTTTTAAACAATAAAAGATCAAAATATTTTACTGTTTTATTAATTATTTGCTCATCTTCAATCGCCTTTTATGATATTATAATTGTACAGAATCTTATTGATTATAAAATATTTATAATTCATTTTAAAACAGATATCATATTTTTAGTGTTTTCTTTTATTTTTACTTTATACATTTTCTTTAATCAAGTAAAAACAGATAAAAAAATTCGAAATCACCATAAATTTATTCATGGATCTATTTCAATTTTTATTTTAACATGGTCTTTCTTTAAATCAATTATTTTAATTAAATATGGAAACGGAAACTTTAACATTGCTATAATTGCACTATTAATTACAAGTTTTTTATATTTATTTAACTTGCAGGTTTATTTAAGTCAGTTAATACTTACTTTTATATTTACTTTTATTACTTTATTATTATTTAACCTAAAAATTTCAGATTTTATTGAAGATTTTATCATACTATTGACCATATCATGTTTTTCAATGATTATCTCTCAATATGTGTATTACTTACAACACAAAATATTACTTTTAGAATCGGAAGTCGCTACTTATAAGAAGGATTAAGCTTATAAAATAAAAGCCCGGATTTTAATTAAGATCCGGGCTTCTTGTTTATAAGAAAATATTTTAAACTCTTACTCCTACAATAATAATATCATCAATCTGCTCCCATTTCCCTCTCCATTCATCAATTCTTGTATCAAGTATCTCGCGCTGTTCAGCCATTGGTTTTTGATGAATATCAAGTAGGAATTTTTTATAGTTCTTAGTTTTAAACTTTTGTCCATCTTCTCCTCCAAACTGATCCTGATAACCATCAGAAAAGATATAAAATACATCTCCTTTTTGGAGATCTATCTCATTATTTGTAAATGATTCTTTTTCTTTAACCCAAATACCAATTGGCATTCTATCTGCTTTAACTTCAATAAACTCATTGTTTCGGAACAAATATAATGGATTATAAGCTCCTGCATATTGCATTTTCATTTTTTCAAGGTCAACAATACAAAGAGCAATATCCATTCCATCTTTTGCTTCTCCTTCCTTACCTTCTTGTCCCAGTGTTTTCTTAATATCTTTTCTTAAGCTATTTAAAATAACACTAGCTGAAGTTACTTCGTGCCTGTTTACGATCTCATTTAAGAATGAAACACCCAACATACTCATAAAAGCTCCAGGAACACCATGACCTGTGCAATCCGCAGCGATTATAACAATTAAATTGTCTTTTTTGGTCATCCAATAAAAATCGCCACTAACTATATCACGTGGCCTGAATAAAATAAAATGCTCTGGAAGGATTTCTTTTGCAAATTCATTCGATGGTAATATGGCTTTTTGTATTCGACTAGCATATTCTATGCTGTCTGTAATACTTCTATTCTTATCAGCAATTTCATCTCTTTGTATTTCAAGCTCATCTTTTTGTTTAACAACTTCTTCTGTTCGTTCTTTTACAATTTGTTCTAATCGTATTTTTTCTTGCTCTAATCTACGCGTATATACTTTTACAATTACTATTATAACAAAAATAGCTAATACAAAGTAAAAGAAGAGTGCCAATATCGATCTATACCAAGGAGGTTTTATTGAAAATTTATAAGAAACAACTTCACTTTCTATACCATAAATATTTTTAGCCTTTGCCATAAACGTATAATGACCCTCATTTAGGTTTGTGTATCTGCGTTCCGATTTATAATCCCAACTCGACCAGTTACCATCGAAGCCATCAAGTTTATAACTGTATTTTATTTCATCAGAAGGTATATATGGAGTTGAGTAACAGAAGTTAAATGAATTATTTTTATATTCTACCGTTTTAATAAGCTCTTTTGGTTGATTCAGATCAACAATCAAATTAGAAGTATCTTTATAATAAGTTCCCCAAAACACTACAGAATCAATTCCCATTTCTATTTTACGGATAAGGCTTTTATAAAACTTTGAAAAGTCGTCTTTAAATTTATCCTGATAATTATATACTGCATCTGAAGTAGCAATCCAAATCCCATTATCACCATCAAATGCTATATCGTTAAATGAATTTTTGAATAGTCTTTTAAATGAAACATCCTCAATACTTACAATTCTATCCTGACTAATAATTAATCTCTCAATATATTCATTATTTGTAAGCGGATCAATTAAAACAATCCAAATCTCATTTCCGTTTATAAAACGAATTATTCTTACCGCATCATCATTTGAAAAATACTTCTCTCCGAATCCTTTATATTTTTCAAAATGATCTGATTCGTCATTATAATAATACACCCCTTTTTTTGTTCCACATATAATCTGACCATTAATAAAATAAACTTTATTATCAGATAACTCAGGCAATCCTTTTTCAAGTCCATACCTTACAACAGTTTCATCAATATTTAATTTAATCACTCCATTTAATGATGTTCCTAACCATAAATTACCTTTTTCATCTTCAATTATTGTATGTATCTCATCAGAAATATCATTTTGCTTTCCTTTATCAATCCATTGACCATTTTTGTATTCCAATAAAGCCAGACCTGGAGAATATCCTATATAAAGTTTTTCAGGATGAAACTTGGATTGGTAAACTATCCTTGAATTATATGCTAATTCTGAAATATTACTAGTTTTTTGATTTGGCATATATTCCAATATACCATCCTTAGTCGCAAATATCAATTTTTCTTCTTCAGTATTAGGAACATTAAAAATGCCCATGTGAAAAACCGAGTTATTATCAATTGGAATACTTTTAAAAATTGGTAGTTCATTAGAATCATAATCTAAATAGTAAACTCCTATATTTGTTGCTACAAAAAATACACTTTTATAACGGGTAACATCCAACATAATACCTTCCAGACCATATTCCTGTCCAAGGCTTGTAAATGGAGAACTAATTTCTGCATAAGAAATCCCTTGGTTTAAACCAAGCCACAAGTTTCCATCTATGGTCTCATAAAGATTTATTATTGTAGCATCTTGCAATCCATTTTCTTTATCTAACTTATGAAGTACTTCTCCGTGTGAGTTAAAAATAATACATCCATTATTTAAAGTAGCAAATGCGTAATTTCCATTAGAAATTTGAATTCCATTATAAATATCTGATAGATTTAGTAATTCGTTAAGCTTTTTATAACTTTTACCCAAAGATTCCAAATCTTTTGAAAGTCCGGTTTCTATATTGTAAATAAATGACCCCTGCCCAATAGTTGCAATCAATATTTCATTTTTCTCCCATGGAAGCATAACAAAAATATTCTTTTCTTTATAAAATTCACCTCCAATAGACATTACTACTGTATCACCCTGTAATTCATAAAGTCCATTATCAATATTTCCCCAGTAGATTTTATCAAAAACAATAAAACTTAAAAAAGATGCCGGTACATTTTTATATGTTTTCTCAAGTTTCTTTTCAGAAAACATATAAATAATCTCGTCACAACAAAAGTAAACACTACCTTCCATTGCATATATTTTCCAAACATCCTTAAAATCCGGTGAATTTAATTGGTCAGTAAGTGAATAATAATTCATCTTCCCACTTTTATCAGGTGCTAAATAACCAAATTCCTCAACACCACCGACGTATACTGTTCCATCCAAGTAAGCTAAAGATCTAACTATTGAACCATTTGATATAGGAATTTTACTCCAGCTTTTTCCATCAAATTCCAGAATTCCGTCATCCGTATTACCTACGTATATTACTCCTCTATCATCTTCGCAAATCGCCCAATTTTGTTCAGAAGCATTATAATCATTAGGAGAATAATTTTTTATAAAAGGAATTCCATTTTTATTAATTTGTGCATTTAATGGAATATTTATAAGTAAAATTAAAAGTATAAATAGTATTACATTCTTTATTTTCATAGGATAAATATTTCTTAAGAAAAACTATATAAATATAAAAAACAAAAAGACAAAATGCCAAAAAATAGCATTTTGTCTTCTAATTTTAAGCAATCTTTTTTTGGAAATTATTCTATATACAGATTTTTAGTATAATCTACACCATCTATAATTACCTTAACTATATATATTTGAGATACATGATCAACTTTTGTTTCAAATTTCACAAAATCTTTAATCTTTGTCTCAACAATTTTCTGACCTAATAAATTATGAACCTCTATTATTCCTGTATCAAATTGATAATTACCTTCATTTGTAAAATCAACAATTACTTTGTTTCCTATAGAGTAAATTGAGATTTCGTAAGGAATTTGATCTTCAAAACCAACTCCTGAATCATAGTTAATACTAAATTGGTTAGAAGTAGTATTGGCATTTCCTGCAGCATCCTGAACAACTCCAGTACTTATATCAATAATAACATCACCAATCGTAATTGGTTCAATAGTAACAGTCCATATCTGACCTGCTGTTGTTTCTGTGAATGTAACAATTGAACCATTAACCACTGTAACATCATCGCTTGTAAAGCCTGTAACAATTTCACTAAATGTTATTGTTACATCAAAGTTTCCATCTACTGTACCAGACTCAGAAGAAGTAATTTCTACGGAAGGTAAAACAATATCTTCGGTAGTGAAACTCCAAATTGTTACGTCAGAAATTCCTGCAAAACTGTTTCCTGACAAATCATGGAAAGCACCATTATCAATTAAAACATAATAACCTGTCTCTCCAATAAAATCAAATCCAGGATTAATCGTAACAACATTTGAGTTAATTGTAACTAGTGCGGAAAATACATCAATACTTTCATAAGTTCCACTTGCATCCATGATATTTATTAATCCTGAATTTGGAACAATTTCTTCGCTAAATGTAATTTGAAGATTAGAATTTACTGAAACATTTGTTGCACCGTCAGTTGGAGATAATGAACTTATTGCTGGAAGTGCATTATCAAGAGTTGTAAAGTTCCATGTTGTTTTATCATTAATACCGGCATAACTATTACCTGCATTATCATCAAAAGCCGAAGCATCTATCTGAACATAATAGTCAGTTGAATTTGTTAATGAACTTGCCGGGTCAATGGTAATTGTTGAAGTACCATCACCTGATATATCCGTTGTTACATTAAAGGTTTCAATATGAGTATCACCTGTTGTAGCATATAATACAATATTACCACTTACGGCATTTACAATCTCATCAAAGTTTATTTCAAGATTTGAAGTTAATACTACACCTGTTGCATCATCTGCAGGTGAAAAATTAGATACCATTGGAGCGGTATTATCTCCCGTAGTGAAGTTCCAGGTTACATCATCTGTAATTCCTGAGTAGCTATTTCCTTCTAAATCATGGAATGTACCATATTCAATTTGAACATGATACTCAGATAAGTCATCGAAATCTATACTAGGATCAATTGTAACTATATTTGCACTTACATCTACATTTGACTCTGTAACACTAATTGTTTCGTGTACTGATGAAGTTGTTTCATTTGTGATAGTTATATTTCCTACATTCTTAACAAGATCTTCACTAAATGTTAATACCAGATTTACATCAGGAGCAAGACCCGTAGCTCCATCTAACGGACTATATGCTGTTACATATGGAGAACTTGCATCTAGGGTAGTAAAGCTCCATGTATCTGAACTTATTATTCCTGTATAACTATTACCAAATAGATCATCAATAGCTGTAGCATCAATTAGTACGTAATAATCACTTAAACCATCAAAATCAAATGTTGGATCGATTGTTACTACATTATACGTTATGCTAACATTAGCTGAATTTATATCGACAACTTCATGATTTGCTCCTAAAGTTGTATTGTAAATTGTTATATTTCCTGAGCCAGCTTCTACATTTTCACTAAATGTTATTACCAATTTAGATAATATTGATACACCTGTAGCATCATCAACTGGTGAATATGAACTAACAACTGGCAACTCAACGTCTACTGTTACAAATGTCCACTCAGTTACTAGTGTTATACCACTAAAATTATTCTGATTTGTTGATAAATCCTGGAAGGTACTTTCTCCAACTATTACATAATAGTTTGTTTCTCCAATAAAATCTATTAATGGATTTATTGTTGCGACATTATCAACAACATTTACCTGTGCTGAAGAAACATCGATAATCTCATGTTCAAGATCTGTATCGTCATTCCATATAGTAATAGATCCTACATTCTTACTAACATTCTCGCTAAATGTTATTTCAAGATTTGAAGTAACCATTACATCTACTGTTCCGTTTATTGGTGAAAGACCAGATAGAGTTGGTGGAGAGATATCCTCAGCAGTAAACACCCAGTCAGTGGTTGAACTAATTCCGGCAAAACCATTTCCAAGATCATCAATAAATGCTTCTGCATCTATTAATAGATAGTAAGTTGTTTCACTATTAAAATCTGATACGGGATTAATTGTTATTGTAGTAGTTCCATTTCCACTTAATGTACTCACATCTATATGTTCAAATAAACCTACTCCTGATTCGTATATATCAACAAAATACCCAGCATTTAAATAGCTTGTTTCATCGAATGTTATTTGCAAGTTAGCAGAAACCGAAATATTTGAACTTCCATTAATTGGATCTAAGCTAATAATTTGGGGGCCAGAAGCATTATATTCAATTGTAATCTGATTAGATAAAACATTGCTATTTCCAGCTATATCAGTAAGTTCAGTAGCTAATATTTCTACAGTTACTGTACCATCGGCTGTTGGAGTTATTGTTGCATCCCATTCTGTGCCCGGTATAACATTTGAAAGACTTGTAACTGTTCCATTAGTAACTGAAATATTTCCTGTCAGTAAATCTGTTATTTCCTCATTAAACCTTATAGTAATTTCTAAATCAGCAGCTATTATACCCGATTGTCCTGTTGTAATATTTACAGTTGGTGAAGTACCATCGTATTCAATTGTTATTTGATTTGAAATATTATTACCATTACCTGCTTCATCTGAGGCTACTCCTACTGGCACAATAAATATTACATCGTCATCACTTGCTGGTGTAATATCCGCAGTAAACACTTTATTATCTGAAGTATTTAAGTTTGATGGAGTACCATTTGAAACTGAAATATCTCCTTCTACAAATCCAACCATAACTTCGTTGAATGTTATGGTAATTTCAAATGGTGAACTATTTGTTGGACTCGATTCAATTGTTGTGACTACTACAGAAGGTGATGTTATATCTTCTGTTGTGTAATTCCAAGTTGTTGTACCAGAAATTCCTGCGTAATAATTATCAGATGCATCTTTAAAAGCTGTTGCATCAATTTCAATATAATAATTTGTTTCACCATCAAAATCTATACTTGGATTAATTGTTACTTCGTTATTTGTTATAGATGCGGAACCAACCGCTATTGTTTCATGAACTGTAGGTCCAGACGCATCTGTTATAGTTATATTACCTGTTCCAATAAATACGTCTTCGTTAAAGGTAATTACTAAATCGGAGTTTATTGCAACATTTGTTGCTTCATCTAGCGGAGATAAACCACTTACAGTAGGAGAAGCAATATCTTCAGTAGTAAAGTTCCAATACGTAGTAGAACTTATTCCTCCAAATGGATTAGAATCGCCATCTTCAAATGCACCGTTTTCTATTAACACATGATAAGCTGTTTCTCCCACAAAGTCTGTTCCTAAATCAATAGTAACTACAGCACCACTAACGCTTACTTTACCAGTATTTGAAGCTTCTATAGATTCATGTGTTAAAGTTGTTGTTTCGTTCACAATTGTAATGTACTTAGCAGAAACCGCTGTTACATTTTCATTGAATGTAATAACTAAATTAGAAGATATTGAAACATTACCACTTTCATCAATCGGATTTACACTGCTAATTACAGGATTATTTGCATCAACTGTTGTAAATGACCATGCTGTAGTAGAACTAATTCCTCCAAATGTATTACTTGCTTCATCCTCAAATGCTCCGGAAGGAACTTGAACATAATATTCAATTTGACTTAAGAAATCATTTGGATTAATTGTAATTGTTTTTGTACCAAAACCACTTAATGTTGCAACACTTATTGATTGGAACAATGAATTATCGCTTGTATGACGTATTTCAATATTCCCAGCGCCTTCAAATACATTTTCATCAAAAGTAATTTGTAGGTTATCTGTAAGTGCAATATTTAATTGATCATCCTCAGGGTATAATGTATTTACAACCGGATCAGAACCATCATATATAATGCTAAAAGTTGGTGCTATGGTATTTCCATTTCCTGCTGCATCCGTTGCAAGGTCTGCACCAATATCAACTGTTACCAAACCATCGGCAGTTGGATTAATCTGTAATGTCCAATCCTGATCATTACCATTCGGAGTAAATGTTCCTTTCGTTCCATTACCTACAGTAATATCACCAACAACAAAATCACTAACAATTTCATCGAAATATATTGATACTTCAAACGAACTATTTGTTGGATCTGTTTCAACTGACGTTATTGTAACTCCCGGTTTGGTTCCATCATAAACAATACTAAATTGTGTTGCTGCTGTATTAGAATTTCCTGCGTAATCGTGCGCTTTTCCTGTTGCTAAATCAACTGTAACTGTTCCATTAGCTAATGGACACAATATTTTTCTTAAATCTTTTATCTGTGGTTGTTAAGAATGAAATAGCCCATACTAAACCGGATACCCACAGCGGATCATAAATAGCAACAGCATAATCCTTAGCATCAGAACTTCTAGCTACACCCTGATAAATGTAATTTATAGGAGTGGCTCCACTTCCTAGACTCACGCTTAATGCCAGGTTATTACTATTTATTCTAAGTAGTCCATTTATGCCTAAATAGTCTGTTGAAAAATCTCCATAAATTAATGCATTTGTAGCATTATCTGTACCAGTATAACCACTTTCAATTATTAACTTATTACTTGTTGTTTCAGAAAAACCTGCCCTGAAACCAAGAAACACATTATCACTTCCAGTACCACTTCTACCTGCTCCTTGTCCTAAATATACATTATTACTGCCTGCTGCGGCATAATACCCTGATTCTGCACCAATAAATGTATTTTGAGTTCCTGTACTTGTGCTACCTGCTGCATATCCTAAATAAGCACCGTTAACTCCTGTTGTTTTTTTACCATTTCAACCAAAGATTCATCTTTTATAGGATTCCTTACTAACATCCTTTTGTTGATGATTTCACATCTAACATTGCTGATGAATGTGCTGAATATCCATCATCAAAAGCAACAACAATACTTTGTGCATTAAGGTTAGCTGAAAAAAGGATTAAAATTATAACAAATAATAATACGGTCGAACTTATAAAATGTCTTATATTATATATAACATAAACTGTTTAGAGATTATTAAATGTGAAAAACGAAGCAAGTTCGAAGTTTTTAGAATCAAAATCAAATTGTTAATCAACAAAAAAGGCTTGTAATTGAAACTACTATTACATTGGAAAGGCTGATTAAGCGAGGGTATATTTCTCTACTCGACATTTATAAACAAATTGCCCCAATAATTAACGAACCGTTGTATATGTGACTTAGAGAGAAATGTCCGGGGGATATTTAGAACGAAAGGAAGATGCAGTGTGAGAGGCGAACTGACGGTCAATAGATCGTAAGCCGTCTAATTGATATATACACACCTTATTTTTCTCTTCTTATTTATTATTCAACATAAAGATTTACATTAAAATAGTCCATACTTTATATTATTGAAATTTGAATTTATCTTTTTTTCTTGATAGATCTTAATAATTTCATCTTGGACACCCCATTTTTCAAGAACAATTGCAATTCTAATTAATTGTTCCAACACAAAAGATTTATCGCATTCTTGCAATTCTTGCTCATTATATTTTTTAAGTATTAATACAAATGTTTGTTCATATGGTTTAAAAATCCTCATATTTTTTTCGTCAAAAGCCCATGTAGATAAATAGTTTAACGATGCTTCTATTGCTGGATCTGCTTGAAATAACACTTTATTTAAAAGAATCATCAATTCGGTATGATTGCTGTTGTTTTTGTTCCCTTGCCTTATTTCATTTGACAATTCTGAAAGTGCCCATACAACAGTCGATTTATCTGAAGATGAAAGTCCTATTATCAGATCTTTATACCCCCTATATTTAATATAAAGTGCTTGAACTATTGCAAATACTTCCTCATACAGTTGATGATCTTTTAAATTATTAGATTCAGTTTTAAGAAATGAAAACATTTCCGACAATATAAATCTAAAATCATGGTCTGGTCGTTTTGTTAAAAAATATTCAATTTTTTGAAACTCTTCGACAAGTTTGTCAAATAATACTAATGCCTCTTCCATTGTCCAGGCAATTCCAGTCGGGTTATAAACTGATTTGGAAAATCGGCTAAGTTCAATATATTCAACTTTTCCAGAAACACTACCATCGTCATGAAAACCTGCATTCCAAAGTTTATTACTAATTAAAACTCCATGCTTAAAATTGTCCGTAACTAATGTGTTTTCATCTGCTAAAGCTACAAAAACACGCCATAATCGTTCATCTTTAATGATTGAATAATTATATCCACTAATTATTTTCTGAACTTTTGCTTTCTGTTTGTCATTTAGTATTTCATGTAAATTTCCTATTATAAACCATGATAATTCTTGTGATATAACAGAATCAATAAGTTTGTTGAGATGTTCTGTTATTTCTGTTGTTTGCAAATTAGAACCGAATTCTTCAAGTAACTTATTCTTATCAAGCTTATAAAGAAAGTTTATTGCATTTTCTTGATCACTATTTTTTATTGTTAGACGAATAACCTCTTGAATTGATTCTTTTTTTTGTAAAAATGGTAAAGCTGATTCGACCCATGATTTTTCAGGACTTCGACTATCATCATATACATATTTTTGGAATACATCACCCAACCAAATATCTATAAATAAAGATTCCCAATATTCAGGATCGACTGCTATAAATAGCTCCGATGAAAAACGAATAATCTCTTGTTTAAACATTGGAGGCGTTTCATTATTTACATAAGCTTTTAATACTTGTACAATAATTTGTGGAAGATCATTTTTGAGTAATTCAGAGCTAGCATAATCCTGCCCAACCCGCTTAATAAAATCCTCATTTGAATATTGTAAACAATAAAATAATGCAGGATATGGATAACGATCAAACAAACGGCGTAAAACAGGATAAGTAATTTCATGACCTTTTAAATGAACTCTTGACAATGAAAGAGGTAGACCTCCCTCAATTAGAATTTGAATAAATTGAATTGCTAGTCCATCATCAGTAACACCATTAGAATATGAAAAATTATTTGATATAGAAAAACGATCTTGTCCATATGGTTTTATCTTTTCCGGTTTTGACTTTAGACTATCAATAATATATTCTAAATTAGAAGATATATCTTTTAGACCTTCGCGTTTATACAGCTCAATTAAGTCAAATAAATCATTATTTCCTCCATAATTAATATTTTGGCGAACATAACGCAATAAGTTATAAGCATACAATTTCTCTTGACTATATTCAATATTCTCCAAACCATCTTCGATTAATTTACGAGCCTCCTCGGAATTAAATAATACCAGAAGTCCAGCTTTTTTAATACACCAATGCTCATCTGGTTTCCAAATATTTAACTGATCTTTTAGTTTTTCAAAATCAAACGTAAAGGCTAAAGACAAAGCTAATTCATAGCGTTCCCTATCGGACATTTGATCTTTATCTTTAAAATATAAATTAACATTATTTAGATCACCTTTAAGAACATATTTTCGCAATTGCAATAATTCAAATTCATCCTTGAATTTTGTATTTTCTTCAATAGCACCTTTTATTGTTTTAAAATCACCATCTTCGTGCATAACATGTATTGGAAGAAAGATATCTTGAAATGCAATAAGTGCAAGTTCTATTAAATGATCTTTTTGATTTTGTGAAGTTGTTTGATGTAACAATTCTGGTAATCGGTAAACTAGTTCTGTTTTAACACGCGAATATGTACTACTAATTGATGGTAACCTATTGAATCTTTTCAAACTTATAATCGATTCTGCATTTTTAATAATAAGTTCAATATTAATATCCCCTTGATAAGGAATGTTAATAGTATCCCATAATTCATTGTATTTTTTTATTTGCCTTAATTCAAAAATTGCTCTAGGAATATTTATATCATAACCTTTATTAAGATAATTTAAAAATAGGTCAATTACTTCTCTAGGATTTTTCTTTGATGCTGAAGATAAAAACTCCTTTGTTTCTGATTCTAGAAATTGAATTACATTTGGTTCCATTATTGGTATTTGAAATATACCATGATTCGAATAAAAGAGTTTTCTGTCTTCAGAAATAGAACTATGCGATGGATCAACATTAATTAAATAAATTTTATATTCTTCTTTTGTTTTTTCCTCTTTATCAAGAACATCACGTACCCATTTTATCCATTCAACAAAATTAGTATCATCGCCAGAAAATCCAATTAAACAAAAAGACTCTTGCAATAGAGATATTCTCATAAGCTGAGTAAAGGCTTCATGTTTTACAGGATAAGTTTCATAATCCTCCTTAGCTATTATATATTGTATTTTTATATCTCCATCAAACCCATATCTATCGCTATCATTTCTAATACTACCATGTAGTTTTATAAGGTTATTATTTCGCTTTATTCCTAATTGACTTGATTTTTTCACAACAGATAACTGCCTATCATGAGCTTTTTCTAAGCTTTGATATAATTCATTTCTACTCTTTAGAAGAGATTCTTTTGACCTAAGCTCCCCTTTCTTTTGATTTAGTTTATTGTAAATTTCTTGAAAATTTGATTCGTTCCTATCTTCTTCTTTTATTATTGAATAAACCATTATTCCTTTTTCCCAAGGTATCCTAGACTTCCCTTCTTTTAACCTTTTATCATTAAAACTATTTTCCTCATCTTCAATTTCCACCTTTAATTGTGAAATGTCAAAATATAAAGATTCAATATTACTGTTTATTTCTGCTTTTTCTTTTTCTATATTTTCAATTGTCTGTTTATCGACAACAATATCTAACATCTCATCATAATTAGTTGTATAGATATTATTCCATGGAATATTTACTAGCTTTCTATGCAACAAAAGCATTGAATCTTTTAATTCAATCTTATTTATTTTTCCTTTTAACTTATTAGTTAAGAAACGTTTTCCTTCATCTTCAACGATTCGTGGTGTTTTCTCTTCAATATATGCTGTAACAGCTTCGCGATAACCTTTACTTTTTATAAATAGTGATACAATTTCTAAATAACCTTTACTTCTTATATAATATTCTACCTTATCTTCAATAAATTGATTTCTATTCTGTCTAACATTAGAATTCTGACATTTCTGCTGAAACTTTTCTTCAATCTCATTCTCGAAAAGATAATACGTCATATCAAAAAGCAACCCTTTCCAATCGGGAAATATATTATCTACATTTCTACTAAAACCAGCTCCAACTAAGACAGACATCTTTTGATTACCTAACTTGCTTTTAAGCTCCTGTAATTGTTTAATTCCATTTGTTTGCATATGTTGAAATATTGAGAAAATACTTTTAACAAAAATAGGATGAAAACAGTACAATAAAAATAAGATTACAGTTAAATTCGTTTTGAATTAGTAATGCTTATACTATCTTATGTATAAAGTTGGGAAAGGTACATTTAACCATAAGTAAAAAACTGGATATAGTGCTAAATAAGAAGTATTTGGATTAGAAAATATTAAAAAAGTACCTGAACAGATATCAAATTCTGATTTATTACCAGAATATTAGGCTTTAGAAAACAAATAAGCCAAAAACTCGAAAAATCAATTCCTCAATATATAAAGGTACTCTGGTTCAAATCGGGGTCAGTTCAACATAAAGCACATATTTTGCAAAGCCGAAAACAATGCTTAAGTGTTACAAATTGTGCGCATAGAATTACTTACCTTGTCAAGTTTGTAGATTACTTACCATAAAAAACTAAAACAAATTTATTTATGATGCATTAATTTATTAAAAAAAAATTATCTTGTGCATAATATTGAAATGAGTAAAATATGTAACTTATGAAAATAGTATTTGAAAGTGAATTTGCTAAATTAGCATATGAAGAAGATTTAAAGCTTCTTTCAATTATTTGGACTGATAAAAAGCCAAGCTTTGAAGATTATCAGAGACCATTTCAAGAGGCATTGCAATATATGGATCTTAAGCAAGTAGAAAATTATATCTCAGATATAAGGAATCAAGGAGTAATTTCACCGGATTATAGAAAATGGTTACAAGAGATAGCAATACCTGATGCTGCAAAAAAAGGCTTGAAAAGAATTGTAGGAGTTGCAGAATTAAACATTTTTAAGAGATATTATATAAATAATGTTTTTAACTCGGCAAAGAAATTTGGAATGCCATTCAAATTATTTGATACTCCCGAAGAAGCCAAAAAGTGGTTTAAAAAGTTTGATTAGTTTGACCTTGTCGAAAATTATATAATTTTTATATTAAGAATACCTATTAAATTATACTTTTAGAGAAGCTTGCTGACCCTATTTAGGAAATTTGTTCCCCACAACTTAACAAATCGCTATATTCGTATCTGAGATAGAAATATCCAGAGTACATGTAGAATGAAAGGAAGGCGAAGCTCGCATACAGTTATGAGAGTAATTGCTAAAAGTAATTTCGGTGTGAGAGTCGTACGAGCGGTCAATAGATTGTCAGCCGTCTACTCTACTAAACGAAGTTTATTTATTCTTTCGCCAACATTCCTAGCTATTTTTTTTGCCGAGTTATAGTGAAGGTGACTTCCATCATATGATTCAAAATCAGAGTCCTTAAAATCTAGCCAAATTACATTTCTACTAATCAATTCTTCTTTTATGAATTCCTCATTAAATCCACTAATCGAATCTTCTAACATTCGCATCTCATGTGTAGTAGGTGGTCTATAGGCTATAATAATAATTCCCTTTGTGCTTATTTCTTTTACTTTTCGAAGAAAACTATTCACTTCATTATTGGTCACCTGATATTTTGAAAAGGTTTTTTTATAGCTTGTCAAAGCTTTTGATGTGTCAGGTTTAAGATAGGATGATGCTACCCAACCATAAGGTTCAAATTTTTGAATATAATTCATTTTTTTTCTTCGTAAAAACTCTCTTGGTTCATACGGCTCAAAATACTTTAAAAAGGGTGAAAGATAAAGTCCTTTATTAATTTCGACTTTTCCTAAATTTTTATATGTTTTTAAACCATTGTTCTTAAAAGCCTCAAATGTTAAGCTATGTGGTGTTATTCCCAGTACTAGCATTTGGGTTTGAGCATTATTATCTAATTTTGACATTGCAAAATCCAAGTATTCATTACTAAAACCGGCACTCGAATATCCTAAATTAATACCTGTGAGTTTTTCTTCAATATTATTTTTTAAGTCGTTAATTGAAAATCCACGGTAAACTCTGGAATCACCACAAACAATAATATTGTATTTAGTATTAGCATGAGTTTTTTTAATCCAAAAAGAATCTTGATGTAACTTATTCCTCTTTGGGTCAGGGAAACCAATCTTTATCACTATAAAAAGTATCACTACGCTAATGAATGAGGCTATTATTTTATTTCTTGGACTCATAACTAAAATTGAAAATATATGAATTGCTGACCTTCACCTCTAAAAAACAGAATCATAATAATACTTACTGAAACAGATATCACATCAAGATTATAATGCATATAAAAATTTAGAATCGGCAAATACCTTTTTCTAAGATAAATACTAACTTCAATTAATATTCCTAAATAAAGAAAGAAAATATTATTATAATATGTATTGAAAAAATTAAGATTAGATTTTTTAAAAATAAATAATTTCCCAATTATCATATTTGCTTGTTCGAGATTTTCTGCTCTAAAGTATACCCAAGCAATTGTAACCTGAATAAATATTATCACAATTATAAATGGAGTGAATTTTTTTAACTTATTAGGCCAATTTGTAAGCCGTTCAAAATATAAAAATACAATATGTAAACTAGCCCATACAATAAAAGTATAGTTGGCTCCATGCCATAAGCCAGATAAAAGCATTGTTACAACTAATGCGAAAAATGCCCGATAAACCCCTTTATATGATCCACCCATAGGTATATATATATAATCTCTAAACCATGTTGATAATGAAATATGCCACCTGGTCCAAAACTGTCTTAAGCTATTAGCTAGGTATGGATGATTGAAATTCATCTTAAAATGAAATCCCATGAGTTTAGCTATACCTCTTGCTATTAAACTATATCCACTAAAATCGTTATAAATTTGAAATGAAAATGCAATTGACACAATCCACCAATAAAGCGTTCCATCGTAAACTGATTTGTTTTCAAATGATGAATCAATAAAGAAAGACAGGTTATCTGCTATTACAACTTTTTGGAACAAGCCGAAACAAATTAATTTTATTGCATTCCATTTCTCTATATCGCTAACGATTCTATAGGTTTTGAGTTGATGCAAAAAATCACTTGCTCTAATTATAGGGCCTGCTACCAATTGTGGGAACATTGCTAAATAGCTAAAAAAATGTAGAATATTCTTGGTTGGTTGTAATCGTCCTCTGTAAATATCAATTGTATAACTTAATGACTGAAATGTATAGAAACTAATACCTACAGGAAGAATTAATGCAAAATCAGGAATTCGATCTATAAGATCTATTTCAATGTTAATTATTTTTAAAACATCTTGAATTATTGTTGAGAAAAATACAGAGTATTTAAATATAGAAAGGCTTCCCAAGTTTGCTAAAAGAGAGAATCCGAGTATAATCTTTTTCCCCTTTTGATTTTTTATTAAAAGTATACCTGAAATATAATCTATCAGGCCACTAAATAAAATAAGAAATAAGAATCGCCAATCCCACCAAGCATAAAAAATGGCACTGGCTGTTGTAATAAACAACCACCTGGAAGTATTTCTTTTTCTGACTATAGGCCATAATAAAAAAAAGATAATGAAAAAGATTAAAAATTCTAATGAATTAAAAACCATAATATTCTATCCGAATTTTGTCTACGAATTAGTATTCTATCAACTGTTTCGATAAAAATAGAATTATTAAATAACAATACAAAGCTTGTGATTCTAGTATTCTTCGATGCATCCTATTCCTACAAGAAATTTTTGATAGAATTCTGTTGGACAATGCCGTCCGTTGCTATGGGTATTTAATCTTAAACGGATAACTTAAGTAAGGATTTCTATAAAAATGTAAAAATAGTCACGTAATAAACATTAAGTTCTCCCTATCTCATCATTGTGCAATGCTTTAGAAAACAAATAAGCCAAAAACTTAAAAAATCAATTCCAAAAAATATAAAGGTCCTCTGGTTTAAATCGGGCTTAGTTCAACATAAAGCACATATTCGGCATAGCCGAAAACGATGCTTAAGTGTTAGGTTTTCATGCTTATATAGTATAATATTAAGTTAGTAATGTTAATTTTGTCTTTGTTTTTCCCTTTTAATGATCTTTAATTAGTTAAACCATTTTCAGATAAATTTTTATAGTGTTTTGCCATTTCAATATTCTGTAATTTTAAATAAATTAGATTAAGATTTTCATAAGCAATTTTTAAAGAAGGATAATAATCAAATTGAAGTAATATTTTAATTGCTTTTTTGTGTTCCTCTATAGCTTCTTGTAACTTTCCTTTCTTATATAAAAATACCCCGATAAAGAACCATCGGAGCATTTTTTTCAATAATAAAGTGAAATTATTATATTATTCGTATCTTAAACTATCAACGGGATTAGCACGAGCAGTTTTTAGCACCCAATAACTAATACTTAAAAATATAACAATAAAGGAGCTTACAATAATAACAAATACAGGGTATACATTAAAATCTGGTTTATATCGAAATGGGATAGCTTCTAAGAGAAATAATCCAAGTGGAACCGCAATAATATTTGCCACTATCAATAAAATGAAGTACTCTTTTGAAAGAAACCAATAAATCCTTGCCACGCTTGCTCCCAATGCTTTTCGTATACCAATTTCTTTGACTTTTTGTTTTATTGAAAAAGAAACAATGGAAATTAAACCTACAAAGGCAATTAATATAGCAATAACTGTAAAAAACATCATAGTTTTTGAAATATTCATCAATAATTTATTCAGACCCCTTTCTTGGTCTCCTCCCACAGATTGAATTTCAATATAACTTTCGGGAAAGAATATGTTTAACTTTTCTTTAATAAATTCTGTTGTTTCTTTAGAATAACCTGAACCCAACTTAATTGAAAATATTTTGAAACCTTCCAAATTTCCACTATGTCTAAGAAGCACATACGGGTCTATACGATTTATTGGATTAATTTGATGGAAGTCTTTGATAACACCAATTATTGTATATTTATTATCCATCACTTTCTTGCCAATAGGATCATCCCAACCAATTTGCCTAACTAATTCTTCGTTTACTATACATGATAATGAATCTGCATCAAATTTATCCATAAAATTCCGTCCCTTTATAATTGGAATTTTATACAAAGGTAAAAACTGATCACCAGCAGTATTAACAATAGATTTAATTCCGTCTTCTTCCAATGCATTTTCCCAATTTATGAATTGGGTACTATATCCAGAATAAGGCACTCCAGATGAAATGGATACATTCTCAATATTGCTATTTTCCTTAAGCTCATTTCTTAGAGATTCAATATTACTAATTTGTAAACTATTGTTATTTATATTAACGGAAAACACCCTTTCTTTTTCGAAACCTAAATCTTTTGAAATAATATATTTAGCATTAGCAAGAAACCCTGTAGTCCCTATTATAAATGCTATTGAAATAATAAATTGAAATAAAATCAATATCTTTTTTAACGAAAATCGCTTTAGTTTTTTCGAACTTATTGTTCCATTTTTTAAAGCTTTTATTGGATTAAATTTTGATAAGTATATTGACGGATATAATCCTGCTAATAAACCTAACACTATCACAATCAAAACAATAAACAAAACAAACTTCCAGTCAACTATATAGTTAATTTTCAATATCCGATCAGTTATTATACGGTAGAAAGGAAGCAAAAATTCTGAGATACCAAATGCTAAAACCAAAGCAACTAATGAGTTAAGTATAGATTCTCCTAAAAACTGTCTGGCTATTCTTAAGCTTGAACTTCCAAAGACCTTCTTTATACCAATTTCTCTAGCTCTAATACTATTTAGTCCGGTTGATAAGTTAAGGAAATTTATTCCGGAAAGTATTAATATCAAAAATCCCAGAAAACTATATATCATAATAATGTAATAAACCCCAGTTTTTCCTACTCCTTCGTAAAAAAGATGAAGTTTTGATAAGGGTCCAAGATATACGCTGCATTGCTCATTTTCGGCAAAATTTGTATTAATGATTTGTGCACATTTTCTACTTACCAATTCTTTTTGATTCTGATCACTTAGCTTTATAAATGATCTCCATCTGTCACTTTCCCAATCTGATTGAATATCGAATGCCTCCGTATCTTTATAATTACTTAATGATACAAAATAAGAAGCCCAAAATTTTGAATTGATCGGCATATCATCAAATACTGCGGATATAATATAAGATTTACTCTCAGTATTTATGAGCTTACCAACAACATCAGTACTCCCAAAATGTTTCAATGCAAGTGATTTATTTAAAACAATTGAGTTAGACTTTGTAAGCGAGTTATTTTTGTTTCCAGCAATAAATTCAATCTTAAATAATTCAAAAATTGAATTATCTGCATAATAACCATTATCCTCAAAAAATGATTTATCTTTTTTACTTGATAATATATCTCCTCCAATCCATCCCATACAAACGGTTTTCTCAAGTTCAGGAATTTTATCCCTTAGCTCAAATGCTATAGCACCAGGTGTTTGCTCAGAAATATATTCTTTTCCCGATAAAGTTTTGACAAGATGTACTAAATATATTCTTTCATGATCCTTATGATAAGTGTCCCAATTTAGTTCGTAACTAACATATAAAGAGATTAATATAAAAGATGATATTCCAATGGCCAATCCAAAAATATTAATTAATGAATTTAACTTGTTCCGTAGAAATGTTCGATAAGTGATTTTAATAAAATAATTAAACATAATGATAAATTTAGTTAATTCTTTGTGATATAGAAATCTATTTACGTGTTATGAGATCAAAATTCTGTTTTCCTTATTAATAAATCATTGCGTAATTAGGTTGCAACTGATGTGCCAATACAACTAAATACCTAATTATCATAATCATAACACTAATTTAGGTATTGCGACGAGTAAATATTGCCCAAATAAATGGGAACTTATTGCTCGTTTTCCTACATTTACATTTCATTTAAGAAATATGAAAAAAGATAGGCATATATTAATTGTTGATGATAATAAAGCAGTAACTATAGCCTTAAAACTGCTCATTAAAACTGAATTCTCACAGATTGACGTTCTTACAAATCCAAATACTTTGGTTTCGAAAATAAGTAAACAAGCTTATGACGCAATTATTCTTGATATGAACTTTGTTTCAGGAATAAACACAGGAAATGAAGGATTTTTCTGGCTTAAGGAAATATTAAAAATTGATCCTGATGCATCGATCATTTTCATTACTGCTTATGCCGAAATCGAAAAGGCTGTTAGGGCTATAAATAAAGGTGCTGTTGATTATGTGGAAAAACCATGGGATGACGAAAAACTCTTGAATTCAATTAATAAAGCCATTGAAAGACGAGATGCCCGAAAAGAAATTAAACGTTTAAGAAACAATCAGGCACATGCAAACCAAGATATTCGTCAACAATATCAATTAATTAAAGGTGAATCACCTGCCATGAAGAAGGTTTATGAATCGATTAAAAAGGTTTCAGAAACCGATGCCAATGTACTTTTGTTAGGCGAAAATGGTACAGGAAAAGAAATATTTGCACGAGAAATTCATTACCAATCGAATAGAAAAAATGAGATGTTTATTAACGTTGATATGGCTTCATTTAATGAACAACTATTCGAAAGCGAAATGTTTGGACATGTAAAAGGAGCGTTTACAAATGCCAATAATGATCGCATTGGGCGATTTGAACTAGCATCAAATGGAACATTGTTCCTTGATGAAATAGGAAATCTCCCAATTAATTTACAATCAAAATTGCTGGTTGCTCTTCAAAACAGGGAAATATCACCTGTTGGTTCTTCTTTTAATAAAAATATAGATATTAGACTTATATGTGCCACAAACAAAGACTTGAGCAAACTTATCAATACTGAAAAATTTAGAGAAGACCTATTTTACCGTATAAACACGGTTACTATAAAAATTCCTCCATTACGTGAACGACTTGAAGATATGCCTGCATTAGTATCATTTTTCTTAAAGAAATACAAGGCAAAATATCCAGAGAATTCTGTTAAAGTTGATGATTTTCCACTCAATGAATTCAAGACTTATAATTGGCCTGGAAATGTAAGAGAACTCCAACATTCAATTGAAAAATTTATTATCCTAGGTTATCTTGATCATAACAAAAATGATATCCATAAAAAGAATATTTCAATTTCTGAAACAGAAAGCCTAAAAATAGATGAGCATGAGAAAATGCTTATAAGTAAGGCTTTAGAAAAGACAGGATGGAAATATCAAGACACAGCTCTCGAACTTGGAATCGCCAGAAGAACATTATACAATAAAATGAAGAAATATGGTTTTTAATCGCTTTCGTTTAATAACTATCCTACTTAGTGTTTCGATGGGATTTACCAGCTTTATTTTTGTTTGGGCTCTTGATAAGGACGATCTTATTATCGGGAAATTTTTAATTGTCGTTTTATGGCTTATTGAACTGCAAGCATTGATACGATTTGTAAACAAAACCAATACCTCTTTGTCAATTTTCCTTGAAGCCTTAAAATCTTCAGACTTTATACCTAAACAGGAAAATACTGACAGTATTGGCAAATTGAATTTATCGTATAATAATATTATTGAAATTGTAAAAAAAGCCAGACTCGATCAGCAAACTCAGTATTTATATTTTCAATATACACTTGAGCATTTATCAACAGGGATAATTTCTTATAAAAAGGATGGAACAGTTGATTTATTTAACAAATCGGCACAACAAATTCTTGGCATTAGAAAAATGCAAAAAATTGGAGATATTGGCCAAATTAAAGCAGATCTAAATCTTAACTTACAGAATATTGAAGTAGGGGAAAACAAATTAATTCATCTAAAAAGTGCAGAAAGTGAAAGAAAAATTTTAATAAAAGCCTCTCGTTTTGTACTAATGAATGAAGAAATAACATTGCTATCATTACAAGATATTAAAACTGAACTTGACATCGAAGAACTCAATGCATGGCAAAAGCTTATTAGGGTTTTAACACATGAAATCATGAACTCTATTGGCCCCATGAAATCAATTACAAGTACAACATTAAACCTTTTCAGAAAGAATAACATAACTATAAAAGCAAAGGATATTAATGATGAAATTATTGAAGATACTGTATTAGGTTTACAAACTATACAGGAAAGAAATAAAGGGCTAATGAATTTCGTAAAATCATATAAAAAATTCATCAAAATTCCTTTACCAACAAAACAAAATATTAACATCGAAGAACTCTTTCAGAATCTTGAACAACTTTTTAAAGATGATTTTTTCAATAATAAAATTGAAGCGACTTTTTTTATTAACAAAGAGATGGAGAGCTTTGAAGCTGACAATACCCTGCTTTCACAAACACTTATTAACCTTATAAAAAATGCTATTGAGGCACTGGATAATTCAAAAAACAAACGCATTAAACTTAATGCATATACAATAGATTCAAAATGCCACATTGAGGTTTCCGACAGTGGTAAAGGAATATCTGACGAAGTAAAATCTCAAATATTTATTCCATTTTACACTACAAAAAAAGAAGGTGATGGTATAGGTCTTAGTTTATCACGACAAATTATCCATGCTCATGGTGGTAATATAACAGTAGAAACAAAATTAGGTAAAGGATCAAAGTTTACTGTTAAGATTTAAAAAAACGTCCAAGGTTTTATATAGTGGGAATATCGTAATACACTGAGGGGCTAAATAAAAAACCTTTATCCATCGCTCTTACAAGTACATTCGCAATTTACCCAGACCTGACAAACAATCCAGTATGTTGGAAGCCAGACACAGTTAGAGGTAGAACAATTGGTATTATACCAATTAAATTTCAAAATGAGCTATAAATAATTTGAATTGTTTTTTGCTTAAATGATTCAAAAAATATAAGCATAGCATTAGTTACGGTTTTATTTTTTGAAAAAATATAAATGAAAAAGAAACGAATTATATAGCTCATTTTGGTGTTTAGTTGGTATTAAATCTCAACCACTCTTGAAATGGTTTCACGTGATGTAAGTTCAATACAAATTTTTTCTTGAAGTGATTTAAAAGTTTCCATGGCAATTTCAAGATCATTATTGTCTTTAGAGATGTGTGACAGAAAAATGGTTTTAAGTGGAGAACCATTCAATGATTTTACTAGTTCAAAAGCTTGATTATTACTCAAATGTCCTGTATCTGAAGCTACTCTTCGTTTTAAAAATACCGGATATCTTCCTGTTTCAAGAATCTGAGGTTCGTAATTGCTTTCCAAGAAAGCAGCATCACAAAGCTTTAAGTGTTCTGTAATTTCTTCGTTGGCAACTCCTAAATCAGTTAGAACAGCCACACTGATTCCATCAATTTCCACACGAAAACTAACAGGATCAATTGCATCATGTTTTTTACTAAATGAATGGATTTTTATTGATCCAACACTAATGGTATCGCCTGGAGTGAAAGTATTAACCCTAGTTGATCGAAAATCCATTCGGGACTGTTCCCAGGTTTTTTCTGTGGCATAAGCTTTAATATTATGTTTATTTGTTACAACCCTCATGCCCTTGATATGGTCTGTATGTTCGTGAGTGACAAAAAGAGCCTTGATTTTACTTAACGATAAATCGGCTTCATTAAGCCTTTTAATTAGCTGAGCGTTGGATATTCCTATATCAACTAATATAGCTTCCTCCTCATTTCCTATATAATAGCAATTCCCATTACTTCCTGATGCTAATGCGCAAATCTGAACCATATTTCGTACTTTTATTTTGGCTACAAATATGGTGACTATTATCTTATAATAAAATAACTGTTGTATTTAGTCAATTGGTTTATTTATTTAAGCATTATTATTGCTCCTCAAAGGTGACTAAACAAATTCAACATATATTACAAAGCTTGTGATTCTAATATTCTTCAATCCATCCTATTCCCACTAGAAATTGTTGATAGAACTCTGATGGACAATGCCGTCTGTTGATTCAATCTTAAACGGATATCTTAAGTAAGGATTAGTATAAAAATAGTCGCAAAATAAACATCAAGTTCTCCTTATATCATTATGGTGCAGCGTTTTAGAAAATGACTAAGTTAACAACTCGAAAAATCAATTCCACAATATATAAGGTGTCCCGGTTTAAATCGGGGTAAGTTCAACATAAAGCACTACCTGTAACGCTTTGCGGGATATTCGGCATAGCCGAAAACGATGCTTAATTGTTACCATGAAATGCCAATAATTTAGTATTTGGGTGGGAAATATTATTGCACAACGGGCAAAATAGAGGTATATACAAACTTTTTAGTAAGCCTTTAGCTCTGTATTTGGACAGTATAAGCTATGCAATCTGTTTATATTATGGGGTAACTATTGAAGTAAGTCAAATGAGTTTCATACTCTATTAGATTGTTTTCAATTCTAGTCGAACTATTTTCATTTTGTTAAATTATTTACTAACTTGCTTCAACTTTTTGAATCCTACCGAAGAACGTATAAAAATTTTGAGAGTATCGAGTATTTATTAAATAATAACATTTAATATGGATAATGTACATCAAAATGTGAATAGACGAGCATCTCCGAAAAAGTATATAAACCTAAAAAATCACACGAAATTTAATTTCAATTCTATTCCTATATTGCTTATTAAAGCTGCAAAGCAAAATAAAAGAATAGAATTATTGTTTAACATTTTATATAAAATAAAATTATGAAAACCATAGAAAGAATTGCAGTCCTTTTATTTTTTAGCACTTGTTTAATAAATTTTGCAAATGCACAAGATCAAAGTATAATAGAATTACAAGTAAAAGACAAGGACAATATACCTTCTTTTATTATTTTTAAAGAAGCAGGGAAAAGTTATAAGAAAGGACAAGAAAAGGATGTTTTTAAGGAATATCTGAAATTAACTGGAAATGATGACTTGAAAAAGGTCAGAACTAATAAAGATGAGTTAGAATTTACACACGAAAAATACCATCAGTTTTACAAAGGAATTAAGGTTGAATTTGCAGAGTATAATGTTCACCTAAAGGATGGGAAAATAGAGTCGATTAATGGAGATTTTAAAAGAATAGGCAAAATTGATTTAACACCGGAAATTTCAGAAGAAGTTGCTTTGCAGAAAGCATTAGATTATATTGGAGCAAGTGAGTATATGTGGGAAATTAAAGAAATGGAAGAATGGATAAAACAAGAAGAAAATAACCCTAATGCAACTTATTATCCTAAAGCAGATATTGTAATTGTTAATAATCAGTACGGTGATGGAGAAATGAGATTAGCTTTTAAATTAGATATTGATGCATACAAGCCGTTCAGCAAAAATTGCGTTTATGTAGATGCAAATACTGGTATAATAATTAATAATCAGCCAATGGTAATGGATTTTGTAGAAACAAATAATGCAGATACAAGATATAGTGGGCCAAGACAAATTGATACACATTATGAAAATGGAGCTTATGTACTTCGCGATTATACACGAGGGGATGGAATAGAAGTTTATAATGTGAAAAACTATTGGCCTTCTCTATATAAAGAAGACTTTGTGGATAATGATAATAACTGGACTTCAAATGAATGGGATAATCCTGAAATGGATAATGCTGCTTTAGATGCTCTTTGGGCTGCCCAAAAAACGTATGATTATTTTTGGGAAAAACATGGAAGAAATAGCTATGATAATAATGGTGCTCTTATAAAATTATATGTCCATTATGACACTGATTACATTGCTAGCTGGGCAGGCGATGGTGATATATATCTTGGAGATGGAGATTATAGATATTGGCCATTAACCGCCATTGATGGTGTTGCTCATGAAATAGGACATGGTATTTGCAAAGAATCAGCTAATTTGTATTTTGGCGGTTGCAAAGAATCTGCAGCTTTACATGAAGCACTAAGTGACATTTGGGGAGCCTGTGTTGAACATTATGCTGCACCGGAAAAAAATGAATGGCTTACTGGAGAAGAAGTTAATAAACTTAGTTTTTGTACACGTTCATTAAGTAATCCAAATTCAAAAGGAGATCCTGATACTTATGAGGGTAATTACTGGTACACAGGTGCTGTCGTTTCGGAATATATGCATAGAAATAATGGAGTAATAAATTATTGGTTTTATCTTTTATCAGAAGGAGGAACAGATACCAATGATAATGGAGATTACTACAATGTTACCGGTATTGGAATAGAAGATGCATCAAAAATTGTTTACAGAATGGAAACATCAGATTATTTAACCATAACAGCTAGTTTTTATTTGGCACGATTTGCAGCCTTAAAATCCGCTAAAGATAAATTTGGTTTCAATTCTACTCAGGTAATTCAAACAGGTAGAGCATGGCATGCCGTTGGTGTTGGTGATTTTGATTTTATTCCAACTGTAACAGACTCTCAAATTCGTGGCGGTTCTGATAATGTCCCGTATTACAGTGCTAATTCATTTTTTATAACTCCGGCTTCTGATACATTAACATCAAGCTATGTTTGGTCAATAATACCTTATACAATGGGTTGTATCTCTTTCACACTTCCTCGTTTTATAGGTTCTAATACAGGAACAA
>WTBR01000060.1 GCA_013138975.1 Bacteroidales bacterium
ATATGCACCATATAATAAGTGATGGAACCACGCATACAATCTTAGAGCGTGAATTTCAGAGTTTATATTCAGGCGAAACCTTACCTGAATTAAGTTTACAATACAAAGATTATAGTCAGTGGCAAAATAGTAAAGAGCAGCAAGAGCTTATAAAATATCAGGAACAATATTGGCTTAATAAATTTGAAGGAGAGATACCCGTATTGAACCTTCCAAGCGATTATGCTCGACCATTAGTGCAAAGTTACGAAGGAGCAACAGTGAGTTTTGTATTGAGCAAAGAAGAGACAGAAGGGATAAAATCTTTCACCAAAGAAAATGACCTTACATTGTATATGTCCTTGCTATCTGCTTTTACTATTCTTCTATCGAAGCTAAGCGGACAAGATGATATAATAGTAGGAGCACCAATAGCCGGAAGGAATCATGCCGATTTGGAGAATATAGTAGGAATGTTTATCAATACACTATCCATACGTAATGAAGTAAAAGGAGAAGAAAGCATACGAGATTTGGTATCAAACTTAAAGCAAACCGTACTTGGAGCTTACGAAAATCAGAATTACCAGTTCGAAGATTTAGTAGGCAAGGTATCAGTACAGCGAGATACCAGTCGCAATCCTATTTTCGATGTAGTGATTAATTTATTGAATCAGGCAGAACAAAGTGGAGATTTATCTCGATTTAATAATCAGGAGCGGGTACATGAAATTGGTATATCGAAGTTTGATTTATCCTTAAGTATAGTCGATTATGGAGAACAGCTGCTAATAAGCTTTGAATATTGCACCCAACTATTCAAAGCCGAAACAATAGATCGATTTATAGTATATTTTAAACAAATAGTAAATCAATTAGCCAGAAATCCTGAGATTAAAATCACCGAAATTGATATTATAACCGAAGAAGAGAAACATCAGTTATTGTATGAGTTTAACAATACAGAAGCCGATTATCCAAAAGATAAAACCATTCATCAATTATTTGAGGAGCAGGTTGAACGAACGCCGGAAAATACTGCACTTGTGTTTCAGGGGAAAGAGATGACATATAGAGATTTAAACTCTAAATCTAATCAGTTAGCACGATTGTTAAGAAATAAAGGTGTCGAATCAGAAACGATAATTGGTTTAATGATTGAAAGTCCATTTGAGTTGACCATAGGAACAATGGGAATATTGAAAGCAGGAGGTGCATATTTACCTATTGATCCTATGCTTCCAGAAAGCAGAAAGCAATTTATGCTGAATAATAGTCATTCCAAAATACTGTTGACTATATCAGGTATAGAGAGTAATATATATTCAAATGAAACATTGTTTTTAGATTCTGAAAATATTTATCATGGTAGATCTGAAAATTTGAATCATATTAATGAATCATCTGATTCCTGCTATATTATTTATACTTCAGGTTCAACCGGAGTGCCAAAAGGAGTAGTTATAGAGCATACTTCTGTTGTAAACTTTATCTATTCAATGTACAATGATTTCAAAGAAGGATTTTCTACTTTGGATAGCTGTTTGTCATTAACAAGATTTACATTTGATGTTTCCGTAGCAGAATACTTCTTGCCAATGTCATTTGGTGCAAAAATTGTTTTTTATAATAGTAAAGAAGTATCTGATATTAAGTTGCTAACTCAAGCAATTGTGGATTATGGAATTACATTCACATATATCCCTCCATCATTATTAAGAAGTGTATATTCTTTATTAATTCAGCAAGTTGATAAAGTGAAACTAAATAAGATGCTTGTTGGAGTAGAGCCAATAAAAGATGAAATATTGGAAGATTATTTAAAGTTAAATGAAAATTTTAATATAATAAATGGCTATGGCCCAACAGAAGCAACAATTTGTGCAACAAGATATTTATATAAATCACATTTGCTTAGAAATACCATTGTTCCAATTGGTCAAGGATTAAGTAATTCTAATATTTATTTAATAGATCAATACAATAAATTAGTACCCATAGGAGTATCGGGCGAGTTATGTATAAGTGGCGTAGGCTTAAGTCGTGGTTATTTAAATAATCCTGAATTAAGTTCGGAGAAGTTTATTGATCATCCTTTTAAGGCAAGTGAACGTTTGTATAAAACCGGAGATTTAGCACGATGCTTACCCGATGGAAATATAGAGTTTGTAGGAAGGATTGACTATCAGGTGAAAATCCGCGGTTTCAGGGTCGAACTAGGCGAGATAGAAAATGCTTTGCTAAAACATAAAAACATTAAAGAAAGTGTAGTATTAGCACGCAAAGAAAAAGGAGATAAGTATCTGTGTGCTTATATTGTAAATGATGGCGACTTCAACGAGGAAGAAATCCGTACATATTTATTAGCAAGCCTTCCTGATTATATGGTTCCGTCGTATTTTGTAGAGATGGATAGAATTCCAATAACCAGCAATGGTAAAGTGAACCGTAAAGTACTTCCTTTACCGCAAATAAAAGCAGGAGACAATTATGTAGCACCATCCAATGAAATAGAAGAAAAATTGGTTGGAATATGGTCAGAGGTTTTAAATATAGAAAAAGAAGAAATCAGCACAAGCGCCAACTTTTTTAGCATAGGAGGTCATTCGCTCAAAGCAACTGTGTTAACAAGTAATATACATAAAGAAATAGGAGTCGAATTTCCATTACGAGAAGTGTTTTTACATTCAACAATAAAATCTCAGGCAAGTCAGATAGCAAAAAGTACAAAGAAAGAGTTTGTAAGCATACCAAAAACAAAGGAACAATCAAATTACCCATTGTCTTCGGCACAGAGGCGTTTGTATTTGTTACAACAGTTTGATCTGACATCAACAGTCTATAATATGCCCTATATAATTCCATTGGGAAAAGAGGCAGATAAGTCAAAAATAGAAGAAGTATTCAAACAACTAATAAATCGTCACGAGAGTTTCCGTACAAGCATTATTTTAGTTGATGGTGAGCCTGTTCAGCTTATAAGTAAAAATGTTGCGTTTGAGCTTGAAGAACTAAGTATAGAAAACACAGAACTTGTAAACACACGAAATAAATTTATAAAGCCCTTTGATTTATCTAAAGCACCATTTTTACGAGTAGCTATTGTAGATATAAAAGGAGAAGATAGCATGTTAATGATTGATATGCACCATATAATAAGTGATGGAACCTCGCATACAATCTTAGAGAAAGAATTCCAGGCACTGTTTTCAGGAGAAGAATTAGCACTATTACCTTTACAATACAAGGATTATAGCCAGTGGCAAAGCAGTAACGAGCAGCAAGAACTTATAAAAGATCAGGAACAATACTGGCTTAATAAATTTGAAGGAGAGATTCCAGGATTAAACCTACCAATTGATTATGTTCGACCATCAATGCAAAGTCATGAAGGAGCAACAGTGAGTTTTGTATTGAGCAAAGAAGAGACAGAAGGGATAAAATCTTTCACCAAAGCAAATGAGCTTACATTGTATATGTCCTTACTATCTGTATTTAATATTCTACTATCGAAGCTAAGTGGGCAAGATGATATAGTTGTAGGAGCACCAATAGCCGGAAGGAATCATGCAGATCTGGAGAATATAGTAGGTATGTTTGTTAATACACTATCCATACGTAACGAAGTAAAAGGAGAAGAAACCATACGAAATTTCGTATCAAATCTAAAACAAACCGTACTTGGAGCTTACGAAAACCAGAACTATCAGTTCGAAGATTTAGTAGGCAAAGTTTCAGTAAAGCGAGATACCAGCCATAATCCTATTTTCGATGTGATGTTTAATTTATTGAACCAAGCAGAATTTAGTGGAGATATATCGGGAATAGATAATGAAAATCTTGTTCATACCAAAGGAGTTTCAAAGTTTGATATAACTATAACAGCTGTTGATTACGGAGAACAAATTTTATTTAGTTTTGAATATTGCACCCAATTATTCAAAGCAGAAACAATAGATAGATTTATAGAATATTTTAAAAAGATAGTAAGTCAATTAGCAAGAAAGCCTGAGATTAAAATCTTTGAAATTGATATTCTAAGCAAAGAAGAGAAACAACAGTTATTGTATGAGTTTAATAATACAAAAGCAGATTATCCAAAAGATAAAACCATTCATCAGTTATTTGAAGAGCAGGTGGAGAAAACCCCTGGTAAACTTGCATTAGAGTATGAAAACAAAACGTTTACATATCAGGAACTAAATGAGAAGTCGAATCAAATAGCTCATTATTTAATAGAAAAAGGATTAAAAAAAGAAGATATAGTTGGAATAGTATTAGAATCATCTTATCAGTACGTCATTTGTATGTTTGCAGTCCTGAAAGCAGGAGGAGCATTTTTACCAATAGATAAAAAATTACCTGATTTACGTAAGAAGTATATAGTAGAAAATAGTGAGCTTAAAATATTAATTTATAATGATATTTCTTACGAAAAGAATGCTCTTGAAAATATAGAAAGAATCAATCTGCAGAAATTGGATGTTCAGAACTATCAATTAACAAATCCATCTCTTGAAATTAATTCGTCCAATTTAGCTTATATCATCTATACTTCAGGATCAACAGGAAATCCCAAAGGAACACTACTTGAACATAAAGGGATTGTGAGTGAAAATATTTTTTGGAAAGAAGGTTTTAAAATACATCCAGACGATAGATGTTTACAGTTTTCAAATATTTCATTTGATGCTTCAGTTGCGGAAATATATTCATGTTTATTTAACGGTGCTAGTTTATATATACCAGATGAAAACATAAAAAAAGATATAAGTTTATTTGAGGAATACCTGGTAAAAAATCAGATTACAGTAGCAACATTTCCACCTCCTTTCGCCGACACTCTCAATGAAAGTGCATTTAAAAACTTTCGTTTAGTTGTAACAGCAGGTTCAGAGACAAATAGTAAACTTATTGAAAAAATAAATAAAAATGCGCAGTATCTTAATGCATATGGCCCCACAGAAACAAGTATTTGTGCAACATATTGGGATACATCTGAATTTAGTAAGCTTGGTAAAATTGTAATCGGACGTTCAATACAAAACATTGAGGCTTATATTATTGATTCGCATTTGCAATTACAAGGAATAGGAATTTCCGGAGAATTGTGTTTTTCCGGAGAAGGACTTGCAAGAGCTTATTTGAAAAATCCTGAATTAACAGCAGAGAAATTCATTCCCCATCCTTTTAAAGAAGGAGAACGCTTATATCGTACAGGCGATTTAGCCCGTTGGTTACCCGATGGTAATATCGAGTTTTTAGGTAGGATTGATGATCAGGTCAAGATTCGAGGATATAGGATAGAATTAGGAGAGATAGAGAGTGTTTTATTAAAACATGAAAATATAAAAGAGAGTACAGTAATCGCCAGAGATGAGAAGAAGGATAAATATCTTTGCGCATATGTGGTAACAAATGAAGGAAATTTTAATCAGGAAGAAATTCATATCTTTTTATCAAGAAGCCTCCCTGCTTATATGATCCCGTCTTACTTTGTAGAGTTGGATAAAATGCCCTTAACCACCAATGGTAAAGTTAACAGAAAAGCACTACCATCACCAGAGATAAATGCAGGTAACGATTATATGGCACCTTCGAATGAAATCGAAGAAAAGCTTCTTGAAATATGGTCTAAAGTTCTAGAAATAAATAAAGATAAGATAAGTATTAATATCAACTTTTTTGATTTAGGAGGTCATTCGATTAATATTTTACAGCTTATTAAGATGATAAATATTGAATTTGACTGTAATATCTCTGTTGCAACCGCATTTGGATTGCCAACAATAAAAAGTATTGGAGATTATATTTTAAATGGAACTCAAGAAATAGAAGAAACTGTGAAAGATATTGATGAATCAATATTTGAAGCAAATGAACGGTTAAACTTGCTAGAAGATATAGATTAGAATATTTGGATTATATAAAGAAAAAAGGTGTAAAGTAATACTAATTAAATTTTAAAATGAAACAATATACAGGACTTGAAGTAGCTATAATTGGGATGTCAGGAAGATTTCCAGGAGCTAACAATTTAAAAAGTTTTTGGAATAACTTAAAAAATGGAGTCGAATCAATAAGTTTTTTTACAGATGAGGAATTAATCAATGAAGGTATAGATCCTGGCATTGTAAAAAACCCTTTGTATGTTAAGGCTAATTCATTTATCGAAAATAAAGAGTATTTTGATTCGTCGTTTTTTAATTACCGACCAGATGAGGCAAAGCTGATGGATCCTCAAATTAGGCTTTTTCATGAATGTGTTTGGAGCGCAATTGAAGATGCAGGATTTAATTTAAATCAATATGAAGGCAAAATTGGACTGTTTGTCGGTGCATCAACCAATGTTAATTGGGTCATTTGCTCAGAATTAATGAACAAGAAAGGTTTGGTTGATAGTTTTTCAGCAAGCCAATTAAGTAATGCCAGGTTTATTGCTTCAAAAATATCTTATTTGTTGAATCTTCGTGGCCCTTCAATATTTCTCGATACAGCATGCTCAAGTTCATTGGTAGCAATTCAACAGGCATGCAATAGCTTGATATTGGGAGACAGCAATATCGCATTAGCAGGTGGAGTTACTGTCTCAAACAAATCAAAAAGAGGATACTTGTATGCAGATGGCATGATTCATTCTCGTGACGGTCATTGTTGTCCTTTTGATGCTAAGTCAAGCGGAACAATTGCAGGAGAAGGGGCTGGAGTGGTTGTATTAAAAATGCTTAAAAATGCAATTAAAGATGGTGATAACATTTGGGCTATTATTAAAGGAGCAGGGATAAATAATGATGGTAGTGATAAGGTAGGATATTCAGCTCCTTCAGTTAATGGTCAATTCAAAGCAATAATAAGGGCACAAAAATGGGCAAAGCTTGAACCGAAAAGTATAAGTTTTATTGAAGCTCATGGAACAGCCACAGAATTAGGTGATCCAATTGAGGTAGAAGCCTTAAATAGAGTTTTTGGTAAAAGTGAACAAAAGTATTGTGCAATAGGATCTGTAAAGTCTAATATTGGACATTTAGATTCAGCAGCAGGAGTTGCTGGATTTATTAAAACAGTATTAGCTATAAAAAATAAACAAATACCACCAAGTATTAATTTTACTACACCTAACCCTAAAATTAATTTTCATGATACACCATTTTATGTAAATACAGAACTCAAAGATTGGAAAAATGACGACTATCCACTTAGGGCAGGAGTTAGTTCATTTGGGATTGGAGGTACTAATGTTCATGTTGTATTAGAAGAAGCCCCGGAAACTGAACCAACTTCTGAAAGTCGTGATTATCAATTAATATTATTGTCAGCTAAAACAAAAACAGCTCTTGAAAACAATACAGAAACGATAAAAGAATATATTAAGAATAATGAAGAAATATCCGATATTGCTTTTACATTGCAAAAAGGGCGGGCTCATTTTTCATATAGAAAAATGATTGTTTGTAATTCTAAATATGTAGCTAATGACTTTGTAATACCAAATAAATTTGTTAGAAATGAATCTCACCTTGAGAAAAATATAAAAAACACACTGGTATTTATGTTTTCCGGGCAAGGTTCACAATATAAATACATGTGTAAGGATTTGTATCAAAAAGAGATACTCTTTAGAAAAGAGCTTAGAAAATGTTTTGATATTGTTGATCATAAATTTGGTATAAATTTAGAACCAATCGTTTTTTCAAACGAGAACCTGGATGCCAGCCTGGATATTAATAATACAGAATATACCCAGCCTATTTTATTTATAATAGAATATGCACTTGCAAAATTATTGATGCATTGGGGAATAGTGCCTGATATCATGATAGGGCATAGTATTGGTGAGTATGTTGCAGCTTGTATAAGTGGTGTATTTTCGCTTGAAGATGCTTTAAGCCTCGTTGTAAAAAGAGGTAAGTTAATGCAAAAGGTTCCAAAGGGAAAAATGCTTAGTATTTCAATATCAGAAAGTAAATTGAAACCAATATTAAGAGATTTTAAAGATATTTCTTTAGCAGCAGTAAATAGTTCTGAATTTTGCGTTGTTTCTGGAACGGAAGAATCTTTAATGTTATTTAAGTCATTTATTGAAAAAGAGAAATACCCAAATTCAATAATTCATACTTCCCACGCATTCCATTCTTATATGATGGATAATATATTAGATGAATTTGAAAAAGAAGTTGAAAAAGTTAAAATAAATTCACCTAAAATTCCATTTATATCTAATTATACGGGAAAACGAATAACAGATGATGAAATTTCAAAACCCGGATATTGGTCAAATCATCTTCGTCATACAGTTAGATTTGCAGAAGGAATAGAATTAATATTAAAAAACAAGAATGTAATTTTCCTTGAGGTGGGCCCGGGGAAAGTACTTAGCTCACTAGTTGGTTCAAATAAACAAATAGGTGACGGACATAAAGTTATAAATACAGTTAGGCATCCTAAGGAGCAAGGCAATGATTTATTTCATCTATTAAATGGGATAGGGGAATTATGGTTAAATGGTCTTGAAATTAATTGGGGAAATTTTTATCAAAATGAGAAAAGAAGAAAGATTTCGCTCCCGACATATTCATTTGATAAAATAAAATATCCAGTAAATGTTAATGCTTATGATTTATTAAATAAAGAATTCCAAAAACCGCTTCCAAATTTAGGAACAAATAATGGAAATCATTTAGAAGCAATAAATTCAACTGAAACAGATCATAATGAAGTTAAAAAAACAATTAATGAAAATATTGACACTGTAAATAATTCAAGAAATGATTTTTCCAATTTGAAAGAAGAACTTTTTGAAATGTATTCTCAGTTTTTCGGAAGAGAAGATTTTGATATAGATGATGATTTTTTTGACATTGGAGGAGATTCATTAAAAGCATTTACAATGATTGGACGAATTCATAAAACCTTCAATATTAAATTATCTCTCACAGAGTTTCTTAGCAAATCTTCCATAAGAAAGCTAATTGAATATATAAAATTAGAGAAAAGCTCTATACCAAAAGTAAACTATACATCTATCCCTAAAGCAAAGAATCAGGATTATTACCCATTATCTCCAGCACAGAAGCGATTGTATTTGTTACAACAGTTTGATTTGACCTCAACAGCTTATAATATGCCATATATAATTCCATTGGGAAAAGAGGCTGATAAATCAAAAATAGAAGAAGTATTCAAACAATTAATAAATCGACATGAGAGTTTCCGTACAAGTGTTATTGTAGTTGATGGTGAGCCTGTTCAGCTTATAAGTAAGGATGTGGAGTTTGAGCTTGAAGAACTAAGTATAGAAAACACGGAAGTTGAAAACACACGAAATAAATTTATAAGAGCCTTTGATTTATCTAAAGCACCCTTTTTACGAGTAGCTCTGGTTTATATAAAAAGAGAAGACAGCTTGTTAATGATTGATATGCACCATATAATAAGCGATGGAACCACGCGTAAGATATTAGAGAAAGAATTTCTGGCACTGTTTTCAGGAGAAAAATTAGCTACATTACCCTTACAATACAAGGATTATAGTCAGTGGCAAAACAGTAAAGATCAGCAAGATCAAATAAAAGATCAGGAACAATATTGGCTTAATAAATTTGAAGGAGAGATACCCGTATTGAACCTTCCAAGCGATTATGTTCGACCTTTAATGCAAAGTCATGAAGGAGCAGCAGTGAGTTTTGTGCTGAGCAAAGAAGAGACAGATGGGATAAGATCTTTCACCAAAGAAAATGACCTTACATTGTATATGTCCCTGCTATCCGTATTTAGTATTCTTCTATCGAAACTAAGCGGACAAGATGATATAGTAGTAGGAACACCAATAGCCGGAAGGAATCATGCCGATCTGGAAAATATTGTAGGAATGTTTGTTAATACGCTATCCGTACGTAATAAAGTTAAAGCAGAAGAAACCATACGGGAGTTTATATCAAGCTTAAAGCAAACCGTACTTGGAGCTTACGAAAATCAGAATTACCAGTTCGAAGATTTAGTAGAAAAGGTATCAGTAGAGCGAGATACCGGTCGAAATCCTATTTTCGATGTAATGTTTAATTTGTTAAATCAAGTTGAGTATAAAGGATCAATAAATGAAGATATTGATAATAGCCATAAAAAGGGAACATCAAAATTCGATTTAAATTTAACAGCAATTGAATACGATAATAATATATTTTTTAATTTAGAATATAGTACACGCTTATTTAAAGAAGAGACAATAAACCGAATTATAAATTATTTTAAAGACACACTTAATCAGATATCTAAAGGGATTGATTTAATAATAGGCGACATACAACTAATAAGTGAAGAAGAAAAAGAAGAAATATTAAAATTAAGTCAAGGAGCAAATAAGATAACAGGAGAACATCAAGTAATTCAGGACTTATTCAGAGATCAAGTAGAGAATAATCCATTAAAACTGGCACTTAAATTTGAAAATATAGAATTCACCTACGAAGAACTGAATAAGAAATCAAATCAGTTAGCAAGATTATTAAGATCAAAAGGAGTAAAGCCAAATGATATAGTTGGTTTAATGTTGGATCGATCTGTAGATTTGATAATTGGAGTTTTGGGAATCATAAAATCCGGAGGAGCTTATCTGCCAATAGATTTGAATTATCCCGATGATCGTAAAGCTTACATGCTTGAAAATAGTGGAGCTACATTGGTTTTAATAGAAGAAGAAAAACAAAGTTTTGAACTTAGCCCATCCCAGACAGTAGAATTTGTTAATATTTCATCAGAAATACTAAATCAATATGATGCTATAGATATTGAAATTGTAAATAAAGAAACCGATCTTTTTTATGTTATCTATACTTCAGGATCAACAGGCAATCCGAAAGGAGTTATGTTGGAGCATAGAAACCTGATAAACTTAATACATAATAATGCAAACACTAACTTAGTTTTTGATAGAGTATTACAATTTACCTCCATAAGTTTTGATGTTTCTTTTCAAGAAATATTTTCTACATTACTATCAGGAGGCCAGTTATTTTTAATATCAGAAGATGATCGTCAAGAAATAAATAAATTATTTGAATTAGTTGAAAAAGAATCAATTGAAACCTTATTTCTGCCAACAGCATACGCTAAATTTATATTTAACAGGGAAAAGGAATTATCTGCAATCCCAGAAAGTATAAAACATATAATAACAGCAGGAGAACAGTTAGTTGTTAGTGCAGCGTTTGGTAAATACTTACAAGAAAATGAAGTTTATTTGCATAATCACTATGGACCTACCGAATCCCATGTTGTAACAACAATTACATTTTCACCCAAAGAACATATTTCGGAATTGCCGGCAATAGGTAAACCAATACAAAATACTTCAATTTATATATTAGATGAATCAAAGAAACTACAAGCCAAAGGTATAGTAGGAGAAATTTATATTGGAGGTATTCAAGTTGCTCGCGGATATTTAAAAAATAATGAACTAACAGCAGAAAAGTTTATTGATCATCCTTTTAAAAAAGGAGAACGCTTATATCGCACAGGTGATTTAGCACGTTGGTTACCCGATGGTAACATCGAGTTTTTAGGTAGGATCGATCATCAGGTAAAGATCAGAGGTTTCAGGATAGAATTAGGAGAGATAGAGAGCACTTTATTAAAACACGAAAACATAAAAGAGAGTATAGTACTAGCCCTTGAAGAAAACAATGAAAAGTACCTATGCGCATATGTGATCTGTAAAAAAGAACTTAATCATGAAGAGATAAGAGCTCATATGTCAGCACAAGTCCCCGATTATATGCTTCCTTCTTATTTTGTTGAACTGGACGAACTTCCATTAACAAGCAATGGAAAAGTAAACCGCAAAGTTCTCCCATCACCAGAAATAAAAGCAGGAGAAGATTATGTAGCTCCATCCAATGAAATAGAAGAAAAGTTAGTTGAAATATGGTCAGAGGTTTTAAATATTGATAAAGAGGATATAAGTGTAAATGCCAATTTTTTCTCAATAGGAGGACACTCTTTAAAGGCTACTATATTAACGGGAAAAATATACAAGGAAATAGGAGTTGAATTTCCACTTCGTGAAGTGTTTTTACATTCCACTATAAAATCACAGGCAAGTCAGATAGAAACAAGTACAAAGAAAGAATTTGTAAGTATACCAAAAGCAAAAGAACAGGATTGTTATGGCTTGTCATCAGCACAGCGCCGTTTGTATTTATTACAGCAGATGGATTTGAGTTCTACGGCTTATAATATGCCATATGTTATACCCATAGGAGCAGAAGCAGAAAAAGAAAAAATAGAAGAAGCATTCCTTCAACTGATATCCCGACACGAAAGCTTCCGTACAAGTTTTGAGATAGAAGGAGAAGAACCCGTTCAGCGCATACACGAACAAGTAGAAATTAAGATTGAAGAAATAACAATTACAAAAGAAGAAGTACAGGAAAAAAGACAACAATTTATCCAAGCATTTGATTTAAGAAAAGCACCACTTTTACGAGTATCCAAAGTAGATATAAAAGGAGAAGGAAGCTTGTTAATGATCGATATGCACCATATTATTAGCGATGGAGTCTCACATGCAATTCTGGAACAAGATTTCCAGAGATTATATTCAGGCGAGGAATTACCTCCATTGATTTTACAATATAAAGATTATAGCCAATGGCAAAAAAGCGAAGAACAGCAACTAAAAGTTAAAAAACAGGAAAATTATTGGATTAATAAATTTGAAGGAGAAATCCCGGTACTAAACCTTCCAATAGACATGGTACGCCCAACCATCCAAAGCCATGAAGGAGCCAGTGTGAGTTTTGTCTTAAGTAAAGAAGAAACGCAGCATATCAAGTTATTAGCAAAAGAAAATGATCTGACACTATACATGTCAGTTTTATCAGTTTTTAGCATTCTATTGTCGAAATTGGGCGGGCAGGAAGATATCATAGTAGGTCTACCAATAGCAGGACGTAATCATAGTGATTTGGAGAATATCGTAGGTATGTTTGTAAATACCCTTGCAATCCGAAACGAAGTAAATGGAAGCAATACTTTAAAAGAGTTTCTGAGGAAACTAAAACAAAGCACACTGGAAGCCTATGAAAATCAAGATTATCAATTTGAAGATTTGGTAGAAAACATATCAGTAGAGCGGGATATAAGCCGAAATCCCCTCTTTGATGTCATGTTTAACCTTTTAAATCATGCCGATTATTCAGGTGATTTATCAAATTTAGGTAACAATCAATATGTTCATATCCCAAGTATTTCGAAGTTTGATTTGAGCCTAACAGCAGTAGATTATGGCGACCAATTATTATTTAATTTTGCGTATTGCACGCATTTGTTTAAGCCTGAAAGTATAGAACGTTTTATAGCTTATTTTAAACAGATAGTTAATCAAATAGCAGAAAAGACAGAGATTAAAATTTATGCAATTGATATTCTAACAGAAGAAGAGAAACATCAGTTATTATATGAGTTTAATGATACACAAATAGATTATCCAAAAGATAAATGTATCCATCAACTATTTGAAGAGCAGGTGGTACGTACTCCCAAAGGTATAGCTTTAGTATATAATAATACAGAATTGACTTACCGGGAGTTAAATCAAAGATCCAATCAATTAAGCCACTACTTAATATCTAAAGGATTAAAGTCAGGCAATATAGTTAGTATAATGCTTGATCGATCAATAGAAATGATTGTAGGGATCTTATCAGTACTAAAAGCAGGAGGAACTTATTGTCCTATTGATATCAATAATCCTATTGAGCGAAAATTATATATATTAGAAGATAGTAAATCCAGGTTATTATTAACAAAGAACAGTTTATTAGGAGATTTAGATTATGAAGGAGAGATAGTTTTTGCAGATGATTTTACTATATTGCCTAATAGTGAAGAAATTACAGGAGTAATAAGTTCATCTAAGGATTTATCATATTTAATTTATACCTCGGGAACAACAGGAAAGCCCAAAGGAGTTATGATCCGGCACGATGGAGTAGTAAATACTATCACTTGGTATGCACAGAGGTATAGACTTAGCCCCGGAGAACGATTATTACAACTAAGTAATTATTCATTTGATGCCAGTGTAAACCAAATTTTTGGAACCTTAACAGGAGGAGCTTCACTTTATATAATTGAAGAAAATGAACTGTTAGATTTAAGTTCATTGTATTCATACCTTGGAACTCATAATATAACAGTAATAAATTCGGTACCGGCGATATTAGAAGAGTTGATTTCGAACAGGCAACGATTACCGTTCCTACAGCGAATCATATCAGGAGGCGAAAAACTAAGTAATCAGTTAAAAGACAAAATAATAAACCTCGGATATGAATTGCATAATCATTATGGCCCAACTGAAGGTACAATCGTTGTATTAGCCGAGGAGTGTTCAGAAAAGGATGTAAGCTTAGGGAAGCCCAAACAAAATACACAATCTTATATTTTATCGGGTTCATATGATCAGTTACAGCCTATTGGAGTAAAAGGTGAACTTTGTATCTCAGGAGAAGGAATATCACCGGGATATTTAAATAATGAAGACTTAACCAAAGAGAAGTTCATTTCACATCCCTTCAAAGAAGGAGAAAGACTATATCGCACAGGAGATTTAGCAAGATGGTTACCCGATGGGAATATTGAATTTTCAGGAAGAATAGACCATCAGGTAAAGATCCGTGGATTTAGGATAGAATTAGGCGAGATAGAGAGTACTTTAATAAAACATAAAAACATAAAAGAGAGTGTAGTTCTTGTCAGGGAAGAAAATGGAGACAAATACCTGTGTGCTTATCTTGTCACAGAGGAAAATTCCAACGAAGAAGAAATACGCACATACTTATCAGCGAGCCTTCCGGATTATATGATACCGTCATACTTTGTGCAATTAGAAAAACTTCCACTAACCGGCAATGGCAAAGTAAACCGCAAAGCACTACCGGTGCCCGAGATAAAAGCAGGCGACGATTATGTAGCCCCATCCAATGCTACAGAAGAGAAACTGGTAAAAATATGGTCAGAAATATTAAATATCGATAAAGAAGAAATAAGTGTAAATGATAATTTTTTCTCAATAGGGGGGCATTCGCTTAAAGCAACCATGTTAACAAGTAAAATACACAAAGAAATAGGAGTCGAATTTCCATTACGAGAAGTATTTTTACATTCAACAATAAAATCT
Source organism: Bacteroidales bacterium (assembly GCA_013138975.1). Classification (GTDB taxonomy): domain Bacteria; phylum Bacteroidota; class Bacteroidia; order Bacteroidales; family UBA12077; genus UBA12077. The sequence goes on from WTBR01000060.1 coordinate 15,161, forward strand.
CAGGCAAGTCAGATAGCAACAAGTACAAAAAATGATTTTGTATCCATAACAAAAACAAAGGAGCAATCAAATTACCCGGTATCTTCTGCACAGAAGCGTTTATATTTGTTACAACAGTTTGATTTGACATCAACAGCCTATAATATGCCCTATATAATTCCATTGGGAAAAAAGGCAGATAAGTCAAAAATAGAAGAAGTATTCAAACAACTAATAAATCGTCACGAGAGTTTCCGTACAAGCATAATTGTAGTTGATCAAGAGCCTGTTCATCTTATAAGTAAAAATGTTGAGTTTGAGATTGAAGAAATAAGTATAGAAAAACCGGAACTTGAAGACACACGAAATAAATTTATAAAGCCCTTTGATTTATCAAAAGCACCCTTTTTACGAGCAGCTATAGTAGACATAAAAGGAGAAGCCGGCTTGTTAATGATTGATATGCACCATATAATAAGTGATGGAACCTCGCATGCAATCTTAGAAAAAGAATTTCAAGCTCTGCTTTTAGGAAAAGAATTAGCACCATTACCCTTACAATATAAGGATTATAGTCAGTGGCAAAATAGTAAAGAGCAGCAAGAGCTTATAAAAGATCAGGAACAATATTGGCTTAATAAATTTGAAGGAGAGATACCCGTATTGAACCTTCCAACCGATTATGCTCGACCGGTAATGCAAAGTCATGAAGGAGCGACAGTAAATTTTGTACTGAGCAAAGAAGAGACAGAAGCGATAAGATTATTCACCAAAGAAAATGACCTTACTTTGTATATGTCCTTGCTATCAGTATTTAGTATTCTTTTATCGAAGCTAAGCGGACAAGATGATATAATAGTAGGAACACCAATAGCTGGAAGGAATCATGCAGATCTGGAGAATATAGTAGGAATGTTTATTAATACACTATCCATACGTAATGAAGTAAAAGCAGAAGAAACCATACAAGAGTTCGTATCAAGCTTAAAGCAAACCGTACTTGGAGCTTACGAAAATCAGA
>WTBR01000033.1 GCA_013138975.1 Bacteroidales bacterium
TTTTTGTCGAACTAAAAATATATGATTCTGAGGGTTTTTAAAAGTAATATTCTTATTTGTTTTTTACAAATATTATTTAAGCGCAAGAATTTTTTATAATCTACATTGTTATATTTTTTACAGAAAAAACACAATATTTTGTAATTTATTGTAAATAATTCAATAAATAGTTATTAGATTTGTTCTAGAATAGTTTAAGTATATTATGAAATTAAAAAAGACATACATGCTGTATGTCTTTGGTTTTCTATAAGTTAATTACTTCTTGCAAAAAATGTTTTATAGTTGTAACACTACTTTGTTAAGCTTTGGCAAAGTTGAATTTTACAAACTGTCAAGCTGCTGATAATTAGTCGCATGGTTAAATTAAGCTAACTTTGCCAAAGTTCTTAATTAGAATAAGCAAGTAGTTGTACTACGACTATTTAACCAAATGGGATTTTTTTTAAGAAATATAAGTGAAAAAGAAACGAATTATATTGTCATTTTGGTGTTTAATTGGTATAACCACAACTCCACATAGTATAGCAATAAAGCCTGAGTTAAAAGTTAGCTAAAAGGCAATTATATTCCAGATTAGAATATATCAATACTATTTCCACATATAAATTATATGTGTTACTTAGAGAAATTGAGAATAATTTTTATTTGAAGAAAATAGGGATAAACTGGCATTTCTAGAATGATGACCTGGAATCTAAAGACTTAGGAGAACTAATTGCAACATTCTTAAAATATTTCGAAATATTTTAAGAATGTTGCAACTATTTTAAGCATATAAGCTTAAAAATTCTTTTTGTTTTATCTGCCTTTTACGTGCAGTATGCGGGTTGTTTTCTTTAAAGTTCTAAGAACTATAAAAATTATAAATGTTACGATTAAAGTATATAACCAGAAATCAGTTATCATAAACTCTTTATCTGTGAGGTAGTTCTTTAGAACATTTAAATATGCAAATGAAATTCCTACAGCAAATAAACCATTGTATTCTCGTTTTAAAACATTTTTGAAAGAAAACTCAAGATCAGCAGATTGGTAACCTTTCAATTTGGGAAAAAATGGAGGTGCTGTCATTGACCATTTTAGATATTGATCACCAAATTTCCCTTTTAAAAATTGCTCTTCGGCAAACATTATTCTTTCGTAATAAAGCCAGAAAAGTAATATAGTGGTTATATCAAACCATATATTATTAACATAAAGAATTATTCCAAACCACATTAAAAAATTTCCCAAGTAAAGAGGATGTCTTACAATTGAATAAATACCTTTTGTATTTACAGAATTTGCAACTTGTTTTGATGTATTTCTTCCTGAAGTGCCTTTTGGTGTAAATCCAATAACCAAAATTCTAACAATAAGACCAAGCAACGAAACAGCTAAACATATAATCGACCAAGTTAATTCAGGTAATTGAATGTCTTGCTTGAGTTCTATTATTAGCACTAGAGTTGCTAATGGGTATAATATAACAGGAAGAAAACTTCGGTATTTAAAAAACCAGTTTCCTCTTTTATCAAATTCTTCAACTAATGACATAGATGTATGTTTTAATTTTTGGCGAATTTAAGAATAATTTAACAATTTAAGTTCTTATAAAAAGGGGCTAATATAAAATAAAAAGCCCGCTTGAATAAGCGGGCGTAATTTCTTATTAGCTTTTGATTTATTCCGGGCTGATTGCTTCAACCGGACATACATCAGCACAAGCACCACAATCAGTACAAGTTTCAGCATCAATCTTATAGATATCACCTTCAGCTATTGCTTCAACTGGACATTCGTCGATACAAGTGCCACAAGCTGTACAATCATCATTTATTACGTAAGCCATGATTTATTATTTTTAGTTTAAAATTTTATTTCAGCACAAAATTATTTGCTTAATTTAGATTGAAAAATAAAAAACGTATTAATTACTTAAACGTAGCTAATTTAGAATGATTCTAAATAATATTTAATAGAACACATTTGACTAGAACATGATTAATTAATGAACTACTCCGCTCTAAGCAGATGGATGGGGTATCAACAAAAGATTTCTTTATATTTTCGTCCTCAGGAGCGTGAAACCTGATTGCTGTAAGGCAAGTTATACCAATTAAATTTCAAAATAACCTATAAATAATTTGAATTATTTTTTGCTTAGATTAATAAGTCGTGGCACGGATACTCCATAGAAAGAGCAAAACCTTTTATTTTTGTATAACAGCCATTACCAGGTTTGTTTAATAATTATAAAATCCGTGGTACGACTATTTAAATTTGAATTATTTTTTGAAGAAATATAAGTGAAAAAGAAACGAATTATATAGATTGTTTTGGTGTTTAATTGGTGTTATGCCCCAAGAGATCCCTCGACTTCACTTCGACAAGCTCAGTGGAGTCCACTTCGACAGGCTCAGTGGAGTCCACTTCGACAGGCTCAGTGGAGTCCGCTCGGGATCAGTTCAACTAGATAATTTTACTGATTTAAATATTTAATTGAAATATATGCCATTGTTCCCATTCCTGTTTTCAATGATTCTTCATTAATATCAAAATTGGATGAATGCAATGGTTGTGCGTTCTCAGAATTCGTAGATGTTCCTAATCGATAAAAAGTTGCTGGAATTATTTGAGAGTAATATGCAAAATCTTCTGCGGTCATTCTTATATCTAAATCAACAACATTTTCTTCGCCTAAATACTCTTTCGAATACTGAATTATTTTCTCAGTAGATTCTTCATTATTGAACAAAACAGGGTAACCGTTTTTAATATTTACATCAACAGTAGCACCATGTTTTACGGCAATAGATGTTGCTATTTCTGTAATTTTTTCATGAGCGACTTTTCTCCATTGTTCGTCCATTGTTCTAAACGTTCCCTCAAGATTTACTTTGTTAGGAATAACATTTGTAGCGCCATTAGCTATTACTTTACCAATAGATAAAATTGTAGGAATGTTTTTTGGAGATAATTCATTCGGCACCCTTTGTAATTCAACAATTATTTGTGAAGCAATTAATACTGTATTTGTAATTTTATTAGGAAGTGCTGCATGTCCACCTTTACCGTTAATTGTAAAATAAAGTTCATCGGTCGATGCCATATAAATTCCTTTTTTGAATCCTACCTTTCCATGTGTAAGCTCAGGATAAACATGTTGACCTAAAATAAATTCAGGTGCAGGATTTTCCAGAACACCTTCTTCAATCATTTGCTTTGCACCTCCTGGAAGTTTTTCTTCAGCAGGTTGGAATATAAACTTAATAGTTCCCTCAAAATGATCTTTTAATTCGTTTAATATACGTAATGTGCCTAATAATGATGCCGTATGAGCATCATGCCCACAAGCGTGCATAACCCCATTGTTCTTAGATTTATAAGCTGTGTCGTTTTCCTCATTTACCGGTAAAGCATCTATATCTGCCCTTAATGCAATAATCCTTTTGTCTGGATTTTTCCCTTCTATTGTGCAAACGATACCTGTGATAGCAATACCTGATTTATATTTTATATTCCAAGAATCTAAAAGTGAAGTTATATACTTTGATGTTTCGAATTCTTGAAATGATAATTCAGGGTTTTCATGAATGTGTCTTCGAATATCTACAACTTCATCGAAGTGTTTTTCAACTAAATGATTTATCTTATTTTTTAATTCCATTATCTGCTAAATATCATTTTAAGTGAAACTAATAATAAAAATATCCCGAATACTTTTTTTAGAGTTTTCTCAGGTAAATGTACAGAAATTTCTGATCCAAAATAGCTTCCAATAACAAAAGCAAGCATTAAAATTACAGCAAATTTATAATTAACATAACCGTTTTTAGTATAGTTAATTACTGCTAATATTCCAATGGGAAAAAGCAATACCGCAAGACTGGTACCTTGTGCATAATGTTGTGAGAATCCAAAAACAAAAACCAAGGTAGGAACAATAATTATTCCTCCACCTAATCCTAATGAACCTCCAACAATGCCTGCCAGAAAACCAATTATAATAAGTAAAATAACTTCGTTTATACTCATGTCTTTAATTATTAAAAATCTAAACCTAATGAGAAATAAAATATTCTAGGTGTTGTATGTTGATTTTCTATTCCCCATGCCCAATCGAATCGTGCAATATAGTTAAATAGCATTACTCTAACTCCAAATCCGTAACCGGCAACAATCGGGTCACGCTCGGTATCTAATGTAATGGTAATAGGCCCACGTTCAATAACATCTTTATCGTATGCATTTTCATTAGAGTATGGAGACAAACCACTCCAAGCTGTTCCAACATCAAAAAAGCTAATAACTTGCAAGTTTGACCAAAAAGGTGAATTTATTGGGTAATTCGAAAAGTATTTAACTATTGGTAAACGTAATTCCGTATTTATTAATGCAAAGTTATTGCCATTTCTAATGTTTTGAGGAAATCCTCTCAGGTTTGTTGCAACAGCCTGATATGAATAATTTTCATTTTCATCAATAGGAATTTCATCTAAAGGAATAAAAGTTGGTGTTTGTTGAGAAAAATTTGTCCAATTATCGACTCCGCCCAAATAATAAATTAATTTACTGTGACCAAAGGATGTACTTGCTGCAAATCGAGTAGCAAGAATCAAATCACGATGAATTTTTTGATAATGCCTAAAGTCTGTACCTAGTACAAAAAGATCTGATTTTGATTTATTAATTTGATTGAAATATTCTCCAAATATTTTAAATCGAGTTCCATTATATAAGTTACTACCCTTGCTAATTGTATTGTCAAAAATATATTCAAGTTTTAAGCCACCCCAGTACATATTATTATCTGGTGTTTGTAAGCTATTACGATCTATTGATAAATAAATTTGTTTATCCTGTCTCATCGAAACAGTTCCTTTTAGTGCTGTAACTTGACTAAATGGAATTGTTCGAATATACATTAATTGGTTGGTTTGAGTTTTTGAAATAAAATCCTCTGTTATATTTTCAAAACTCTGACGATGATATATATAATGTTCATCAATTTTCTTTTTTAAGTTTTCTAAACTAACCAAATATTCATTACTGTTGAAATCTGCAGAAAATCGCACTCCTGCAATAATTTTATAGTCTTCTAATAAGTCAAAAGCACCAAATTTAATTAAGGCATTTAATCCAGGATTAAAATAAACAGCACCTCCTGTAAATGCTTGATATGTTGAGTTTATAAATCCAAAGTCAACTTGGCTTACAACATGATCGGTAAAAAATGTGCGTTGATAAACTTGTATTTTTGGTGAAGTTTTTTGGGAAATAGAAATGTCAGATTTTAGGCTATCGTATTTATAGTTATAGTATGATTTCTCAATTTCGAATTTATAATGATTGATATCAACATAGTTATCTTCTTTTGAGAAAATTTGTGCAGAATCAATTTGTGGTTTAAAATTTAAGGTAGATTTATTTAAGCTGTCTTCTTTACTGTATTTATTATTAAGCAGTTCTTGGTATTTGGTATTTTGTAATTTAAAGTCACTTCCTAAAAAATCCTTGCTTAAATTACTGTTGTAAATAGAATATTTTCCCTTGTCGAATGTGGTATATGAATATGAATCTTTGTTTCTACTTAAATGATGTCCGGTAATATTTTTCGAAAAATTCGTTATTGGCTTTTCTTGTAAAAAATATCTGTAATGAATGCTGGTATCAATGTAACTTATGGTACTGTCATATTTGCCATAGAAAAAATTCGCAACTCCATTTTTGTTATTTAGATAATAATATTCTTTTTCTTTTGCCTCAAAAGGACTCGTTTCATTGTTATGCAAACTGTTTGTCAGACTTGATAGTATTGGATTAGAATTATGATAATCATAAATATATAAATCAAATTGTTGACTGAAACTCGTGTCTTTTGTCGATATCGTATCATTTAACCTATTTGATGTGAAAATTATTTTGTTTGAGTTATTAATAAATCTTGGATGAAAATCATCTGACAGGTCTTTTGTAATTTGATTGCTGGTTGACGAAGCAATATCAAAAACATAAATATCTGTCAAACTATTTTTCACAGCAGAAAATACCATTTTTGAGCCATCGTCAGAATATGAAAAATCAAGGATCTTGTCAAAATATAAAAGATTTCGCTCTGTTATTTCCTTATTTTCAATAATATAATGGATTAACTTTAATCCACCATCCTTTTCGATAATTATGCTTAGGAACTTTCCGGTAGGATGCCATTCTATTACCGGATATGTAAAATCATTTATTTGTTTAATTTTATGACCGGATTTAAAAATTTGTTCCGATTTATCAATTAAAGAATTGTAAATCCATACCTTAACTTGACCAAATTCATTACTCACATAAGCTAGTTTTTCGCCATTTGGGCTTACTTTAACCCGATCATAATAAATGTTTGGTTTAGTTTTATGCAATATACTTCGACCAGATAATGTGTCAGTTGCCAATAAATTTTCCTCACTAAAATAATCATTATAATATTCCAGCCACTGCTTTACAATATCGTTAAACTGCAAACCAAGTACCTTAATTATTGCATTGTTTATTCCTTTATTGGCTCTGGTTAAATAAACAATATCAGTAATAACAGTATTCCCATAATAATCATTTATATATTTCCAGAAAGAATGACCTGCATAAATCGCATCGTCGCCATCTAAACGATTAAATTTTTTGAAACGATTATTAACAATCCCATCCTTAACCCTGTTCTCAATTTCAAGACTCCATTCTTCTGAAAGATAAGAGATTAATCCTTTTAAATACCATTCAGGTAAGTTTATCATTGATGAGTTTGCAAAATTTTCGGTAAGTCCATTTCCATAGAGCATTTCCATAACAATGGTTTCAGAAATCACCGCTCTCATTTGTTTTAAATATTCTTGATGATCGCCTTGAAAATATAAACTGGCCTTATTGTTTCTTATTTTTGTAACTCCACCGGTATTGTAATCTTCTTTTCCGGTAACTAAACCAATATTACTTTGCTTAAAATCCGAAAATTTATTATATACGAGAAAGATTAATCGGTTATTTAAAGTGTGGTTTAATTTTTCTTCAATTTTAAGTATTTCTTGTGATGCGTTTTCTCCTGTAAACTTTGCTATGGCTTCACCATCTTGATTGAAATAAGTATCAAACTTTTCATATCTGTAGAACGACCAGTAAAAGTTATTATATTGAACTCTGTTTTTTCCAAATACCATCTGGTGGCCATTATAAAATTGACCATATGTATTCAAAGAAACAAAACTGTAAAAAATAACAATTGTAAATAAGAGAGCTTTTTTCAAAACGTGTAAACTAAAATTCCGTTATAAAAATAAATTATATTTTGGTTGATTTAAGGTAATTTTGTTAAAAGTTAAAGTTTGTTAATGATATTAACAAATAATTATGATTTACTATTTTTGTTTGGTGTTAAACCAGAATTAAATTAATTAAAATTTTATAAAATGAAAAGATTATTTATAAGTGTTGTTTTTGTTCTAATTTCAATTAGTTTTTTAAATGCACAGCAAAAAGGAGCATTTATTTCATTTGAAAAAGAAATACATGATTTTGGAAAAATCAAGGAAAGTGATGGTAAAGTAGAATATAAATTTTTATTTACCAATACTGGTAATAGTCCTTTAATTATTAATAACGTAAAAGCTTCTTGTGGCTGTACCTCTCCTACATGGACAGAAAAACCAATTATGCCAGGTCAGGAAGGTAATGTTAGTGCTGTATTTGATCCTAGAAATAGACCAGGTAATTTTAATAAAAGTATTTATGTGGAAACGAATACTGAAAAGGGAAAAATTGTATTACGAATTGCCGGAGAAGTGCAAGCACGCGAGAAAACTATAAAAGATTATTATCCGAAGCAATTAAGTCAATTAAGTGAATTAAGGCTTGAGACTAATCATTTTGCTTTTGTTACAGTTTATTCTAATCAGATTAAAAAAGATACACTGAAAATATATAATTCGTCTGATTCTGATATGGAAATAACCTTTGGAAAAGTTCCTGGATACCTTAATTTAGAAACAAAGCCAGCGGTTTTAAAACCGGGAGAGAAGGGATATGTTTTAGGTACTTATGACGGAGCAAAAGTAAACGATTGGGGATTTGTTACTAGTAGAGTAAAAGTGTTCATTAATGGTGAATCCGACGATAAAGATTATATTACAATAAGTGCAAAAGTAGAGGAAAATTTTTCAAATCTAACTGAAAAAGAAATTGCTAATGCTCCTAAAATTGTATTTGAAGAGATCTCATATAATTTTGGAAAAATTGGATCAAAAGATAAAATTAAGCATGATTTTAAGTTTAAGAATGAAGGTAAAAGCGATTTAACAATTAGAAAAATTAGATCAACATGTGGTTGTACTACAGTTGCTCCTGAAAAAACTGTAATTAAACCTGGAGAATCAAGTTCATTTAAAGTTATTTTTAATCCGGGAAGCAGAAAAGGAATGCAGAACAAATCTATTTATGTAATTAGTAATGATCCTAAAAAATCTAATATTAGATTGACTATTAAGGGAGAAATAATTACTGATCAAAAACAAAATGCCAATAGAAAATATTCAGAATAGATAATAAAGGATTTATTTGCCAAAAAATTATTGGCACAAAAAAAGGAGAAATATTTAAAAGTTCTCCTTTTTTTTTATTTCTAGCGAAAGAAGTTTTAATTTCGCATCAAATTTTGGAATATGTCGGAAAAAGATAGCGATAATAAAAAAAATGAATTTGAATCTGCATTAAATGTTCAAAAAGGAGTTGATCAACCAGATTCAATAAATCCGGATATAATTAAGAAATTCCGATTAAAGAAAAAGATTCAACATACTGTAGATGAATATGTCGATGGTATTTTAAAAGGTAATCGTACAATTCTTAGTCAAGTTATAACTTTAGTTGAGAGTTCGTTAGCAGAGCATAATAAATTTGCAACTGAAATTGTTGAAAAATGTCTTCCATATGCTCAAAAATCAATAAGAATAGGAATTACCGGTGTTCCTGGCGTTGGAAAAAGTACATTTATTGAATCTTTGGGGAAATATCTTACAAATCAAAATCGAAAAATTGCTGTTTTGGCTGTTGATCCTAGCAGTGAAATAACAAAAGGGAGCGTTTTAGGCGATAAAACAAGAATGGAAGAGCTAGCAAGCGATCCAAATGCTTTTATTCGGCCTTCTCCGTCAGCCGGATCTTTAGGTGGAGTAGCTAAGAAAACAAGACATACAATAATTCTTTGTGAAGCCGCAGGTTTCGATACAATTCTTATAGAAACTGTTGGTGTTGGACAATCTGAAACAGCTGTTCATTCAATGGTTGATTTCTTTCTGTTATTAATGCTTGCCGGAGCAGGAGATGAACTGCAGGGAATAAAACGAGGAATAATGGAAATGGCCGATGCAATTGCTATAGCAAAAGCTGATGGTGATAATATAACAAAGGCTAAATTAGCAAAAATTGAGTACCAAAATGCTTTACATTTATTTCCACCTTCAGAATGTGGATGGAGCCCGAAAGTTCTTACATGTTCATCACTTAAATCAACAGGAATTGATAATGTTTGGAATACAATAATAGAGTACATTGATTATATTAAAAAAGAAGATTTCTTCGAAATACAAAGAAGAAGACAAGCTAAATATTGGATGTACGAATCGATTAATGAAGCTCTGCACGATCATTTTTATGATCAAGAAGGTATAAAAGAAAAGTTAACTATTTTCGAAGAGAAAGTAGTCGAAAGAAAAATGAATTCCTTTTTAGCCTCAAAAATATTAATTGAAGATTATTTCAAAAACTTTTAATTTAAATATTTACATATCTTACATTCTAGTTATCTGAAATTTTTGTAAGTTTATCGCCTAAAATTTAATTTTTAAAAATAGATATCATGAAAAAACTTCTTTATAGTCTTATTGCTATTACTATTATGTTTTCTTGTACTAATCAACCAAAGTACAAAATCGATGGAAATATAAATGGATTAAATAATGGTTCTGCTGTTTTAAGTAAAATAGTAGATAAAAAATTAGAGACCGTTGATTCTGTTGCAATCGAAAACGGTGTTTTTACTTTTAAAGGATCTGTTACATCACCTGAATATTATTTGATTACTTTATCAGACACTTTAGATCCTATTGAGTTATTTCTTGAAAATGTTAATATTACTGTAAATGCTGAAGCTAATAATATAATAAGTGCAAGCATCGAAGGTTCTGAACTTACAACTATTTTAAAATCATTTAATGTAGAAATATCAAATTTTAAATTGCAATTTGATGCACTTTATGACAAATATGTTAAAGCAAATATAAGTGGCGATGCTGCTAAAGTTGCAGAAATTGAAGAAGGATATTCTAAAGTTGAAGAGGAACAAAGTATTTTTATTAAAGGTTTTGTAAATGATAATTCAAATAATGTTGTAGCTTCTTATATAGCTTTTAAATATATGTCTTATGGATATGAAGTAGAAGAGTTAGATGCTGTAGCACAAAACTTTAGTCCAGAGATAGCTACCTCACAATATACAATTAAATTTAACGAGAGAGTTGCATTAATGAAACGAGTTGCTATTGGTCAACCTTATGTTGATTTTACTTTAAACGATACAACAGGAAATCCATTACCTCTTTCATCGATTATTGGTGAGAAATATGTATTACTTGATTTCTGGGCAGCATGGTGTACGCCTTGTCGAAAAGAAAATCCAACCTTAGTAGCAAATTACGCTTTATATAAAGACAAAGGATTCGAAATTTTTGGAGTTTCTTTTGATAAAACTCAGGATGCTTGGATTAATGCAATTAAAGATGATGGTATTACCTGGCCACAAGTTTCTGATTTAAAATATTGGGATTCTGCTGCCGGTAAATTATATGCTATTCGTTCAATACCACAAAACGTATTATTAGATAAAGACGGAACTATTATAGCAAAAAATCTTCGTGGAGAAGACTTAGGAGCTAAATTAGCTGAGTTGCTTAATTAAAATATAATATTTTATAATATATGAAGAGTGCAAGTTAAGTCTTGCGCTCTTTTTTTATTTATTATTTCCAACAATGCATTACAATTTAAATACATTTCATTAGGTTTTTTAATTGATATTGTTAGCTGCGGAAAAGTTTCTGATTTTAAGACTTGGTAAGCGGGAGAGGAGTAAAAATACATTTTACAAAGAGGCTTCAATTTAAAATCGAAGCCTCCTGTATATAAATTAAGATAATTGAATTTATTTTTTAGCTGAATACCTATCTTTATCTTCAAAGAAATCCATTAAGAATGTTTTCTTTTTAAAATTAGCCGAGTGAGGTATTCCTGCAGGGATGAAATACCTATCTGCATCTCTATAAGTATTGGTTTTTCCATCAATAGTTAGATCCATATCACCGGAAAAAACAACACCCCATTGTGCTCCATGCGTATGTTCTGCTATTTCGCCAATGGGCTCAATTTCAAAAAATACAATTTGATGTTTCTCGCTTTGAAATAATTTTCCTTGAACGCCTGCAAAAGGTATATTAGCATCTGGTAAGTGCTCGATCATCTCAGGATAGAATGAATTTTCCATAGTTTTGGTTTTTAATAATTCGTTATTATTATTTATAAGTATTGCTTATCAATGTCCTTGCTTATCTTTGATTCAACATCGCCGGTATGTTTGGTTTTTTTAGGTTCAATAAGCATTAGGCGGCATTCTTCTTCGGAATAAATTCTGTGATTAACTCCCTTATTAACAATAAAGTATTCTCCTTGAGACAACTTAAATGAGGCCTGTCCTTCTATCTCCATTACCATTGAGCCATTCATTACCAAAAACATTTCATCTTCATTATCATGGCTATGCCACGGAATATCATTTCCTTTTACTAAGGCTAGTTTAATGTATACATCGTTTACCTCACCTATTATTTTTGGCGAAAAATATTCTTTGATCTGATTGAAAATATTATTAAGATTTTTTTCCTTATTGCTCATCATTAACTCGCTTTATTTGATACCTTAACAAAACTATTATATTTTTTTCGTTATTAAAAATATCATTATTATCATGTTTCCACTCGGCGAAGATAGAGAATCCGCATAACGAGGATTATTTAGGACAAAACCAGATTTTAGATTAAAAAAGAGATTGTCCAAAAAGTCAAAAAGTATTTAGATTCCTGTTTTTCTTTTATATTTATTATTTTTACCAATTCTAAATAAAACATTAGATGAAGAAAACTTTAATCGCTTTATTGCTAGCACTAGGATTAATTTCCTGTTCAAACCAAACTCCAAATAAAAAATCTAACAAACAGTCTATAACTGTTAGTGTGTTACCCCAGAAATATTTTGTAGAAAAAATACTTGGAGATAAATTTGATATTAATGTAATGATTCCACCGGGGGCAAGTCCTGTTACCTATGAGCCAAGTCCAAGGCAAATGAAAGAATTATCTGCTTCAACTACATATATTCGAATTGGGCATATCGAGTTTGAGAAGGCATGGATGGGCAAATTACAAAACCTAAATCCCAAAATGGATATTATCGATCTTTCTGTGAATACAGAATTAATAGAATCGGAACATAATCACGAAACAGATCATAATATATCAGGTCATCATCATCACGGGGTCGATCCTCATATATGGACATCACCAAAGGAAGTGAAAAAGCTAACAGACTTGATTTATCAATATTTCGTGAAACAATATCCTGAATCAAAACCTGAGTTTGCTAATAATTATAAAGCATTTAATAATGAAATTGATAGTTTAAATTCGTATCTTGAAAGTCAATTGCAGGCTTATCAAGGACGGAAATTCTTAATTTTTCATCCGGCATTAAGTTATTTAGCACGCGATTACGGATTGGAACAAATTACAATCGAAATTGATGGCAAAGAGCCAACGCCTGCAAATATTAAAGAGATAATAGAAGTAGCAAAGGAAGAAAATATAAAAGTTATTTTTGTACAAAATCAATTTAGTACACATAATGCAGAAGTAATTGCCAATGAAATAAACGGAAGAGTTGTTCAAATTGATCCTTTAGCTTACAATTGGAATGAAAGCATAAAATTGATTGTTGACGAAATTGTAAAATCGTATTCAAAATAGATTAATAGCTTTTGCAAGCCGTGACACGGCTTTCTTGAAAGATGGTAGTTTAATCGAATAACTTGGTACTGATTAAATAAATAGTGAGCCGTAACACGGCTAATAAAGAATAATTTTAAGTATTTTATTTAAGGGTGTTGTAGCCGTGATATGGCTTTATTGAAAAAAAATTTAAATGAGTAAAATTGTTGAGATAAAATCTGTTTTTGCAGGATATAATGACGAAGTAATATTAAAGGATGTATCACTAGACATATTTGATGATGACTTTATAGGAATTATAGGGCCGAATGGAGGAGGAAAAACAACATTACTTAATGTAATTCTGGGTTTAATAAAACCTTTCAAAGGTGCGGTACATTTTTGTGATGATTTAAAAACTGTTCGAAATAACAAAATAGGATATCTTCCACAACAAAATAAAATCGACAAGAAATTTCCAATAACAGTAAGAGATGTAGTATTGTCAGGCCTAATATATAATTCAGGTTTTTTTATCAGACATTCAAAAGCAGATAAAATTATTGTTGATGAAATATTGCATCGTTTAGGAATTTTTAATTTAAAGAAATTACCAATAGGAGAGTTGTCTGGGGGGCAAATGCAAAAAGTACTGCTTGCCAGAGCAATTGTTTCTTCACCACGTTTATTAATTCTGGACGAACCAAATACTTTTGTTGATAATCAATTCGAAGGAGAACTTTACGAAATCTTAAATGAATTGAACAAAGAAATGGCAATTGTTATTGTAACTCACGATGTTGGAACAATTGCAAGTTATGTTAAAACTATAGCTTGCGTAAATCGAGAGTTGCATTATCATAAATCGAATAAAATTTCAGAAGAACAACTGGCATTATACAATTGCCCGATAAAATTAATCTCTCACGGAGATGTGCCACACACAGTATTAAAAAAACACAAGCACTAATATGATTTCTGAATTATTACAATATAAATTTATCACGAATTCTTTATTGGCAGGTATTTTAGCTAGTATAAGTTGTGGTATAATTGGTACATATATAGTAACTCGCCGTATGGTTTTTCTGAGTGGAGGAATAACTCATGCATCATTTGGAGGTATAGGAATAGGATATTTTCTGGGATTTAACCCAATAATTTCAGCTGCAATATTTGGAGTTTTATCTGCCTTGGGAATAGAATTTGCATCAAAAAGAACCGAAGTAAGAGAAGATTCTGTAATTGGTATTTTGTGGTCGTTTGGAATGGCTATCGGTATAATGTTTATTTTCTTAACACCTGGTTATGCCCCTAATTTAATGTCTTATTTATTCGGGAGTATATTAACCGTTTCTACATTGGATATTTTGTTAATGGCAGGTTTGAGCCTGATTTTAATTATAGTATTCATCTCTTTTTATCGAATAATTCTTTTTATTTCATACGATCAGGAATTTGCAAAAACGCACAAAATTGCAGTAGATCTAATTAACTATATTTTAATTAGTTTAGTTGCTTTAACCATAGTTCTAAACATAAAAGTAGTAGGTATAATTTTGGTGATATCATTATTAACTATTCCTCAATCAACCGCAAACTTATTTACTAAAGATTTTAAAAACATTATTATATTTTCAATTGTTATAGGTCTTGTTGGTGCTTTTCTTGGATTAGTTATTTCATATAAAATTAATATTCCATCTGGTGCATCTATAATTTTCTCTTTAGTAATGATCTTTATTATCGCTAAAGTAATTCAATTCCTTAAAAGGAAAATCAGTCTTAAGAAACAGAAGATCTGAAAATTTTGTAACTAATCAGTGTTATATAAATTAATAATTGCCACAGATTCACTGATTTTAAATAGATAATAATTATAAAATATTAGCTTGGATTTGAAAAATAATTCTTATGATATTTTCAGTTTCATATAATCTGTGAATCTGTAGCTTTTTTGTAAAGTTAAATACATGAATATTATCACTGATTAGTTACAGAAATTTTATTTTCAGATAAATATGATATAATTTCGCAGAGATTTTAAATAAATAAGTTGAACATAAATATCAATAAAATGACTTACGATTTAATTATATTAGGTAGCGGACCCGGAGGTTATGTAGCTGCAATCAGAGCATCACAATTAGGAATGAAAGTAGGAGTTGTTGAGAAATCAGAACTAGGTGGTATTTGCCTAAATTGGGGCTGTATTCCAACAAAATCTTTACTTAAAAGCGGGCAGGTTTTTAATTACATGAAACATGCAGCCGATTATGGTATCAGCATCGAAGGAGAAGTAAAAGCAGATTTTGGAAAAATGGTTGAGCGAAGCCGTGGTGTTGCCGAAGGAATGAGTAAAGGAATTCAGTTTCTTTTCAAAAAGAACAAAATTGAGCATGTAGCAGGTTTTGGTAAATTAAAAGGTGACGGAATTGTTGAGGTAACTGATGCAGATGGGAATGTTCAGGAAATATCTGCAAAGAATATTATTATAGCAACAGGAGCACGATCGAAAGAACTTCCTAACCTAAAACAAGATGGTAAGAAAATAATTGGTTATCGTGAAGCTATGACCTTGCCAAAGCAGCCAAAATCCATGGTAGTAGTTGGTTCTGGAGCTATAGGTAGTGAATTTGCTAATTTCTATAATGCAATCGGAACAGAAGTAACATTAGTTGAATTTTTACCAAGTATTGTTCCAGTAGAAGATATTGATGTTTCCAAACAACTCGGTCGATCTTTTAAAAAGGCAGGCATAAAAGTAATGGTTGGTTCTTCAGTAGAATCAGTTGATACCAGTGGAGAACTTTGTAAAGTTGTTATTAAAACGAAAAAAGGCGAAGAAACTAAAGAGGTAGAGATAGTATTATCTGCAGTAGGCGTAACTCCAAATCTCGAAAATATTGGAATCGAAGAATTAGGAATCGAACTGGAAAAGGGTAAAGTAAAAGTTGACGATTATTATAAAACTAACGTCGATGGAGTTTATGCTATAGGTGATATCGTTCATGGGCCTGCATTAGCTCATGTTGCTTCAGCCGAAGGAATTACATGTGTAGAAAAAATATCAGGTTTAGAAGTTGAGCCTATTAATTATAATAATATACCTGGTTGTACATATACAACTCCTGAAGTTGCATCAGTTGGGTTAACAGAAGAAAAAGCTAAAGAAGCAGGATATGAAATTAAAGTGGGTAAATTTCCATTCACGGCTTCGGGTAAAGCAAGTGCTGCTGGAGAAAAAGATGGATTTGTAAAATTAGTTTTCGATGAAAAATACGGAGAACTATTAGGAGCACATTTAATAGGAGCTAATGTTACAGAAATGATTGCTGAACTTGTTGTTGCTAAAAAATTAGAAACTACTGGTCATGAGTTGATTAAATCAATTCATCCACATCCAACAATGTCAGAAGCAATAATGGAAGCAGCGGCAGCTGCTTATGATGAGGTAATACATATTTAAAGATAAAATTGGCATTAAATATTGAAGAGGGTGATTATTTCATCCTCTTTTTTTTGTTTAACTTTTTTCTAGAATAAGCGTAATTTAAATTGATTATAAATAAGGCTATGTGCCTTTATGATTTAAGGTTTAGAGTTTTATGTTATAAAAAAATAATTATTTTTAATAAATAATTACATACATATATATAAATATTTAGTAATTATGCATTCTAATTTATTGATGAGAATTATTAAAACTTTGTTATTTATTTAAGCTTATGTCATATCTAAAAAATCTGAAGAGGTTGAAATATACCTCATTGCTTATTTGTGTCTTTTTATTTAGTAAACAATATACCAGCGCACAGACTACTCAAACAATGTTAACTGTAGATAGCTATAGAATTACTGTAAAAGGTAATGATTCTTTGTATGTAAATGGCACAGTAAGTGTCAAAGAAAATAGTTCCCAAACCGATAATTTACACATTGAAGGCGGTTTCATACTAACCGACACATTGATAAATAATGTGGACAGCTTGTTTTTAACAAGTACCAACCCGGCATTGTCCAATGATTCGTTAGATAGATTATTATCAACCTCAATGGGGGAGGTTATATTTAGAGATAATAGAGATAAATTTATAAAAAGTAGATCTTCAATATTTTTTACCGATCTTACTGTAGATCAGGGGAAATTAGTTTTAGACACTAGCGTTAAAGTTATTAAAGTTCTTGGAGAAATTGACTTAGATCAAGGTGATTTGTATTTAAATGGGAGTAATATTGAGTTATATGATTTATTTGAAACAATTAATCTTACATCAGGAAAAATTAAATCAGGAGCAGAATCAAATGATTTTAAGATATATGATGATAGTACAGGATTTATAAAAGCTGTAAAGTATTATAAGGATAGCACAGGTACAGATGATTATTCTCCAAATGATCCAGCCAATTTAGGTTTTTCGGTTGATTCACCTGAAGGTATAAACAAAATATTTATTACTAGATTTCATGAATCTGATACAACAGTAACCGATGGAGGTATTAAAAAATCGTATCTAATTAATATAGCAGATGAAGATGTGAATCTTGGAGCTAGTAAAAATCTACAGTTTTCTTATTTTGAAAGTGATTTGTTTGGCGATTTAATAGATAATGATTCCAGTTTAAGAATTTTCTTTAAATCATTTGAGAGTGAAAGATATCAGTATATTGGTTCCGATTCTATAGGTAATAACGATATTTATGTAAATGGAGTAAACTTTAACGAAGGTTACTATACAATAGCAGACTCCATTTGTGATAATCCGCCAAGAGTAAATCTTGGCGCAAACCGGATTGTTTGTGAAGGTGATGAAATAAACTTAATAGCGGACCCTGTATACACCGATGATGATGATGAGGGGCTTATGGCCTATAAATGGTGGTCGCCCGATTTTGTTATTGATAATTCTGATGAACTCAACAATACTACATTATCTGTTTCAAGCAGTACTATAAATAATTTTTTTAATGATACTTTATCAATTTATATAAGTGTAGCTGATAAAAGAGGCTGTATTAACTATGATACGATTCAGTTTTATATTTTTCAAAATCCTGAGTTAAATATTCAAACTAATGTACCCTCCTCAGAATTCATTTGTATTGGGGACATAATAAATTTATATGATACAAAAAATAGCGAAGGAGAATATCGTTGGACTTTTGATCAAGAGCCATATCTAGACACACTCGAAAGTCCTAGTTATGTTTATCGAAATCAAGATGGACTTCATGAAGTAAAATTGGAGTATACAGATTCGAATGGATGTGAGGTAGTAAGTCAAATACAACTTGAAATACACTCTCTTCCTGAACCATCTTTCATAGTGGATAATGAGAATTGTTTAGGCAGTGAATTATTTTTAGAAAATGCTTCATTCTTAAATACTGAAAATATAAGTGGAGTAATATCAACGTACTCATGGGATATGGGCAATGGAAATCAGATTACTATTACTCCAAACGAAATAGTCTCTGACTCTAATTTGGTGTATCTTACTGATACCATAAGAGATAATGGAGGAATCCCAGGGCCAGACTTAACATACTGGTATAATAAAATAGGATCGTACAATATACGTTTAACTGCAGAAACATATAGTGAATGCATAAACGATACTGTGATTTCAGTTCATGTGTATGATTCTGTTTATGCAGCATTTGACACAATTTTAACAAATGTTTGCTTGGGTGTAGAATCAAGGTTTATTCCGGGCAATACAACCTCCGATACTAATTTAGTAGCCGAATATCAATGGCATTTTAATGATACAGTAATAATATCCAATTTTCTTGATGATACTGTAAATTATCAATTTGAGGAATCCGGAACATATAGCGTAAGTTTTATTGCTGTTTCTAAATTTGGATGTACTGATACCCTTACTCAAAATATTAATATTTACGCTGCGCCTACAGCAATATTTACAGTTGACCCGGTTTGTTTGAATACAAATAGTGAGTTTATTAGTTCAGGTTCTTCACCAAGTTCTATTGATTATATTTGGTATTTGGAAGATACTACAATCTATAGTTCATCGGACGTAATTGTTGATTATGCTTTTAATAATGCTGGAAAGCATAAAGTAGAACTTGAAATTGCATTTAACAATGGATGTAAATCTACTTTTACCGATTCCGCAATCGTACTTGCAAATCCTGATGCAAGCTTTACAGTTACAAATGCTTGTGTTAATAATCAAGGAGATCCTTTAATAGTAAATACTTCAAGTAATTTAAATAGTGAGTATAATTGGGATTTTGGAGATGGTACAATCACTGAATCTGAACAGCCAATAAAAACATACAAAGATGCAGGAAAATACAATGTTACCTTAAATGCAAAAAGCGATTATATTATTAATAATTTACCCTTAAGGTGTAATACTGTTTATACCGATTCGATTAATATTTTCAATATATCTTCAGCGAACTTTAAAGTTGATGAATATACAAATGTATGTGAAGGCAATACATCTGCATTTGTACTTTCAGAATTAGTAAACACACAATTTGTTGATCATTATGAATGGGATTTCGTTATCGATACAGTTATATCATATCCTCCAGATCAAGTAGATTATGATTTTAGTAATGATGGAACGTACAATGTTACATTAAAAACTGTAACAGAAGATGGATGTATATATAAGGCAACAAATACAATTGAAATTTTAAATACGCCGGATGCAGTAATAATAACAGATAGCGTTTGTGAAGGTGAAGAGCTAATGTTTAGTATTCCAGAAAACATTAGAAATGCGAATGATGAGTATTCTTGGTACTTAGATAATACTTTTATAGGAAATGGATGGTATGCAAGTAGTATTAAACCTCAAGGTACATATCAGTTAATTTTAAATATAAAAACACCTCAATCTTGTGAAAATAAAGACACAAGTTATGCTGTAATACATGAATTACCATCTGATATATTTCAGAATGAAATAAATGTTTGTTCCGATACACTGCAATTAGTTGGAGAAAATATAGAATACGATTATCTATGGAATGATATTCTTTCGGGGGATTCATATACTGTTACATACGATCAAATATGTGAGCTTGTAAAAACAGATAAAATTACTGGATGTCAATCCAATGAAACAATCGAAGTTTCTTTAAAACAGCCCTTAAATGTTGAAATTGGTAATGATACAAGTGTATGTGGAAACATTGTTCTTGATGCCGGTTATTTTGGGAGTACAGCAATTTACAATTGGTCGAATGGTGAAACAAGTCGATATATTAATGTTAATACTAGCAATAAATATAAAGTAACTGTCGATGAAGGTGTATGTTCCGTTTCGGATTCTATTCAGATAATTGTAAATACTATTCCAACGATAGATTTAGGAGCAGATATTGAAATCTGCGCATTTGAAACTGTAAATTTAAATGCTGAAATTCCTGATGGGTTAAGTTACGTATGGTCTAATGATGAAATTACAAGTAATATTGAAGTTAATTCGGATATAGCACAATCACTTAATTATAGAGTTACTGTAAGCGATGTAAATAATTGTATCGCATCCGATCAAATAAAACTTACTTTCAATCCTGTCCCAAATCTTGATTTAGGTGCAGATATTACAACTTGCCAGAATATCGATGTTGTTCTTAATGCAAGTATTGTAAATGGCACTTACTTGTGGAGTACAGGTGATACAGATCCGATACTTTTTCCTTCAGAAAATGGAAGTAATATTATTACAAAAGATTATAGTGTAATAGCAACAAATCAATATACTTGTGTAAGTAAAGATACTGTATCTGTCCAGTTTAACCCCGTACCGGAACTTATTCTTCAAGATGAGATTATTGCATGTGGAAACGAGGAGGTTAAACTTTCTGCTTATAATCCTGATATAATTTCATACGCATGGAATAATGGAAGTATTGATTCCGTATTAACTATAAACCCTCAAACAGACGGAGAAGGAATATATTATGTAACAATTGAAAATCAGTACAATTGTATGTCAACTTCAAACCAGACAAATGTAGCGTTTAAAACTATCCCGAATCCGATACTTCCTGATGAAATAACAGGATGTAATGAAATAAATCTTGATGCAGGCAATTTTGGTGCAGAGTTCCTGTGGAATGATAATATTACCACACAGGGTAGAACAATTTATGAATCTGGATTATATACCCTTGAAATTACAAATGGTAGCAATTGTTCTATTATCGATTCCATTGAAGCTACGGTAAATTATGTCACAAAACCTTATATGGGGCCTGATATTTCGATGTGTACAAACGATCAAAAAGTATTGAGAACAGGTATTCATGATTCCGAATATACTTTCGAATGGAACGGTTATTCAACTGGTGATACCATGCTGATTGCTACTCCCGGAACATATATTGTGCGTGCAATGCATTCAAATGCATGTGAAGATTCCGATACCATCGAAGTAATTGGCAGAACATTACCCTCACTTGATTTGGGCCCTGATATATACAAGTGTACAAATGATAATATAATTTTAGACGCGGGTGATGAAGGACTAGCATATTTTTGGGAAAGCTCAAATGGCATAGTTGCAAGCGATCGACTTTTTGAAGTTCCCGATACAGGGAAATATTGGGTTCAAGTAACTAATGAATACAGCTGTTCACAAAGTGATACTATTTTAATAAAACATACCAGTTTATCAATCGAGCCATTGTTTATTACTAATAGTAAATTAGTAGCAGCCGATTCTGTATTATTTGTTGATATGTCGCAACCCGAACCTGTAAGTTGGTTGTGGGAATTTGGAGATTTACAACAATCTATTTTACAAAACCCGGTACATGTGTATTATGGAGGAGGTAATTACCAAGTAATTTTACATGCAAGTAACTCCGTATGTAATGCTTCAATTGTAAAAATAATTGAAGTAGAAAATAGAGATAAGTTGGGCGATGAAGAAGAGGGTGAAGCAGGCCTGTTTGGTGATAAATTTATCGAAATACAAAATGTTAAAGTATATCCAAATCCCACTAACGGAAACTTTACTATTGAAGCTGAGCTAAGTGCCAGATCAAATGCAAACCTTTATATTTTTGATTTAATGGGGCGGCTAATTAAAGTAAGTAAGTTCAACGATGTCGAAATTTTAAATCAGGATATCGATATACAAGGCAAAGGAGCAGGAATTTATATTATTAAAATAATAGCAGGTACCGATCATAAAACATATAAAATTATTAAGCAGTAAGTTATGATGCAGGAAACAGAAAGTAGGATGCAGTGTGCAGGATACAGGAAACAAGATATAGGATGCCCTGAGCCATTGTCACACTGAGCTTGTCGAAGTGTGAACTAAGTGAAAATCCTAATATGAAAAGGGTATCAGTAGTAAACAAATTATTTTAAATGAAAAAACTTTTAATAATAATAAGTCTATTTATAATTAAAGCACATGGTTTTGCTCAAGAGCCTACCGAGACTATTAGCACAGAGGAAGCTCAAGTAGGAGCCAAAGGCCTAATGAAAGAACTCTTTATGTTTCAAATGGCAAAAGATGTTCTGGAAATAAGGCAATTAATTTCTGACAATGAGCTAGGCGATAGCGTAGAAAATTATATGAATAACTACGACAATGCTTTGTTTTTTAAAAGCACTTTAGATTATGACTTTTTTTGGAATTCTGTTCTTGGACGAAAAAAATATAAAGTACCCTCAAGCCAATTGTTCCTAGATGACAAAGATAAATATCTTGAAAATAATGAGGTAGATACATCCATCGATTTTGATATTGTATTAACTCCTCACTGGGAAGATCCTGACAAGGAAGACAAATTAAAAGATTACAGCGTTAAAATTACATCTGGCAACTTTACCAACTTATCTTTTTCGGACGATGAGAAAGAAAACTTAAATGCAGTTCTAAATTCTCCTTTTACAACAAATGTTGCTACTCCAAAGGAGGCTAAAGTAAATGAGGCAGTTTTTAATGGTTTGGCAGCATTACGTCCGCTATGTGAGGATCTAAAAATTGATGATGGCGAAGTAAATGAGACAGAAGAGTTAATAAATTTAGCAGTGACAATTTTAGGTGAAGCAGAATTTGGAAGGAGTGATAGGGGAGAATCAGGTAAATATGATAGCGAATTTTGGAAGGTGGGGAACTGTGTTGATCTTAACAATAGTGAGGTTGCTAATTCAGAAATAGGACTTCGGTTGACATTAATTGAAGATAAAAATCCTTCAGATGCAGTTCACGCAATATATTCGAATCCCAGTGATTGGTCTATAGATTGTGCAGAATTTATTCAAATTACGTTATGGTATTTAATGATTGAAAAATATGATGATAGCTCTTTTGATAATTATATTAAAACAATAATTGATCCAAACTCTGATATTTGTTCAAATAAAGCTTTTACACTAAAGCTTCATGGTTCAACAGGAATAATTACTCAAATAAAGTATGCACGATATTATAGTCCTGATGATAAATTTTGGGATGAAAATATAGATGTTACAGAGAACCCAATGTATCAAGGTGTACCAGAAACAGCAGATGAGATTTTAAATAATGCTCCAATGGGTACAAGAATTGCAGTTAAAAATTTGGCGGCAGAATCATTTTCTGCTTGGGAATTTGAAAATGCTATAAAAATAGGTCATGATTTATATGCAGCTCATGGTTTTGGCAGTACTAATAAATTTACATTAGAACAAATAAAAGAGAAATTAGCAAGAATCACATATGAAAACGATATTCCTTTCAATGAGTATCTGTTAAAAAATGTTTTTGTAGCGGAAATTGAAATTTATGACACAGATATTAAATAAAACATAAGACAATGAAAAAACTAATATTTATTTTTTTTGTAGCAATAATTATGAGCAAAGTTTATAGTCAAAGTGGTAAAGCAACATTTATTAATCAATGGCTTATTGTTAATGATAGTTTAAAATACACATCAGAAAGTACTAAGGATAATGTAGAAATGAAGATATTGGGTGATTCATGTTTTAAACATATTGATATAGATGTTTATTTAAAGCCACATTTTAAAGCGTATTTTCCTGGTGGCAAAAAAGCATTAAAAGAATTTATTATTAATAATATAGAATATCAGGAATACAATAAAGTTTCAG
Organism: Bacteroidales bacterium; assembly: GCA_013138975.1. GTDB lineage: Bacteria > Bacteroidota > Bacteroidia > Bacteroidales > UBA12077 > UBA12077. The sequence goes on from WTBR01000033.1 coordinate 24,157, forward strand.
TAGTTGTAATTGTCGGTTTTATCGTTACATCAGATGGTAGTATTAATAAAATAGGTATAAGAAAAGGTGTTAATGATAGTTTTGATTTAGCGGCAATAAAATTAATAAATAAAATGCCAAAATGGATTCCAGCACAAAATGATGGAAAGAATATACATTCATTTGTATTATTACCAATCAGTTTCGAAATAGAGTAAAATAAAAATTTATTTGATTTGAATTCCCCCACTCGGCGAAGTCTCTGACTTCGTCGTAAATAAAAAGCAGACTGTGTCTGCAAAAGAAAAGGAAAAAATGAATATTGGAATGAAAAAGAAGATAGGATGATTGAATGGAAATGTAGTTGAAAGACTACTAAATTAGATAAAACGAAGTCAGAGATTTCGCTTAGCGAGGGATTTTAAAAATAGAAAATCTGTATATGATAAAATCAAAAAATACATTAATTAAATAATTAACACAATTTAAAATTTAACAAAAATGAAAAAAAGAATTACATTATTATTTGGCTTAAGCTTAGCTGTTGGCCTTATGTTTACTTCATGTGAAAAAGACGAAGAAACTACACCAAATCAAGAAGAAAAAGTATTATATCCAACAAAAATTACGGAATATGAAGACGGAGTTTACGATGGAGAAATAACATTTGAATATAATGCTGATAAAAAGTTAGTTAAAGTAGTTTACGATTCTGACTTTTATGAGACATATGCTTATGATACAGATGGGAAGGTAATTGAATATAAGGAGTTTTACAATAATAGCCTTGATGTGCAGGAATCTATGGAATATAATACAAATGGGCAACTAATAAAGATTCAAAGGTATAATAATGGAATAGAAGGAGGTTGGTATTCTTACGAGTATGATAACCAAGGTAATGTTAGTAAAAGATCAGAACACTTAACAGATGGAACAGTTTATACTTATCGTACATACGAGTATGATATTAATGGAAATTTAATAAATCGAAAGTATTTTTGGGAAGATTACGTAACAGGAACAATATTAACTGATACGTATGATGAAACTACATATGAATATGATGACAAAAATAATATTTATAAAAATCTGAATTTACCTTTTAAGTATGAAACCTACATAAATAATGTTACAAAGGAAGTTTATACTGAAACTTCAGATGATTATACTTATACAGGTATTTATACATATACGTATAATGAAGACAATTACCCAATAGAATATACTGAAGATGATGATGAACGATACGTAATAGAATATCAAGAATTATAATTCTATTATAAAACACAATTATTATAAAAAAAAGCATAAGCTTCCCTAAATTAATTGCCTAGGGAAGCTTATGTTAAAGTATCAATTAAAATAATACTTATGAAAAGTTTTACAAAAGGATTAATCATTTTTGCTTTTATTGCTTGCGGTATTAATGCTAAAGCACAAATAGGAATAAATATTTCTGATCCTGATTCTAGGGCAATTTTGCATATTGATCATCAAAAAAAAGGCGTATTATTCCCCAGAGTTGAAGAAATAGATAAAGTTGATAAAGTAAACGGAACTTTCTTCTATAGTAAAGTCGAACAAAAATTTTATTATTACAAGGAAAAATCGGATAGTTATCAATGTGTTAATCCATTTAATTCTACAAGTCCAAATAATGCACGATTAAATGGTAGTCTAGAAATTACAGGTAATCTAGACGTTGAAGCTGAAAGTACAATTAGTGGGTTCGGCACTATTCCTATGGGAGGAATTATTATGTGGTCAGGAGAGCATGATGATATCCCTGACGGTTGGGCTTTATGTAACGGTGAAGTTGCAAATACAATACAAACACCAGATTTAAGAGGACGTTTTGTTGTTGGACATTCGTTGGGTTCTAAAATTTCACAAGACCCTGTTTATACTCTTATGAATGATTCAAATTATGCTGTTTCAAATACATATAATTATGTTGGTAAAGTAGGAGGGGACATTGTTGTTTCTTTAGAAGATGGGAATATTCCTAAACATAATCATGAATCAGGTAGTTTAGTTACACAGACCGCAGGAGCACATAGTCATTTATATTCAGGATATAGGGCAGTTGACGATGGAGCTGGAGAACATGTAAAATCAAGAACAAGGATTGATTCAGATCCTGATGAATACGGAGGAGAGTCTGCAGGTATTCATAATCATTCGATTTCTGGCAGTACAAAAGATTGGGGAGGTGCTTGGCAAGAAGCTGTGAATGAATATGATTATACAGGCTCTCCATGTCAATACCTAATAAGTGAACCTAACTGTACAGATAAACATCCATATACTAATTCCGCCTTAGAGTCTGATGATTGTGGAAATTTCAGACCACTTATTCTTCCTGCAAAAGCTGCTAAGGTATTTGTTCCAATTCCAAATCTAGATTTTTTCGGAAGTAAGGTAGAATGCAAAAACCCTGATTATAACCCAAATTATGGTGTTGCGACGGAAATTTCTGCAGCTTACTTTGGTGTAGATCCAGTTAGCACTCGTCCACCATATTATGTAATAGCATTTATTATTAGGGTAAAATAGAAAAATATTAAAAGTTTTAAGGCTTAAACAAAAATGAGATTAATTAATTTTTTAAGGAGAATACTAACTACAATTTTATTGTCCTTTATTTCAATATTTATTACTTACAGTTCATCATGTTTACCGGGTTGGAAATATCAAATGGAACTGAATATTACTAGTAGTTCTGCATTAAGTAATTTTCAAGTAATGTTGGAATTTAATACTGCAACATATGTTAGTTCAGGTAAAATGAATATTTCAGGATCCGATATTCGGTTCATGGATGATAATAATAATCTCTTATCTCATTGGATTGTTCCCGGAACTTTTAATACAAGTAATACCCAAATATGGATTAATGTTAGCGATATAGCTGTAGGAGATTCAGAAATTTATATGTATTTCGGAAATAATGAAGCCTACAACACATCAAGTGGAGAAGAAACATTTATGTTTTTCGATGACTTTGAAAGAGGGACAGATGATTGGGTCTCTTGTGGTGGGGGGCATTATTTAGATAATGGTTCAATTGTATTGTATTCCACAGAAGATAACAATAATCAGGCTTTAATGAAAACCAATCAAGCTTTTACAGCACCCTTTATTTCAGAAATGAAGGTGAAGAATGTTACAGGTGACAATTTAAGACAATTTAGCCTTTTACAAACGAACGCTGACGATGAAGGATTTGGACTAACAAGCATTGAATCGAATGTAATTGACTCCATGGAAATTACCCGGTTTAGTTCTGGAACTAATTGTTTTATTGAAGAAAAGGCTTATGGTAATGCGAAACTAACTTCAGGAACATCAGGAATATGGCAATTTATTTGGAGTAGTCCTAATAGTCAAAATGGGGTAAAAGGTGAAAGCGATGTTAATTTGCAAGCTACAGATAATGCTTATAGCTCTCCGGTTTCTTTAAATTCAGGTCTTGCTGTTTTTGGAAGCATTGCTTCTGTAACTGTCGATTGGTATAGAATAAGAAAATATGCAAGTACAGAACCTACAATTGTTATAAATGCCCCTACAGAAATTGAACTGCCCGATGCAGGTAATATCAATATTGGATCAAATGCGCCCCTTTGCGAAGGAGAATCCTTATATTTAAATGCAGAGGCAATTGCAAATGCTGATTATACTTGGTTCAATCCAATTGGAACCGAAATTTCAAATATTGTAATACCTGAAGAAATTCCTAATCCCTCTGCCGGTAATTATCAGCTTATAGTTGTACCCACGCTTGGAGCTTGTACATCAATTACATTAGAAGTCGAAGTCGATATTTACCCAACAGCAAATGCAGAAACAATTGAAGGAGATACAGCAGTTTGTGCCGGAGTTAATGATTATTATCTAGAGCTAAAAGATTATGTAGGTGAAATAGTGCGATGGGAATATTCACTTACCGGAGGCGATCCTTGGGCAACCATTAATAATACATCTTCTCGACAAGATTATCAAAATTTATTGCAAACAACTTACTACAGAGCTGTTGTAAAAAGTGGTGAATGCAGTCAAGAAATATCCGAAGTTGCTACCATAACAGTTAATTCACCTTCCGATGCAGGAAATGCAATTGGAAATGCAAACATATGTAATAACGAAAGTGCATTAATTAGTTTAAATAATTATACAGGAGATTCAATTTTCTGGGAAAAGTCAACGGATCAAATCACATGGAATTCAGCAAGTATTTATACTGATAATTTCAATACAGGCAATCTCACTACAACAACATATTACCGGGCAATTGTAAATAATGGCACATGCCAATCCGATACCTCAAATCAAATAGAAATTATTGTAAACCCTACTTCTGTTGGAGGAACACTTGAATTAGATACTATTTGTTCAGGCAGTTCAGGGGAATTAGAATTAACGGGATATACCGGAAACATACTTCGTTGGGAAGAATCTGCAAATGGCGGCAATCCTTGGGCAGAAGTGCAGGAAACAGAAGTGAAATTAAATTATGAAAATTTTACCGATACAAAATATTATAGAGTAGTTATTCAAAGTGCAGGTTGCGATACTGTTTATTCTGAAATGGGAGGAGTAATTGTTGATCAAAATCCTGTGGTAAATAATATTGAGGGAGCTAATACGGTATGTTTTCAAATAAACGATGGAGATATTATACTTTCAGATTATTCAGGGATTATTTATGAATGGTATTTCTCAGAGGATAACGAAGATTCATGGGGAATTATGAATTTAGATAATGATACAATAACATATGCTAATTTGGAGTTAACAACTCATTTCAGAGCTCAACTTCAAAGTGAGTATAATAAATGTAGCGATATATACTCAAATTCAGTAAAAGTAACCGTAAACGAAACTACTTTAGGTGGTGTTGCAGGAAACTCAGCAACCGTATGTAGCATCGAAAATCAGGGGGTAATAAAATTATCAGCTTATCGTGGCGAAATTCTTAGGTGGGAAAAATCTAATACAGGTAAAACACCTTGGGAAGTTATTGCAGTTACCGCAGATAGTTTAGAATATATCGATCAAAAAGAAAATACGTATTACCGTGCTGTTGTTCAAAATGGTGCATGTGCCATTGAATTTTCTGATAGCACCTTAATAAAAGTTGATCAAGCATCAAACGCAGGAATAATTACCGGCTCTACTTCTCATTGTGCAGAAAGTAATCAGGGGTCATTAATTTTAACAAATTATACAGGAGCAGTTAGCAAATGGGAATCATCTCTTGATCAGGAAATATGGCAATATAAAAGTTATATCACTCCTAATACTATTGATTATAATAATCTAAGCGACACAACTTATTTTAAAGTAATTACTCAAAATGGAGTATGCCCCGCCGATACATCAGAAATAGCAAATATTAAAATACATCCCTTACCAATTGTCGATTTTGAATCCGATACTGTTCAGCTTGGGCAAGCAACACATTTTAATAATTTATCTTCAATTCCTTCAGGAAGTTTAACCGAGTTTCAATGGGATTTCGATAATGGTTCAAGTTCAATAGCTAAGCAACCTATTGAAACTTACAGCGAAGCAAAAACATATTTTGTATTACTAAAAGTTAAATCAGATAAAGGTTGTCTCGATTCAATAAAAAAAGCAGTGCTAGTTTATCCTATTCCTCAAGTTGATTTTAACTTCGAGAATATTTGTTTGAATGATACAATGTACTTTGTTAATAGCTCTACCATAAGTTCAGGAACTGTAACTTATGAATGGAGCTTTGGCGATGGAAATACTTCAAACCTAAATAGCCCTTATCATATTTATGCTACAGATGGAGAGTATGAAGTTACCTTAACTGCAACCACCGATAAAGGAGTGCAAAGCAATAAAATAAATACTGTAGAGGTATATGCCAGAGCAAATATCGATTTCCAGTTTCAAGATAAATGCGAGAAGGAATCGGTTACATTTCTAAATCAAGCAAATATTGCTAATGGATCCTTAAATTTCCATTGGGATTTTGGCGATGGACAAACATCAACACTGATAAATGGGAGTCACGCTTATGAAAACTACGGAGATTATAATATTGAATTGATCGCTACATCAAATTATAATTGTATTGATACTTTAATAAAACCAATAAGCATTTATCCAATTCCGATCGTAGAATTTAACGTTGATGATGTACCCTACCAAACTCTCGCTACTTTTATCGATAATTCAAGCATTGAATCAGGAACAATAAGTTCATGGAATTGGAGTTTTGGAGATGGTAATTATTCAAATGCTCAGAATCCTGAATATTTATATTCTTCTCCGGGAAATTATTTAGTAAACTTATCCATTAGTTCAGATTTTGCTTGTAATAATTCGATTGCAAAAAACATTAACATATATCCTTTGCCAAATGCAAGCTTTACTGCTGAAAATGTTTGTCATGGAGAAACTGTAGAGTTTATAAATCAAACATCAATCCTTTCTGGAGGACTTAATTTTGAATGGAATTTTGACGATGGTGAAACCTCTGTAGAAACTAATCCGGTGCATAATTACGAAGAATCAGGGATTTATACCGTAACATTAATTGTAATATCAGATTCAGATGGTAGAGATACGGTACAAAATCAAATCGAAGTATATCCGAATCCGGTATCCGATTTTTTAGTGCCGGATGTTTGCGATGGCTACACATCGATTTTTACAAATATCTCAACAATTAGTTCGGGGAGTATAAATTCATGTACTTGGGATTTTGGCGATGGCACAAACTCTATTCAATACAGTCCTGTTAAATTGTATTTAAATGCTGGAGTAAGTAATGTTGAATTACATACAGTTTCGGAGAATGGATGTGAGAATTCTATTGTAAAAGAAGCATATGTACGTAAAAATCCATTAGCAGATTTTAGTGTTTCTAATGAGTGTTTAGGTGTAAATGTAAATATTACAAATCATTCTAAGTGCGACGAAGGAAGTGTTTCCTATTATTGGCAGTTTGGCGATGGAGCCAATTCTATAATAGAAAATCCAGATCATAATTATACCGGTTCAGGAATATATAGTATAAAATTAATCTCGCGATCATCATATCAATGCGTTGATTCTCTTTCTCGATATGTTACAATTTATAATCTGCCGCAAGTAGATGCAGGTATTGACACCTCTGTGAGTAGAGGTTTCTCAGTTGTTTTACAAGCAAGTGGTGCAAATATATTTGACTGGTCGCCGGCTGAGTCTCTCGATAATCCCGGTGTTTTTAACCCAATTGCACGGCCAATGGAAACAACAACATATTCTGTTAGAGGTATTGATGTAAATAATTGTGAAAATACCGATGAGATAACAGTTTCGGTAAATGATGATTATCAGGTAATAGCCAGTAATATTTTAACACCCGATTATAATGGTTTAAATGATACTTGGAAAATTACAAATATTGATGCATTTGAAACGGCTACAGTGTATATATTTAATCGCTGGGGCGAACAAGTATACAGTAAAAAAGGGTATATGAACGATTGGGACGGCAGAAACAATAATGGTGATGTATTACCGGATGGCACATATTATTACATTATAAAATTCCCAAATAGTTCAAAGCATTATTCAGGATCAATCACTATTTTAAGAAACCAATAATGTCGAAAATATGGTTCATTCTGGAAATAAGTAGTTATAAATAATAACTAACTCCGTCCTTTAGGGCGGAGAAAAAAATAAGAATAATAATCGGGCTTTAGCCCAAAATTATTGATATCATTATCCTCGGTATAAATAACGGGGGTTAGTATATAAGTTGTGAATACAGCTTTGACCTTTCAGAGTCTTTAGACCTGAAAGAGTCAATAGTTGAATTAAGAAAATTGAAGAAATGAAGCAGATTTGTGAGTTAAAGATTTATAAGCAATCATTAAGAAAAGCGTTTATTAATGTACAAATTAGTTTAATAAGCCTTTGTGAAACTTTGTGTATCCTTTGTGTCACTTTGTGGAATAGTCTTAATGTGTTGTTACACAGAGATTCGGAAGGTAACACAGTGCAAGTAAGCAATGATTATTCTAATTTAAGGGCTGTCTTTTCGGTATATAATAAAATATTAATAAAGGGTATAATTATTTTCATTTTATTACTTTCAGTTCAGGAATTGGAAGCCCAACAAGTCCCCATGTCAAATAATTACTACATTAATAAGTTTGTTTACAATCCGGCACAAATTGGAGAATATAGTTTTACACAAACTTTTTTCCAGGCTCGAAAACAATGGATGGGAATTGAAGGAGCACCGGAAACCTATTTATTTTCGATAGATGGACAGGTTAACGCAGATAAAATTGGCATTGGTGCTATTTTTTACAATGACGTTACCGGTGTAGTAGGAAGAACCGCCGGATATGCTGCCTATAGGTACAGACTTAGATTTTACGACGAACATGTTATAGATTTAGGTATATCAGCAGGATTTCTACAAAATAAAATCTATTTTGATAAAATAAGAACGGAAGACCCGAGCGAAGGAAGTATCCTTGAAAACGAAGAAAAGAAAACCACTTTTGATGCAAATTTTGGTGTGAATTATAAATTCAGAAATTTACAAATCGGGATAGCGTCATTTCAGTTATTTAGTAATAATTTATATTATCAAACCAGCGACAATCTACAATCGGTTAATTATAAACTTATCAGGCATTTTATTGGAACGGTAAGCTATAAACAGCAATTAAACAGGGATCTCAGAATCGATCCTCAGTTTGTTATAAAGGATGTGCAAGGAATGCCCCTACAATTTGATATTGGCACATTTATTAATTGGCGCGATTTAGCATGGTTTGGAATTAATTATCAGCATAATTACAGCGTAAGTCTATCGCTTGGTGGAGTAGTACACGATAAGTATGTAATTTCTTATTCATATGATATTCCCACAGGTAATATAGCTAATTTTACTACCGGAGGACATGAGTTTCTGGTGGGAATACGTTTTTTTAAGAATTCCGATAAAAATGCTCTTAAAGGAAATAACCGAAAAGATTTAAATCACCTTAAAAAACTCTCGCAAGAACAATACGAGGAAATAGAAAAGCTAAGGGATGAGAACAAAGAATTAAAAGAGAAAGTAAATTCAAATTCACAGGATGTTCAAAATCAAAAAGAAGAAATAAATAAGTTAAAAGAGATTTATAAAAAAGATCAGGGACAAATTAATCAAGCAATTGATAAATATCAGATAAGCATTGAAGAATTAGATTCGTTGGATTTTACCGAAAGTTCAGAAGAAAAACAGTTTTATGTTGTTCTTGGAGCATACCTGGAAATTCAGGATGCAAAGTTATTTCAGAAAGTTATGGAACGTGAAATTGGACTTGAAACAAAGGTAGTTCAACGCGACGATGGTAGATACTTTTTTGTATACACCCGTGATTTTAATAAAGATATTGAATCGAAAAAAGCAATTAAAAGAGAATTTCGCCTATTACAAAGGTTAAAACTCGATGAATATATTACAGGAAACGTGTGGATTTATAATACAAAACAAAACGAATACTAAAATTTAAGAAGGAAGGTGCTTCAAATAGCTGTCACACTGGGCTGTCACACTGAGCCTGTCGAAGTGTGAATCTAAGAAAATGCACTCAATAGTTAACAAATTATTTTAGATGAAAAAACTTATATTAATAACAAGCCTCTTTTTAATTATTACACAAGGCTTTGCGCAGGAATTAACTATAGAAGAAGCACAAAAACAATCAAGGGGAATTATCAAGGAGTTGTTTGAGTTCAGGATTTTTATGGATGCATTAAAAGTAAGGCAGTTTTATGATATACATAGGACTAATACCAATAACAAAGATTTGCAAGATTCAATAATCAGATTTAGAGATGTAACAAAAAAAATAAATTTTTCTGTAAAAGGTGAGGTGGATTACGTTCATTTTTGGGTGTGGATTAGTAATAATCCAGATCCAAGAACACCCGATGGTGCTTTACCTGAACTGTTGCCTGCAATTTATACTGTTAAGTTTAAGCCAACATGGAAAACACCTGCTCCACCAAAGGATAATAGAGAATATACATGTAAAGTAATTTCAAATTTAGATCAAATTAAAAATATTTTAACTCTGGATAAAACAAAATTCGATGAATATGTAAATAGTGCTTACTTAGATGGCAAAAATGACAAAACAATAATTTTACGAAACGAGAACGTTCCGATATTTGCAAACGCAGGATTATTTAAAGGGTTCGATTACTTAGAAAAAAGGATTGGCATAAGTCCAGGAAGTGTAATAGGTATTGAAAAGTATACTGAAAGATTTTTACCTAATAATAATGACAATAAATTCACATTAAGTTTTAACTTAGAAGAAACAGTTGTTGCTAACATAGAAAAAGTTCGATTAGAGATATACAAACAGGAAGGAGATAAAAAAGTTTTATTACATAAAACAGAAGATATAACTGATCTTAAAAATGAAAATTCATTTGAGTGGAACGGGCTTCAAACTGAAAATACCGAAGCTGATAAATTTATTACACACGCCGACAATCCCCTTTATGCGCGTATTGTAGCCTCAGAAGGAACAGGAGGAAAGGAATTCCCTATTGAAAAGAAGTTTAAAGTTAAGGGAGATTTAGTAGAAGTTACTTGCTTAGCATTTTTTGAAACAGAAGATAAAGCAAAGCCTTTAAAACTAGAATATACTATTGATAATAGCAATGATGATGTAAAGTTTGTTGCCGGTAAAATTATTATTACTGATAAAAATGGTGAAGCTATTGACAATATAGAACTTAAAAAATCGGGTGATATTCTTGAAACGAATACCGTGGATTGGGATCCTAAAAAGGTTAAAGCAAAACTAAAATATGAGAATACGCCATTAAACTTTGAGTTCATAGCCTCTACCGATGCTGAGTTTAAGGACAAATATACCGCTAATACAACAAGTTTTTTAAATCCTTTGAAAATTACTACTACAACTTCCCGAGGTGATTTTGCTCCTGGGATTGAAAATTACGCTAATAATAAGCTTAAAATAGAATATGAAGTAAAGGATGTGGCCTCACTAAATAGTTATAATCCAAAAATTCAGATTTATAATGAGAGTGGAGAAACAATAATTAGTACTCTTGCAGGTTTTGATAAAACTAAAAAAGAAATTACCTGGGATGGCAAAAAAGACGATGGACAGTTTGTAGTTGATGCAGACTGTGATTATGAAATACAATTGCAAACAGGCGAAAACTTTTCCATCTTTAAGGGAACAGACAATGATGTAAATATTAATGCAGAAGGTTGGCGTAATTTTAGATTTACTGGTACTTCTCCATGGAATGATTTTTCAACATTTAATAGCATATCTGTTAATTATAATAATACATTAACGACTAGTGGAATTAAACCAAAAGAATCAGAAAGGCCTTTAGAGTATTTAGAAAAACATTTAGTTGAAAATGTTGAGTTTTTTGGTGAGAATATTGGTACAGGAAACATATATTTTGTTTATATACTTAAATTGGTTGAGAAAGTAATAAAAGATAAAAATAATACAGTCTTAAATGATTATATCATATCTATAAAAAAAGATATTTCTTTAGGTATTCGTGTAAAGAAAATAAATAAAGGTGTTAGTAATCATAGTCTTGGTTTTGGTTTGGATATAAATGCTAAAAAAAACCCTCAATTACTTGCTGGTGATGTAAACAGTCATTATTTGTATCATTTAATATATTTAGTTACAGGGTCTAACTTTTATGATAACCGCAGTACAATTGATGAAATGAAGAAAGTACATAATGATTTTATGGGTAATCTGAAAAAAACATCGTTAACGAATATAAAAACTGAAGTTATTAATAGGCTGAATAAACTAAGTTCTTTATCATCATATGAAATAGAAGTTCAGAATGAGCAAAGAGTTTTTAGTTTCGAAAATATTGTAAATAGCATGTTGACAGAAATATTACAATCTATAATAGATGACACACCTGAATATACAGGGAATAACAAAGAAGAAGTAATAAATATATTATCTAATCAGAAAATGAGGCTAGTATTTTTATCAAGTGAATTTTATTATGTGGAAAAATTAATGAATGATTTAATCGAAGCTTATTATTACGATGTTAGATTTCCGAATGATTATAACGAAATAAAGGAATATTTGAAAAATATAGAATTGAAAATAAAAGAAATGTTAGCAGAATTAACTGAATATGAATCTAATCTTGATGATCCATCTCCTACATTTACAATTCAACCGAGTAATATGGATTCATTCAAAAAGCTTAATACGACAATTAAAGAAAGCAATGATATAATAATAAAAAATTATGGAAACTTGGGTGCTATGCCAGGAAATATTTTACTTGCCATAAATAATTCATCAGATATTTATGGAGGATTGATTATAGAAAACGGATTTTTTGATATGAACACTGATCTTGTAAAATGTTTTACGGATAATGAATATATTTCTTGGGGTGGAAAATATAAAAAAGAGCACGACTGGATGCATTTTGAAGTGAGACCTAAGGGAAGTACGAATTTAGGATCGGATAAAGGTCAAGTTGATCTATATTTAGACATTGATTCATTAGATGATTTAATCAATAAAATTAATGCTTTAGGTTTTGAGCAATACAAATGGAACGATTCTGATAAAAAAGATTATATAGTTAAAAAATAAATTATTATGAAGAAATTAATATTTATTCCAATCTGTTTTATATTACTATTAAGTAATATTACCAAGAGCCAAGAAGTTGACACTATCTATCGCTTGCTTTATGGTCACGATTATGTTGATCCTGATAAAAAACCTTACGTAGACGAATTACTCGAAGTTAAGTGGAGTATGGATATAAAAAAACAGTTCTACCCCCCCGTTGTGATAGATGGAATACTTTTTTTATATGACAATACAGAATTTGCTATTGATGGGAAAACTGGTAAGAAATTATATTTCGACAGCAAAATTACTCAGAAATATTTTCAGAAGACAATGAAAGATAGTATAATATATATAGGTGAATTATATAATTTTATTTGGGTTAATTTATTTACAGGAGAAAAATATAATGTTAGAAAATCTTTAGCAAAAAGACTTATTTATCCTGTAAAAGACTCTACAGTGTATGTTTTTAAAGATAATGATGACGATACATTAGTAGCATACAATATATTTACTGAAGAAATAAAATGGGAATTTCCTTATAAACCAAGATTCCAATACACAACAATTTTAGACGATAAAATTATTTTAGGTGATTCGAAATTTGTAAGTTGTTTAGATTCCAAGTCAGGTAAGGAGTTGTGGAGTATTAAAGACCTTAAATTTGAGTCAAACATCATTATTAATGATAATGAATTGTATTGTATTACTCGTAAAAATGGTTTAAACGTTATAGATATAAACACAGGTGAAATGCTTTATGAATTAGAAGAACCTTACTTAAGATCCATTTTAAGATCGGGTAATTCTATTTTCTTTTGCAGAATATCTGATTTTGTGGGTTTTGATATGGTAAATAAAAAAATCATTTGGAAGAATGATGACTCATCAGTTGGACGTGAAAGCAATCCAGGGTTGGTAAATGATTACATTATTACATATGATGATGAAGTAGACATGGGTGGAGAAATTATAGCTGTAAACAAAAATACAGGTGAAACTGAATATGAAGATTGGAAAACAAAGCGTTTTACCTTTAGTTACGATGAATCAGATCAAAGCAGTGAAATAAAGAAAGGAAACAGTTCTCTTATTTTTTCTGAAGAATGGAATAATATGATTTTTGCTACCTGTACAAATGATTCTCTTTACTGTTTCCAAATTAAAACACCCGTTATAAAAGAATAACCAGCTTGTGCGGATTTGCAATCCGTGCAACAAACAAACGGGGGGGGATGACAATAATTATTAATGAAAAGTGAATAAAGTAATAAGATAGTAAAAGGAATTATTGGATAGGCACGGATTACAACTTCTCTCATGAACGAAGTGAATAAATATGCGCTAGCGGGGGAAAATGAGTAACAAAAAGGTTTAGAAAATATTAACAAGGATTAAAACAGGAAATTAATTACCAATGAGAAAGAATATAACAAGATGTTTAAGCATGTACCGGAATGAAAACGCTAGGTGTAAAATAAAATTAGTAAGTGAAACAACCTAGCTATTAAATGAGAATGCGTAGATATCAAAAACAATTAATATACTTGATTATACTATTTAATTTACTTGCTGTAAATGCTGTTTCTCAAAACCTCGATGATATAACAACCGAGGATTGGTTTAAATACCGTGGAGGATTAAGCCTAAATACAACAGGATACAGTTCTGCGGGAATGGATAATCGTCGCGATCCATTTTATTGGGGCTTAGATGCTAATTTAAATTTTACACTTTTTAATTTAGTTAATGTTCCATTGTCAGCGCATTTTAGTAAAGATAACAATACATACAGTCAGCCAGTTTATAATCAAATTGGTATTAGTCCAAGTTATAAGTTTATAACTGTTCACGCAGGTTATCGTAGTATGCAGCTTTCCAGTTATTCACTCTCAGGTTTAATGTTTTTAGGTGGAGGAATAGAAATTAAACCCGAAAAATCGCTAATAAAGTTTAGTGGAATGTATGGACGATTTGCTAAAGCCGTTGAGTATAAAGTCGATTCACAACATGTAGCAAGTAATAATCAATTCGATGTTCCCGGATACGAGCGTTGGGGTTATGGAGGTAAACTTACCATTGGAAGAGAAAAGCATAGCGTAGACCTAATCCTTTTTAAAGCAAAAGACGATGTTAATTCAATACCCGATCCCGGAGCCGATTCTGGTATTAAACCAATGGAGAACCTGGTTATTGGTTTAAGTACAAAAAATAAAATTAACGAGAAAATAACATTTCAGGGAGAATATAGCTTAAGCGCATTTTCGCGTGATATTCGTGTCGAAGAGCGTAAAATGGAAACCTTTTCATATATAAATAATTTAGGTAGTTTGTTTACTTCCAGATATTCAACAACAATTAACAGTGCTTATTCACTTGGTTTAAATTATTCCGGTCAAACATTTTCTGCCGGATTAGTATTTAAACATGTCGATCCTGAATATCAATCATTGGGTACTACTTATATGTCAAACGATTTAGAGAATATTTACTTAAATCTTAAGAAATCATTTTTAAAAAACGGGGTAAGTTTTAGTGGGAATATCGGGCAGGAACGAAACAATCTAAACAATACCTTAGATGCTACAAATAAGCGAGTAATAGGAAGCGTAAATTGTAATGTATCCTTATTTAAGCCATTAAATGTTTCAATAACATATTCAAACTTTAATGCGAACACAGTTCCTATAGCCACAACAATGCAAGATACATTCAAGTATGTGCAGCTAACCGAGAATTACGGAATAAATGCATCTTATCAATTAACCGGTGATAAATTTTCACACAATTTCAGCATTAGTTCAATGGTTCAAACCATGAACACATTAAATCAGAATGCTACTAATGTTACCAAAATGAATACAGAGGTTTTTAATACAAATCTTAATTACAATCTATTTTGGGCAAAACCTAAGTTAAATATTATATCATCAATAAGTTACAATAAATTTCAGCCCGGAGCTAATTTAGATGAAACTACCGGCTGGGGACCAACTCTTGGACTTAATAAGGGCTTATTGAAAAATAAGATTAAAACAAGTCTTATGTATACATATCAGAATAATAAAACATCAGCAACTAACAAAACAAACATGAGTGTAGTGCGAATTAATGCATCGTATAAAGTTGCCAAGCGTCAAAATATCCGCTTTAGTTTAAGCATGATGTTTCGTTCTAACGATAATAACGAAGAAATTATTAAACAAGAAGAATATAACGCCCGGTTGACGTATAGTTATGTTTTTTAATATTAGCATGAATTAAGTAAGTAAAATATATAATATGAGAAAAAGTATTTTGAAATCCGCGATCTTTTTTATAATCCTATTCTTTTGTAGTATAGGATATAATACCACACTAGCGCAAATCAAAAAGCCGGTTACTATTACCTCCATTTTTACTCCACCATACTCATTATATCTTGATGAGTATGTGACACCCGGCTCTCAAAAATGCATGGTTAATATGGTTTTTAACGATTTCAATGAAGCTTCATGGGATATATACTTAAATTTAACAATTGAAAGCCAGAACCTAAAATTATCTACAAAAGTAAACTTCAGACCAGTAGCTCCAATTACTCTATATACAGGTGAAAATAGAACAATAAGTGGCGATGAACTTTATCCTTATTTCAACTATAATAATTTAAATTTTGCAGGAATAACAAAATCCGAAATTGAAAGATTGGGAAGACTGCCCGAAGGATTTTATACATTTACTTTTGAAGCAAGAGATTATAGAACCGGAGTATCACTTTCCGATAAAAGTATTTTTGTAGCAAACCTACAGTTGAAAGAACCACCTCGAATTACAACACCAATTGTTGGGGATGTTATTGAGGCAACCGATGCACAAAATATAGTTTTTCAGTGGTTTACCAATGATGTAATGCCGGGAGAGGAAATCTATAAATTGCATTTATTTGAACTTGTTGATTCAACTATAGAACCTCAGGTGGCTATCGCAAATAATAGTGCTTTCAAAATTTTTGAATCCGACGAAATAAATATACCAACATTTCAATATTCCTTAGCTCATCCATTATTAGAAAAAGGAAAGCAGTATGCTTATTATGTTGAAGCTTTAAATTTAGACGGAAAGGATATATTTAAAAACGGTGGAAAAAGTGAAATAGGCTGGTTTTATTATGGATTTCAACAAGGAGGTAATATAAATATCATATTTCCCGAGACCGATCATAATTTTACTTTACGGGAAGATAAAGTGTTTAAATGGCAATCTCCTACTAATCTTACTGATCAGCAATTATTCAACTATCAAATGAAGATAGTTAAGGTTGAAAACGAAGAAGATCTTCATGATGGCATAGAAAAAGAACCCTATTATGATGTAACAACAAACCCTGTTATGATAAGTCAAAATTGGTTTGAATATCTCGATAATGTGTTTTTTGAAACAGGACAAAAGTTTGCATGGCAGGTAAAAGCATTTACAAATGAAACCGAAATTGCCGAAAGTAATGTAAATACATTTTTTGGACCCCCATTTTTAGAGTTCTTTAAGGCAGGTAACCATACAGTTATGGTTACAAAAACCACAAGTAACAGTTTTGAAAAATTATCGGGCGAAGGAACAATAAAGTTTAGCAAAGAAGGACTAACCCACAAAGTGTATTTTGAAAATATTAGAGTTGAAAGAAGTGGAACTGAGATATTCCTTAGAGAAGGGCGTTGCGTTGCTAAATGCGAAATCCCAAAGTTTGAATTAACTCCTGATTTTGATGATAATGGAAAATCATTTTTCGTAGCCGATTCCGTTTTATTGGACCGCGATAACTTAAAAGTTAAAGGTCATGTGGAATGGGATTTACCTCATCCAATTTTGAGCGATGAAAAAGGACTTGTTGTATCTAAAACAGTTTCTCTTTTATATAACGAATTCGCACTTATTGGTGATGCAAAGATTAGTGAAGAAACATTCTTTAAACTCTTAAGTCCGATAAATTTTAATTTGATTTTAAATACAGAATCATACTATTTTATTAAAGATGATAAATACCGTCTTCATTTTAGTGGGCATGTAGAGCTTCCAACCAACATAAAAGGTTCTGTAAACGATATCATGACTGTTCCATTTGTAGATCAACAACAGTTATATTTAATTGAAATGCAAAATCAGGAATTAGAAAATAAAATTCGATTAGTTAATAACACACAAATAGATTTAGGCCCGCAAGCTTATTTTATTGATTTTTCAGAGAAAGAATCACCCGGTAAAATGATTGGAACACCAGACTGGAAAGGATTGTATTTTTCAAATTACAGCCTGAATTACCCTGAAAACTTAGATGATAAAAGCCAGCTTAATTGTCAGCGATTTATTAAACATGATATTAATGATGATGATAAACCGGAATACCAATCAATTGTAACAAGTCAGGGCTTACAATTTTTCGTCGATTATAATTTTAACGATAACGATATAGGTTACTTTAATACTTTCCCTAGTAAATTAAAGCATCTGTTAGTTGAAATTGAAAATAGTACAGTTATAGATGGTACTTTCAATGGAGCAATTAAAATTCCCGTAATTGATCAAACAAAAGATTTTACATATTTCGTTCCTGTTACCGATGATGGTTTCATGGAAGGATTCTTAGATGAAGAGCTTACAGGGCAGGAATTTGTATATAATGAAGAAGGTGGTGAGCAAAAAATGATCGTTACCATAAATCGGGCAGTTTTTCAAAATAAGAAATGGCTTGATATGAATATTGATTTGGATTGGCCTTTTACCAAAATTAAGATGGATGCTTTAAATCATTTTCGTGTTTGGGGTGATTATCAAATTGGATTTGTTCAACCTAAAGGTGTCGCTTCTCTAGTAGTGCAAAAACAAGGAGATGTAAACGATTTTAAAATTACCATGGATTATATTGGTTGTGGGCGTGATGGCGATTTATATGCAATAGGAACATCAGCTAATATTATAATGGGCGAAGATGTAGCAGGAGATGAGGGAGCGCCACAAGCAAATCTTTATAGTATATCAAAAAATACGCTACTAAAAGGAACGCATGGTTATGGAACAAGTGATGATTATCTAAATGCAAGTATTACCGAAAGTGGACAAAGTGGATTAGGACAAGGCGATTTTGACGTTGGCACTCAAAACGATATGGATAATTTAGATTCTCTGGTAAATTCTATTAATCAACAATTACAGGCTAGAGAAGAAGCACTAAAAGAACAACTTTTACAAGAATCAAATAGAATAAAAGATTCACTAATAAATGCATATAGCTCAGATGCAAGTACAGACCTAAATTTAGTTGATAATGGGACTTACGATGTAAATTATGATCCTACTGTTGATGACGATCCTCTCACAGTCACTAAAGAAGATTTATACTTGATTATAGATGCTATTTCTATATTTTTAAATGAAGAACAACAAGCTAAAGTAGGCGAACTAAAAGATTTTATTGAGTCTTTGCCTATGGAATATATTGCTGAAGTATATGAAAATTTAAGTGATTTAGAAGGCTTTCTTAAAATGATATTAAAAGGAAAGGTCGATGAATATGTTGGTAAAATAAATGGCAAGATAACAGCCCAAACCGATTCACTTAATAATAAAATAGTTGGATTTATTGACGATAAAAGAGATATCGTCACAGATGGACTTTCAGATGCTGTTGGAAATATTATTGATGAATTGGGTTCTTCTGCTGCTGACGCAGTAAGCGGTGTAAGCGAAAAAATCGATTTGGAAGCAATTGTGCTTAGTATTGTTAAATCTGCAAAAGAATCTATTGTTGAGGAGCTTACAGAGTCAATAAACGAGTCGGTTGCAGATAATCTAACAATTCCAATAACAGCATTTATTGATACTTCAATTAATAAACGAATAGTCAGTTTTGTTGATAGTACATTATCTTCTGTAGGTTATGCACTTATTGATGACCAATCTTTTGATGCTGTCGATGGCGATAAAATATTAGAAGAAGCAGTTGATATGATACCATCAATGTTAGACGATTTCCAAACAGTTTTTATTGGAGAAAATGGAGAAATGATCGTAGAAAGAATTACAGCCATTCTGGAAGAGTCTATAACAAACTTTGACTGGGAAGAGGTTGGAATTTATATGATCGAAGATTTACTCATTCAATGTGCGGAAAGCATCATTGTAGACGAAATTATTGATGCTGCAGCAGATATGCTTGGAGAAGAAACAAGCGAAATTATTGGGCAGTTAGCCGGTAATGTTGATCTGGATTTTGATAATGTCGGGGAGAAACTAAAGAATGGTGATATCGATGAAATTATCAAGTTTGATCCTAGTTATATAAAGGTAGAAACGAGTGTTGCTATTTTTGAAGGATTTGTGAATTTTACCGATGGCGATCCTATATGGGGAGATTCCTGGCAAGCAGAACTTATAGCCACAGTTACAATCGAACCTTCATTTACAGTAAATGCAAAGTATATTAATGGAACATCATCTTATGAAGCCGATGAGGAATATAAATATTGGTTCCTAGAAATAGGAGTAAAAGGATTAGGAATACCATTAGGTTCCCTACCTCTTACTTTAGACGGAGTATCAGGTAAAGTATATCATCATATGTCTAAAACAGAACCCGGTAGTAAAGAATATCTTCCAAGTATAAATACAAGATTTGGAGTTGGGTTACAAGTAGATATGTTTGATTCTGCCTCAGATGGAAGTGTTCTTATGTTTGATGTAGGTTTAGAGGTAGAGATTCTAAATAAAGGATTCATATTTGAAATGAATGGAAATGCCTGGGTTGCAAATAAAACCGAAAATGGGCAGGTTAAAGAATCTATTGTAATAGCAAGTGGATACTTAATGTTTAATACAGCTGAAAAGCATTTCTTAGCTAACCTTACAGCTCTGATAGAAGTAAAGCCTTTAATTTGTGCTGGTGGAGAAATGAATGTAGATATCAGTAGTGATTATTGGAGAGTTTCTATAGGAACTCGTGAAGAACCATTTTATTTAGATCTATTCTGTATGGGATCACCATTCATTATGAGTTGGTTTGATATCGATAAAGAAAGATTAGATGCAGGATTAATTGTTAGGATTGATATTGAAGCAGCGGCACCTTGGATTGGTCCTAATTTATGTAAAGTAAAACCTTGGGCTAGAATATTCTTCGAAATGGGTACAACAGCAATAATATATTGGAAACCATTCGCCATTGGTGAAGCCCGAGTATGGCTTGATCTGTATGTCGGTGTGGGAGTAACAACAAAATGTGTTCGTGAAAAAGAGTTTGAAATTGCAGCAGTTAGCATTGGAGGTGAATTAATGTTCCAAACCATACCAGAAACACTCCTTTACGGTAGTGCGTACGGTCGAATTGCAATTCTTGGTATGAGTATTGGTTTTGATCTGGAAGTAGAAACCAAATTTTGATAGTATTGTTAAAGATATTTATTTTGTGCAAAATGAAAAAGATGAAAAAAAGCAAGTTATATATAAAAGTAATTATAGTTTTTTTACTTTTTAATATTGGAGGAATTACTGCTCAAGCTCAGCAAGAAACAGAAGTTCGTTCAATGATAATCTCAAATAGTTTAGATGAGCAAAACCTACATGTAAAAATTAAATGGTTTATTCCTGAAATTTATGTTTCAAAAGGAGTAAATATATATAGAAGAACTCCCGGGCAGCAGAACTGGGATAATATTCTTGAAAAACCATTTAAAAAAGGAGACTATATAATTCCAAATAATGCTTTTTTAGCAGATTCAACTTTGGATGATTATATTTCATTTATTGATGAACTTTCATTGGATGAAATTCAAGGTCTTACAAAAGCAATGATATTAGTTAAAGGGATACAAAACTATCATTACGCTAAATATATTGGAATAGAATACCATGATAGTGATGTTAAGTTAGGAGAAGAATACCAATATAAAGTAACAAAACTTACTGCCTCTGGAGAAAAAGAATTAAATATTTCACGAATAATAACCGTTCAGAAGCATATTCTTGATTCACCACCCGAAGAAATTGAAATAAAATCCGGAGATGAAAAAGTATTGTTAAAATGGAAGCCCAATAAATTTAAATTTTATGGCGCTAATATATTCCGCCGAAGTGAGAGTCAATCTGAATTTGAGAAAATGAATGAAGTGCCAATCATTATTTCAAAACGAAAAGGACAAGATGGAGTATTAGCCTACCCCGATATATTTTTTACAGATGATAGTTTATCCAATGGCACAACATATTTTTATAAAATTGTAGGGCTTGATTATTTCGGCAGAAGTTCTAAATACTCAAAAATATTTGAAGTAACACCTAAAGATCAAACAGCACCTCCATCACCTAAATTTCTTAAAAATACGGTTGATTTGCTTAATGTGAAATTAAGTTGGGAGAATACTTATGGATTCGATATAGAAGGAATTAATATTTATAGAAGTAAACATCATGACGTTGGCTTTAAATTACTAAATATGAATTTACTTAATTCCGTTAGAGTTGAATATGTTGATATAGTTGAAAAACCAGGTAAATATTACTATTATGTTGCGGCAGTAGATTCATCAGGAAATGAAGGAAAGTCATTTATGACAATGGCAAATGTATTGGATATATATCCACCGGAAAAGCCCCAAGGATTATATACAGAATCAGATACAGGAAGAATAAGCCTTCATTGGAAGCCAAATAAGGATGAAGATTTAATGGGTTATCAGGTTTTTAGAACAGTTAATAAAGATTCAAAGAATAGATATGTTTTGTTAAACTCAACCCCCTTTATGGAGACAAACTATATTGATTCCCTTCCAAAAAGCGCAAAAAATAATTTCTATTATAGAGTTACAGCTGTTGATTCATCTTATAATAGAAGTGAGTATTCAGATTTTGCAATGAATTTTATGCCAGATGTTGTTCCTCCGGCTCAACCATTTATAAAAGATGTTGTAATAACAAAAGATAATTATTTGCAAATAAAATGGATTCCAAATGCAGATTTAGACCTCAAGGGATATAATATATTTAGAGAGACAGTAAGTGATACTATTGTAAATAAGAAAAAATTAAATGAATCTATTTTAGATCCAGTAGTTAAACATTTTACCGATCGTTGGGTAGAGCAAAATACTAAGTATAATTATTATCTTATTGCAATGGATAGTTCAGGAAACTCTTCTCAGTATTCAAATCCGTTCCCTGGTAAACTACCAAAAAAGAATCCCGAAATTGGCGACAAAGTAATAAAATTTATAAACGTTAAAAATAAAGGAAAGTATAATCAAATAAGATGGGAAATTAACCCTGAAGATGGTTATTTAGGAGTTATTGTATATCGCAAAGAAGAAGGTGGAGTTTTTAGACCATTAACCGGTTTAATGCAAAGTAATAAAATAAAAGATTCAAATATAACTCCCGGCGGAATATACTACTATGAAGTTCGAGTATATCATGAATCTTATGGTGAAAGCCGCTCTAAGCAAGAAAGGATTATAGTACCTGTTGTAGAAGTTCAAAAAAAGGAAGAGTTGTAAAACTAAAAAAATCCGTATTCCTATTTTTTATGTAAATCCTTAAATTAGCAAAGCGTGGCACGGATTTATTAATAATCAGTGAAGTTGATTGTAATTTCATGTCATCTATATTATTTAACCGTTTATGGCTAATTACTTAATATTTAAATGAATGAAAATTTACTTGCGTATATTAGGTAAGTATTTATTTTAAGCTAACAATTCTTTTATAAAAGTTTGATTCAGTTTTCTGACTAAAGATCTTTTTGCCGTAGGTGCTCTGACTTAAAGAAAAAGCAAAAACTAGAGTTACAATTATAAATATAATAATAACACCTAAATTAAAATCTTTGTGAGAACATCTTCCTCGTGAATTGGATTTTGTAAACATCGTTTTTTGTAAATTTAGATCTGTGACAATTATATTCTGCAATTTGTTTGCCAAATCACTTGTTTTTTTAGTAAAATTGATGATTGTGTTAGTTAGACGAAGTTTTTTTAAAAAAGGTTGCGTTTGTTTTTATTTTTATTCCCTTTTTTTAACTTTTAACGCAACCCATCTGTAATTATATTCATCTTCAAATTATAAAACTGATTAAAATATATTTAGCAAGCTTTTTGTAGTAAAATTATTCATAAATTTGTATATCATCAAAAAAATTGGGATATCTTTTGAATAATTACTCGGAGATAATAAAAGCTTGTTTAAAAGGCAATAGATTAGCACAAAATAGATTATATCAGATTTTTGCTGATAAAATGTATGGTGTGTGTTTACGCTATGCCAATAATGAGGATGAAGCGAAAGATATTTTACAAGATGGATTTATAAAGGTTTTTACAAACCTTAAGCAGTTTAATAATAAAGGTTCTTTTGAAGGTTGGATTAGAAGAATAGTTGTAAATACAGCTTTGGAGAAATTTAGGGATAAAAAACAAATGTTTGCTTTAAGCATGGAAGCAGAATGCGATCCTAATAATAATCATTATGATCATATTTTGAGTGAATTATCAGCAAAGGATTTGTTGAAATTAATTCAGGAATTATCTCCGCAATACAAAATGGTTTTTAACTTATACGCTATTGAAGGATATTCGCATAAAGAAATATGTGACATTCTGGATATTAAAGAGGGAACTTCTAAATCTAACTTATCACGGGCACGTGAAATATTAAAAGAAAAAGTGAATAAGCAATACAATGTAAGGGTAAAATGAATATAATGGGTAAGAGTAAAAAAAATATTGATCAGGTCTTTAAGATGCAAATGAGAAATTATACTCAAGCTGCTCCTGAAGATGCTTGGGAAAATATTGAGCAAGTTTTAAATAAAAAGAATAATTCAAGAATAATTTCTTTATATAAGATTGCTGCAACTGTTGCTGCTTTTGCAATTGTTGGATCAGGTTTATTTTATTTATCTAATAATTCAAATATTATAGATAATTCGCAGGTAATAGTTCAAAATGATATTCAAAAAGAAACAAGTAGCAGTATATCTAATTCCATAGAAGAAAAAGTTGTTGCTGTTATCGATAAAGATTTGAATAAAAATGATTCAAATGTAAATAGAATAGAGTTAACTCCTAAAAAAGAATCTGTTCAAACAGTAAAAGCTGGAGATGCCAAGTTAATTGCAGATGAAAGGAATTTGAATAAGGAAGAGCAAAAATTAAATAAACTATTACAAAAACAAATTTTAATTTCAACTAAGAATATTGAATTAGCAATTGTCGATAGTCGTAAACAAAATATTAATTCGTATTTAAATACATTACCTGAAATTTATTCGTTTTATGCACATAATGAGACAATAGAAATTGAAAAAACTAAAAAAAATAAATGGTTTGTAGGAGGAGAATTTACACCGCTATATTCATATAGAAATATTACAGAAACCCAGGGTGTTTATAATAAGGATTTTTACAATAGTTCTGAAAGTCCTATAATGTCTTATACAGGTGGATTAAATATACAGTATAAGGCAATTAGTCGACTTACGATTCAGGCAGGTGTTTACTATTCAACAATGGGGCAATCACTTGATTATTTATCAGTATATGCTAACTCGGCTTACGATATGGTTGCAGATGAATATAAAGACAGACTTATAAATTCTTACTCAATTGAAAACTCATCAGGAGATCTATCTTTTAATTCTTCACATGTTATAATTGATGAAAAATCAGCTAGAATTAATAATCATACAGATGGCAAAAGAGTAGCAGATGTTAAAAACCCTATCTTTAATGAATTAGACGCAGAAATTCAGCAAAGTTTTCAATATGTTGAGGTTCCGGTTATATTCCGTTATACCTTAATCGATAAAAATATTGATTTAAATATCATTGGTGGGTTTGGAGCTAACTTTTTAGTTGGAAACGACGTGTATATAAATTACGCAGGGAATAAGGAGGTGATTGGTGAAACTAACGGAGTAAGCCCTATAAATTATAATGGTACCCTTGGAATAGGAATAGAGTATCCTCTTATGGAGAATATAAATATTCGCTTAGAACCATCCATTAAATATTATTTAAACGAATTAAATTCTACTTCACCCATTGAATCTCATCCATATTCAATAGGAATTTACACTGGAATAAATTATTCGTTTTAGCAATTCTCATAATTAATCATAAAATTAGCTAATTTTGCAACTTTTGTTGCATGTTATTGTTTCTCTATAATAGGATTTTTCTTGTATAAGGATTTTAGAATAGGTTTAATTATGAAAAAAAAATACACGTATTTTATTTTAATAGCATTAATAGTCGCTTTCGTTGTATTTATTAATTCACAACCTAGTGTAAAGCCGGTTAATACAGATTATCAGCAAGCATTTCAAGAGAAATATTCAGTGTTTTCATTAGCATTACCAACGAACTTGTCCTTTGCTAATGAAATTGTTCCAATGGATCATTTTGATGTAAGAGAAGCATTGGATCAAGAGTTATTAGTAAATACATATTGGCAATCGCAAACTATTTTGTTTATTAAGCGAGCAAATAAATATTTCCCTGAAATCGAAGCAATTTTAAAAGAGAAAGGAATTCCTGAAGATTTTAAATATTTAGTTTTGGCTGAAAGTGAACTAAAAAATGCAGTCTCACCCTCAGGAGCAGTTGGAATCTGGCAACTACTTAAAGGAACAGCTAAAGATTACGGTTTAGAAGTAAATTCAGAAGTAGATGAAAGATATCATTTTAAGAAATCAACAGAAGCTGCTTGTGAATTTTTAAAAGATGCTCATGAACTATTTGGAAGTTGGACAATGGCTGCTGCATCTTATAATGTAGGTCGAAGAGGATTGATGAAACAAGTAAATAGACAAAAAGAACAGAATTATTATAATTTGTTGTTAAATAGTGAGACCGGTAGATATATATACCGAATTCTGGCTATAAAATTAATCTTAGAAAATCCTGATCAGTTTGGATTCCATGTAAGAGAAAAGGATATGTATTATCCCGTTCCTTCTTATGAAGTAAAAGTTGATTCATCAGTTAAAGATTTTGCTGATTTTGCAAAGAAACTTTTAATAAATTATAAATTATTAAAATATTTTAACCCTTGGTTAAGAGATTCATTTTTAACGAATAAAAACCAAAAAGAGTATACTATAAGAATTCCAAAAGAAGGATATAGAAGTTATTCAAAAATTATTGGTTATTCCGAAAATGACTCAATTACTGTTAAAGATTAAAAGAA
>WTBR01000137.1 GCA_013138975.1 Bacteroidales bacterium
ACTTCCTTAGTATCATTTTTATAAACGAATGCAACAATACTAGAGTTTTCTATCACCCAATCCTGATTTATAATATAATTATAAGTTTTGCTTTTAACATCGCTTGGATTGATTTGACCATTTAAAATTTGGTCTCCCCACGTTCCGTTTACTGCATCTCTTAATACATGATTATGAGAGTAAAACTCAATATCTTGTTCTCCATCGGGAAGAGAATAATCTTTTTGCCATGATACAACAGAATCTTCCAGGAAATAAATAGAAAGCATTAAATTATCATTCATAGCTTCAATAAATACAAGATCTACATTTACTTCTAATTCACGAGAATCAATAATGGTAATCGTGTTAATATTAATATCCAGTACTGGTTTCTCCAAAAGCATTTCAGCTACCACTACCGGCCAGTTTTCAGGAATTTGAGTTAAGTCATTTTCAATTTTTTTCCTGTTTATCATTCCATTGGGTACACCAGAGCTACTCGCTTCAAAATAAGTATCAATTTCGTCTCCATCTTCTGTTCGGTATTCGTAGGTATACTTTTCTCCATAAGTTGAAACTTCTGCAAAAAATCCCGCATGAATTGCCACGGGAATAACATGATCGCAATATAATTCCTTTAGGGTTTCTAACATTTCAACACCTTCAGGACAATTTCCACATTCATGCCCGGTAAATTCCTCAATTAATATTTGTTTTATAGGAATAGATAAACTTACATCTCCACATTGTCCATTATATTCAATAAAGGGTTCCTCTATTTCATCACAAGCGAGAAAAGCTAAAATGATGATACCTAGAAATAATATTATTTTATTAAATGTCCTCATACTTTTTTATTTAAAAACTACTTGTTATTGATATATTAAATCCACTCGATGCTGGCACATTTCTACAAACGCCACCGATACAAACAATACCTTCTCTTTGTCTACCGTAACCTAATTGGAACCTGTTTGCTCCTTTTTTATAACCCGCTGCCACATTAAAATAATGCAATTTATCATCAGAATTACCGTAGTTATATTGATCAGATACATTAATAAACCATTTTGGTGCAATGGTATATTCCATTAAACCCATAGCCCAATCACCATTATCCTGTTCAGTAAACAAAGCTTGTATTTCTACCCTTAATGAATGTCTGGGTTTAAATTTATAGCTTACATCGGCAATAGCCACGTTCGCATTAATAGTTCCATATCCGGCAAGTCCCTGTACGACATCTTTATTATATATAATATTAAGATAGCTAATATCTGTTTTCCATTTACTATTTATTTTTTTATGAATTTTAACATTTATATCCTGAAAATAGATTTCATCTCCAATAGCAAAATATTCCGATTCATATCCAGTACCATCAACTGTTGGTGTAGTTTTCAAACTATTTACTCTGGAAAAGTTAAGCGCTACATTTGTTCCGTATTTACCTCCTAGTGTAGATCCTCTAGCAAAATTCTTTGTTATTTCTCCATGAAAGCCTATTTCCCCATTTGGTTGTGTTGCATATGGATACATTGCCGCAAGCGAATATGTGTGATTGGTTGTAATAGCAGGAATAAAATTAATTTGCAAATTATTTAATGAAGCATTCCTGTCTGATCTAAAATTCATGTTATCTACACGTTTCATACTCAAATAAATCCCTAAACCTTTTTGTGAGTATGTTGCATTAATTAACAGGGCATCTCCGAATTTGATATTATATCCATTGTCTGCCGATGGATCAGGATATTTATAGGCATATTCTCCTGATAAATTAAATCCTCCATGTACTAATGAGGCTCTCCCGGCAAAGGATCCCACATTCTCAGGTAATTTAAATCTTGGATCTTCATCCTTTTGATATTTACTTACAAAACTACCACCCAGAATTACTTGTGTTTTATTTTCGCTTAATGCCGAAAAAATATCATTTATAAAAAACTCACCATCAACTCCTCGAACAATCCCAGGCCCTACATCAAAGTAAGATCGTTGCTTACCGGTAAATCCCTTTAAATAGACTCCTTTGTAAGGATTAAATTTTACTCTTAATCCATCGATTGCATTATCGTATCCCAACGATTTGTCCTCATAGGATCTAAATAATAATCCATTGCCGAACTGTTCATAAAAGTTTCCAACTGTAATCGAAAGACCATCATTTTGATAGCTTATATATCTATACGGTACTCCCACTCCATCATATTGTTCATCGTATCCGAGAAGTGCATTCATATATCCTTCGTATCGTAATCCTGCTGAAAAATCTCCCTTGGTAAAGGTAAAATTAGCATAGGTATTTAAACCCATTTTTTCAGGTGGAACGTCAGCGCCTATGGCAGAATCTTGCCTATATATTTGCGCATCGACCTGAAAATTCCCATGAATTTGCCCCTCGTTATTTTGAGCAAACAATCCTGCATTAGTAAAAACTATTAAACAAATTACAAATAGTTTTTCCAATAAATTTCTTCTCATATTATTTCGAACTTTTTTCTTTAATTACATCGTACAATTCATATTCATCTCCATCTGCATAGGAAGTATGTTGCCAGAGGATTTTACCATTTCCATCTAATAATAAAGTGTGTGGAACATTAATAACATTCATTGTTCTTTTAAAATCTTCATTTGGATCTAAATAAAACTCTATATCTTCCCATCCACGTCCATTAACAAATGGTGCGACTCTACTCATACTACGAGCATTATCAATTGATATGGCATAAAGTTTTACTCCAGTTTCCTCAGCCCAATCAATAATATTTTCATTATAGGCATCAAGCTCTTTAATACAAGGTTTACACCAGGTAGCCCAAAAACTTAAAATTATTAATGATTCTCCATCAAATAAATCTTGTGTATTTACTATTTTATTTTCTAAACTTTTTATCTGGACATTGGGAATGTTTTGCGAAAATCCTGAATTAGAAACTAAAATTAAAAATATTGCGAGTAATAAATTTTTCATTGTTTATATATTTAAAAATAAGGGTGTCCAAAAAGTAACCAAAATCATAAAACCACTTCGACGAACTCAGTGTGACAATCTGAACTACAATAATTTGTCATTTTTAGCTTGTCAAAATATGGGTGATCTAATTACTTTTTAAACTCCCTTATCATTATTAATTATTTCTTTACTGTACTATCTTAATAACACGATCTTCTTTGAAATTCTGCTATTATTTATTTTCAAATTAAGGAAATAAATACCATTGCTCATGTCTTCTGTATTTATTTCGATTAATTGTTTGCCAATATAACTTTCCTGTGTTTGTGTTTTTACTAACATACCAGTTTGATTATAGATTTCTATCACTGATTTACCTGTTTCATCGGAAAAGTACGATAGATTTAATTCGTCCTTAAATGGATTCGGATAAATTTTTAAATCTATGCTTATCTCATTTTCATGAATACCTGATAATACTCCTGTAGTAAATGTAATACTTGTATCTTCAATTGCCATATTGTATTTATTTTCTACAAGCACTTCAATACTAACACAATAAACTTGTTCTGCGCCTAAGGCTGCATCCGGATCAATTGTTATTGATTTATTAATACTATTAATTGATGCTGTAAATGGAACATCCTCTCCACTTTGATCATTCTTTTTTAAACTTACTAACGAACTCGGATCTGTAATTGGATCGTCATTAAGTAATCGAACTTCCATACTAAATGTAATTCTGATATCCCCATCACGACTTACATTAACAGCTTCGTTATCAGGAAAAGTATAAATTTCTACACTAGGATACTCTCCTGTAGTAAACGAAATATTTGTTTCTTCAATAGCATAATCAAATCTATTTTCTACTAACGCTCCTATATTAATATAATAGGTTTGCTGTGGATCTAGATAAGTGTCTGGAACAACAGAAATCATTGTATTGTCTTCATTTACTCTAGCCGTAAAAGAAACATTTTCTCCACTCGAATTATCAAGCTTTATTGTTATCAAAGATGCAGGTTCGGTAATTGGATCATTATTTATTAATCGTAAAGGTTCGCTAAATGTTATTAAAATTGAATCTTCTACAATATCAATTGCTCCATTTTCAATACTAAATTCTACTGTTGGAATAGACATAGTTGTAAATATAGCGCTCTGTTCTTCAATTGCTAAATCATTATAATCTTCGACACTATTACTAAGTGCTACATAATAATCCTGCGTAATATCTAATACATTATCAGGAGTTATTTCAATTTCTGTCTTTTCTTCATTAATACTTGCTGTAAAGCTAACATCTTCACCAGATGCATTGTTTTTCTTGAAAGTAATAAGAGAAGTAGGATCAACTATTTCAGTGTTATCAATTAACCTAACTGACTCTTGAAAAGTTATAAAAATATCTGTGTCAAGTATTATATCTTTTTCTCCATCAAACGGACTTATTGACACAAATGGTGGAGTAATATTCGCTACAACTGAAGTCGCCATAAGGATATTTTTATTATTATCATCTTGTATAAATACAATAATTTCAAAATCTTTTATTACGGCTATATCCAGTTCTTGAGATAATATAGTAGAAAATACATCTCCATACTTTGGTAATCCAATATCTACTCCCTCTAAACCAGAAATCATATATCGCATAACATCAGGAAAAGATTTCTCTCCATTAACAAGAGTTCCAGGAGTAGATTCATATTCCATATCTTGTACTAATACTACATGAGCTTTAAGAGTACCCTCTTTAAACTCTGCTAAAGAAGTAATATCTAATTCAACTTTTATTTTAGAATCACTTACAAAAGCTGGTTCAATATTAATATCGAATAATCCAGGTCGTTCATACTCAGCAACTATCATTTCTGTCGTAACATTAACTGGTGATCCTTGAAATTTATTGCCACCTACAAGTGCATTAGGAACACCAGATACACTATAATAAGATACACGAGCATTACCTTGACCCTTATCTAAATTAAATGTATACATTGGATCTATTCCAGGCCAAGAAGTGTGATAAGCTAAATGAGAAACCTTTTCCAAATTCCCTGGTTCATTAATAAGGGCGTCTAGAATCGGATTCTGTGATACACAAGGCCCACATGATGCATTTGTAAAATGCTCAATTAAAACTAATCGTTGTGCGACATCATCCAGAACATATATTTCTAATTCCAAAATATCATTTTCAGGAACGTCATCTGCAACTCCGTTCGGATTTGACGTCCATACTTTTAATTCATAAAACACTAAAGAGTCTGCAGTATTCCATGGAGTAGCATGAGAGAAAGTATCTGTTTCATTAGAAGCAATATTTAAATCGTTAATTGTATATGTATTAATAGTTCCATTATCAACTGTCCAATTAACATCCACTGATGTAATAGTATTTACTCCATAATTTCTAATAATACCTTCAATTGGAATATCTCCGTATTCAACATATTTAGGAATCAATAATTCATCAAAAATCAAATTAGTATTTGGAGGAGGTACTGCAAAAAAAGTAGTTGTTTCACCACTACCGTAGTCACATCCTTGAGCATAAACAAAGTCATAAGCTGAGACAGTATAATAACCATTGTCATCTCCAGCACAGATTCCATCATTAGACGAATCATTTATTCTAAAAACCAATTCTGCTCCTTCAGGGACACATACTGTTTGTTCATCAAGTTGTTCTGAACCATCAGGATAAGGTCCGCCCTTAATATATTCAGGGCTACCTTCAGGACCTGTTAATTCCCATGTCACCTCGGATCCCCAATCATCGGTTTGAACTACTATTGAGATTTCAATTTCACCAGAAGAACATTGTGAATACGTTCTAAAAGATGATGAAAAGGAGAAGAAAAAAAGCAAAAATATTAAGCCATGTAATAGTTTTTTCATAGGAAATAAGTTTAAGGTTAATGAATAATTAAATTTAGATTAACTAGCAATATTAATTAAAATATCAATTCTTACAACAATTTTAGTATATAAACATAATAATATCTTAATATGTTTATAATTGTTTAATCGTATGTAATAATAATCTGAACATTTTCAGCTATTTCTTTTATTTTTATGATAGCTAAATTGATATTAGTTCTTTTAAAACATTGCATGTCAGTTAAATAAAATGTAACAGATTTTTATGTCCAAAAAGAAAATTAACATATCTATTATAATAATATAGAATTAATCTAATTAAAATAAATAGATCGTTATTTTAAGTTGATCTAACTTTTTTAAGTAATTTTAAATTTTGAAAACAAAATTTAAAATATGAAAAGAGCTCTTTTAATATTAATTATATTATTGACAAGTCAATTTGGATTTACACAAACCTTTGGTGGCGGTATTTTTGCCGGTCTATCCGCATCGCAGCTTGATGGTGATAATTGGGGTGGTTATCATAAAGCGGGTTTATCTTTCGGTATTTATACCAACGTGATGTTAAATAAATACATTGATGCTCAAATGGAATTAAAATATATTCAAAAAGGGAGTAGTTCAAATAGTGAAGAACTTGCTGTCTTTTATGTATCAAAATTGAATTATATTGAACTTCCTATTTTTTTAAAATATAGATTTTTAAACAAATTTAGTGCAAACATTGGATTAGCATTAGGTTCCCTGCAAAAAGCGACTGAAGACAAAGGCGGTTATGGCGATGAACCAGCCTTTCCTGAATTTAACCAATTCGAATTTTCCGGTCTCGTTGGTGTAGAATACAAAATTCTTGAAAACTTATTATTTAATGTTCGATTTAATTATTCTATATTACCTGTAAGGGCTCACCCGGGAGATCAAACATATTTCCTAAATAAAGGCCAATACAACAATGTACTTACTTTTGCTGTTTACTTTCAATTAGCAAATCCAAACAATAATCCATATGCAAAAAGGGGAAAGAAAGATTGTGATTGCGATAACCGGCGCAAGCGGTTCAGTTTACGCTAAGTTATTACTTGACAAACTCATACAAATAAACGATCAGTTTTCTGAAATTGGCTTGGTATTTTCAAAAAATGCTAAAGAAATTTGGGAATATGAGCTTAATGATAAATCATTTAATGATTATCCCTTTAAACAATATGAACCTGATAATTTTTATGCTCCCTTCGCTTCTGGTTCTGCTAAATATGATACTATGATAATTTGTCCATGTTCTATGGGAACACTTGGGCGAATAGCAAGTGGCGTTTCCGATGATTTAATTAGTCGTGCGGCAGACGTAATTTTAAAAGAGAAACAAAAGTTAATCATTGTTCCCCGAGAGCTACCATATAATTTAATCCACATTAAAAATATGGAAACAATTACTTTGGCTGGTGGACTAATTTGTCCGGCAACACCTTCGTTTTATTCTAAACCAAAAACAGTTGAGGAAGTTGTACTTACTGTTGTTAATAGAATTTTAGATTTAGCAGGTTTCGAAATCGACTCTAAAAGATGGGGAGATTAATTTCTTAGTTGATATCATGATTACCTTCAAACAAGTTAATTCTTTCATTCAATAATAAACTAGAGCCTTTTGCCATTAGCTCTTAGCTTTTTAAATCACTTTTCTATAATGAAGTAACAGCTAATTTAAATCTAAACCAAAAGCTAACAACCAAAGGCTAAAAGCTTTCTTTCGTTATAGAAATATCTAAACTACAATACATACCTTTAAAACAGGATTCAGCTTTAGCTCATTTAGGCAACTGCCACAGCTGCAATACTTACTTTTGTGTTTTTAATATTTAATATTGTATTTGCACAAGCCTCAAGCGTTGATCCTGTTGTAACAACATCGTCAACCAAAAGAATGTGTTTCCCTTTCAAGGTTTTTTCGTTTGTTATTGCAAAAATATTTTCTACATTTTCCCATCTTTCAAATCTCGATTTTCTTGTTTGTGTTTCGGTAGCTACAGAACGAACAAGTGATTTAACGTCTATGGGTTTTAGCATCGTTTCAGAAAGTCCTTTTGCAATCCACTCACTTTGATTATATCCCCGTTTTCTTAGCTTGCTTATATGTAATGGAACTGGAATAATTAGATCAACCTGATTAAAAAAACTGTTTTTTAATTGATTGCCAAATGATTTTCCAAGAACATTGCCAATTTCTTTATTCCCATGATATTTAAACTTGTGCATCATTTTCTGATATTTGCCATCTTTATTAAAGTTAAAGAAACCTGTTGCATATTCAAGCTTTGTTCTACCCCAAAATAATTGCGAAACCGGGTTCTCAATATCTTTATGATAATATGTTTTAGGCATATTATAAAGGCATTTTGTGCAAATCAAATCTTCTTGATTTACAAGATGCGAATTACAAACAATACATATATTAGGAAAAAAAAGATTAAAAAAATCATTCAAATCTTGAGCAAATAAATTCATATACTTTCTTTCTCAGTCAACAATACTATTTTAAACTATTCCATTCATCGTAAAATTGTTTTAAAAATACTTCCATATAATTGTGCCTTTCTAAAGCAATTTCTTTTGCTGTTTTTGTATTTATTCTGTCTTTTAAAAGCAATAATTTTTCATAAAAATGATTAATGGTTGTTCCTTTTGAATTTTTATATTCCTCAAAACTATTATGCAATTTAGCATCTTCTTCCGGATTATGCATTTCGCTTCCGAACTTACCTCCAAATGCAAATGTTCTTGCAACTCCAATTGCTCCAATTGCATCTAAACGATCTGCGTCTTGCACAATTTTACCTTCAAGGGTTTTCATTTGATCTTTAACACCGGCACCTTTATAAGAAACATTCTTTATTATGTAAATTATTTCTTCTATAATATCACTTGAGAGATCTATTTTTATTAACCAATCGCGAACAACCATAAGCCCTGCTTCTTCATTTTCATAAAACTTCCAATCGGCTACGTCATGAAGTAAAGCAGCCATCTCGATAATAAATAAATCCCCTTTTTCTTTTTCCTGAATTTTCTTAGATAAATTCCATACCCGGTAAATATGCCACCAGTCGTGTCCTGAGCTATCTCCTTCGAGTTTTGCTTTTACAAAATCAATAGTTTTATTTATGACTTGATCTCTACTCATAATTATAAATATAAAAAAACCCGCTAAAAGCGGGTTAATTTCTTTTTTACTATTTTATTCTCGTAACTTTTCTTCTCTTGTCCAATCTACTCTACTACCTATTAATGAAAATCCGATAAATCCTTTTACATGTAATGTAGTATCGTCCCCATCTTCAAACCACATAAAACATTTATATGTTTTCCCACTTTTAGGATCATAAATTGTTCCATTATTCCATTCATTATCTTTTGTGTTGAATTCAAAAGCTTTCAATAATTGTAAATTCAAAATCTGTTTCTTTGCCAATTCAGGATCTGGATTTTTATCATCAAGTTTGATACTTCCATCTTCTCTTGTAGTAACATTTAGCCATTTAATATTTCCATAATATTTCCCATCTTTTGCTTTAAATACTTTCACCTGAGAATCTCCGTCCTGTGTCAACCAATATCCTAATACCTTATCGGCATCTTGAGAAAACAAATCGGGAGTAAAAAATGCAACTAATAACAGAGTAACAAACAATAATTTTACTTTCATAATGTAGATTTTTTAAGTTTTTGTAGACGCCAAGATAATAAAATTTAAAAAATAATTAATCATCAACTCGTATAATTTTATAGTCGTGTTTAATAAACACTAATTAACCATACCATAAAAAAGAATATGTAAAATATCATCAAGATTTGTTTCCAATTCTTTCATATCAAATTTTTGTTCAATAATCATACTTTTCTCTAATCCCTTTAAAAATGTTACTAGTACAATAGCTGCAAGTTTTGTATTTGTTAATTTAAATATTCCTTTATTTACACCTTCATCTAATATTTCTTTAATGGTTTGTCGCTCTTCTTTATCATATTTTCTTCTTATTCGCTCGGTAAAAGCTAGATTTCCTAAATAGTCATTTTTTAATGCTTCATAAAAATTCACCATTTCGTTTAGGTATTTCATTCTTAAAAAGACATAATTTCTAATCTTATCTTTTGGATTATCATTAGCATTTAATACCTTTTTTTCCAACTCTCCACTTAACTGCTTAGCCTCATTTCTAACTACTGCTTCGAAAATTTCCTCTTTACTTTTAAAATAATAATAAATAGAGCTTTTACCAATTCCGGCTGCACGTGCAATATCATCCATCGTTGTTTTTTTGAATCCAAATGTGCTGAAGATATCCGCTGCAATATTTACAATTTTAAGCTTCGCAGTTTTTTGTTTTTTAATAATATGCTCTTTAACCATATTTCGACTATTTAATGTTGGAATTCCAAAAATACAATTCAATATAATGTTATTCAATATCTAAAGTATATTTTTAAAAATAAAATCTAATACAGAAAATGAAAAATCGATGTTTAAAAAATATTAAACACCGATTTACACATATTTTACTTTTTAAGCTAGCGTATAATCAAGCTGCTTTTTCTCAAGATCTGCTCTTACAATTTTTATTCTTACCGGATCTCCAAGTTGGTATGTTTTCTTATTCCTTCTTCCAATAATTGAATAATTATCCTCATCGAAAAAGTAATAGTCATCATCCAGTTCACGAATATGCACAAGACCTTCGCATTTACTTTCGTTAAGCTCCACATAAAATCCCCATTCGGTAACACCTGATATTATTCCATCGAAGTCTTCGCCAATATGGTCTTTCATGAATTCAACCTGCTTATACTTTATTGAAGCACGTTCAGCCTCGGCAGCCTTTTTTTCTCTTTCAGAAGAATGTTTACACATATCTTCGTACTTGTTTTGACTCATGCTTTTTTCTCCATCCATATATGCTGTTAACATTCTATGAACCATCATATCAGGATAACGTCGAATTGGCGAAGTAAAATGAGAATAATGAGAAAAAGACAAACCATAGTGTCCTACATTTTTCGTAGAATATACAGCTTTAGCCATTGATCTGACAGCCAGAGTTTCAATTACATTTTGCTCTTTTTTACCTTGTACTTGATCAAGCAAATCGTTAATTGAACTTGTAATATTTTTTTGGCTTGTAGTATTTATTCCATATCCGAATCGCTGAATAAACTTTGAGAATCGTTCTAATTTCTCTGGATCTGGTTTATCATGGATTCTATAAACAAAAGTCTTCGCTTTTTTACCTTTTTCTACTTTACCTATAAATTCTGCTACTCGTTTATTTGCTAAAAGCATGAATTCCTCTATCAGTTTATTTGACTCCTTCTGCTCTTTAAAATAAACTCCTAAAGGCTTCCCTTTTTCGTCAATATTGAACTTAACTTCAACACGATCGAAAGTAATGGCTCCATTCTTTAATCTACGAGCACGTATCTTTTGTGCCAAATCATTTAGTAATAATAATTCTTCCTTAAACACTCCTTCTCCACCTTCAATTATGGCTTGTGCTTCTGCATAATCAAATCGTTTATTTGAATTTATTACTGTTCTTCCAATCCATTGATCAAGAACATCAGCATTTTCATCCAACTCAAAAACAATGCTATAACAAAGCTTTTCTTCATTTGCACGTAAACTACAAACCATATTCGAAAGTTTCTCTGGAATCATTGGAACAACTCTATCTACCAAATAAACTGAAGTTGCTCGTTCAAATGCTTCTTTCTCAACTATCGACTCTGGTGTGACGTAATGTGTTACATCCGCAATATGAACTCCAATTTCCCAGTTACCATTATCTAATTTCTGTATTGATAAAGCATCATCAAAATCTTTTGCATCCGTTGGGTCAATTGTGAATGTTGTAATGTCACGAAAATCTCTTCGTTCTTTATAATCTTTTTCAGTTATAAGTTCAGAAGTATTATTAGCCGCATCTTCTACTCTTTTATCAAATTCATTGGGTAAATCAAACTCCGCTAAAATAGCATGCATTTCGGTGTCATTTTCTCCTGGTTTACCTAATACATTTACAACTTCGCCAAATGGATTTTTATACTTTTCGGGCCATTCAGTAATTTTTACAATTACTTTATCACCATTTTGGGCACTTTTAAGTTTTGGTAAGGGAATAAATACATCATATGGCATTTGACGGCTATTGGCTGTCATAAATGCGAAGTTTTTCGAAACTTCAACAACACCGACAAAGGTATCTCTTGATTTTTTGATTATCTCAACAACCTCACCCTCGGGCTGTCGTCCTCGTTTTTTTGCATATAAATAAACTTTTACCTCGTCACCATTTAGGGCATGATTTAAATTTGACTGTGATACAAAAACATCTTCATCGCAATCTTCAGATATAATATATCCTGCACCTTTCAACGTAAGATCTACATTTCCTGTAATATATCCTCCTTGCGTTGTAAATTTAAATTTACCTCTCGATATTTCTACTAAGGTACCTAAATCTCTTAATTCATATAAAATCGCAGTTATTAATCCTTTTGTGGAGTCATCTGTAATATCTAAACTTTTTGCTATTTGTTTATAATTAAGCAGCTTGCTTGACTCTTTTGTAAACAAGTCAATTATTTTATTTGTAAGTACCTTTTTATTTATACTAAAACTATTTCTCTTACCTGTTTTTTTTCCTTTTTTCTTAAATTCTTTACTCATAATTATATTAATTTTTACAATAATAGCTAATCTATATTAACTGATAATTAGCTTATTGTTAATTTTTTCTTAAATTTCTCAGCAATATCCCCGATACTTTTTTCGATTGGAATAAATGATTTTCCAATCGCCATTTTTACTTTTTCATTTGAATACTTCGATACCGAAGTACTTGATTTTATTACTTCTTTCGTTATTTCTCGTTTTTTAATTCCAAGACTACCGGCTATAGTGTCCAGGAAAACTGCTAGTTGTAGTAATTTCCGACTTGCCTCTTTTCTGGGCTTTGCAATATTCATTGCATCGGATGTTTTATCAAAAAAATCCTTATAAGATAAATTCTCTGCATTCAAGATAAATCGTTCTGCACTTATATCACTCTCCATTAATCGAATCATAGATTCCGTAACATCTCGCACATCGACAAAACCTGTTGCTCCATTGGTGAAATATTTCATTCCTTTTGCAGCTTTTGTAAATAATGACCCACTACCTGAATTCCAAAACCCCGGTCCTAAAATCACCGATGGATTAACTATAACTGCATTTAATCCTTCTTGTATACCACGCCAGATTTCCATTTCCGATTCGTACTTACTAAT
Organism: Bacteroidales bacterium; assembly: GCA_013138975.1. Taxonomy (GTDB): domain Bacteria; phylum Bacteroidota; class Bacteroidia; order Bacteroidales; family UBA12077; genus UBA12077. The sequence continues at coordinate 13,154 of WTBR01000137.1, forward strand.
AGAATATGTTGATCTATTTTTAGAAGATGTCCATTTTGAATTTTCGTCAATTAGTTCTCCATTTAAGGTAATACCTAAAGAAGCAATAGAGCTAACATGACACAGCTTTTCAATATTATTATTCAAACACAGATTAACTACATTTTCTGTACCCTGAACATTTGCATTTATCATTTCGCTTTTGTCTTTCCCATTAAAAGAAACTATAGCGGCACAATGGTATACATTTCTTATATCTTTAAAACTTTTTTCAAGTGAATATAAATCTAAAATATCTCCTTCTACCCAATCAATCTTTTGAATCAAGTTTTCTGAATCATCCGAATAATAAGAAAATATTTTTTTTACTAAATTTATTTTTTCTCTGTTCCGAATTAAAGCTCTAACAGACTTATTATTTTTAACAAGATCGTACAACAAATGAGATCCCACAAGACCTGTTCCACCAGTTACTAATATCATTTTGCGAAATTTATTATGATTCTTCTTTTCCCCAAATTAATTTTTTTCCAAAACCTAAACGGTTATCTGTAAATTTAAGAAAACTTAAATCAATAACCCATAAATTGGTCTTCATTAACATTGCTACAGGAAATCTTTTTAAGTATCTAGCTTTTACCCTTTTTAAAAGATCATCTTTAGGTTCGTGCATTATTCCCTGAAACTGTATGCCTTGGATTTTACCCACAACACTCGTTTCCAAAACAATAGATCCTGCCACTTTATTCTGTGCTAAAGCATCTTGAGCATGTTTTGTTTTATGATCGGTAGTAAAGACCAACATGTTTTCATCTTCGTAATAAACATAAAAACAATTTGCACTATATGGAATATTATTCTGTGAAGTAGCTAAGGTAAGTACGTGATGTTTATTTATAAATTCTTTTATTCTTTTATCAATTTCATTCATTCTGTTACTAACAATTATTCTTTTAAATAGTTTACAAAGCTAAGTATAATTTTTCTAATAAAGATTTTACAAAAACTTGTGATTAATATTCAAAATCACAATCAGCTAAAAAGCATATTGTTCAAACACAAAAAATTATAATAAATCAACGTAAAATTCAGATTTTATCATTTGAAAATATTCGTATTGAACTTGAATTGAAAGACTTTAACAGATATTGTTGTTGCCAAGATTATCGGATCAGAAATATTTATTTCCTTAAGGATTATTGCTAGCATGTTTTCAAATTCAAGGTAAGTAATTTTATGTTGTGAAACTGGTAAGTTGTTGGCTCTTTTATGTACATTGTTTTATAGTGAACTAGCATCAAGAAAACTTTTGAAGGTGATGAATATGTTTAATTAAGTAAGTAATCATCCTGTTATTTAGATATTTAACTATACATATTTTAATATAATGAAAATTCCATTTATTGTATGACCTGAATTTATTACATTTAAGCCGATATTTTAAAACAGACAAATAAGAGATACAAATTAATTCCCTTTTTAAGAACATTATGATTAATAATGAAAATTTCTGGGTATTTTCTCCGCAAACTCAAATATTAAATCCTTTTATCAAATATATATATATTTTAAAGCATAATAGTAAAGAGACAATAGGATATACTTTACCCCCAACGACTTCACCCATAGTTGGGATTTTTAACGGTGTTTGTTTTGATAACAATAATACTTTTTCTATTGAATCTTCGGGTGAAAGTTTTTTAACTAGCAGGATTATTTCTCCACGTGATATTTCTTCAATAGTTGAATTTAAAGGTAACATTGAGCAAATTGGATTAGTTTTAACTTCCTATGCGTTAAAAGCATTTTCGTTTTTCGAAATGCCCATATATGAAATTAAAAATCAGTTATTAAATCCTCTGGAAGTGTTTGGTGAAGATGTTAACTTTCTTTTGGAAGAATTATATGAAACAACGGATGTTTCAAAAAAACGAATGATTATTGAAAAATATTTCTGTAGTAAGATAATTAATTTAAACTTAGATAAAAGAATGATTTATGCAACAAAATATATTGATAAAAACGCTAGCAATACAAATCTTTCCTCATTATCAAACAAATTAAATATCTCATCTAAAACTCTGAACAGACTTTTTAAGGAATATACAGGAATAACTCCGAAAAAATATGTTAAACTAACTCGTTTCAACAATACTATTTCAGCTTTAAAAAATTTAGAAATTGAAAATTTTACAAAAGTCTCATTACAATATGGTTATTTCGATCAATCACATTTTATTAAGGATTGTAAAGAATTTTGTGGAGATAACCCGAAAAATGTTTTAAAAAATCTTATTCCTTATTACGAAAGAATTCTCTGGCAATAATCTGGTTCTATTCGTCTCATCTATGATTGTATTTTGTAATTATATTAAAATTGAACTTACTATTAAATACCTTGTTTAAATAAGTTTAAGAGTTTTAAATTTCTCCTTTCCTTTTTTTTTGTAAATCATGTAAATGGCAGACTGATGTATCAAATTCTGTGAATATGTAGCCTTTTATAAAAAAAATTAAAATGTCCGTTTTTTACAATTTTAATTCTTATTAAAACATTCTATTTATACATTATTCTTTCAGATGAAAAATAAAATATCTTAATAATTAACCCTATAAAGCTTATTTAATAATGAAAAGTATGAAAAGTTTATTAAAATTAATGACCTTAATATTATTAATTGGAGTAATATTTAGTGCATGTGAAAAAGAAGAAAAACCAAACATTAATGAAAATGCCTATGTTGCATTTGTTGGTGAATCAGCATCAATATCTGAAGGAAGTATTCTTACCATTCCAGTTACAATGGTTGCAAAGGCTACAAAAGACATTGAGGTTCTTTATAAATTAGAGGAGACAAATTGTAAAGAAGGAATTGATTTTTCTGTTGTAAATAGTGGGACATTAGTTTTTCCTGATGGAATGGGTGTACAAAATATTGAATTAAGCTGTATAACTAATGATATTGTTGAAGAAGACGATCGAACTGTAAAATTAACATTAACTTCAAACACTGCCGATTTTAATATTGGACTTGAAAATACTAGTACTACTTTTACTGTTACATTGGTAAATGATGATGAAGTTTCAGTAAATGAAAATGCTTATGTAGCCTTTGTTGAGGAAGCCGGTTCTATCGAAGAAGGAAATGATTTACAAATACCTGTAGTTATGCTTGCAATTGCTGCAGAAGATGTTACCCTTACTTATAAAATTGAAACTGTCAATTGCGATGCAGGAACTGACTTTTCTGTTTTAAACAGTGGTTATTTGGTTTTTCCTAATGGTACCGGCATTCAAAATATTGATTTAACTTGTATTGATAATGATATTTTTGATGCAGAAGAAAGAACAGTAAAACTGACCTTGATTTCAAATACTGCAGGTTATAATATTGGATTAAATGACACACTGAAAACCTATACTGTAACTCTTGTAAATGACGATGAAAAACCATTTGAAGTTTCAGATTTGTATGGAACTTATCAAGTGACAGGAACGTCATATTTTGATTCAAAAGGAATAAAAGACTTAACTGTTAAAACTAATAAATCATCTGCAATAACACCTTATACAATTGTAATTACACAACATAATGAGAATAATAAAGTATATATAGCACAATATCTGGACTGTGTGAATTTAACGGGAGCAGATCCATATAGAATTGAAGCTACTGTTGATGTAGAAAACAAGAATTTCACTATTCTGAGAAATCACGTTATATTTAAAACGGATTTTTCTGATCCGGAAATTGGTGATAATGCAATGGTTGTAACTGGTTATTTTGACGGAGTTGCAGTATCTTTCGATGATGTTGTCGGATCAATATCAGAAGACAATACTATTTCCTTTTCCGGGCTTGCCGCATTGATTTTAACAGCAGATGAATCTTATGCTGGGGTTTATGATATTTTTACTGATTGCACTTTTACAAAAATTGAATAATTATGTAATTACTCCAAATTAGAAAACAATAAATAAAAAAAGATTGCTCAAAAGGGCAATCTTTTTTTATTTAATCTTAAAATATTCAAATTAGCTATAATCGAATATAAAAATCATGGCGCCGAACTAAGAAGTAACTCAAAAGAAAACAAAGAAACTAAATGTGATTTGATTCTTCCTATTATAATCTAATCACATTTAGTTTATCTCTTCTTTTACTTTTTTGTTGACCAATTTCTCCTCATGCGTTCCCACTTATAATCTCTGTGCTGAATCACTTTCTCAATATCTTCATCTGTCATGTGTTTAAATCTTCCTTGTTTTGTTAAATACTCTTTAACTGATTTAAACTCTTTTGGATTTTTGTTTAGTTTAAACTCACTATTTTCATACTCAGCTAAAAATATCAAACCACAGTCAACAGCTTCTTTAGCTATTTCAATAGAAGTATGAGTAGGAGTTCCCCAGCCTGTTGGACACGATGCATACACATGAATAAATGTTGCGCCTTTTGTATGTTTTGCTTTATTTACTTTATTGATAAAATCTTGCGGGTAACCAATACTAGCTGTTGCAGCATATTTAATATCATGCGCAGCAATAATTTCAAATAAATTCTTCTTATTTGTTTTTGTTCCCGGAAGGTTTTTTCCTGCTGGCGTTGTCGTGGTTTGAGTTCCATACGGAGTCAGTCCACTTTTCTGAATACCAGTATTCATATATGCTTCATTGTCGTAACATATGTACAGAACATCGTCGTCGCGGTCAATCATTCCTGATAATGCCTGCAAGCCTATATCAGCAGTACCACCATCACCAGCAAAACAAACCGTTTTAAAATCTTTTTGTCCTAAAGCTTTTGCTCCGGCAGCAATTCCTGAAGCCATACTTGCAACACCCGGGAAAGTAGTTATGATTGAATTATTCACAAATGCCATTTGCGGAAAGATAAATCCTACGGCAGCCATACATCCTGCTGGTAAAGCAGAATACGTTCTTTCTCCCAAAACTTTTAAAGCTAAACGAACAGCAACACTTCCTCCACATCCAGCACATGCTTTGTGTCCGTAAAAGAACTCCTTTTCAGTCATGTTTTTAGCAGTCACTCTAGGTATATCAATTGTTTGATTAGTCATTTGTTTCAACTTTTAAATTAAAAAACTCAACTGTTGCCTGTTTGCCGGAATCAATACCTTCTAACAGATCCATAAACATTTTCTCAATTTCGGCTTTGGTAATATCTCTACCTCCTAAACCTCCAATAAAGTTTTTCTTAAATACAGATGCATTTGCCTTCGAAAGAGCCGAATTCACATTCGTATAAATTGTTCCTTCGTATCCAAACGAAATATCCTTATCGATAACTCCAATCGCTTTTACTTTTCTGCTTAATTCCATGATTTCTTTTTCAGGGAAAGGACGCATATAACGAATTTTCAGAATACCAACTTTTAAACCTTTAGCTCTTAGCTGCTTTGCAACTACTCGAACAGTTCCTGTAATACTTCCTAAAGTAACCAAAACTGCATCGGCATCATCACACATGATTTCTTCGACCATTCCTTTGTAATATCTGCCAAACTGTTCACCAAAATCTTGATCCGTTTTCTCGATAACATCAATAGAATCAAACATCGCTTTATTTTGCTGATATTTAAATTCAGTATTATCATCAGGTTGAGAGCTGAAAGCCATATTTTTAGGATTTTCAAAACTCATTTTGTTAGGAGTATCAAATTTTGGTAAAAACATATCTACCATTTCCTGCTCAGGAATCTCAACCATCTCGTAAGTATGAGTTAAGATAAATCCATCAAGGTTAACCATCATAGGAGTTAAAACCTTAGCATGTTCAGCAATTTTATAGGCCTGAATAATCATATCTAAAGCTTCCTGTGCATCTTCAACATAAACTTGAATCCATCCCGAATCAAGTAAAGAAAGTGAATCGCGCTGATCGCCATAAATACTCCAAGGCAAAGCTACCGATCGGTTTGCGTTCATCATTACTATAGGATAACGACCACCACTTGCATAGTGCATAGCTTCTGCCATATAAAGTAATCCTTGCGATGAAGTTGCTGTAAACGTTCTGGCACCAACACTACTTGCTCCCATTGCTGCAGAAAGAGCTGAATGCTCCGATTCAACATGCATATAATCGGCTTCCATTTCACCATTTTCCACCATTTCGGAAAGACGCTCAACAGTAATTGTTTGTGGTGTAATTGGATACGCAGCAATAACATGTGGGCGAGATAAGCGAGTACCATGAGCTACTGCTTCATCTCCTGATATAAATATATTATTTTTCTTCATTTCTAACATTTTGTGATTTTACAATTCCTCCTTAACCATTGTAATTGCATCTTTTGGACATTCGTGTGCACAAACTCCACATCCTTTACAATAATCGTAATCCACATCGATTTCACCATCGTTTTTAATAATGGTTCCGTCAGGACAAACCAAATAGCAAATCAAACAATAGATACATTTTTCGTTGTCAATAATAGGTCTGAAAGTTCTCCATCCTGCGTTTTTCTCTGCAAGAAATCCTGCTTCGTATTGTGGTCCTACAGGATAATCATCTATATGAGTTGGGCGTTTAAAATCCCTTTTTATTGGTCTATCCATAATTAGTTATTTTCTAAAATCAATTCAACTTTACTGCATTCATTATAAGCACGATTTACAATCTCGATGTTCTTATCGATTAATGATGGTTTCATTTCGTGACGGATACTATCTAAGGCAGACTCTAAACTTACTAATCCTGAAATTGCTACTAATGCGCCATACATGGCAGTATTTGTTATAGGTCTTTCAAGAATATCCATAGCAATACCTGTTGCATCAACAGCCAATACTTTATGATTTTTAAGAATTTCGTACCTATTAGGGTTTTTACTATTAATGATAAAAACAGTTTCATCCTTAATACCCTTTAGCATGGCAGGATTAATTAATGTTTCATCCATTACAACAACGTAATCGCAAGTAATTACTTCGCTTCGATCATGTATTTTTTTATCATCAATCTTAGTAAAAGCTAGTACAGGTGCACCACGGCGTTCTGGCCCAAAAGAAGGAAAAGCTAAAGCGTGTTTATCTTGAAACATTCCTGCAGCAATTCCTAATAGCCTTGAAGCAGTAAAGCCACCTTGACCACCTCTACCATGCCATCTTATTTCTTTCATAATGAGTATATTTAATATTTTCTGCAAATATACAACCTACACATATTTCTGTTTGCTTTTTTTCGTATATTTGGATTATTTATCTGCCATATACAATTTTTAAGGATAAATTATCTACCAAACAATATTATCACAACATTTTAAAGATATTTTTTCTGCCATGAATAAACTTGATAACATAGATCACAAAATTTTACGTATTCTTCAAAACGATGGAAGAATCACAACAAAAGAATTAGCAAGTAAATTACATCTTACAAATACACCTGTTTATGAACGAGTACGAAAGCTTGAAAAATCTGGAATTATTGAAAAATATGTTGCCATATTAAATCCTGAAAAACTAAACAGGAATATGGTCTCATTTATTGATGTTAACTTGCAAAAACACACAAAAGAAGCTGTTGACAATTTTAGACAAGCAGTTTTGACATTTCCAGAAGTAGTAGAGTTTCACAATGTAACAGGAGAATACGACGTACACCTTAAAATCATGGTAAACGACATGGCTGAGTTTAAGATATTTATTGAAGAAAAACTCTCTGGCTTAGATTATGTAAACACATTTCACAGTTCATTTGCTATTTCATCTGAGACTAAAACAGGATTTGATATATAGGTGGCAATATCATTCATAAATAATATTAGGAATAATTGGCTTAATTATTTCCCGACAATTTATTAGAAATCACGATGGTGTATTAAGAATTACTTTAAAACAGAAAAATGGAACAAGAAGTGAAATATTTTTCCCAATGATTAATTCATTAACTTAGCTAAAAATGTAAAAATCAATATTTGTTAAATATAATCTTACCGGATTAACAAAACCAATCAATTTGACAGACATAAAAAATAATCAGCTCACCGGGCAGTGCCCTTTATGCGAACATATAGGTATAAGTTTTTATAAAAGTGAAAAACAACACTTTTATACTTGTAACAATTGTTTAGGTATTTATGTTAGACATGATTTAAGACCAACAAAATCAGTAGAAAAAGCAAGATACGAAGAACACAATAATGATGTTGAAGATAAACGCTATCAAAATTTTGTTCAGCCAATTGTAAACGATGTAATTAATAATCATGAAGCTCAACAATCCGGACTTGACTATGGGGCAGGAACAGGACCCGTTATCTCAAATATCCTGCACCAAAAAGGATATAATATTGAATTATTTGATCCTTTTTTTCATCCACACTCTGAGGCATTACGTAAAAAATATGATTTTATAGTTTGTTGTGAAGTCGTTGAGCATTTTCATAATCCGTACGCTGAATTTGAAAAATTCAAAAAACTTCTAAAGCCAGGTGGTAAAGTTTATATCATGACGGACATTTACAATGATTCAATTGATTTTAAAAAATGGTATTATAAAAACGACATAACCCATGTTTTTATATACCGTAAAGAGACTTTGAATTGGATTAAGGAGAATTTAAATTTCACAAATCTTAAAATTGAAAATCGGCTGATTGTATTTAGCACTTAAGTTAGGGTGCATTAAGCGTAGGAATGAGAATTCAGTAACTTGACAATGATAAAATCATTAAATTAATTATACTAATATCGAATGAAACTTAGGTATAAAATTTTTATAACAATTACATCAACAGTAGGTGTGCTTTTTCTTATTCTATACTTATACCACTTTAAAGGTGGGTTTTCACAGACTCATAGTGCTTGGGGTGAATTTGGCTCTTTTTTCGGTGGAATTATAAGTCCACTTGTAGCGATATTGGCGTTTATAGCAATTCTTTATAACTTTGAATTGACTAAGGAACAATTTAGTAAAAACTCCAACAATTCAACTTTCTTTAGTCTTTTAGATTTACACAATAAAAAAGTTTCATCTATTGCCTATCTCACAAAAGATAAGACAGATATATTGAGTTTTCATGCATTTAAGCTTTACAATGATGAGTATCAGAAAATTATATCTAAGCATTTAAAACTTTATGCTCGAAATTTAATTTGTAATGATATTGACTCTATTGGATTCAAAGGTTATAATCTATTATGGGAAAAATTATCTGGAATAACCAAGGAGTTTAGGAATGAATCAACGTATTGTGGTGACATTAAACAAAATCAAAAAATTAAAGATTATTTTATCAGGGAAGGTGACACTTGGGAGTTATTAAAGGGTATTATTGGTTCAGAACAAGAAATTTTAAATCAAAAGTCGAAAACATTAGAAGAGATTTCATTAAATTTTATGCTTGATACTAATTCAGAGGAAAGAGTGAAATTTTTACAATATGTACATTCCTTATTTTATCAGGAATTCGGACATATTTTAGGACATTATTTCAGAAATATACATTATATACTTGAACATATCGATTCAATAAAACCTTCAAAAAATTACGGAAACATTTTTAGAGCTCAGTTATCAAGATATGAATTAGCATTAATGTATTACAATTCGTTAAGTATGATGTCGAGTAGTAGACATGTCAAATTACTTAAAAAGTATGATATTTTTAATGGATTGTATTCAAGCGACATTTTTTATACTCCTGACAAGGAAAAAATATTAGATGATTTGAATTTTCGTATAACAATGAAAAACGCACCCTAACAATAAATAAAGCTAAACGGGCGGTAAATTGCAACTGTAAAAGCTTTAGATGCTCGTCAAACCTTATTAGTAACGGTAATACCAATTAAATTTCAAAATAAGTTATAAATAAAATGAATTGTTTTTTGCTTAGATCATTAGCAAGTCGTACTACGGATTCTCTTCAGAAAAAGCAGAACCTTTTTGCTACTGTATAACAGCCATTACCGGATTTGCTTAATAATTATAAGATCCGTGCTACGACTATTTAACTAAATTGAATTATTTTTTGAAGAAATATAAGTGAAAAAGAGTTTATAAAGCAAAGTATATATCTTTTTGAAAAAATATTCTTCCATAATTTACATTTTGTAAATTGCATTTTGTAAAACACTTAACATTATGAACAAAATCAACAATGGAAGCTTTTAAAATCAATTGCAATAGAAAATGAAATAAATTCCCCTACATCCAAAACATTTATTAGCAAACATAGTTTAGGAAGTCCTGCTACAGTATTACGTTCTTTACTTGCTTTACAAAAAAAAGAGTTGATATATATGAACTATGATTCTGAGGGAAAAAAGCAATATTCTGTTTATGATCTGTTTTTAAAACGATGGCTAAACAATATTTAAAAAAATTATACTTTGCAAAAACCTTAAATCTTCCTAAATTCGCAGAAATTTAAACACTTAAAAATAAAAATTATGTTTTCAGGTATAGTTGAAGTAGCTGCTGAAGTTGTAAAACTTGAAAAAGATAAAAGCAATTTACATATAACAATGCGTTGCTCTTTTGCAGATGAATTAAAAATTGATCAAAGTATTGCTCATAATGGAGTATGCTTAACTGTTGTTAAAATCGATAAAGAAAATAAAACATTTACTGTTACTGCAATTCAGGAAACTTTAGATAAATCGAACCTTGGGTTATTAGAAGTTGGATCTAAAGTAAATCTTGAGCGTAGCATGAGAATTGATAGTTTACTTGACGGACACATGGTTCAAGGGCATGTTGATCAAACTGCTGTTTGTAAAAACGTTCGCGAAGCTGACGGAAGCTGGTATTATACTTTCGAATATGATCCAACACTAGAAGATTATATTACTGTTGAAAAAGGATCTGTATCTGTTAATGGTGTTAGTTTAACCGTTGTTAACTCGCAAGATAAATCTTTCGAAGTAGCAATTATTCCATTTACTTATGATTTAACCAACTTCCATGAGTTTAAACCAGGAACAGTTGTAAACATTGAGTTCGATGTTATTGGCAAATATGTTGCACGAATTGTGAGACAGCAATTAAATAAATAATACAAACATAAAATAATGAAAAGCCTCATATTTTATGAGGCTTTTTTTATTTAGTCTTTGCAAGAAAACACCAAATTACTCATAAGTTTAAAAATTTTAAATTTGTGTTCGTGAGCTTCGCAAGGTTCTTCGTAACTCTCGTTTTGAAAACAGTTACTTCGACAGGCTAAGCAAATGGCATTCACAAAAGAGAACTCCTTGGTTTTCAAAACTTCGAATTCCGATAGCTATCGGAACGTCTTTGACGCTTTCTTATCAAAGACTTGAAGAAAAGGAAGTTTTCTTGCAGACACTAAATAACACAACATTAAGATTTTTAATTAAATAGCGAATTATTAAAATCAATAAAAAATTGAAGAAGTCATTAATTTTTGATTGCATTTTATTGTACATAACTCTATCTTTGTACGCTTTAAAATATTGTAGTTCATAAAAATATAGATTATCGATGAGTAAAAAATTTCCTACATATCCGCAGTTAGATTTGTCGCAAGTAAATAAAGATATACTTGCGCGTTGGGATCTAAATGATACATTTCATAAAAGTATAACAACACGTGAAGGTAAACCAAGCTTTGTATTTTACGAAGGACCTCCATCGGCAAATGGAATGCCTGGCATCCACCACGTAATGGCACGTTCAATTAAAGATATTTTCTGCCGATATAAAACGATGCAAGGATTCTTAGTAAAACGTAAAGCCGGTTGGGATACTCATGGACTACCAGTTGAATTAGCTGTTGAAAAGGCTTTAGGAATTACGAAAGAAGATATTGGGAAAAAAATTACGGTAGACAAATATAATGAAACGTGTAAAAAAGAGGTAATGAAATATACCGATGTGTGGAAAGATTTAACACACAAAATGGGATATTGGGTTAATATGGACGATCCGTACATTACTTTTGACAACAGATATATTGAAACTTTATGGTGGTTATTAAAACAACTTTTTGATAAAAATTTACTTTATAAAGGATATACAATACAACCATATTCGCCTGCTGCCGGAACAGGATTAAGCACACACGAACTTAACCAGCCAGGTTGCTACAAAGATGTTAAGGACACAACATGTGTTGCGCAATTCAAGGCAATAAGAAACGAGAAATCAGAATTTCTTTTTAAAGATACTGATACTGATGTTTCTTTTATAGCATGGACAACAACACCATGGACATTACCATCGAATACAGCTTTAGCAGTTGGAGCAAAAATAGATTATGTTAAAGTAAGATCATTTAATCAATACACAGGAGAACCTATTACTGTTGTTCTTGCCGAAAGTTTATTCAATTCTCATTTTGATAAAAAATCTGAAGACTTAAGCCTTGAAGATTATAAAAAAGGAGATAAAAAAGTTCCTTACAAACTTCTTGATAAATTCACAGGAAAAGATATTGAAGGAATTAACTACGAACAATTAATCGATTGGGTAAAACCTGAAGGAGATGCATTCCGAGTAATTACAGGTGATTTTGTAACTACAGAAGATGGAACCGGTATCGTACATATCGCCCCTACTTTTGGTGCCGATGATGATCGTGTAGCAAAACTAAATAAGATTTCGCCTTTAGTTGTTTACGACAAGGAAGATAAAATGAATCCTTTAGTTGACAAACAAGGAAGAATGTTCCTAATAGAGAATATGGATCCTAAATTTGTTTCTAAATATGTTAACGAAGAATCATACAAAGAATTTGCTGGACGATTTGTTAAAAATGAATATGATGAAACATTAACTAAAGATGATAATACTTTAGATGTTGATATCTCTGTAATGCTTAAAAAAGAAAATAAAGCATTTAAGATTGAGAAACATGTTCACAACTATCCACATTGTTGGAGAACAGACAAACCTGTTTTATACTATCCATTAGATTCTTGGTTTGTTAAAACAACAGCTGTAAAAGATCGAATGATTGAGCTGAATAAAACCATAAACTGGAAACCGGAATCAACTGGAACAGGACGTTTTGGAAAATGGTTAGAGAATTTACAAGACTGGAATTTATCACGATCACGATATTGGGGAACACCATTACCAATTTGGGTTTCTGAAGATCGTAGCGAAATTAAATGTATTGGTTCAGTTGAAGATTTATACAACGAAATTGAGAAATCGGTAAAAGCTGGTATTATGACAGAAAATCCTTATGCTGGATTTGAAGTTCGAAATAATTCAAAAGAAAATTATGAAAAGATAGATCTTCATCGCCCATATGTTGATGGAATTTATCTTGTTTCTGATAGCGGAAAGAAAATGGTTCGTGAATTAGATCTTATTGATGTTTGGTTTGATTCAGGAGCAATGCCTTATGCTCAATTCCATTATCCATTCGAAAACAAAGAAGAATTAGATAAAGTTTATCCTGCTGATTTTATTGCTGAAGGTGTTGACCAAACTCGTGGTTGGTTCTTTACATTGCATGCAATATCAACAATGCAATTTGATTCTGTAGCTTTTAAAAATATAATTTCAAATGGTCTTGTTTTAGATAAGAGCGGAGCAAAAATGTCAAAACGATTAGGAAATGCTGTAGATCCTTTCGAAACAATCGAGAAAAACGGATCAGATCCTTTACGTTGGTACATGATAACTAATGCACAACCTTGGGATAACTTAAAATTTGACGCAAATGGTATAGATGAGGTAAAACGTAAATTTTTTGGTACGCTCTATAATACTTATTCGTTCTTTGCATTATATGCAAATGTTGATGAATTTAAATTTGCAGAAGAAGAAATTCCGGTTAACGAACGCCCTGAAATTGATCGTTGGGTAATTTCTTTACTAAACTCTCTTATAAAAGAAGTTGAAAGCGATTATGAAAATTATGAACCAACACGAGCTGGTAGAGCTATTCAGGAATTTGTTTCTGAAAATTTAAGTAACTGGTATGTTCGATTAAACCGTAAACGTTATTGGGGTGGCGAATATTCAAAAGATAAAATTGCTGCATATCAAACGCTTTACACTTGCTTAGAAACTATTGCAAGATTAATGGCTCCTATAGCACCTTTCTTTGGCGATCAATTATTTATTGATTTAAATTCGATTACCGAGAAAGACCTAACCGAATCGGTTCATATCGCTGATTTCCCAAAATGTAATGATCAATATATTGATACTGATTTGGAAGAACAAATGGACATTGCTCAACGTGTTTCTTCTATGATTCTTGCCTTAAGAAGAAAAGTAAGTATTAAAGTTCGACAGCCATTAAGTAAGATAATGATTCCTATTTTGGATAAAACATTACAAACTAAATTTGAAGCTGTTCGAAGCTTGGTACTCGGAGAAGTTAATGTAAAAGATGTTGAATATATTACCGATACAACTGGAGTCTTGATTAAGAAAATCAAGCCTAACTTTAAAACTTTAGGTCCAAAGCACGGTAAACTAATGAAACAAATTTCGAAAGCTGTTGCACAATTGACGCAAGAAAATATTGTTACTTTCGAACGCAATGAAACCTTTGAATTAAACGTTGATACAGAAACAATCAATTTGGTTTTAGAAGATGTTGAAATAACATCGGAAGATATTCCTGGTTGGTTAGTTGCTAATGATGGGAAATTAACTGTTGCCTTAGACATTAATGTAACTCCAGAGTTAAGAGAAGAAGGTATTGCACGTGAATTTATTAATCGTATTCAGAATATCAGAAAAGACAGTAATTTTGATGTAACAGATAAAATAGAAATTCAGATACAAAAACACGATTTAATAAACACGGCTATTGAGAAGTATAGTGACTATATTAGTACTCAAACTCTGGCAAAATCAATAAATTTAGTTGATAAATTCGAACAAAATTCGATACATCTCGTAGAAATCGACGAAGAAATAACAACAAACATCAAAGTTGATAAGATTATTTAGTAATTTCTTTGTTGAACCAAAAAAATTATTAACTTTAGATCACTAAAAAAATGAATCATGGCTGAGAAGACAAGATATACAGACGATGAGTTGGCGGAATTCAAAGAATTAATTATTCAAAAACTTGAAAAAGCAAAAGTTGACTTTGAAATACTTAAAGCAACAATTACTCATAGCGAAAGCAACGATACTGAAGATACATCTCCTACATTTAAAGTATTGGAAGAAGGTGCTGCAACTCTATCAAAAGAAGAAGCCGGGAGATTGGCTCAACGTCAACAGAAATTTATTCAGCATTTACAAGCTGCATTAATTCGAATTGAGAATAAGATGTATGGTATTTGTAGAGAAACAGGTAAATTAATCTCTAAAGAAAGACTTCGTGCAGTGCCACATGCCACTTTAAGCATTGATGCTAAAAATAATCAACGATAATTAAATTTTAACATAATTTATTAAATGATTGAGTCGAAACGGCTCAATCATTTTTTTTTATTCGACTCTTTTTAATAGATTTACGCCCAAATAAAAAATTATAATATGAAATCTTCTAGCACTAAAGCCATATTAATTGTTATTCTAGTATTATTAATTGATCAAACATTTAAGATTTGGATTAAAACTCATATGATCTTAGGTCAGGAGTACAAAATCCTTGGAGATTGGTTTATAATTCATTTTACCGAAAATAACGGAATGGCTTTTGGCATGGAGCTTTGGGGTAAGAATGGTAAAATTTTCTTAACACTATTTCGTATTATTGCTGTTGTCGGGATAGGTTGGTATCTTAAAACACTTATAAAGCAAAATGCACCTAAAATGGTCGTTATAAGTATTTCATTAATAATGGCTGGAGCAATAGGAAATATACTTGACAGTATTTTTTATGGTGCAATTTTCAATGAAAGTTATTACCAAATTGCTGAATTTTTATCTCCTGATGGCGGATATGCACCACTACTTCAAGGACGAGTTGTTGACATGCTATATTTTCCAATACTTAAAGGTAATTACCCAAGTTGGTTTCCTTTTCGGTCTGATCAGCAATTTATTTTTTTCCGTCCTGTTTTTAATATTGCTGACACTGCAATTACAGTTGGTGTTTGTTATATCTTATTATTTGAAAAATCCTTTTTTAAACATTTAAAATAAACTCCTGAATATAAGTTATTAACAACTATAATTTTGTTAGCTATTTTTATCATTTAAATTAATTTCGATTTATTAGATTCTTTTTTTGCTAATAACTTTTTCTACTTTACGACTTTAATGTTTGTTTGACTAACTCCGTCATTCTCGCCTGTTAATGCACATTATTCGACGATCAGGTATGGCGAAGTATAAAAGTACTGAACATTGAGCTTTAAGCCCTTAAAATAAGGCAGCTTGTGGGCTAAAGCCCGAATTGCTTGAATTCTTCTTTCACCGGCATAAATGCCGGAGTTAGTTATTATCACTTCAATAGTTTAATTTGTAAAATAGAACTAAAAAGCGATTTTATAATATCAATAAGATCATACTAAAGAAAATTATAAAATTCGTATGAATTTAACATCGCTGAACAATAAAAATTTTCGGTTTTCGTAAAATTATTATTACCTTAATAGAAATTAAAATTCAGCGGCCATGTATCACATAATTGTACCAATTGACTTTTCGAAAGAATCATTAAAAGGTCTTGATTTAGCCATTTTACTTTCGTGCAAAAAAGAATGTATTATACAAATGGTTTATGTTCAGAAAAAGAGCCTTGATTATAGTCCGGGATCAAAAGAAGAAGAATATAAATTTGCAGAAAAAGAATTTAAAGAAATTGAAGAAAACTATAAGGATAAGATTCCAGATCAAGTAGAATTAAAATACATTATTAAATCCGGGAGAATTTATCGCGAAATTGTAAATCAAGTTGAATCATTTAAAGATTCATTCATTGTTACCTCAACTCATGGAGCTTCCGGCTTTGAAAAGTTCTTTATTGGCAGCAATGCTTTTAAAATTATTTCGGCTACAAGCAAACCCGTGGTAACCATTAGGGAAAATATATTATTAACAAAAATATCAAAAATAGTATTGCCTATAGATATTTCTGCTGATAGTCGACAGAAATTAACTTTTACTGCCGAAATAGCTAAATGGTTTAATGCAGAAATACATGTAGTAACTATAACCAGTCTTAATACTGACGATATTAATAAAAAGCTTTCTGCTTATTCAAATCAAGTTTGTGAATATCTCAAGAACCAAGGTATAAAATATTCTACTGCTTCTATAGTTGGTTATAACTTAACAGATTTAATAATTGATTATTCTGAAAATATTAAAGCCGATCTTATTTCTATAATGTCAGAACAAGCTGCTGATGGGAAATTTATCATGGGAACAGCAGTTCAACAAATGCTTAACAAAGCTTCGTTACCTGTTTTGAGTATTAATCCTAAAGAATTACATATTCTTTAATTATTTTTTAAAAGTTACAATAAAACAACCGGAATATTCTTTTTTGAGTTTGTTTTTTAATGCATTCAATTTTGCATCGGAAGTATAGTTGCCAATAATAATTCTATATACCTTTTGTCCTTTTATTGTTGCAAGCTCAACAAATATTTCTTCATTGAATTTTTTCTTTAATTCATCTGCTAATCGAAATACATTTTCATCGTTCGAGTAACTACCAATCTGAACTCCTTTTCCGCTTGGCAAAACAGATTCAACATTAACCTTAAAATATGTCTTTTTTTGAAGTTCTATTTTTTCGGCTGGTTTATTATCAGGTAAATCATCAGTAGAAGCAATAAGTTCAATCTTTACTTTTGTAATACCCTTTTCTATAAAATCAAGATCTTGAGCAACGGATTTTGAAAGATCAATTATTCTATTATCAACAAATGGGCCTCTGTCATTTATTCGTACTACTGCAACTTTATTATTATCGAGATTTGTTACTTTAACAATACTTCCGAATGGCAACGAATTATGTGCTGCTGTCCTTTTTGCATGGTAATAAATTTCTCCATTAGCTGTTTGCCTACCTTCGAATTTATCGGCATAAAAACTAGCTATACCTGTCTTTTTATAATCCTGTTGAGCATGTTGCTCATTAATAAATATAAATAGAAAAATGACTATTAAAAATGCAATTCTATTTTTCATAATACATATTTTTAATTCCCTAGGTGCTTAGCAAGTAATCTAACAAACAAATTATACATTTGATATTACGCTTATCGTCTAAACCAAAGGCTTGGCGAGAAATTTGGTCTTGATTCATTATCCGTTTATAAAAACATGAAGATAACTGAAAAAGAATAAAAGCATAGTGAAATTTCCACTGAGATTTGATGGCTTGCTAGCAAATGTGCTGTTAATACTCAGTCAGTAAAGAATCATATGGGATCTTTAGTTTATTATGAAGTTGCCTTATCATATTAAGAGAGAGCTTTCTCTTTCTACTGAAAATTTCAGAGACTCTACTTTTATATCCAATTACTTCTGCTAAATCTTTTTTATTCATATTCATCTGCTCCATTCGAAATTTTATTGCCTCAATTGGGTCTGGCGCTTCAATTGGATAATGCTCTTCCTCGTATTTTTCTATAAGAATAGTTAATAATTCAGCTTCATCTCCATTAGGAGAGTCAATTGGAGCATCAAATACAACTTCAAGTCTTTTTAAAGCTTTATTATAATCTTCTTTGGTTTTTATAACTTTTATTTCCATAATTTTAGATATTATTTGCGTCTATTTTATCATATTCACTGTGTGTTCCTATAAAACGAATAAAAACCCACCGTCTTTTATATTGTATTTTCGCAACTAATCGATATTTGTTTCCACAAATATTAAATATTACTCTATTATCTTTTAGAATACTTGCTCTTGCATATTCATTTTTTATATCATTTGGAGAATTCCATGTAGCATTTGATGCTTCTTTATACCAAGTTTTCAGCTGTTCTTCTGAATCATTATGTATTTCCCAAAATTCTCTCAATATACCTTTAGCAATAACTCTCATATTCTACTTATTTATACTGCAAATATAATATAAAGTTACCAATATGGTAATTAATTTATGTAGAATTTCAAAATTCTTAGTGGGAGAGCATTTTAGCTAGCAATTTAATATAACCGCTTAGCACCTTCTATATTACTACATAATCTACCAAAAATGCAATTCTATTTTTCATGATGCATATTTTAAATTAACTAGGTGCTTAGCGGATTTTCTAATAAACAATTTATACATATGATATATTACACTTATCGTTTAGTATAAGAATAGTCGACTACGTAGCACTTTTCAATCAATTTGCAGAAAAGTTGAAGCAGGCTAAATCCTTGAATTTACTACAATCTCGGCTATTATTTTTATACATTGTTATGGGCTTTAATTTATTCCTATCCAATTGTCAAGTTTATATTGAAAAGTATGTTCTACTTCTTGCTTTTTTGCTTCTCCAATTTCCTGAACTTTTTGTTTTAATAACTTTAAAGAATCAACCATTGGGATGACCTGTTCTTTCATAAAGTCATAATCCATGACACGAATAAAATCGTCTTTACAACAAAATAATAACATTTCAATATTATCTTTTATTATGAGGAGTAAATCCTGAGTATTAGAATAGCTTTTTATTAAAACTGACCACATTTTTGATACAGGTGCTATGCAAGAAGAACAACGAGCCATATTATTAATTAAACTTTCTGCAAGCACTTTTTTATTTTGCACATTTGAACAGATTTCACTCCATAGTTCCATACCATTTTTACGGAATAGAGAAAAGCTGTTTACTCCATCACTAATAAACTCTTCCAAACAAATATCAAAAGCAATATTGTTTTCGTCCAATAATATATGTTCAATGAGTTTTAGCCAAAACTTGTCATTTTTATGATGAACTGCTAGCCACCAAAGTGGTTGAGGAAATCCACAGTATACATTTAAACAATCTCTAAGTAGACTCTCGGGAAATACTTCAAGTATTTTTTCGGTATCCTTCTCAAACAAATCCTTATCTCCAAATATCGCATTTATTATTTCTTTTGGGGGAGAGTATGAATTTAATAGTACTGCCTTAATCCACCTAACATCCAGTCTACCCGAATTTACAAGAGCAATTATCGCATTTTTTTCAGAATTATCTAGTTTGTTCCAATATTCAATAATCCATTTTAAGTTTGATAGTATAAAGCTAGTATCTTTATAATTAACGAGTTTCGAGAATAGCTTTTTTCTAACTTTAAAGTTTGTAGAAGTTAGCTCCATTAAATTATCAGCAATCGCCATCTCATATTCATCAAGTATTTTATCGTTTTGAATCTGATAATCAATTCTTTCAAACCAAGATTCTAAAACATCAAGTCCCGTTTCTACATCTAAATATTTTATTGCATCATCCATAGTTGCACCAAAACGAGCAGAATTTATATGAACTCCTAATGGAACATTTTCAACACAAGCAGGAAACAATTTCCCCCACAACTGCCACATTTCCTTTTTTTGGGCTTCATCAAAATCCCTACTAAAAACTGACTCATGACTGTAGTCTATTGAAAATGTAGAAATTAGACTAAAAGCTCTTATTGTAATATGCTTTTTAGTAAATGATTGTATTGATAGTTCCTTAACTAATGCTTTATGCGCGTCAGTTAAAGAAAACCAATTAAGCAATGATGCTCTTATTGTACTAAATACTACAGAAGGATGCTCGTCATTAAATAACTCATTGATCAGTTCGTTATCTACAATGTATGGATGTGCAAATATTTGATAAACTACCTTTTGGCGAATAAATCCTTCATTAAATTGTAGAAGTAAACATATATCGTCTTTTGAAACTTTCTTTTTCTTTTTTAAACTTTCGATATATATCCATGCATCGTGAATATTGGGCTTAATACCTTTTGATATTAGGTCTTCGACTCTTTTAATAATTAATTCATCATAATCTACAAATAAGTTTGAAAATCCACCTTCGTTTGAAATGAATGGTATATCATTATACCAGTATATGTTATAACTACTTGTTCCACCACTTTGAATTTTTCCTACTAATTGGTGATATTGTTCCTCCTCTAATTCCTTAATAAAGTTTGTTAAGAAAATTAGAGAAGTATCTTCTACTGATGGGAATATAGAATCTAAACCAATAAATGCAATATTTATAACTTCGTTTGTGTATTCGGTTTTTATCTTATTGTAAATAAAAGAATAATTTCTTGTAGCCAAAAATGAAGTAAATGGATTTAGACAAGCAATACACTTTTTATATTGTTCAAGTTTAGATTTTTGTTTTACAGAGGCTCTTTCAAAAAATAAATACCTACCAGCTTCATAATAATTAGGATGTGTAATTAATAAAGACTCAGCAGTTATAGTAATCAATCCTCTTTCTTCTAAATAATTAATTGCATCTACAACATCTTCTTCTATAACTAAATCATCTGGATATTCAGGAAATATTGGAGTTTTATCATTAGCAAAACTACTCGTAAAAACTTCCTTTTCTGTAATAGAGAATAAGGTAGTCGTACTTGATGTAATATAAGTTAAATCCTTAAATTCTAATTTATGAATAGGGCTTGAACATATAGAAATTAAAGAAAGAACACTTGCTGCATACTCATTTTTAGATTTTATGTCATTTGCAATTTCAACCGAATTTCTTCTTGCTATATGCTCAAGTTCATTAAAGTCTTTATTTATTAATTGGTCTATTTCTTCATTTACTAGATACATCAATTGACCAATTTGTAATATATTCTCACTTTTAGTATCTAAAATCCCTTTTGACACAACACTTATGATTTCCTTTGGTAATGATTTGCTTATGGCAAGAAGTTCCCAAAATGATATAATCTCATCATTCTTCTTAATTGTCAGTTCTTGCCAAGGATATCCTTTGATTTTATAATCTGAAATATTATTTGAATCAAAAATTTCACTTAGCAATTCTACCTTTGAAGAAACAATTATAAAGTGATGTTTCTCTTTATTTCCAAGCAAATCTTTTAACTTGTGCAGAATTTCGAAATAGTTTTCTTTTAACGAGATATATCCGAAAGGGTCTTCTAATATTGCAATTTTGTTGTCGGATATATTAGAATTAAGAAAGCGTTTTAGGTCTGAAATATCATCATTAATTTGGTAATCATATCCTTTATTTACAAAATGAGATGCAGTAGTTTTTGCTAATTCAGTCTTACCACATTGTGATATTCCTGTTAAAAGTAATGCCCCATTTTTACCAAGTTCCTCAATTAAATAACTTTCCTCAATTCTGGTTTTATAATGTGAATCAATAATGGGTGAGCCTATTTTATTTGATTGAATATGGTTATATAACTCTTCTGATATTTCCTCACCTGTATCCCTACCTTTTTTCACAATCTCAAGAAGTTGTAAGTACACAACATCTGCTCTTGATTGCGCAATTGAATAATTAGCATTCAGTGTTAAATTAATATAATTGTCAACTTTTTCATCAGTAAACTCTTCAAAGATTAAACACTGTTCTAATACTTTATCTAATTCAGTCTTAGTTTTGAAATTTTCGGCTTGTATCCTACAGAATTCCTCACGTTGATTCATAATATCCGTACTTCCAAGCTTAAGACTTTTAAGAGCCTCTTTAAATTCAATAAAAAATGTTTTTGAAAATGATAAAGAGTTATGTTTCTCAAAAGATAAAAAATCGGTCTTTAAATTTAATATTGAATCAGAGCATCTCGAATGAGTCACAAATAATGCAATACTTTGCTTAGTATCAATTAGCTTTTGCAATAAATTATTATCTGTTTTTCGTTCTTGAAAGTGACAAAGCCAATTAACAATCTTAGGTATACCAATTAAATTTTTCTCTCTTTTTACTTGAATTTCTATATTAAATGTTACTCCATTTTTTTCTATTATTAACAAAGCATCTTCGCTACCTTCCTTTTCGACAAATAAATTTATTTTATCTGCCTTAGTCACTAAAGCTATCAATACTGTTACTTTGTATTGGTATTCATATCCTTTTATGCCATCAATTGTAACACTCATGCTCTATTTTATTATTGCCACTAACAATTTAGTATAACCGCTTAGCACCTTCTATTTTTTTTAAAACAAATCAACCAAAAATGCAATTCTATTTTTCATTATATGTATTATTTGATACGGCCTCAATTTCCCAGTATTTTTCTTCACCATCAGCTTCATCATCTTCATCCTCATCTTCCAGCTCCCAACTATATTTTCTTCTGGCTGGCCCTTTATCTTTATAATAAATTGCTAATACAAGTCCTGCTATCGCTCCCATAAGATGCGATTCCCAGGATATATGTGGTTGAATAGGCAGAACTCCCCAAACCATACTTCCATATAAAAATACAACAAGCAATGATATTGCCATTAACTTCATATTTCTACTTAGTACACCACTAAAAAACAAAAAAGAAGCAAAACTATAAACCAAACCACTTGCACCAATATGATATGCTTGCCGCGCTCCAAACCATATCCAAATATTTGCAATAAAATAACTCAAGAAAAAGACTTTATATGCAATTTTATTATAAAAATAAAAAAGACCGGTTCCCAAAATTAAAATTGGAATACTATTGGCAATAAGATGTCCAAAGTCTGAGTGAATTAAAGGTGCAGTTAAGATTCCTGTTAATCCTTTAATCCTTAATGGGAAAATACCTAAAGAAGTAAAGTCAAGATTAAGTAAAACTTCAGTAATTTTTATCAACCATATAATGAAAAGAAAAAATAATGGAAATATTACACTGTATAAAAACCGTTTCTGATCTTCTTTCATAGAATATCTATTTAATTTATAAATATCCTACTTTTTACCCAAATAAAAAACCCAATCATTTTTTTGATTGGGTTTGATAATATCTCTTTAAAACTATTTAGTGATTATTCTTTTACATAATACCGATCCTTTATTTGATTCAATTGACAATAAGTAAATTCCCTTAGACTTATTCGTTATATCAATCTGCTCCAGTATATTATGATTACTTTCAATGTTTTTTATATAAACAACAGATCCTATTATATCATATATTTTTACAATATATGTACTATTCTTAGAATTTAATATTTCTAAATTAAATATTCCGGATGAAGGATTAGGATAAACCTTAAAATCTCTTTCATTTACAGTTGTTATTCCAGTTGTTGAAGATAAGCTAGCACTGCACATTACATCTGCATTTACTAAATTTAATGTGCTATCGTAATCCCAAAAACCTTCTTTACTTAGAGTAAAACTTAAATTATCGCCCGTTTCAACTTCAGTAAAAATAGTTTTCCCAATAGAGTCTGTATATTGTGTTAAGCCATTAAATTCAACCGCAACATTTTCAATAATATGTAATTCGGCATCAAGTGCTTCAAAAGTTACATTAAAAAATAATCTTGACAGGCTTTCTTCAATGGTTTTGTTTTCATCAATATTAATCATATCAGCTACTTCAGCAAAACCTCCTTTTGAAATATTATACTCTTGATTTAATGAATACGTAACATTAAACACATATTCACCCATTGAATTAGATGCTCCACTTTTTCCATTAAAACTAATAATTGCTCCTTCAACCGGATCTGTTCCATCATTTATCTCAAATGTAATTTCGTATGATTTATACGAAAGTTCCTTTTCAATTATAAGATTATTTCCCAATACATTTGCAGATCCTACTTCATCATTAAAATGTGTTTTAGATATTTTATATGGTATATCATTTGCTTCTAAAACACTATCGAACACAGCAATTCCTTGTGCATCTGTATAAAGTGTATCTTCATCTAATATTACCTGAGCATTGTATATTGGTCTGGATTCTCCCGTAATCAGGTATGATACTTTATATGTTGCAAATCCTGTTTCCATTATCAAATTTACGGTTGAGTCTTTCAGAACATTCATTGTATCAATGATATTATTATATCCCGATTTACGAACAGTATAAATTAACATTGTGTCCATATTTACTTGATCGAAAAAAGCTATACCACTAGAATTTGAAAATTCGTTTTTATCATCAAACTCAACCAAAACATTTTGAATTGGGTTAGTTCCATCAGTAATTGCGAATTCAACATTATATTTAATCGCATTTAAAATAATATTTTCTGATAAATCTGAGGTAACATCTAAATTTGCAATGGAATCATTATGTCCATATGTCTGGATTGTATATTCCCTATTTAAACCATATTCAACATTCGTAAAAGTTGCCACACCCTTGGTGGTAGATAATGTTTTTCCGTCAAAGCTAACCTCACCGTCAATGTACTGTTCATCCTCACCAAATAAATTATAACTAACATTATATTTAGATACGTCCAGTTGAATTTCTTCCGCTGTATTTTCAAATATATTTACGAATTTCTCAAAATTGTTGTATCCAATTGCTGACGCTTTTAATAAATAATTTATTCCTTCAGGAACATTATTAAAATTTACAATTCCGCTAGCATCAGTAGTTTCTGTCTTATCGTTAAATTCTACAATAGCATCTTGAATTACTCCTGCAGATCCTTGAACGGTTATTTGATAATCGATTCCAACAATACTTCTTATATCTGCTTTCCAACCAGATCTAATATCCGATATATCAGAGATAAAAACAAAAGTAAGAGCACCATCACTATTATTTGCAGTTATATTACCAGGACTTGAAGTGCCACAATATTCACCAATTAATTCATCTTCGGTTGTTAAACCATTATATATCTGCAACTTATCATAATCACAAAATGAATGAGATTCAACATCAAAAGACAAAAAATTCACAGAAATAAATTTGTTTATATCGTCCGGTTCAAATGTTATTGTATCATTTTCATTATCGGTATAATCTCCTGTTTTCCCTCCTGCATCATAAAAATATGCACTGGTTGTTATAATTGCATTTTCATCTGAAATAAGAATTTCGGGTACTTCTCCTATAACCAACTCTTTACTTTCTGATGCTGAATAAAAATTATAACTTACATCCTTAACTTCCAAAGTAAAATAAATGTTTTTACCAGAAGGGGTTCCCGAATCAGCAGTTGCATTAAATTTTAAGGTATCCGATTCTTGAGCGTTTAAACTAAAGCTTCCTGTTTCCGAATTATTTACGGTTAGATATGTTTCTCCTCCTCCTATAATTGCAAGGATACCATTTAAATTATCAATTGCGGCATTCCCGGTATTCGTTACTATTAGCTTTATATCTCCTGTTTCGTCAGGATCAAATACACCATCGTTATTCCCCGAGCTATCATCAATTAATAAATTCCCTATCTCTATTTCAGGAGCATTAACTGTAATACTAATTTTAGAATCCCATGCATATTCATAGCTACTAACATCTTCGCCAACAATTTCTAAATCGAAACTAACTTTTTGCTGATCAATGAATTTATTTTTAAATTCGATTGTAAAAGATGCTTCAATAAATGCAGAATCTGATTTTAATATTGTTCCAAACTCTTGTGTATCATCAGATATGATAATATTTGTATCTACCGTACTTATGTTTGCCATAACATTATATGCATCCAAATTTCCAGATAAATTCTTTAACTGTATATGGAGTTTTATGCTTTCACCATAATCTACTTCAGAATTATTATTTTCAAGAGCATCATCAATTAAATAATGGTCTAAAATTATATATGGTGTTGTTGCGGGTACAATAATAATCTCATCTATTTTTGGTTGACGATTTTGCTTTGTAATAACAATGTCGAGCACACCTACATCGGATAATGAAATAAAAGATAACTCTACAATTCCCGTTGCATCTGCTAATTGAGCATCAAGCAATACTCCTTCAAATGAGATTGCCACATATGCATCTTCTTCTGTTATAACTTGAAAATCTGATGTTCCTATTACAATTTCTGAATTATACGATGAAATTAATGCACTGGGAACAGTAACAAAAGGAGTTAATGATGGATCTCCCATTAAATGATAAATTTCCCAATAATAATCTTTAAGCGAAGATCCAAAAGCCTCAACAGCTAAATTTCCTGCAACATTAATTTGGCCTTGAGTTATATACCAATCTTGTTTATCCTCTCCGTTTAAATGAAAGAACCTATCGTAGACTCCCAAGTCACTATTTTCATATGTAGGATTTGGAGTAACTGTTTCAGTTAAACCTACTCCCCAATAATAATCTTCATCCCAATAAGTTAAATTTGAACCTCCAATATAGCCAACTGCTCCTTTATTTGCTGCCATTAGTATTTCTTCACCAAAACAATCATCATTATAAAAAGTATTTGACTGACAACAATTTCCTATAATTAAAGGATACATGTGATCATTTGTTAATCCATCGATATGATTTATGTTAAAACTTGGATCGGACCACCCACTTGAACCACAATGGGCTGTATAGTTAGTAAAAGAAACTCCTGAACTAATATAACTTCTTATTGAAGCAGATGCATCTGCATTACTAGAAGACATTACACCACTTGCATCTTCATACAAATAAAAATATGAATTAATACTATTATCCAAATTTGTATAATTATCATTAGCGTAGTTTATTGCACCATTTCCATGTGTTGGGGCATAACTTCCGTCTACTCCGGCAACTAAAACAACATTATCTAAATATGTCGGATCGGGCATTTCATATTTTTCAATCTCCAGTGTTTTATCAATCTGCGGTTGTAATTCATCTATTGATTCCGCAGAAAATCTTCCATAAAATACCTCAGGTAATTTATCACCAGTATATTCACAATAATAAAGATCTGTGTAATGTGAAAAACCAATTAACTGAGTATAAAACGTAGGAATTTGAGCAACATCACCAACGAATAAAACAAATGTCGGTGAAACTCCATCTACAGGATTATCATACAAATCTGTTAAGTATGCTTTTATATTAATTGTAGTATTTCCAACATTCTCATCATCAGTGTATGCTTCTATTACAGTAAATCCTTTCATTATTTTCCATTCAATAAATGGCTGCAAAGTTTCTTCAAACATTCTATCAGAAACAATAACATATTTTACAGGATTACTTATTAGGGCTTTTGGATCACTACTTGTATTTAAAGTGTTCAATGAAAGATTTTCAAAATAAGGAGATGCTAAGGTTTTTGTATTAATTGATTTTGTACTTACATCATCTACAAAACTTACTTCTACTTGTATATTATTAAGAATTTTTAGCGTGTTTTCTATTGGATTATATTCAAAAGGAGAAATTTCAATATATCCAAGATGCTTACTTCTAAGAAATCCTCTATCTTCATATTTTACAATTTCATTTTTAAAGAATTCATTTCTGCTATAAATATCTTTGTTTTTGTAAAAAAGAACTTTTTCAGGATCATCACTCTTTGAAAGTGAAGGTTGTGCAGGAATAATTTCTTTTAAAAGATTGTAATCTTTTAATTTTACAATCTCCTCATCATAGCTTAAAATCTTTACAACTGGTTTTGTATTTTGCGGGATTTCAATTAATCTGCATATCAAAGGTAAATTTGGATTTCCTTTGTCGTAACTCTTATACATTCGATCTGAACTGAGCTCAATAAAAGTTCCTTCTTTTGTTTCTTTCTCAATTAATTCAATAAAACTAATTGACTCAGATATCAAAATACCATTCGAAATATTTTGTACTACTTCAATATTTTTTAATGTTTGTTTTGAAGGATTTAAATCAATTCTAACTTTTTTCTGAGAAAATGCAGAAATTGAAATAAAAGTCAATAGTAGAATATAGGCAACACGTTTAATCATAACGTTCTGTTTTTTATACAATAAAATTAATAAATAGGGTGCAACAAGGTAATATACTTCTACGGTAAAAAGAACTATTTTGTTCACTTTTAACAGTAATGAAATTCTTAATGTCCTTTATATTACATTAAATCCGCAATCCGTGCTAAGGAATTATTAATAATCAGCATTTGATTATAATTTTTTATCATCTATATTAGTTTACCGTGGCACGGCTAATTACTTAATATTTAAATGAATAAAAATTTACTTGCAGATATTAGGTATTATTGATTTATCTTTCCAATTTTAGATTCGATAGATTCAATCTTTTGATTTAAACGATCTGATTTCCCTTTCCGTATATCCAGCGTAATACTTGAATAAACCCTGTTTGAAAATGGTTCAAGTACCTGATATGATTTATTTACAAAAGCTAATGCTTCCTCAAGGGTCTCAGTTTCAATAATAGTTCCCATTGCAGTTAATTTGTAAGTTGCACCACTTTTATTAATCATATCAATGATTTTACTTACAGACTCGCTTGCACTGTCACCCGTTTTATCCGTTGGAAACATGGCAAATTCAAGAAGTACAGACATAATAGTTTTATTTATTCATGCTAAAATTTATTTCAATATCCCAATTCGATCTCACTCCAATTTTATCTTTATGATATAACACTTCCTCTGGCTGTATATGGTTTAAATACTCTCCGGAATCCCATTTCCCGTTGAAGTTTTTATCAATTATAATTTTGAATATGAATTCCTTTGGCGGTAAAAAATCATATTCGAGAATTTGATCTGACTTAATAATTTTCTCTCTATAAATTACCTCTTCCTCATTTCCCGGTAAAATAAGTTGACATATTACCTGAAACGACGAGTCAATATCGGTAATATCAGCAAGAATTTTACCGTAATAATCAAACTTTTGAGTAGCGAATTCAATAATATTAGTATCGTTTACGGTTTCATATATATCAGTAAATGCATCTGGATAAATTTCCAAGCTATAAATAGTGTCTTCACTCCAATCGACAAGCATGTTATATTTTCTAAGCTTTATACTATCCTGTATAAAACTATATTCAACAGGAATCTTAATACTATCAATAACCGTAAATAAATCAATTTTTGTTGTATCGATATATTGCAAAGGCGTTTGAAATAGAAAATTTAAATTGTTATTTAAATCTATTGTACCTCTACTTTTAATATTTAAATCATACTTTAAACTTGTATCTACTGTTTCTTTCTGTTGATTTTTTTGTTTGAGTTCAAAATACTTCATTTTTAAAGTATCCGTATTCCATTGATATACCAAATTCGAATCTTCTTTTTGGTAATCAAGTGTAAAGGAAATTGATTCTTTATTATAGATAGAACTGTCACTTAACCAATATATTAAAGAGTCGTTTTTAAGACTTGTTTCCTTTATATACCATTCTTTTTCCATTACTGTGTCAGCAATACTCAACACCACGCTATCTTTAATTGCCTTATTAAAAATAATTTCGATTTTTTGTTTTGTTTCTCTGGTATTATTAACTAAATATTGCACTTCTCGTTCTTCAGTAAAAAGCTTTAAAACATAATTCTGAATTGGAAAATAATTTCGTGAGCTTACAATTATTGAATCGATTTCACGAGTCTCTTTAACAGAAATTGAAAAACTTGAATCTGATTTAAAAATTGTATCATTTGCAGTTTCAGTTATCAAATCAGATACCACCATTGAGTCCGTTTTAAAAGTATCCTCAACTAAAGTTGTAATACTCGAATCCGATTTAAAAACGGTATCAATTGTTGTTTCGGTTATTAAATCAAATGTTACGAGAGAATCAATAAAAGCAATATTTTCATCAACAATATCAAATAAGTAATTTTTATTTAAGTCTCTTAAACAAAAGAGTTTAAATTGTTCATTTCTAATATTATTGATTCTAAAAATACCATCCGAATTTGTTTTAGAAATATAAATAGGAATCTCCTTTATTGGAATTGAGTCGTCATGTTCTAGGTAAAGCATAACAAAGACTCCTTCTTCAGGTAACAAATTAAATGAATTTAATACCTGTCCTTCTATTGATAAAGAATCTATGTAAGAACCCGTAGATAAAACATATTGAAAATTCTCAATCGGATTTCCTTCATTATAATCTTGCACCGAATTGCCAAAATAAATATTATATGTAGTTGAATCTCTTAACTCTTCCTCAAATTTAATAAGTAATGATTTTCCTTTAATTTTTATATCAGGATTCTCTTCAACAGGTGGCGATATTATCAAGTTACTATTCAATTCACTTAGCTGAAAATATTCATCAAAAGTTATACTAATCACTTCACTGTCAAAATTTACCGTATAATCTGGTGGATCTATTTCCACAATAAGCGGATGTTGCTCGTCTTTTGGGCCTCCTGTAGGTGCAATTGGATTTGCACAACCGCTGAACAAGATTACAATAAAAAGCAAATAATAAATAACCTTTGGTATACTATTAATCTTCATGGTTTTTCAAAATTACAATTTACAAACTTAAACAGTTTATTTTAAAATCAATATTTACTATTACTAAAATTTTACAATATATTGCACTTTACTAAAATCAGTATCTTATATGACATAAAAAAATTCTTACATTTGTAATCCAAATAAAAATAAATGAGATGCTGCTAAATTATATAAACTGGAACATTAATCCTGAAATTGTAGGTTTCTGGGGATTATCAATAAGATATTATGGACTATTATTTGCTTCAGCCTTCTTTTTTGGATATTTAATTTTACAAAAAATATTTAAGCAAGAAGGTTTAACCATAGAGCTATTAGATAAATTAACAGTTTATATGGCTGTTGGTACCGTTCTAGGAGCTAGATTGGGTCATTGCTTATTTTATCAACCAGAATATTATTTAAGCAATCCTTGGGAGATTATTAAAATATGGCATGGCGGTTTAGCAAGTCATGGTGCGGCTATTGGTATTCTTGCATCCCTTTTCTATTTTTCTAAAAAGAATAAAAAACCATATTTATGGACACTTGATAGGATAGTAATTGCTGTTGCATTAGGAGGGTTCTTTATACGAATGGGTAATCTCATGAATTCTGAAATTTATGGTATTGAAACCAGTTTACCTTGGGGTTTTATTTTTATTCGCGAAGGCGAAATCATTCCTAAACATCCAACTCAAATTTATGAAGCCCTTTCTTATTTGGTAATATTTGTACTTCTATATACCATTTACAATAAAAAAGGTACTCAAGTAAAGCAAGGCTTAATTTTCAGTATTTTCCTAATTCTTCTTTTCACTGTTCGATTTTTCGTTGAGTTTATAAAAGAAGATCAAGTAAGATTTGAACAAGGCATGTCTTTAAATATGGGACAATGGTTAAGTATTCCATTTGTTTTAATCGGATTTTTCCTTTTATATCGAAGTTTTAAGAGCAAACAAACATAAAATAAGACATTTAAGTCTTTTTTTATTGCACATGATTTGGATTTAAGATTATGTTTAAGTTTTCTTTAAGATAAAAAAATATCTTAACTTGAGAATTCTTAAACATAATTTAATCACTTATGATTAATCAAATCATTAACTTCAGCATTAAAAACAAGCTAATAGTTATTCTTTTTACTTTAACCATTGCCGCATTTGGATTATTTGCTATTATGCAAATACCTGTTGGTGCTGTACCCGACATTACTAACAATCAAGTTCAAGTTATTACCACCTCAGGTAATTTATCTACACAAGATGTCGAGCAATTTCTAACTTATCCTGTTGAGCTTGAAATGGCTAACTTACCGGGAGTACTGGAAATTCGTTCTATTTCAAAATTTGGATTATCTGTTGTTACCATAGTTTTTGAAGATAATATTGGATCATATTTACCACGACAACTGATCGCAGAGAAAATTAAATCTGCCACGGCTAATATTCCTGAAGGTTTTGGAACTCCAGAGATGGGGCCAATTACAACAGGCTTAGGTGAAATTTACCAATATATCCTTGATACAAAACCGGGATATGAAGATCGCTACTCTCCAATGGAAATGCGTACCATTCAAGATTGGGTTGTAAAAAGGCAGTTATCGGGTATCCCCGGAGTGGTTGAAGTAAACACTTGGGGAGGTTTTCTTAAGCAATATGAAATTGCGATTAATCCAGATCATCTTAAAAGTCTTAATATTACTTTACTTGAAGTATTTGAAGCTTTAAAAAAAAACAACAGCTTAGCTGGTGGAGCCTACATTGAAAAACAAAGCAAAAGTTATTTCATTAGAGGAGACGGAATGGTTAATTCCATTGAAGATATCAATTCTATCCTTGTTAAAAACAATTCTGGAGTACCTATATTAATAAGTGATATAGCCGAAGTTCAATTTGGCCATGCAAATCGATATGGAGCAATAACAGCCAACGGAGAAGGAGAAAAAGTTCTTGGTCAAATAATGATGCTTAAAGATGCCAATTCTAAAAAAGTAATAAATGAAGTAAAAAAACGTGTTGCTGAAGTTCAAAAAGGATTACCTGAAGGCGTTTTTATAAATCCGGTACTTGAAAGAAGTGAATTAATTGGAAAAACATCTTTTACAATTGCTGAAAATCTGATTCTTGGTTGTTTAATCGTAATATTAATTGTTGTACTGTTGCTTGGGAATATACGTTCTGCATTAGTTATAGCCTCAATGATTCCCCTTGCTCTTTTGTTTACCATTTCTCTGATGTATATTTTTGGTATTGACGCAAACTTAATGAGTCTTGGAGCTTTAGATTTTGGTATTATTATAGATGGTGCTGTAATAATTGTTGAATTTATTGCCATTAGAATTACGGCAAATAAAACAGATTACGAAAAATCGGAAAAAGTAGAACGTCAAAGTCTTATCGATAAAATCACATATCAAGGTGCATCAAAAATGATTAATTCAGCCATTTTTGGTCAGCTTATAATTCTTGTAGTATTAATTCCTATTTTAACTTTAAGTGGTGTTGAAGGCAAAATGTTTCGCCCGATGGCTCTATCCTTTAGTTTTGCAATACTTGGAGCTATGATTTTAGGTTTAACCTGGCTTCCTGTTGCTGCTTCATTATTCTTAAAACCAGAAAAAGAAAATAAAAAAAGCATTTCGAAATGGATAATGAATTTAGCTTACCGATCTTATAATCCTGTTATGAAATGGTCGTATGATCATAAATCAATAATAATTGGTTTAGCCATTGCTTCACTTGTTTTTACCGGAGTTCTTTTTTCTAATATGGGAGGCGAGTTTGTTCCAACGCTAGACGAAGGTGATTTTGTAATTCAGCCCGTTTTAAAAACAGGTACTTCGCTTACAAAAACAATTGAGCTTACAACACAAATGGAACAAATATTAATAAACAATTTTGTTGAAGTTGATCAAATTGTTTGTCGTATTGGAGCAGCAGAAGTACCAACAGATCCTATGTCGATGGAAGAAATCGATATGATTATAAAACTAAAACCAAAGAAAGAATGGGTGGTGGCAAAAAACAAAGAAGAACTTGCCGATAAATTTAAGGAAGCTCTAATGGTTATTCCCGGAATAGATTACGAATTTACTCAACCTATTGAAATGCGGTTTAATGAATTAATTACAGGTGTTAGAGCGGATATCGCAATAAAAATTTTTGGTGAAGATTTGGAATACCTCGACAAAAAAGCTAATGAGATAAAAAGTTTAATTGCAGACGTTCCGGGTGCTGCAGATATTATCTTAGAAAAAACCGCTGGTCTTCCACAAATAAGTGTCAAATATAAACGAGATAAAATTGCCTATTATGGTTTAAATATCGAAGAACTCAATCAGCAATTAGCAATGGCGTTCAGTGGTGAGGTAGCCGGAAATGTTTTTGAGGGGGAAAAACGATTTGAATTAGTTGTTCGATTTAAAGACACTTTTCGCAATGATATTGAAGACATGAAACAACTGCCCATTGGTTTACCAAATGGAAATCAAATACCCCTTGAAGAGTTTGCGGATATTAATTATGCGTATGGTCCGGCCAAAATCTCCCGAGATAATACTCAACGCAGAGTTGTAGTAAGTGTAAATGTTCGAAATAGAGATTTAGAGTCAGTTATAATAGATATACAAGCCAAAATTGATGAAAATATTACGCTGGAACCAGGAAACCATATTTCATATGGAGGGCAATTTGAGAATCTTGAAAATGCAACAAAAAGATTGCAATTAGCAGTTCCTATTGCTCTTTTATTAATTTTTGTTTTTCTTCATTTTGCTTTCAAGTCTTTTAAAGACGCTGCACTCATTTTTACGGCAGTTCCATTATCTGCTGTTGGAGGAGTTTTCTTTCTATGGATAAGAGGAATGCCTTTTAGTGTTTCGGCTGGAATTGGTTTTATTGCATTATTTGGTGTTGCTGTATTAAATGGAATTGTTCTTATTGAATACCTAAAAGAACTTAAAGAATCGGGAATGACCGACATGCGTGAGCTTATTTTTAAAGCCACAAAGGAACGTTTGCGACCAGTAATGCTAACTGCTGCTGCTGCTGCTCTTGGCTTTTTACCTATGGCCATTTCAACATCATCGGGAGCCGAAGTCCAACGACCTTTAGCAACAGTAGTTATTGGCGGACTTATTACATCTACTTTGTTAACGATGATTTTGTTACCAATTCTTTACAAAATATTCAATTCAAAAAATTTACTCTCTGGGAAAAAAATATCTAAAAACATTATATCGATTCTGCTAATTTTTGCTTTATCAGGATCATCCATAATGTTTGCACAAGAACCAAATAAAATATCATTGGAGCAAGCAGTTGATTACACCTTAAAAAACAATCCCGATCTTCAAAATTCAATTCTAAATATTGAATCTGCTAAAAAACAAAAACAAGGAATTTTGAATTTTGATCCAACAGAGTTTTCTTACCAAAAAGGACAATTAAACTCAGATTTTATTGATTACTCATTTGAGATAAACCAAAATTTTGGTTCATTTCTTACGCATTATCAAACAGGAAAATTAGTAAAACAGGATATCTTACTAAGCGAAAAAGAACATAGCATTATAGAAAAAGAAATTATTGCAAAAACAAAAATAACGTATTACAAGTGGCTTTTCTTAATCAATAAATTAAAGATTAAACAAGAACAAAATAATCTCTATAAGGAATTTGTGAGAATTTCTCAGCTAAAATATGAATTGGGAGAATCAAATTTATTAGAACAAACTATTGCAGAAACTGAATATGCCTCGGGCAAAAATAATTTGTTAAAAATAACTAAAGAATTAAATATTGCAGAAAATAACTTAAAACAAATTATGAATACTGACGGTGATTTTATTCCTGAATCTGATTCCCTCATTATTTATCAGCTTACAGCAGAAAGAGGTTCTTTAGAGAAATACAATTCATCAATCCTTCTAAATTATTACGAAAATATTTACTCGATAGAAAAAATTAAATACAATATTGAGCGTTCTCGTTTTTTTCCTGAACTATCTGCCGGGTATTTTAATCAACAAATAGATTTAACCAGAGGATTTTCGGGATGGAGTATAGGAATAAAAATCCCAATTTGGTTTTTACCTCAAAATGCTAAAATTCAGGAAACAAAAATTGGGAAAGAAAAGGCATTAAATACATACGAATATCAAAAATTCTATTTGTCAAAAGAAATTGAGAATTTACTTTTTCAATTAGATCAAATCCAAAATGATCTTATTTACTATCACGAAAATGCTCTGAATAAAGCAACTCTCCTTACTCGAACTGCACACTTACAATTTGAGAAAGAAGAAATTGAATATTTTGAATTTTTACAAAGCATTAAAGCTGCACAAGATATAAAAATGGGCTATCTGGAAACTCTATATAAATACAATGAAGCTGCTATAAAACTTGAATTTTACACAAAATAAAATATTATTATGAAAAATCTATTTTACTTCTTATCATTAATAATACTAATTTCTTGTTCGCCAAAAGACACTAACAACGTTAACGATATTGCCGAAGATTCTTCAAAAACATTGGAAAATATTTCATTTTCGAATAAACAAATTGAATTGGCAAAAATAGAAACTGCAAATCTTGAAAAAAGGATAATTTCAGAAACCATTGAATGCTCCGGAACAATTGAAGTTCTGCCGGGTAACATTGCTACAATATCTCCTTTTATTAATGGTTTTATTAAAACCCTTTATTACTTTCCCGGAGATCGTGTAGAAAAAGGAACCAAATTAGCTTCACTTCAACATCCCGATTTCATTAATCTACAACAACAATATATCGAAGCTAAGAGTCAAGTCGATTATTACAAAGAAGAATATAAACGACAGGGAGAATTAACAATAGAGAATGCGGCATCCATAAAAAAAACTCAGAAAGCTAAAGCAGATTATTTAAGTTATGAATCGTCTTACAAATCTTTAAAAGCACAGTTAGAAATACTGGGTGTAAATACCCAAGAAATTGAAAAAGGTAATTTTGTGAAAGAATTTATTCTTATTTCACCTATTAGTGGAACAGTATCTCACTTAAATGCAAATACCGGTGCATTTGTTAGTCCCGAAAATTATATCTATGAAATTATGAATGATGTAGATCTAAATTTATGCTTAAGTATATTCGAAAAAGATTTATTCCAAATTAAGGTAGGGCAAAAAATTATTTTTTGGTCTTTAAACAATAATCACAAACGAGAAGCTAAAGTAAAACGAAAAGGCATAAAAATTGACAATATTAATCATACAACACTTATTTATAGCAAGATAAAAAACGAATCGCAGCAGTTAAAATCCGGAATGTTTGTAAATGCTCAAATTTATATTAATGAACATGAAGCGCTAACCTTACCATCCGAAGCTATTGTTGATTATAATAACGAATCGATCATTTTTGTTAAAAATGCTGAAGATTTTAGTTTTGTAAAAGTTAAAAAAGGTGTTGAACAGGATGGAATTGTTGAAATTTTAGAAGCGAAAGACAACTTACTAAATTCTGAAATTGTAATAAAAGGAGTTTATTATTTAATTTCAAAACTAGATACTAAAGAATAAAATAATATTAAATGTATTTATCCGTTTTATTATCAGTACAATATTGAAGTTTTTGGAAATATAATATACATTTGCAAGTCAAATTGAAAACCCTAATTTAATAGATAATGGAAGAGCAAAACAAAACTCAAAGTACAGAAAATCAACAACAAATAAATAATCAAGCACCTATTCCTCCACAGAAAAACAAAAGTGGATTAATGTTTATTCTTTTTTTAGTTATTGCATTATTAGTTGTTGTTACATGGCTTTATATAGATCAGCGTCAAACGACAGAAAAAATTGAAACAGCTTTAACAGAAGAAAAAGACTCTTTACAATCGCATTTATTGCAATTACGTGATGATTATGATGAGCTAATGACAGACAATGATTCTTTAAATGCTCACTTAGTTGGTGAAAAAGAAAAGATAGATGACCTTTTAGCTGAAATTAAAACCGTAAAGGCTACGAACTACTCTAAAATTAAACAATTACAAAACGAACTGGGTACTTTAAGAACAGTAGCAAAAAGTTATGTTCGCCAAATAGACTCATTAAACACAATGAATTTAGCCTTAGTGGCTGAAAATGTTTTAGTAAAAAATGAAATTAAAGTTGCTAAGACCGTAAATGTTGAGCTCGAAGAAAAAAATAAAAATCTTAGTGGAAAGGTTGAACTGGCAAGTGCTTTAACAACAGAAAATCTTGATGCTGTTCCATTAAATAAAAGAGGAAAAGCAACATCTAGAATTAATAAAATAACCAAAATCAAAATTGATTTTCAGATTAAAGCAAATGTACTTGCTGAAGCCGGAGAACGTGATATTTTTGTTCGTATTGCAGGACCGGATGATTATATATTAGCAAAATCAGAAGATGATTTATTCGAATATGAAGGGCAAGAAGTTGTTTATTCTGCAAAACGTCCTGTTGATTATATAAATAAGAATTTAGATGTTGTTATTTATTGGGATAACAATGGAGCTCTTTTGACAGGAACTTACGAAGTATATGTTTTTGCTGATGGAAATGAAATTGGAAACACCCAATTCATAATTGAATAAGAAAGATTATTTTAAATAAATATATTTCAAAATGAAAGGAGCTCTGTTGAGCTCCTTTTTTTGATTTGTTAAATCTAATTATATATTATTGCTTAATTGCTTTAATATTTTTGAGCTTTCATCTCAAAATGATTACCTAAATGATGAAATTTAATTGAATTGTGTTAAAATCCAAGTTATTTTCAATAATTTTGTATTCGCAGAAAGAAAACTTTTGGTGATTCATTGAACCGAAGTTTATCTTGTATAGTGAGGGAATTATTTCCTCACTATTTT
>WTBR01000181.1 GCA_013138975.1 Bacteroidales bacterium
AAATACATAAGGAAATAGGAGTTGAATTTCCACTTCGAGATGTGTTTTTACATTCAACAATAAAATCTCAGGCAAGTCAGATTGCAACAAGCACAAAGAAAGAGTTTGTATCCATATCAAAAGCAAAGGAACAATCAAATTACCCGGTATCTTCGGCACAGAAGCGTTTATATTTGTTACAACAGTTTGATTTAACATCAACAGCCTATAATATGTCCTATATAATTCCATTAGGAAAAGAGGCAGATAAATCAAAAATAGAAGAAGTGTTTAAACAACTGATAAATCGTCATGAGAGTTTCCGTACAAGCATTATTTTAGTTGATCAAAAGCCTGTTCAGGTCATATGTAAGGATGTTGATTTTGAACTTGAAGAAATAAACATAGAAAGCACGGAACTTGAAAACACACGAAATAAATTCATAAAACCCTTTGATTTATCTAAAGCACCTTTTTTACGAGTAACGATTGTAGAAATAAAAGGAGAAGATAGCCTGTTAATGCTTGATATGCACCATATAATCAGTGATGCTATTTCGCAAGCAATTTTAGAGAAAGAATTTCAGGCGCTGTTTACTGGGAAAGAATTAGCCCCATTGCCACTACAATACAAGGATTATAGCCAGTGGCAAAATAGTATAGAACAGCAAGAACATGTAAAAGAACAGGAACAATATTGGCTTAATCAATTTGAAGAAGAGATACCCGTATTGAACCTTCCAACCGATTATGTTCGCCCTTTAATTCAAAGTAACGAAGGAGCAAAAGTAAGTTTTGCACTGAGTAAAGAAGAGACCGGAGGGATAAAAACTTTCACCAAAGAAAATGACCTTACCTTGTATATGTCCTTGTTATCTGCTTTTAGTATTCTTCTAACGAAGCTAAGCGGACAAGATGATATAATTATTGGAACTCCAATAGCCGGTAGAAATCATGCCGAATTGGATAATATAGTAGGTATGTTCGTTAATACCCTGCCCATGCGTAATAAAGTTAAAGGAGAAGAAACCATACAAGAGTTCGTATCAAACTTAAAGCAAACCGTACTTGGAGCTTACGAAAATCAGAACTACCAATTCGAAGATTTAGTAGACAAGATATCTGTAGGGCGAGATACCAGTCGTAATCCTATTTTCGATGTAATGATTAGTTTATTGAATCGGGCAGAACATAGTGGTGATATAACAGAAATAAATAATGAAAATTTTATTCATATTAAAGGAGTTTCTAAGTTTGACTTATCCTTAAATGCAATAGAATTTGGAGAACAGTTGCTGATAAGCTTTGAGTATTGTACCCAGCTTTTCAAAGCAGAAACAATAGATAGATTTATAGCTTATTTTAAGAAAATAGTCAATCAGATAACAGGTAATGTGGAAATGCAGATTTCCAATATTGAAATTCTAACCGAAGCAGAGAAACACTTTTTATTGTATGATTTTAACAATACAAAAGCGGATTACCCAAAAGAAAAGACAATTCATCAATTATTTGAAGAGCAGGTAGAAAGGACGCCAAGTGCAGTTGCGGTTATTACTAAGAATGGAGAAATAACATATGGTGAATTAAATGAAAGATCAAACCTTTTAGCAAATACGCTATTAGATAAAGGTTGTTCATTAAAACAACTTGTAGGTATACTTGCAGAAAGATCCGTTAATACAATAATAGGCATATTCGCTATTCTTAAAACAGGGTCGGCTTATGTGCCAATAGCTAACACTATATCTGTAAATAGATTAGAAGCTATAATTGAAAATGGCAAGATAAATTTACTTCTAAGACCTGAAGGTGGTAGTATTTCATTAAGCGAAATAAATGCAATAAACATTAATGAAAATATAAATGTAGATAAGAAGAAAACCATTGTAAAATGTAAAGTGACACATTCTGATTTAGCCTATGTTTTTTATACTTCCGGATCAACAGGTATACCAAAAGGAGTAAAGGTGGAACACGGAAGTGTTGTTAATTTAATTACATGGTTTGTAAAGGAATTTTCCATCGATAGTAATACCAAAATACTTCAAACAACTGATTTTACTTTTGATCCATCAATTGAGGATGTTTTTGGAAGTTTAACAGCCGGGGGAAGCTTCTATATTGCAGATAAAGAGAGTGTATTAGATGTAGGTGAATTTTCCAGGGTGGCAGATGAATTTGGAATAACAATGATGAATACAGTTCCTTCGTTGTTAAAAGAGTTATTAGCA
This sequence comes from Bacteroidales bacterium, assembly GCA_013138975.1. Taxonomy (GTDB): domain Bacteria; phylum Bacteroidota; class Bacteroidia; order Bacteroidales; family UBA12077; genus UBA12077. The sequence goes on from WTBR01000181.1 coordinate 2,214, forward strand.
GGAGCAAAAGTAGAGAGTTTGAAAACTGTTATATCAGGAGGAGAAAGTTTAGATATACGCCTAAAAGAAAACCTATTAGCTAAAGGTTATAATCTTTATAATAATTATGGTCCGACAGAAACAACAGTCGATTGTTTATCAGATCAATGTTTGAGTTCAGAATCAATATCATTAGGGAAACCCATAGCAAATACAAAGGTTTATATTTTAGATAAATATAACGAAATGGTTCCACAAGGTGTAACCGGGGAGATGTGCATAGCTGGAGATTGTCTTTCCCAAGGTTATTTAGGTGATGAAATATTAACATCCGAAAAATTTATAACAATTCATGGTGAGAGAATATATAAAACCGGTGATATTGGGAAATGGAATAAAGATGGAAAAGTAGAATATTTAGGCAGAGTAGATAATCAAGTTAAAATAAGAGGGTATAGAATAGAATTAGGAGAGGTAGAAAATGCATTACTTAAGCACGAATACATAAAAGACGGTGTAGTAATAGATATTGAGGAAAATAGAAAAAAATACCTATGTGCTTATATAGTTAAAGAAAATGACTTCAACGTAGAAGAAATACGCACCTATTTATCGTTGAGCCTTCCCGATTATATGATACCATCCTATTTTGTTGAACTGGACAGTTTACCACTAAACAATAACGGTAAAATAAACCGCAAAGTACTACCATACCCCGAAATAAAAGTAGGAGGCGATTATGTAGCACCATCTAATGAAATAGAAGAAAAACTTGTGAAAATATGGTCAGAAGTATTAGATGTGCCACAGGAAGAGATTAGTACAACAGCTAACTTCTTTGCTATCGGAGGTCATTCACTCAAAGCTACCGTGTTAACAACTAATATCCATAAAGAAATAGGAGTTGATTTTCCATTACGAGAAGTATTTTTAAATACAAGCATCAAGGCTCAAGCGAGTCAGATAGAAACAAGTGCTAAGAAAGAATTTGTATCCATACCAAAAGCAAAGGAACAATCAAATTACCTGTTATCTCCGGCACAGAAACGATTGTACATTTTACAACAGTTTGATTTGACATCAACAGCCTATAATATGCCCTTTGTAATTTCATTGGGAAAAGAGGACGATAAATCAAAAATAGAAGAAGTATTCAAAAAATTAATAAATCGCCATGAAAGTTTCCGCACAAGCATAATTGCAGTTGAAGGAGAGCCTGTTCAGCTTATAAGTAAGGATATTGAGTTTAAAGTTGAAGAACTAACTATAGAAAATACAGAAGTTGAAAACATACGAAATAAATTTATAAAGCCCTTTGATTTATCTAAAGCACCTTTTTTACGAGTAGCTATTGTAAATATAAAAGGAGAAGACAGCTTGTTAATGATTGATATGCACCATATAATAAGTGATGGAATTTCGCATCAAATATTAGAGCAAGAATTTCAGGCCCTGTTTTCAGGAGAAGAATTAGCACCATTACCCTTACAATACAAGGATTATAGTCAGTGGCAAAATAGCAAAGAGCAGCAAGAATTTATAAAAAATCAGGAACAATATTGGCTTAATAAATTTGAAGGAGAGATACCAATACTGAACCTTCCACTGGATTATGTTCGACCTTCAATGCAAAGTCATGAAGGAGCAACAGTAAGTTTTGTACTGAGCAAGGAAGAAACGGAAGGGATAAGGATTTTCACCAAAGAAAATGACCTTACATTGTATATGTCCTTGCTATCCGTATTTAGTATTCTACTATCGAAGCTAAGTGGACAAGATGATATAATTGTAGGAACACCAATAGCGGGAAGGAATCATGCCGATTTGGAGAATATAGTAGGAATGTTTATTAATACCCTATCAATACGTAATGTGGTAAAAGCAGAAGCAACTATAGAAGAGTTTGTATCAAGCTTAAAGCAAACAGTACTTGGAGCTTATGAAAATCAGAATTACCAGTTCGAAGATGTAGTAAACAAGGTATCAGTAGATCGAGATATCAGCCGTAATCCTATTTTTGATGTGGTGATTAATGTATTGAACCAAGCAGAACAAAGTGGAGATTTATCTGGAATAGATAATGAAAATCTTATTCATAAAAAAGGAGTTTCTAAATTTGATTTAACATTATCAGCGAATGATTACGATGAACAGCTATTAATAAGCTTTAATTATTGTACACAACTTTTTAAAGCAGAAACAATAGATAGATTTATAGAATATTTTAAAAAGATAGTAAACCAATTAACAAGAAAACCTAAAGTTAAAATATCTGAAATTGATATTCTAACAAGAGAAGAAAAACACCGCTTATTATATGAGTTTAACAATACAGAAGTAGATTATCCAAATGATAAGACAATTCACCGATTATTTGAGGGGCAGGTGGAGAGAACCCCCGATAATGTTGCATTGGTTTGTGGAAATCAATTCATGACATATAAAGAATTGAATGAAAGATCCAATCAATTTGCTCGATATTTAATTGGATTGAATGGGAAAGAACAGGGGGTTATTGGTATATTGTATGAATCCTCAATAGAGCTCTATATAGGTATTTTTGGAATATTAAAAGCAGGAAAAGCTTACCTCCCGATAGATAATTCCTTACCGGATTCTCGAATACAATTTATGTTGAAAGATAGTTGTATAGAAACAATTTTCATCGGGAATACAACAAAAGAATATTTAAATCATAAAAATATTTGTATCGATAATGTTTATACAAACGATATAAATGTGCTTGACTCAGGTAATCTTGACACAATAGATCAAGCATCCGGTGTAGCATATATTATTTACACATCCGGATCCACAGGCTTGCCCAAAGGAACAATAGTTGAACATAGCGCATTAGTTAATTTATGTTTTGGACATAACGAATTCTATAAAATTAATTCAACAGATCGCATAAGTAAGTATGCAGGATTCGGGTTTGATGCCTCAGTATGGGAGACCTTCCCCGGATTAATAAAAGGTGCATCCTTATATGTGATAGATGAAGAAATAAAAACGGATTCGCAAAAATTAAACGAATACTTTCATAAGAAAGACATAACAATAAGTTTTCTACCGACACAGTTTTGTGAAAATTTTATGGAATATGAAAATAATTCCTTGAGAGTATTATTAACAGGCGGAGATAAATTAAATTATTATAAGCAAAGAAAGTATAAATTATTTAATAATTACGGGCCAACAGAGAATACGGTAGTAACCAGTAGGTATGAAGTAATAAAAACAGAGGCTAATATTCCAATAGGGAAACCAATAGAGAATTGTACAGTATTTATAGTTAATAGATTTAATAAACTTCAACCAATAGGTGTAGCAGGAGAGTTATGTATAAGCGGATATGGTTTAGCAGATGGTTATTTAAACCAAGTTGAATTAACAAAAGAGAAATTTATATCTCATCCATTCAAAGAAGGAGAACGCTTATATCGCACAGGCGATTTAGCACGTTGGTTACCCAATGGTAATATCGAGTTTTTAGGTAGGGTAGATCACCAGGTAAAAATCCGCGGATTTAGGATAGAATTAGGCGAGATAGAGAGTGTTTTAATAAAACACGAAAACATTAAAGAAAGTACAGTTCTTGCTAGGGAAGAAAACAATGATAAGTACCTTTGCGCATATGTGGTTTGTAAAGAAGAATTCAACCATGACGAGTTAAGAACCTATATGTCAGCGCAACTTCCTGATTATATGGTTCCTTCTTATTTTGTTCAATTAGACGAACTGCCACTAACAAGCAATGGAAAAGTAAACCGCAAAGTTCTGCCGGCACCAGTAATAAAAGCAGGAGACGATTATGTAGCACCATCTAATGAAACGGAAGAAAAACTGGCAGAAATTTGGTCAGAAGTATTAAATATAGAAAAAGAAGAGATAAGTACAATAGCTAACTTTTTCAGTATAGGAGGCCACTCATTAAATGTTATAAATGTTGTTTCTGCGATTAAAGAAAAATTTGGAATTAATCTACCATTAATGCATATCTACAGAGCTTCTAATATTAAGAAAATAGCAATAGATATTTTGTCAAAGGAGTTTGCGTCGAACGATTTTGAAGTATATAATAATGAAAATAATAATAAAGTATTCTGCTTTCCTCCAATGATCGGCTATGGATTGTGCTTTGCTGAAGTAGCAAGATTAATTCCGGAATTATGCTTTTATTCTTTTAATTATATAAATACTGAAGATCTTGTAAAATTTTATACCGATAAAATAATTGAAGCAGATAATCAAGGATCATATAAATTATTAGGCTATT
>WTBR01000186.1 GCA_013138975.1 Bacteroidales bacterium
AATACGAATGACGTAGTAGGAAAATATCTTAATATTGCTTTCGATGCTTCAGTTGAAGAATTATATCCAACTTTACTTTCCGGAGCAACATTAAATATTATTCCCAAAGAATATTTAGCCGATATTACTGAGATGAAATATTATTTAGAGAAAAATAATATTTCGATAATGGTTTTGCCAGCCACAATAACCGATCAGGTTTTAAAGGAAGAAATTAGAAGTCTAAGATTACTTATTTCAGGAGGAGATAAGTTGCAAGCTATACCCAAAAGAAATTTTGATGTATTTAATCATTATGGACCTACAGAAGCAACCGTAACATGTTTAAATCACAAAGTAATACACACCAATAGTAATATTCCTTTGGGTCGTCCCATAGCAAATGTTATGATTTTTATAACAGATGAAAATACAAAACTTGTTCCAATAGGAGTGCCGGGTGAACTTTGTATTTCAGGAGCAGGTCTTGCCCGAGGATATTTAAAGCGTTCGGACTTAACAGCAGAAAAATTCATAAAAAATCCGTTTAGTAATGATCCTGATTCAAGATTATACAAAACAGGCGATTTAGTTCGATGGCTATCTGATGGTAATATAGAGTTTTTGGGTAGAATAGATCACCAGGTAAAGATCCGTGGTTTTAGGATAGAATTAGGCGAGATAGAGAATACATTGATAAAACATGAAAGTATAAACGAATGTGTTGTCCTAGCAATTGAAGAAAATAATGATAAGTACCTATGTGCATATATAGTTAGTAAAGAAGAACTCAATCATGAAGAGCTAAGAGTTTATATGTCAGAACAACTTCCGGAATATATGGTTCCTTCCTATTTTGTAGAATTAGAAAGTTTACCACTAACTTCAAATGGAAAGATAAATCGCAAAGCACTGCCATCTCCGCAAATAAAAGCAGGCGACGATTATGTAGCACCATCCACAGAAATAGAAGAAAAGTTACTTGAAATATGGTCAGAAGTATTAAATATCGAAAAAGAAGAAATAAGTGTAAATGCTAATTTCTTTTCAATAGGAGGTCATTCGCTTAAAGCTACCGTGTTAACAAGTAAAATACATAAAGAAATAGGAGTTGAATTTCCACTTCGCGAAGTGTTTTTACATTCAACAATAAAATCCCAGGCAAGTCAGATCGCAAAAAGTACAAAGAAAGAGTTTGTATCCATACCAAAAACAAAGGAACAATCAAATTACCCATTATCCTCAGCACAGAAGCGTTTGTATTTGTTGCAACAGTTTGATTTGACATCAACAGCCTATAATATGCCCTATATAATTTCATTGGGTAAAGAGGCCGATAAAGCAAAAATAGAAGAAGTATTCAAACAACTAATAAATCGTCATGAAAGTTTCCGTACAAGCATTATTGTAGTTGATGGTGAGCCTGTTCAGCATATAAGTAAGGATGTTGAGTTTGAACTTGAAGAAATAAGTATAGAAACGAGGGAAATTGAAAACACACGAAATAAATTCATAAAGTCCTTTGATTTATCAAAAGCACCGTTTTTGCGAGTAGCTATTGTAGAAATAAAAGGAGAAGATAGTCTTTTATTGATTGATATGCACCATATAATAAGTGATGGAACCTCGCATACAATTTTAGAGAAAGAATTTCAGACTCTGTTTTCAGGAGAAGAATTAGCACCATTACCTTTACAATACAGGGATTATAGTCAGTGGCAAAATAGTAAAGAGCAGCAAGAACTTATAAAATATCAGGAACAATATTGGCTTAATAAATTTGAAGGAGAGAAACCCGTATTGAACCTTCCAAGCGATTATGTTCGACCATTAATGCAAAGCCACGATGGCGCAACAGTGAGTTTTGTTTTGAACAAAGAAGACACAGAAGGGATAAAATCTTTCACAAAAGCAAATGACCTTACCTTGTATATGTCCTTGCTATCAGTATTTAGTATTCTTTTATCGAAGCTAAGCGGACAAGATGATATAGTAGTAGGATCACCAATAGCAGGAAGGAATCATGCAGATTTGGAGAATATAGTAGGCATGTTTATTAATACACTATCCATAAGTAATAAAGTAAAAGCAGAAGAAACCATACAAGATTTCGTATCAAGTTTAAAGCAAACAGTACTTGGCGCTTACGAAAATCAGAATTACCAGTTCGAAGATTTAGTAGACAAAGTATCAGTAGAGCGAGATATCAGTCGCAATCCTATTTTCGATGTGATGTTTAATTTATTGAATCAGGCAGAACATAGTGGAGATTTGTCTGGATTTAATAATCAGGAGTGTGTACATGAAATTGGGATATCGAAGTTTGATTTAACTTTGACAAGCGTTGATTATGGAGAGCAATTGATGTTAAGTTTTGAATATTGCACTCAACTATTCAAAGCCGAAACAATAGATAGATTTATAGTATATTTTAAACAGATAGTAGTTCAATTAGCAAAAAAACCGGAGATTAAAATATCGGAAATTGATATTCTAACAGAAGAAGAAAAGCAACAATTATTATATGCGTTTAACGATACTCAAGTTTCTTACCCAAGTCAGAAAAGCATACCACAAGTTTTTAATGAACAAGTAAAAACATTTTCTAAAAAAATAGCATTAGAGGATAAAGATAATTCATACACCTACCAAGATCTGGATGAAGAATCGAATAAAATAGCCAATTACTTAATAAAGTGTGGAGTAACAGAAGGTCAATTAGTCGGTTTAATGGCAAGTCGTTCATCAGAGATGATCATCGGGATACTGGGAATTTTGAAAACAGGAGGCGCATACGTACCAATAGATCCCGCTTATCCCAAAGAGAGAGTAAATCAACTCATAGAAGATAGTGGAATAAAAATACTACTAAGCACTGAGCAAATTGATTTTGAATGCAATCTTTCAGGAGAAATAATCAACATAAGCGCTTTAGAAATAAAAGAATCAAGTACAGACTTAAGCTTACCAAGCATAAGTTCAAGTAATATAGCTTATGTAATGTACACCTCAGGATCAACAGGAACACCCAAAGGAGTCGTGATAGAACAAAAAAGTGTACTTCGATTAGTACAAAACAATCAATTCTTTCCATTCCATTCAGAACAAAAGATTCTGCTGACAGGAGCCCCGGTTTTTGATGCCACCACCTTCGAAATTTGGGGAGCATTGCTAAACGGTGGTAGTTTATATATAGCAAGTAATGAAGTAATAATTAATTCAGAATTATTAGGCGAGTGCATTCGAAAAAATAGCATCACAAGTCTGTGGATTACTTCATCCTTATTTAACCAGCTGGTCGACCAAGACGAAAGCATTTTTGATACATTAAAGTTTTTACTAGTCGGAGGAGATGTTCTGTCAGTTAAACATATCAATAAAATAAAAACGAGAAATAGCGAATTAGTAATAATCAATGGATATGGGCCAACAGAAAACACAACTTTTTCAACCACCTTCAAAATTGATAAGGAATATGAAAGTAATATCCCAATAGGTAAACCAATAAGTAATTCCACAGCCTATATATTCGATAAAAGCAATAAGTTACAAACAGTAGGAATTGCAGGAGAATTGTTAGTAGGAGGAGATGGATTAGCAAGAGAATACTTAAACAATCAGGAACTCACCCGAGAAAAGTTTATAGAGAATCCATATAAACCAGAAGAACGATTATACAAAACAGGAGATTTAGCCCGTTGGTTACCCGATGGCAATATAGAGTTTTTAGGAAGAATTGACCATCAGGTAAAGATCCGAGGTTTTAGGATAGAGTTAGGAGAGATAGAGAGTACTTTAATAAAACATGAAAATATAAAAGAGAGTGTAGTGCTTGCCCTTGAAGAAAACAATGAAAAGTACCTATGCGCATATATGGTTTGTAAAGAAAAATTCAGCCATGAAGAGCTAAGAGCTTATATGTCAGAACAACTTCCGGAATATATGGTTCCTTCTTATTTTGTGGAACTTGATAAACTTCCTTTAACCTCTAATGGAAAAATAAATCGTAAAGTTCTGCCATCACCGGAAATAAAAGCAGGCAACGATTATGTAGCACCATCCAATGAAATAGAAGAAAAGTTAGTTGAGATATGGTCAAAAGTATTAAATATCAATAAAGAAGATATAAGTGTAAATGCTAATTTTTTCTCAATAGGGGGGCATTCGCTCAGAGCTACCGTATTAACAAGTAATATACATAAGGAAATTGGAGTTGAGTTTCCATTACGTGATGTATTTTTACATTCAACAATAAAATCTCAGGCAAGTCAGATAGCAAAAAGTACAAAGAAAGAGTTTGTATCCATACCAAAAGCAAAGGAAAAATCAAATTACCCGGTATCCTCTGCACAGAAACGATTGTATTTGTTGCAACAGTTTGATTTAACATCAACAGCCTATAATATGCCCAATATAATTCCATTAGGAAAAGAGGCAGATAAATCAAAAATAGAAGAAGTATTTAAACAACTAATAAATCGTCATGAGAGTTTCCGAACAAGCTTTATTGTTTCTGATGGTGAGCCGGTTCAGATAATTAATAAAGAAGTTGATTTTGAGCTTGAAGAACTAAGTATAGAAAATACAGAACTTGAAAATACACGAAATAAATTCATAAAACCCTTTGATTTATCAAAAGCACCCTTTTTGCGAGTAGCTATTGTAGAAATAAAAGGAGAAGACAGCTTGCTAATTGATATGCACCATATAATAAGTGATGGAAGCTCGCATACAATTTTAGAGAAAGAATTTCAGAACCTGTATTTAGGAGGAGAATTAGCAGCATTACCCTTACAATACAAGGATTATAGTCAGTGGCAAAATAGTAAAGAGCAGCAAGAACGTGTAAAAGATCAGGAACAATATTGGCTAAATAAATTCGAAGGAGAAATACCAGTATTAAACCTTCCAATAGATTATGTTCGACCTTCAATGCAAAGTCATGAAGGAGCAACAGTAAAATTTGTACTAAGCAAAGAAGAGACAGAAGGGATAAGACTTTTCACCAAAGAAAATGACCTTACTTTGTATATGTCCTTGCTATCCGTATTTAGTATTCTTCTATCGAAGCTAAGCGGACAAGATGATATAGTTGTAGGAACACCAATAGCTGGAAGAAATCATGCCGATTTGGAGAATATAGTAGGCATGTTTATTAATACACTATCAATAAGGAATGAAGTAAAAGGAGAAGAAGCCATAAGAGATTTCGTATCAAGCTTAAAGCAAACCGTACTTGGAGCTTACGAAAATCAGAATTACCAGTTCGAAGATTTAGTAGACAAGGTATCTGTTGATCGAGATACCAGCCGCAATCCTATTTTCGATGTAATGTTTAATTTGTTGAATCAGGCAGAATATAGTGGTGATTTATCGGGAATAAATAATGAAAACCTTATTCATACAAAAGGAGTTTCTAAGTTTGATTTAACATTAACAGCAATTGATTATGAAGAGCAGTTATTGATAAGCTTTAATTATTGTACGCAACTATTCAAAGCCGAAACAATAGATAGATTTATAGAATACTTTAAGCAGATAGTAAGTCAAATAGCAAGAAAGCCAGAGATTAAAATCTCTGCAATTGATATTCTTACAGAAGAAGAGAAACATCAGTTGTTGTATGCATTTAACGATACAAAAGTAGATTATCCAAAAGATAAAACTATTCACCAGCTGTTTGAAGAGCAGGTGATACGCACTCCCAAAGGCATAGCTTTAGTATATAATAATACAGAATTGACTTACCGAGAGTTAAATCAAAGATCCAATCAATTAAGTCACTACTTAATATCTAAAGGATTAAAGCCGGGCAATATAGTGAGTATAATGCTGGATCGCTCAATAGAAATGATTGTAGGAATCTTATCAGTACTAAAAGCAGGAGGGGCCTATTGTCCTATTGATATCAATAATCCTGTTGAACGTAAAATATTTATATTAGAAGATAGCGAATCCGGGTTATTATTAACAAAGAACAGGTTATTAGGAGATTTGGAATATGAAGGAGAAAAAGTTTATGCTGATGATTTTACCATATTACCTAACAGTAATAATAATTCAAGAGTAATAATTACACCAAAAGATTTAGCATATGTAATTTATACCTCAGGAACAACAGGAAAACCCAAAGGAGTGATGATCCGACAAGATGGCGTAGTAAATACTATTTGTTGGTATGCACAAAGGTATAGACTTAGCCCTGAAGTAAGATTATTACAATTAAGTAATTACTCTTTTGATGCAAGTGTAAACCAGATTTTTGGAACCTTAACAGGAGGTGCTTCACTTTATATGATTGAAGATAGTGTTCTGTTGGATTTAAATTCATTGTATTTATATCTTGGAACACATAATATAACAGTAATAAATTCAGTACCAGCAATTTTAGAAAAATTAATTTCCAATAGAAAAAGATTACCGGCCTTACAACGAATTATATCAGGAGGCGAAAAACTAAGTAATCATTTAAAAGACAAAATAATAAACCAGGGATATGAATTGCATAATCATTATGGCCCAACAGAAGGTACTATCGTTGTATTAGCCGAGGAGTGTTCAGAAAAGGATGTAAGCTTAGGAAAGCCCAAACAAAATACACAATCTTATATTTTATCGGGATCATATGATCAATTACAGCCTATTGGAGTAAAAGGTGAACTTTGTATCTCAGGAGAAGGAATATCATTGGGATATTTAAATAATGAAGTCTTAACCAAAGAGAAGTTCATTTCACATCCATTCAAAGAAGGAGAAAAACTATATCGTACAGGCGATTTGGCAAAATGGTTACCCGATGGGAGTATAGAATTTTTAGGAAGAATTGATCATCAGGTAAAAATAAGGGGATTTAGAATAGAATTGGGCGAGATAGAAAGTGTTTTATTAAAACATGAAAACATAAAAGAGAGTGTAGTAATTGTCAGAGAAGAAAATGGAAATAACTACCTATGTGCATATGTGATTAATAAAGAAGAATTCAACTATGAAGAGCTAAGAGCTTATTTGTCAGTACAACTCCCCGATTATATGATTCCTTCTTATTTTGTTGAGATGGAGAGTTTACCGTTAACTGCAAATGGAAAAGTAAACCGCAAAGCTCTGCCGTTACCCGAAATAAAAGCAGGCGACGATTATGTAGCACCATCAAATGAAACGGAAGAAAAACTGGCAGAAATTTGGTCAGAAGTATTAAATATAGAAAAAGAAGAGATAAGTACAACAGCCAACTTTTTCAGTATAGGAGGCCACTCTTTAAAAGTTTTAAATGTTGTTTCTGCGATTAAAGAAAAATTTGGAATTAATTTACCTTTAATGCATATCTACAGAGCCACTAATATTAAGACATTAGCAATAGATATTTTGTCAAAGGAGTTTACGTCGAATGATTTTGAAGTGTATAATAATGAAAATAATAATAAAATATTCTGCTTTCCTCCAATGGTTGGCTATGGATTCTGCTTTGCTGAAGTTGCAAGATTAATTCCGGAATTATGCTTTTATTCTTTTAATTATATAAATACTGAAGATCTTGTAAAATTTTATACCGATAAAATAATTGAAGCAGATAATCAAGGATCATATAAATTATTAGGCTATT
>WTBR01000008.1 GCA_013138975.1 Bacteroidales bacterium
AAATTCAAGATTAGCAGTTCCTTGTAATAAATCACGCACACGTTCCTGGTCTTTAACACCAGGTAATTCAACCATTATTCTTCCTGTACTTCCTTCTAATCTTTGAATATTTGGCTGAACAACACCAAATCGGTCAATCCTGCTTCGCAGAATATTAAATGAATTATCAATTGCATCTTTTGATTCTTCGCGAATAACCTTTAATACATCATCGTTTGATGAATTAAAGTCAATTTTATCTTTTAACTCAATGGTATTGAATATTGCTGCTAATTTAGCATTTGGATCAACTTCGTTAAATGCTCTTCCAAACAATGTAACAAAGTCTTCTCTACTTTCCTTACTATATTCTTTTGCTAAACTTATTGCTCTCCGAAAAGTAGTATCCTTGCTATTATTTGCCATAGCCTTGATAATATCTTCAACAGATATTTCAAGAATAACGTTCATACCACCTTTAAGGTCAAGACCAAGATTAATTTCTCTTTCCTGACATTCTCTATATGTATATTTTCTTATCCCTAGGTTATAAACTACTTCACTTGATATGGAATCAAGATACTCTAATTCTTTATCAGGATTACCTTGAGCGAATAGCTCTGCATCCCCTTCAACCCCTTGTGTAACCCATGTAAACGATAAGTAATAAATACATATTACGGCCAAGGTTATGGCCAAAAATCTAATAGCTCCTTTAATCTGCATTGTCAACTATTTTATTGAAATTATTAATTTATTTTCCTATTAATCAAATTGTCGTGCAAAGATAAAATTATTTTTCAGAATCACACTTTTTCAATGAATTAAAGATAAACATTGAACTCAATTTTCATAATTTAAACACCAAACCCCAGGCTTCGAATTCGAAATTTGGGGTTTAATGTAAGATTATAGCTGTTTATAATTACTATTCTATTAGTTGATCAAAATCCGTATCTAATGCTTTATCCTGAATGAAATCGTAGAGGGTAATTTTTCGGAGATTATAATAATTTGACCAATATTTTCTTAAGGCTGAAATATAATTTGTTTTAGCCACATCTTTTTCTGACAATGCAACATTTAAATCTAAAACATCAACTTTTCCTATTAAAAACCGTTGTTTAGTCATATCATAACGTTTTTGCGCAATCGTATCAGATTTTGCAGCAATAACAAATTGGTCGTCTTGTAAATTAAATTGCATTACATTTAAATAAACATTTTGCACAAAATCAGTTCTTGATTGCTCAACTGTTGTACGAACGACTTCTTGACTTGACTGAGCCATTTTATATCTACCTTTTCCTAATCCCCAATCCATAATTGGAATATTTAACCCAAGTCTAACTAACTGTTGTTCATCAGGATTTACATATACATCATTTATCTTACCTGCTTCCTTACCATAACCGATATTTGCATATAAATCAGCTTGTAGGCCTTTGTTTGATTTTGCTTTTGCGACATCTCGCTCAGCTTCAATTAACTGACGCTCAAAACCAATTATATCAGGATTATTTTGCCTTGAGATTTCCAATGCTTGATTAACATCAACTGTCAATTCTGGAATTTCACTCGGTATAACCAATTGCAAATCCACCAACTCGTTAAAACCTAAAAATGATCTTAATCGAAATTTTCGAATTTCTAAATCTACTAATGACGAATTCAACGAAGAACCCGCATTTAAAACACTAAGTTCCATCTGCATAAGCTCATTTTCTGCTATAGTTCCAATATTATATCTACCGGTAGCAATTTGATACAGGGTGTCGGCATTTGAGAAATTTATTCTTGCTACTTGCAAGTTTTGCTGCGCCAAAGCCAAATCAAAGAAATATCCAACTGCTTTTATTGAAACATCTTCCAATGAAGAAATATATTTTTTCTTAGCCTCTTCATATTTTAAGGGTTCAATTTTTTTCTGCCATTTGTATTCATTATAAAACAAAACAGGTTGAGAATAGCTTATCGAAAATGGAGTAGATTTATAAGAATATGAATTATCTTCAAAATTATCCAATCTTAATAAATCTGATTTAAACGAAATCTGTCCTCCTGTGAAAGGAACATTTTGTACGATGTCAACATTAATCGAAGTTGTATTGTTATTTATTCTATTATAATGTGTTCCCGTTGAATCATCATATGGATTAATCGATCTATTTAAATCAGGAAATTCTGTATTAATTCTCACACTAGGCCTAAATTCCGCTTTAAATGTTCTGAATTCCCAATATTTTGCACGAAATCTGTGTTTAGCCATTATAGCATCAGGTGATTGCTCTTTAGCTAAAAGCATTACTTCATTAAATGTTAATTTCTCAATAGTTTCTTGTGCTGCTAATGGAATTACTATTACACTTAAGAAAATTAATATATATAATTTAGCTTGTTTCATTAATATCAAATTTTTTATTTATTCGTACCTCAAGGATTCAATTGGATCTCTTTCGGCTGCTCTTTTTGCCGGTGAAATACCAAATATCACACCTATTATAGCACTTACACCAAATGCAACAATTATTGATCCCGGGGAAATTATTGTAAGTATTCCTGCAAATTTCATTATTAATTTCGAGAATATAACTCCAAGAAAAACTCCTATTATACCTCCCGATACTGATATTAAAATTGCTTCGGAAAGAAACTGTGCTATAATGTCTGCCTTTTTAGCACCAAGAGCAAGCCTGATGCCGATTTCCTTTATTCGTTCCATAACGGTTGCGAACATAATATTCATTATACCAATACCTCCAACAATTAAGGATATACTGGCTATTGCTCCAAGTACAATATTAAAAATATCTTTTGTTCGTTGCTGCTGTTTTAAAAGTAACTCAGGTACAGTTATCTCATAATCTTTAACATTCATATGTCGGCGCAACAACATTCTACTTAATACTTCTGTAGTAATAGTTAATTGTTCTGTTTCTTTAACTTGTACAATTATTTTATCTAATTGATTGCCATTAGAGCCGGTCGTTTCTTGTCCTCCTGAGAATGAAAAAAACCTTCCTCCCATATAACTATTTCCACTACTTAGACTTTTTGAATTTATCAAAGCTCTATTTTTATAACGCAACAACATAGTTTGCACAGGAATATACACATTATCATTTACCAAATTAACTCCGGCATTATCAGCAGCGGAAAGATTAATATTCGATTTTTCCAAAACACCTATAACTTTAAGCCAAACATGCCCAAACTTTAAGTATTTATTTATTGGATCGACATTACTAAAAACCTTCGCACTAATATTTGCTCCTATTACACAAACAGGTATTCCATTTTCAACTTGATATTCACTATAATATCTTCCTTTTTCAAAGTTAATATTATATATATCGAAATAGTCATTATTTATTCCTATTACTTTGGCAGCAACTCTTCTCCCATTTTGTACTACAAAAGAATTAGCAATAATCTCTGGTGTTATTTTTTTAACCGAGGGCACTATTTTCTTTATAGTTTCTAAATCTTTCATGGTAAGACCAGGAGAAAATTTCTCTTTTTTAGATTCTCCATTCCCAGACTCTCCACTTTCAGACGATTCGCTATTCTCTCCTTCTGATAAATCAATTGTTGGTGTAATAACAATGTTATTTACCCCTACCATTTTTATTTGCTCCAGGATTTCTTGTTGGGCACCATTGCCAATTGCAAGCATGCTTATAACTGCAGCAGTTCCAAATATTATCCCTAAAGCCGTTAATATTGATTTTAACTTATTACCAAGCAAGGATTCAATCGCAATTTCAATATCATGAAAATATCTACTAAACATATTTATTTTTATTTTGTTCCTTTTGCTGGACGTCGTTTTTGTCCACCTTGCTTTCCAAAATTCCTTTCAGGTCTTTTAACTTCCTTCTGATTCTTTTTCTCCTCTTCTTTTTTCAATCTTTCACGTTCTTTAATTACAGAAATCAAATCTTCTCCAGCTA
The DNA here is from genome assembly GCA_013138975.1 of Bacteroidales bacterium. Taxonomy (GTDB): domain Bacteria; phylum Bacteroidota; class Bacteroidia; order Bacteroidales; family UBA12077; genus UBA12077. Next base: position 3,933 of record WTBR01000008.1, read on the forward strand.
ATTTAAATTTGTCTAAATTTTCAGGAACCGAAAGACATACTTCATCACCTTCTTCTACGCCTTGCTGTATAATTATATAATTCTCGTTCGATTCTCCCGGCACAATAACTTGTTTTTTATTTGATTTTGTATAAACGAAGCTTAAACTGTCTTCGTTATGAATTGCCTCCAAGGGAAGAAACAACACCTCGTCAAAAACATTAGTAATGATTTGATTACTTGTTGTCATTGCAGGGCGCATAATACTATCGGACTGATCTACATAAATTACAACTTCAAATACTTTTGCATCGGTATTTTGAAGCTGTTCACCAATATTAGCAACTTCTATAATTTGTCCGGTATATTTTTTGTCAGGAAATGCATCTATCCCAATTCGAACCTCCTGACCTGCTTTAACTTTACTAATATCGATCTCGTTAACATAGGTTTTTGAATGCATAACAGACAAATCAGGTAAAGTAGCAACAGTCAGATCCCAAGGACTAATCGTTGAACCAACTTTTCGTTTTTGGCCGCTCCACTCCTTTTTATATATTACCATCCCAGACTGAGGTGCATAAATAGTGAACTTTTTAATCACATTATTGATTTGGTCAACTTTCCTTTTTGCCTGATCCAATTCAATTGCTGCTTCACGCATACTAGCTTTAGCTTGCTGAACTTTTAAAGAATAATTATCCCTTGCTTGATTATAGGCTCGTTTAGATTTGTCCATATCAATAGTTGCCTGTCTTATTGTCGCAGGAGGCTCATATTTGCTTTGGTCAAGTACAATTTGTTTTTCTTCCATAACAAACTCCAAATTCACCAATTGATTTCTCAAATCTCTTAACTGCATTGCTGTGTCTAACTGTGTTTTCAGAAATCTGGATTCATAAGTTTCAACCTCATCATCTAAGTCTTTTAAGTTAGTTGCTAATTCGGATTGATCCAACTCGCCCACATAATCACCAGAATCAACAACTGTTCCTTCTGCAACTAAGTCCTGAATTTTAATTTCTCTGATTCGCAAAGATCTACTATTTCTTAATTCCGAGGGTCCCTTAATATCAACTGAACTTTTTGCCTGAAGCTCGCCTGTTATTGTTACCAAAATTTCGAATTGACCTTTTTCAACCTTTACAGTTAATTGTTTTAAAGCATCAATTTTTCCTGGTTTGAATATCAGAATTGCAATTATTATTACAAAAACAACTGCTATTCCAACATAATACTTTTTTCTCATTATTAATGATTTATATCAAAGTTTCAATTTTATTAATGATGTCATCTGCTAACTGATTTGCACTATCAACATCTCTACTTTCGGCATAAATTCGAATAATTGGCTCAGTATTTGATTTTCGAAGATGAACCCAACCATGTTCAAATTCAATTTTCACTCCATCAATGTCAATTATATTATGATCTTTAAATTTATCTTTAATCGAAACTAATATTTTGTCAACGTTTATTTCGGGTGTTAGTTGCATTTTCTTTTTTGCAATAACATATTCAGGATATCGAGATCGCAAATCGGAACATGTTCCTTTTGTGTTTGCTAAATGGGTTAAGAATAAAGCTATACCCACCAAAGAATCACGACCATAATGCAATTCAGGATAAATTACTCCTCCATTTCCTTCTCCTCCAATTACAGCATTATTCTTTTTCATACTTTCTACAACATTCACCTCTCCTACTGCTGAAGCAAAATATTCGCTTCCATAACCTAAAGTAACATCTTTTAATGCTCTTGATGATGACAAATTAGAAACTGTATTGCCCTTTTTATTTTGCAAAATATAATCGGAAACGGCAACTAAAGTATATTCTTCTCCGAACATGGAACCATCTTCGTTTACAATAGCCAATCGATCAACATCAGGATCAACAACAAATCCAAGATGAGCCCCTTTTTCTTTTACTACTTTTGAAATCTCTGTTAAATGTTCGGGCAAAGGTTCCGGGTTATGTGGAAAAATCCCGTTAGGCTCGCAATATAATTCAATTATATCGTTAACTCCCAATGCTTTTAACATTGCTGGAATGGCTATACCTCCAACAGAGTTTACTGCATCAATTGCGATTTTAAAATTCGCTGCTTTTATGGCTTCAACATTAACCAAGGGAAGGTCAATGATTTGTTTTATGTGTATATCTAAATAATCATTTCTTTCAGTTACTGCTCCTAAGTCATCGACATCGGCATAATTAAAGTCCTCTTTTTCTGCAGCATCCAATATTTTTGAACCATCGGCAGCAGATAAAAACTCTCCTTTTTCATTTAATAACTTAAGTGCATTCCACTGTTTTGGATTATGACTTGCTGTTAAAATAATTCCTCCTTGTGCTCCTTCATGCGTGACTGCTATTTCTGTAGTTGGGGTAGTTGCTAAACCTATATTAACAACATCAATACCCATTCCCATTAATGTTCCTATAACTATTTGGCTTACCATTTCGCCTGAGATTCTGGCATCACGACCTACTACAACTTTAACTTTTTCTACTTCTGAGCGATTTAAAATCCATTGCCCATACGCCGAAACAAATTTCACAGTATCTAAAGGACTTAAGCCTTCTCCTGCTTTACCTCCAATTGTTCCTCTAATTCCAGAAATTGATTTTATTAGTGTCATACCCCTAAGACTGTTTATTAATATTTTAGTTTAAAAATCAAGTAAAGATAGTTAAACCACTCTTTTTGTAACATTAATTAAACCTTTTTAACAGTTTCATTTTCAAATTTTAAAATTGATTTAGCAATACACCTTAATATAATGTATTAACTTTGCACACATTAATATAGCTTATTTAAGAATTAATCAGCAATCGATAATGGAGAGAGAGAAGTACAAAGGTAAAAAACAAAGCTTTTCAAAAAGCAAACCTTCTTTTAAAAAGGAAAGACCAGATAAAGAAGATTCAAAACAAAAAAATCCCAATTGGGATGAGCCAATTAGATTAAATAAGTTTTTAGCTAATGCTGGTATTTGTTCTCGAAGAGATGCTGATGAATTAATAAAATCTTGCGAAGTTTCAGTAAATGGAAAAATTGTTCAGGAATTAGGAACTAAAGTTTCTCCTAATGACGAAATTACATACAAGGGTAAAAAAATAAGCAAGGAACAAAAAGTTTATATTCTTATGAATAAACCCAAGGATGTTGTTACAACAGTTAGGGATAAACATGCTGAAAGAACAGTTATCGACCTTGTTGAAAATGCTTGTCCGGAAAGAGTATACCCAGTTGGACGCCTAGACAAAAATACAACTGGAGTATTATTACTAACTAATGATGGTGATCTTACAAAACAACTTACCCATCCAAGCCATAAAAAAAAGAAGATTTATCATGTGCAGTTAGATAAAGATCTTACTAAGGCCGATATGATGAAAATTGTTGATGGTATAAAATTAGAAGATGAATCAATTCAAGTTGATGCAATAAGTTATGTTGAAGAAAAAGATCGAGCTCAAATTGGAATTGAAATCCATTCGGGACAAAATAGAATTGTGCGAAGAATTTTTGAATCACTTGATTATAAAGTAAAAAAACTAGACAGGGTTTATTTCGCAGGATTAACGAAAAAGAACTTGCCTCGTGGTAAATGGAGATTTCTTACTCTTCAGGAAATATCAATTTTAAAGCGCAATTCATTTAAATAAAGATTAATACTTTTATTATTAGCTAGATTTCTTAATCTTTATCTACTTATTGAGAAGTGTAAGATTATTATGAGCACAAAATTGTTTTTACTTTTTATCTGCGTACTACTAAGCAGCAATGCCTTACTATCCCAAAACAATACGGAAAGGAAAAAGACAGCTGAACAATTATCGCAAGAAAAGAAAACTCAAGAATTATCTGTAATTGAAAAAGAAACAGTTCGAATTATTGATAGCATTAGTAAAGCTGAGAAATTAGAACGATTTGAAGTACTTACAAAGGGTAACATCCCTGTTGAATGGTTTAATTTACCTTTAAATAAATTAATAGATTATAATAATTACGAAGGTTTTAGATTAGGATTGGGAATAATGACTAATGAAAGATTTTCGAATTATTTCTCTGTTGGCGGATATTTTGGATATGGGTTTAAAGATAAAGATTGGAAATATGGCGGCGATCTCATTCTAATTCTTCATAAAGAATCGGAAAGCAAATTACATTTTTCATATATGAATGATGTTATCGAAAAGTCTGCTTATAGCTTTTTAGAGATATTGGATTTTTCCACATCTGAAATTTATCGTAGCTTAATGATAAAAGACATGGATCTCATTAAGAAATATCAAGTTGAGTATAATGCACTTATATTTGAATATTTCAGATTCAATGTATATTTAAATCAATCGTATGTCAAGGCTACAGACGACTACAGCTTTGGCTCAACCATAGCAAGCTCAACAAATAATTTTAGTTTTAACGAAATAGGGATTCAATTTCGTTACGCTTATAAGGAAAAATTCAAGCAAACTACAAAAACAAAATATTCACTTGGTACGAACTATCCTATTCTTTTTGGAAATTTAAGTAAAGGAACAAATTGGATTGATGGCGAATATGAATATACAAAAATTGAGGCTAAAATTACTAAGACGTTTAAAACAAAAACATTTGGAAAAACAAAACTAGCTTTAGTTGGTGGCTTAACTAAAGGCAATGTCCCAATTTCAAAATTATACAATGGACATGGAAGTCATGGGTCATTTAGTTTTGAAGCTGAAAATTCTTTTGGCACCATGCGAATGGGAGAATTCTACTCAGACAGGTTCTTTTACGTATTTTTAAAGCATGATTTCGGGAGTTTAATATTCAATTCTGAAATATTTAATCCAGAATTTATTGTTGTAAATAATTTTGGAATTGGCGAATTATCTCAAAATACAAATCACCAAACTACAGCACCAATTCAATCTATCGAAAAAGGATATTATGAAAGTGGTTTATTAATCAATAATATTTTAAATAGTTCTTTTTCAGGAATTGGATTTGGATTATTCTACAGATATGGATCATATTCATTTACAAATACAGCCGATAATTTTTCTTATAAACTGACTTTGACAATTGGATTGTAGATTACACTTAAGTAATACAATCTATTTAAAAGTGTCAGTAATCGGCAGATGCTTCGATAAACTCAGCATAACAAATACAATATTAAAGCATGTCACGCTGAGTTTAGCAAAATGTTTATGAAGTTTAATTTTATATCAGCTTAAAAACGATAGATGGAATTTTTCTAATACTTCCATCAGGCCCAATTGCTTTAATATCTTCAAAGTTTATTCTATTACCTATAGGTGCATTTTTAAGAATCTCTATTTGTTTTTCTGTAATTTTATTTGAATTTGACTTAGATTCAATTGTATAACCTTTATCATCGGTTGTGGATAAATTAAATCCTACAACCTCAAAATTCAAATCAAAGTCAAAATTTTGCATATAGGCTATCACTTCTTTTTGCTCTAGCATTACATTTTTTTTTATTTCACCACCTTTCTTTCCTGCCACCATTGCAACTGGATCTGGAATCCCTTTTACTCTAAATTCAGTTTTTTGTACAACAATACCATTAGCTTTAACTGAAACTAAAGAAGTTCCTACCCTTTTTGGATTAATAATATAATCTCCGTTTACTCCAACTTTTCTAATACTACCATTAGTAATAGATGAACTAATCTCGGAGCATTCGAAACCCGAAACAGCAATCTTTACCGGATTATCAGCTCCGACATAAAGTACATTCATTTTAGTTAAAGCAATTGCGGTAACTCCATCATGGTATTTTGGAACTTCTTTTTCACTATCTTTTTTTTCTGTTTCCTGACCTTTTACACAAGCTACACCAAAAAAGAGGAATGCCGCAACTGGCAATAATGCCAATAATTTCAATCTAAAGCCTTTTTTAATTTTATTTTTATTCATCATAATCATTCGTTTTTTTATTAGTGATTGGTTAAAACTTGAAGAAATACTAATTAGCTTTTCTTCAGTAACCAGATTTATAAGAAGTGCTTGGTAATTGACCTTGTCAACTCCATTTTTTAACACTCCTTCATCTGCTAAATATTCATGAACCAACTGAACAGAATTTTTCATCATCCAAACAAATGGATTAAACCACATTACGGCCGTTAGTAGTTCAACTAAAAGTAAATCGATTGAATGATATTGAGTTACATGAATATTTTCGTGTTCAATTATTTTTTGCAGATCCTCGTCGGAAGACTTATCCTTATTAATAAAAATCCAATTGAAGAATGAAAAAGAATTTTTAAATCCGTGATTATAAATTAAAATATGCTTGCCATTTATTATTTTATCCGATTTAAAATATTTATAAAATAAAAATAGAATTTGAATAAGAATTCGTAGAATCATGGCTGAAGAAACTATATGATATACTTTCATTAGTAAGGCTAACCAATTTATATTTTGAAAATTTGACTTTTGATCTTCAACAATAGCAAACTCGCCATTTACAAAATCTTGTAATATTATCTCATTGTTTTCCGGAGCAATTGTTGAGGAATTTATTTCTTGACTTTCATTAGGATTAAGATCAATGTTTATGCTGAATTTGCTAAAGGGTATTAAACCCGAAATCAAAATTGACAATAGCAGATACACTCTTAGTTGTCGAAAATTTGTTTCCTTTCTAAAAACAAGACGATAAGTAATGTAAAATGCACTTAAACATATGGTTGAAATCAGTAAGTATTTCATAGTATTAAAATTATTGTTTGTAGTTTTTTATTTCTTCATCCACCATTTTTCTTAATTCCTCCAACTCATTCAAGCTAACCTTTTTATCTTTTACAAAAAAAGAAACGACTTGATTTACTGATCCATTGCACAAGCCCTTAAGTGTCTCCTTCAAAACATAGTTTGCATAATCTTTTTTAGAAATTTGTGGAAAATAAACATTTGTTTTACCATAAGTTTTATGAGAAACATAGGATTTTTTCTCTAAAACTTTTATTACAGTCGCTACTGTATTGTATGCAGGTTTTGGCTCTGGCAAGGAATCTAACACATCACTCACGGCTCCTTCTTTTATTTTCCACAAAGCTTTCAAAATATCTTCTTGAGCTTTTGTTATTTCTTTCATAATACAAATTTTATGTAAATGTACTACAAAAATTTAATATCTACTATGATTATAGTTTATAATTACCAATTATAGTTATCTATAAAATGTATGCTTTGTCACACAACATTATAATATTGAAGCGATTTAGCCAAAAATTCTCTTATCTTTGCAAAAAATTTAAAAGATAAAAAATAACTCAATGCCACATAAATCAGGTTTTGTAAATATTATTGGAAATCCAAACGTTGGAAAATCAACAATAATGAATGAAATGGTAGGAGAAAAGCTTTCTATCATTACCTCAAAGTCGCAAACTACGCGTCATAGGATAATGGGAATTGTGAATACTGATGATTATCAGATTGTATACTCTGATACACCAGGAATATTGAAACCTAGCTATAAATTGCAAGAAAAAATGATGCGATTTGTGGGAACTGCTTTTGAAGACGCTGATATTATATTATATATTACGGATGTTGTTGAAACTTTTGACAAAAACGAACAATTCATTGAACGCTTATCAAAAGTTAATGTTCCTATTCTTCTTTTGGTTAATAAAATTGATTTAAGTGATCAAGAGAAACTTGAAAAGCTTGTAGATACTTGGAAACAAAGACTTCCTGATGTAGAAATAATTCCTATATGTGCAATTAAGAAATTTAATTTAGACCATGTATTTAATCGTATAGTAGATTTATTACCAGAAGGAGAACCATTTTTTCCAAAAGATGCTCTTACAGATAAAACTGAAAGATTCTTTGTCTCAGAAATTATTCGCGAGAAAATTTTACTATACTATAGAAACGAAATTCCATATTCAGTTGAAATAGAAATAGAAGAATTTAAAGATGAAGAAAAAATCTTACGAATAAGAGCTATTATACATGTTGTACGGCAATCACAAAAAGGAATATTAATTGGCCATAAAGGTGAATCCTTAAAAAGAGTTGGAACAGAGGCACGACTGGATATTGAAGAATTCTTTGGCAAGAAAGTTTTCATTGAAATATTTGTTAAAGTTAGTAAAGACTGGCGCGATAAAGATCGATCTTTAAAAGGCTTTGGTTATAATTAATTATTGTATTTCTGTGTAACAATATCAAAATCGAAAATAATTTTAAATCTAATGAAAGAACTAGAAGTAAAAACTTATAACTTTGCTATTCAAGGAATTGGACTTGTAAAGAGTTTAGAAAAAGATTTTCCTGAATTGGCAAGTAACGATTTAAGACAAAGCATGGGTGCTGTATCAATAAAGTACATAGATGCCCTTAATGCTGAAAAAAATGAAGATTTTGCTCAAAATATAAGAGATTGCCATTCAAATGCACTAAAATCATCTGAAATTTTAAGTAAAATGGATGAAATTAAAAATGATACTTTTAATAAGCAAAAAGAGGTATTAATTAATGAATCAAAAGTAATTATCGAAAAACTTGATACAGTAATTAGCAAGCTAATTTTTTAAAATATAAATCATGATTGTAGCGATAGTAGGAAGGCCGAATGTAGGGAAATCAACGTTGTTTAACAGACTAACAGAAACAAAACAAGCAATAGTTGATGAAGTGAGCGGAGTGACACGAGATAGGTTATACGGTAAAGCTGAGTGGACAGGTAAAGAATTTTCAGTGATTGATACCGGAGGTTATATCTATAATTCTGATGATGTATTTGAAGGCGAAATAAGAAAACAAGTTGATATTGCTATCGAAGAAGCAAATCTGATTTTATTTGTTGTAGATGTTTCCAGCGGAATTACAGATATGGATGATACAGTTGCGGGGATTCTTCGAAAATCAAAGAAAAACATATTGCTTATTGTAAATAAAGTTGATAATAATGCACGAATTCTTGATTCTCATGAATTTTATAAATTTGGCTTAGGAGATCCTATTTGTATTTCATCAATAAATGGAAGTGGAACAGGCGAGATGCTTGATCAAATCGCAAGCTTTATTGAAGATGAAAATCCCGGTAATGAACTTGATATTCCAAAATACACTGTAGTTGGTCGACCTAATGTTGGTAAATCATCCTTAATTAATGCTTTAATTGGTGAGGAAAGAAATATAGTAACTCCTATTTCCGGAACTACGCGCGATTCAGTTCATACACGGTATAATAAATTTGATCAGGACTTTTATTTGGTAGATACGGCAGGAATAAGAAAAAAAGGTAAGGTTACAGAGAATCTTGAATTCTATTCTGTTCTTCGTTCTATTCGCTCAATAGAGCAAGCGGACGTTTGTCTGCTATTAATTGATGCGACACAGGGTGTTGAATCTCAAGACTTAAGCATCATTGGTCTTATTCAGAAAAATAATAAAGGCTTGGTTATCCTGGTTAATAAATGGGACTTAATTGAAAAAGAGACCAATACATCAAAAGAATTTACTGAGAAAATCCTTCAAAAAATTGCTCCATTTAAAGATGTGCCAATAATTTTCACTTCTGTAATAAACAAACAACGAATTCATAAAGTACTTGAAGAAGCAAATGAGGTTTATGAAAATAGAAGAAGAAAAATTACAACTTCAAAACTAAATGAAGTTATGCAAGAAGTTATAGAGGCAAACGGCCCTCCATCATTAAAAGGAAAATTGATAAAAATAAAATACATTACTCAGTTAAATACTTATTATCCATCATTTGCATTCTTTTGTAACTTACCACAATATGTTAAAGAGCCTTATAAAAGATTTCTAGAAAATAAATTGCGTGAAAAATTTAATTTCAGAGGTTCTCCAATTATGATTTATATGAGAAAAAAATAATTAAGTGAAGAAGCTTAGTTTCATTATATTAATAATTTATTTATTTTCCTTTGCTTGTGAGCCGGAAGAGGAATATTCTGAAATACCTGTAGTAAAATATAAAGATTTTAATTTTGAGATTGAAAGTATTGATGGATTTATAAATCAAGTAGGTTTTTTGAGTTTTGATTTTATTGATGGGAACGGCGATATTGGTTTTTATGAAAACTCTGATACTTCTATTGAAATTGAAATTAACGATATTTTCATTTATAAATACACTAAAAAAAATGGAAATTACTCAATTGCGGACACTATAAAACTAATAATGCCTTATTTTGAAGAAGGTGTTTACAGAAAATATCTAAAGGGTGAAATGAAAGTGCAAATTTATTTTATGGATCAAGTAAACGATACAATAAAATTTGATTTTGAAATAATGGACAGAAGCTACAATAGAAGCAATTTACAATCGACTCCAGAACTTATTGTTCCTAATTGGAATTAACAATATACAGTTTAACTTGTTTTACGTAAAACTAAAATTATTGGATCAACGATGTTAATCACAAAAAACATAAAAATGGCCGATGTAATTCATATGAATTACTTTACATTATCGGTTCTGAATCGTTTTGGTATAGAGCTTGGATTTGGTGACAAAACAGTTGCAGAAGTATGTAAAATAGAGAATGTTGATGTTGATTTCTTTTTAGAAATAGTAAATGCATTTGTTGATAAAGATTACTTTCCAAAAAAGCAATTACAAACATTTTCGGTTAAACTTATAACAGATTATTTACGTAAAACACACTATGATTATCATCAAATAAAAGTTCCCGAAATTGAGAGTTTAATAGAAGAAATGGTAAAAGCTTGTTACTCTGAGAAAGAGAATTTAGTGTTATTAAAGAAATTTTTTAATGATTATAAACAAGAATTACTCAATCACACTAATCGAGAAGAAACAGTTGTATTTCCTTATACTATTGCTATAGAAGATGCTTTCAACTCAAAAACTCTTGACAATTCGGTATTTGATTTAATGGAAACATATTCAATTGCTATTTTCCAAAATGAACATGAAAATATTGAAGAAAAACTATTTGATCTTAAGAATATTATAATAAAATATTTACCTCAGCCAAAAAACTCAGAAAATTGTCACAAACTTCTTTACGCTTTATTTAGTCTTGAACAAGATATAATTGATCATTCCAGAATTGAGGATAAAGTTCTTGTTCCAAAAATAAGAGAAATGGAAAAAGTGATTACAAAAAGATTCGGAGAAAAAAAGTAATAAATGTCTAAATCAACTTTCATAATATGCGAGAAATCTTATTTAATTAGAAAAGGTTTGATTTCAATTATTGAAAAGATTCCTGACACACGAATTGTTCAGCAATTCGATAGTGAAGATGAAATTAAAAATCTTGGCAATTTTGAATCTGACTTTATAATTATAAATACTAATTTACTTAATACAAAAACTCAAAAGATCCTTCAAAAAATTTCAAACACATCTGCAGGGGGGATGGGATTTACGCAAATAATTTCACTCTCGCAAAAATCAGAATTTAAAGAAATTAATTGGGTAGAGTATATTAATATTGATGATAGTCAGAATATTATTTTAACTAAACTCAAAACACTTATTGGGAATCGCAAAACAGATAATCCGAAATCAGAAGCTCCAGATGAAATTAGTAAACGAGAAATTGACATTCTTAAAAATATAGCTTTAGGTCTTTCAAATAGGGAAATTGCGGATAAATTATTTATCAGTGCGCATACAGTTGTTACCCATAGAAAAAATATAACCCGGAAACTTGGTATTAAAACAGTTCCGGGTTTAACAATATATGCTATTTTACATAAAATTATTAATATTGACGATACCGAGCAAATTAAATCTTAACTCCCATAAATAATACATCATCAACCTGCTGCAACTTACCTCTCCACTCATTAAAAGTTTTAGTTACATGTTCATTTTGCACTTCCATAGGTTTATCACACACCTCAGCTAACATATTTTTCACTCTGTCCATTTTAAACTTTTTGCCTCTTGGACCACCAAATTGATCAGGATAACCATCAGAAAACATATAAATAATATCTCCTTGATGCAACTGGAATCCAACATTTTCAAAACATTTATCTGTTTTAGGGTCACCACCAATTGAAGCTTTTGTTCCTTTCACATATTGTAATTCCTTATCTTTATAAAGAATCAATGGACGCATTGCTGATGAGAATCGCATATAATGCGTATTTACATCAATTTCACAAACAATTATATCCATACCATCATGCGCTCTTTCGGCATCAATATTCTGATTTAACGTGCGTTGCAATTCTTTATCCAATTGCTGCAATACCAAGGATGGAGAATCAATTTCCTTTCTCCAACAAATATCTTTAATTAAAGTGGTTCCAATCATCGACATAAAAGCACCGGGAACACCATGACCTGTAGAGTCAGCACAAACAATTAAAAACTTATCATCATTTATACGTTCATACCAATAAAAATCACCACTTACAATATCTCTCGGTTGGTAACAAACAAATGCTCCTGAAAAATTATCATTAATAGTTGACACAGATGGCAATATACTTTGCTGTATTCTTTGAGCATAATTTATACTATCAGTGATATCTCTATTCTTAATTTCAAGTTCTTCTTTTTGCTTAACTACTTCCTTTGTTCTTATGTTAAGTTCATTTTCTAAATACTCTTGTAATGCTTTTTGTTTTCGTTCTCTATTTTTAACATAAAAAAAGATTAATAATAGAACTGTAATAATTGCCAAACTAATAAACCACCAAGCTTTCCAAAATGGAGGACGAATAGTTATTTCCATTTCGAGAGGCTCAACGCAATAACCATCAGCATTGCAAGCCTTTAACATAAATGTATACTTACCATCTTCAATTCTAGAATAATATACAGATCTGTCTTTTGTAGGCTTTGACCACTCTAAATCGTATCCATCCAATTTATATTGATACATAACTCCTTCTGGATCACTATAGCTTGTACCAACGTAGGAAATATTCAAATTATATATTTTATAATTTAATATTATTGATTCCCTAAAGTTAATTGGATCATTAGTAAATAAGACCTCCAAAATACTTAGTCTTGGTGCAATTACATTCTTCTTTTCTTTCGAACTATCGTATACTATTAAACCATCGGTTGTACCTGTTAGAACAACTCCATTTTTTTGTTTTAAAACAGCATTGTAATTACAGTCGCCGGATATACCTGTTTCTCTTCCATAAACCTTAACATCACCATTATTAACGTCGATGCTACTCATTCCTGGCCTATGACCTACCCAAACCTTTCCCGCATCATCTGCCATTATACTATAACAATAATCTGATTTTAATCCATTATTGGTAGAATAATGCTTTATGCCGTCCTCTTCAAATTTAAACACTCCTGCACCATATGTTACTGCCCATATATTCCCATTAATATCTTCAGTGATTGATCTAAATTGAAGATTTACATTTCCTTCTATTGTATAATTTAAATCACTGTTTAGAACAAAAATGCCATGACTTTTAGTTGCTACCCAAGGATTATTCTTTGAATCAACATATACAAACTTAATGCTATTATGAGGCAATGCCTGAGCTGTATTATACAATTGACTTTTCCCTGTTGCGAGATCAAAAACCAATACTCCATTTTCAGTGCCAACCCAAACCGTATTTCCTTTTCCGGTTATTGAGTTTATTTTATTCCCAAGTGAATTATTTGATTTGAAATATATACTTGTTCTGTTTGTCTTTTTATTTAACAGATAAATACCGCTTTTCTCTGTTCCAATCCAAAGATTTTTGTTAGGATCAAGATATAAGGCTACGATTTTATCGTTCGGCATTCCATTTTTACTATTTAATATAACAGTATTATTGGTGGATTTATCAACCTTAGCAATAAGGTTTTCTCCTCCGAGCCAAATACTAGTTTCTGATTCAGCTATAGATAAAATATTACCATTTAATTCTTTAATATCCTTATAATGAAAAGTAAATGCTTCATCAACAGAAAAAGCTAATCCATTTCCATAAGTAGCTATCCAATTATTACCTTCCCAATCTTTATAAATTGTTTTTATATAATTATTTGGAAGACCATTCTCTGTACTAAAATGTACAATATTTGAATAGGCGTATTCTTTATCTTTATCAGGAATAAGCTTATAAATACCTTTTCCAAAAGAACTTACCCATAATATATTTTCATTATCTTCTAAAATTGATTGTACATTTTCATATCCAATTTCATATTTTTCTCCAATGTTAGTTATCTCATATGATTCATGATTCTCTCCTTTTGTTTTTAAAAGAAAAAATCCAGAATCTTCAGTACCTAACCAGTAAGCATTTTCAGATTTACTTTTATCAATTGACTGAACCGCTATATAATCTAATTCTTTAATTAAATAGGACTCTATAAACTCATCTTCTTTTAGAGAATACATAACCAATCCATTTGCTGTTCCGATTAAAAAAGTTTCACCTCCAACCGGCATTATCGAATAAATTAGTTTTCCTGAAAAAGAATCTGCAAAAGAACTTACTTCTAAGTTTTTATTAATTTTTATTAAGCCATTGTTTTGAGTGGAGATATAAACATTGCCTACATCGTCCTGAGCAATATCTGTAATTGCACTATTAATATCATCACCAATATTTAGGAGCTTAAATTTAATTCCATCATAATATGTAATTTCACCTGAATTATGACCAAACCATAAAATACCATTATTATCTAAAAAACTAGATGTTACAAAGCCATTAGTTAAAGAATCGTCTATTTCACTTTTATTAAATTCAAAGCCATCGAATTTACATAAACCTTCGCCTGTTCCAATCCAAACAAAACCATCAACATCTTCACTAACGGTATAAACAAATGGATGACTTAATCCCTCTTCAAGACCATAAATTTTAAATTGATACATTTGTCCAAACACCGTCTGAACACAAAAGGTCAGTATTAATAATATTGCATATTTATATTTTAAATCATTCATAGCTTAACTAATTTGATTTCTTTTTAACACCAATAGAATACTTATATTTTGGCACACCGCCAATAGGGATTGTATAAAATGGAAGTAGTTCACCATACTGGTTTTTTACAGAAATAACAACATTATTATTCTTAACAGGTGGCGATTTTCTTTTTATAAACTGAAAATCTAAAGAAGTATTTTTTTCTTCGTCAAGAATAACAAACTCACTTTGTGTCCAACCATCATCGCCGGATATTTTACATGGGAGTCCAGCTCTACCCACTGATACAACTCTAATAATACCATCATTATCCCAGTCAAAATTCTTTTGAACAACCTTTATTGTTCTGTCATCAACATATGGGTAAATATGAGATACTTCATTAGGATCATTATGCATTCTGAAACTGTATTCATAAGCAAATGCATTTGCACCCTCAATACGTATATTTTCAGTTTGAGATGTACTCACAAAATATTGATACATATTACCATCATCACCTGTAATACCTTCACAAATAACTTTAAAAACATATCCGCCGTACTTTTCAACGAGCTCACCTTCTGTTGGGTTAAATGGTCCAAAGGTATACCAGTTATTATCATATCGAGGATTCTCGTTAAAGGCCTTTGTTGCAAGCAGATTTCCACTTTTATAATCCCCAACGGGATCAATACCTTTTGCATCCTCATTTTCGAAACTTCCTACTCCACCATATATTGAATATTCCATTCGAGTATCCCAAATTCCATTAACCTCGTCAATTTTTCCACCGCAATCAGGATCAAAAACTCTTATAAAAATAGGACTGGTATGTTCAGTAGGAATTAGTACAAAGAAAGTTTGTGAAAAATCATCATCTCCCCATGAAATATCTGCTTTATGTCCAAATGTCATTAAAGATGGAATATTTTCATCTTCAGCAGGAACAGGTTGTGCAAATACTGATAATCCCATCCACATCACAATACAAATTAAAGCAAGTTTCTTCATAGCTTCTACTATTTAATATATTTCTATCTGTAATTTTATTCTAATTGTTACCTCTTCTATTGCGCTCTTTTAACGCTCCAACTACAACTATGTTTTTATATACTCCTGTTCTTTCTGAGTCCCCAGCTTTATCTTGTTTGCTAACCACCCCTAACTGAACTATATAATTCCCTCGTGTTGTATAAATATGTCTTGCTTCAATACCACGCGTCTTTCTTCCATCACCGAAATCCCAATAGTATTTATAAATTTTAAAGTTATTAATATTTGTTTTATGGCCATCAAAGAAAATTTCTTGTCCCACCTCAACAGTGTCTGGAGCATTAATATATACCTGCTCAAGATCCTCGATTTTTAATGGATAAGTAGCTTGAGTATAAAAAACCTCACCCGTTAATTTATCAATAACGTTTAATTCTAAGGTAAAGTCGCCAGGGCCATTAAAGCAATGTTCAACTTCTAAACCACGTGCTTTTTTACCATCACCAAACGACCATTCATATTCCAAAATTGATGAGTCAGGGTTTTCAGTTCCTTCTTCATATAGTACATAGCAATAATCATTTTCTTCTTGTCTTTTCGAATTATCGAACATTGGATAAAGTGGAGTAAAACTATAAATGTCGTCAGAAGTTCGTTGTCGGTCGGAACAAAACATTCCTGTCTTTTTAAAGGCATCAATTATAAACCCAAAATCATTATACTTTGAATTTATTGGAGCATCCATATGAATAGGTTTATGCCATTCTCCATTTATTTGTTCGGAATAAAATATATCTAATCGCCCAATACTTTCATGCTCATCTGAAGAGAAATACAATCTTCCAGAACTATGAACAAATGGAAAATATTCATTTCCTGTAGTATTAATATTAGATCCAAGATTTTGAGGAGCACCCCAAACTCCGTTTTCTAATTCACAAACGTAAAGATCTGTACCTCCGTAGCCTCCATCCATGTCAGAAACAAAGTATAGACTATTTCCATCTTCGCTTAAACTTGGGTGTGCAATATTATATTCAGCATTATTATATCTAAAAGGAGTTGGATTACTCCATTCTTCCTTTCTTCTATTAAATCTGGAGTAATAAATTCCCAATTTATTATTACGATCAATTAATTTCCCAATCTTCTTCTTTATATCAATATTTCTAGAAAAATATATTTCAGAACCTCTGTTGTTAAATGTTGCAGGTCCTTCGTTAAAATGAGATCTAAACTTTTTTGAAAACAGCTCTGCTTTTCCCCAAGCATTTCGTCCTATTTCCTCAACCCTATATATATCTAACAAAGGCAAATTTTTCTTTTCATCTGTAAAATCAAACAAACTGGAGTTTTTTCGGTTAGTACAAAATACAATATCACCTTTATAATACACTGGAGAAAACTCATCATATTTATCTGAGCTAAATGGCAAAATACTTATCGTATAATCCTGTGCACTTAAAGGAATACTAATAATTCCAATAAGAAAACTCATCCATATTTTTTGTATTTTACTCATCTTAAAAATATCTTGGGCTAACTGCTCTAATTTTATATTTAAACTCGTAACGTAACACTATTTCTAAAGATCCTGCGTGCTGACCTGCAAGATCACCAGATGCAAAATCGTATGCCGTGCCAACTCTAATTTGATTTGTTACTTGATATTCCAACATAACAGAATACTCATCATTATATTCAGAAGAAACCCCTGCTCTATAAGAAAACCCTGCCCACAAAGCATCATACAGAATAAAATTAATACTTCCATCAATCTGAAGAGCAATATCCAACCTATATCTTAATAAAAATGATGGTTTAACCTTTACAATCTCACTTAACTTAATCAAATAGCCAGCTGTTAGTAAAAAATCGTAATTATTTGGTGAAAATGACATTTTCTTTTGGGAATTTTTCACCTCGTGCGATAATAATTTAGGTACAGATAAACCAACAAAGTATTTATCGCTATAATAATATACTCCTACACCAACATTTGGAAAAGTAGCAGATTCATTATCTAAAACAAAATCATTTTTTATATCTTCTGGAGAAGAAACTATATCAGCATAGTTACCTTGAAATATAGTTGCTCCTGCTCTAACACCAAGTGATAATTTCCCTTGACCCAACTGAAAGCGGAAAGCATAATTAGCATAAATATCAATATAGTCTGTCACACCAATTGCATCATGAAAAAGAAATATCCCCATGGCGTTTTTTTGATCTTTAAAAGGAGCATGACTGCTTAAAGTTTGTGAAACAGGAGCACCATCAAAACCCATCCATTGGTTTCTGTATAAAACAGTATTACTAAAACATTCTCGGCTTCCCGTATAAGCTGGATTTATTGCCAAACCATTTACCCAATACTGACTATAAGCAGGCTCAAATGGTTGACCGATTTTTAAATCAGAATCCTGTGCCAGTCCTGTTATTGAACTAAAACTTAAAAACAAAAGTAATATGTATCTAAATTTATTCATTAATACCTTTTAATAACAATAGACCCTTTAAGAGTTTCACTAGGATAATCCGTTATTAACAAGACATAAAAGTATGTATCATCTGGCAAATTATTTCCACTACCATTTGTTCCATCCCATCCAGAAATGATATCATAATCTTCGTTATAAACTTCTGTTCCCCAGCGATTATATATAATTAATGTCTTAGTCTTGTTTATATAACTTTCTATACCATAGAACATTAATTTGTCATTAACGCCATCACCATTTGGAGTAAAGCCTGTTGGCTGAAAAGGTTCTCTATCTAACGAAATCTCAATAATAGTTTCTTTACTTGGGCAGACACCTTTCCTTACAGTCCAAATTACTGGAATATATTTAACTCCAACTTCATTTTCAAGTGACCGTAAAGTTACAATAGTAGAATCATTAGGATCATCATATATTATTTGATTTCGAATTTCGTTCCCTTGACTTGTTAGAACATTTTCTCCAAACTCCCAAAGTGATTTGGTAATTATATCATAATCTATTGAACCATCAAATAGTCCTTGGAGTTCTATTTTTGTTATATTATATAAATATAAAATTGAAGTATCAGTATTTACTGGGACATCGTCTATTGCTCTAATCTTAATATTAGAAATATCTTCATATAATGTAATTTCAACTTCATTAGATTCTTCACATTCTCCATTTATTTCTTTCCAAACATATGTGTAAACACCTACAGTATCAACAGAAATATCAGATGTAGCTTTCGTGATATCCTCAAAATCTGTATTCCCTTCGCCAGAAATCTGAGACCAAAATCCTGCACCTACACTAGGTTGTGCCGCTAGCTGGTAGTTAAGCGAACAAATTGTATCATTAAATCCAGGATTTGCTATGGGATTTCCAAAAACTATTGCAGTAGCAACACCAACTAATGTAGTATCTAAGCAACCGTTATTATCTTCAATTGAAACAATTGAATAAATAAACTCTTGGTTTGTATTTGTAGTAATTGGATTTAAAGTAATATTTACCATATCTATATAATCAGGTACTATAGTATTAAAAGGAGGATCAAATCCATTAGTATAAGTTATTGTTAATGGGAAAGTCCCTGTATTCACTAAAGCAAAATTTAACTCAAAATCGAGGCCACTACAAATAGTATCTTTA
Source organism: Bacteroidales bacterium (assembly GCA_013138975.1). Classification (GTDB taxonomy): domain Bacteria; phylum Bacteroidota; class Bacteroidia; order Bacteroidales; family UBA12077; genus UBA12077. The sequence goes on from WTBR01000008.1 coordinate 23,436, forward strand.
AAATTAATAAGTGAACCATCTGGCAAATTCCGAATTCCAATCTCAACAAAATCCGTAGTATCCTTACAAGCACCGATCTCACCAGATTCAACGATCCTTCTATAAAAAGTAGGTGCGATTATTTTCTTCGGACTATAATTTTGAAGTGTATCATCCAATAAAATATTTATTCCATTTACACCCTTTGTACTATCTTGCCATTGATACGAATAATTGTTGTTTCCACCAGTTGGAAATAAAGCAATAATTTCTCCGGGAACACTATCAAAACATGCAAAAGCTGGTGAACTATTATCAATTATATTATTTCCAATTATGGGAAAAACATCTATAGAAATTGTATTACTTGTATCTGTACAGTCATCTGAAGATACTACTCGTTTATAATAAGTAGTATCATATAATACTGAAGGATGATAAACAGAATCGATTACTGAAATTGTATCAGTCCAATTAATTTCATCAAGACTATTTAACCATTTAAATGTATATGATCCTGCGCCTAACCCATTTAATAAAGTATCACTTTTAAATTCATGAATAGAATCACCATCACAATATTCAGTTGTATCTGATGATATCCAATTTTTAATTTTAGGCAAACCTATTATTGGATTTACCAACATGGCTGTATCGTAACATGCTCCTGATATAACAATTCTTCTTACAAATGTGGTATCCGTAACAATTCCATGATTATATAAGGTATCCTCTGTACCTGTTTCAGTTATCCAATTAGTTGCGTCAAAACTATATTCCCAAATATAATTATAGGAATTCTCATCACCCCCGGATGATGCAGTATCGCCTATAATAATATCAGCCTCATTTCCAATGCATTTAACTAAATCAAAACCTGAAATATTATTTTGATCAATTGTATCTTGAACTATTATTTCTATATCATTACCTGAATCTATTATAATTCCTGAAGTAACAACTCTTCGGTAATATTTCTTATCTGTTAAAGCTGGAGGTTGATAATCATTGTTGATTGCTCCAGGAATATCAGTCCATACTTCACCATCAGGGCTATCTCTCCATTGTTTTGCATACGTTCCATCTCCACCTCTTAGTATAGATCCTGATAATATTTTAGGAGTACTATTCCAACAAACTACCTGATTGGAAGTTATTGAATTAAACAGAAATCCGGTTAAAGGCATTTTAACATTTGAAATAAGGGTATTACTAATAAGACCACCAAACGCTTTATGAGGGTATCCATATCCCATATCTTCGGAAGAACCAGCCTTTCCTCTTCCACCATTTCCTGTGAAGTCATCATTTATTTTAGCCCTATTGTAGAGAATTGCTCCGCCTCCGCCGCCTCCGCCGGGACCTGATGCCCCATAAGTTTTCACCCATCCTCCATCGCCTCCTTTAAAAAATATATTTAAATCCCCGATAACTGAATCTACATCAAATGCAACTGTTCCTCCTGCACCACCACCTCCTCCTGAAGCATCAACAGAATCAGTAACACTTTCTCCATCGGCTATAATATTATAATCACCACTGGATTTTATTACTTTCGCAATAATAATAACTATTCCTCCCCCATTACCACCTGAAGAAGCAGACAATCCACTTGTAAAAGTTCCAGCTCCTCCACCTCCGCCAAAAAAAATTGTATTATCACTAAAAAAGCCTAAGTCTCCAAGTCCATATCCATCACTTCCACCATGAGAATTCCAATAACCTCCATAATTAGGATTAGAACATATTATAGTATCTTCCTCTCCTCCAAAACCTCCCTTTCCACTATTTCCTCCGCCGCCGCCACCAGAGAACCTAGCATTTCCTCCGCCTCCTCCATTAGCCCAGCGACCTAATCCTTTTCTATATACTGGATCAAATTTAGTAACACCTTCTCCTTTAAATCCTGCACTTACCGTTATAGCGCTTTCATTAAAATATTGAGATTTATATAAAACAGAATCCATTTCAGCACAATCTCCACTACTCTCAAATGGAGTTGAACCTCTAAATCCTTTTCCCGTTACATTAATATCAGAATTTAAAAAAAGTGTATTGCTCACCATTAAAGCTAAAACACCACCAGTAGTTCCATCCCAATTATCACAAGTTAATTCACTATCGACAATTACATTTTCAAATGATGGGACTCGGATTAATTGAACTAAATCGTCCGTATTATAAGTATTATTTAGACTTACTTTAAAAATCACAGTATCCCCTTTTATTTCCTCAACAATAATTATTTCATATTTTCCCGCATTATTTGCATCTCCTAAATTTCTTATTGTTCCAAAAAGGTGTATATTACTTGTTGTATCTTTTTCTGATTCAGCGCCTTTTACCTGATATATCATAACTGTATCATTGGCATGAAAAGCCGCAGGGTTTGAAACTTCTACAGTATCTTTTGTTGGATAAATGGAATCAACTGCCGCATATGAATTAACTACACCAGAAATAGAAGTTTGAGAAAAACCCCAATTCGCTATTAGGAAGAAAAAACTAAAAAATATTGTAAATAAAAATGTTCTTTTCAAAATCAATTAAATTTAATTTTTCCAATAAAAGTTCAATTAATAACAAATATATAAATATTTATATGAATGCACTAACTTTTATAATATAATAAGCATAGGTAATTAAGCTAAAAAATAGATGATTACAAAAACGAAAAACACTTAACACATCCAATTTAAATATACAAAAAATTACTCCATTTGTTTATAAATAGGGAAAGTAACAAAAAAGGAAGTTTTCCCAACTACGCCTGTTGTCATGTTCTCCAGAGCTGTTTCATACCAAATTTCTCCACCAGCATTTTCTACAATATTCTTAACAATTGCTAACCCAAGTCCCATTCCACTTGTTTTTGTAGTAAAGTTGGGTATAAATAACTTTTCTTTTAACTCATCAGGAATACCTTTTCCATTATCAGTAATACATATCTTTATGTAATCTTTTATTTGTTCGACCTTAATTTTTATTACTGCATCCCTTTCTTTAGGAACAGCTTGTATTCCATTTTTAATTAAATTACTAAATACAATTAGCAACTGTTCTTTATCTGCATATACATATAACTCTTCAATATCATTAAAATCGGTATCGAATTTAACATTTTTGGTATTCTCAAATAAGTGGATTATATCAGCTAATTTGTTGAAAATATTAACTTCTTCAGCTTTTGCTCTGGGCATCTTTGCGAAATTTGAAAACTCAGTAGCAATCTTAGATAAACTATTAATTTGGCTTATTAAAGAGTTTGTAAATTTCTCTAATCGAACATCAAAATCAGGAGCTCCCTCTTTCCATACTTTATGCAAATATTGTACAGAAAGCTTCATGGGTGTTAAAGGATTTTTAATTTCATGAGCAATTTGCTTCGCCATTTCCCGCCAGGCAGATTCTCGTTCAGATTTAGCTAATTTTTCTGCATTTTCGGAAAGCTCGCTTACCATTCTGTTGTATTCCTTTATTAATCCTCCAATTTCGTCTTTACCTGAATAAAGAATTGGCTCATTTTTCTTTCCCAAATCAATAGCTCTAAATCGTTCCTGTATTAATTGTAAGGGTTTTGTGATTTTATTTGAAACGAAAATGGCAACTATAACAGAAATTAATATTAAGAAGAAATATATATTAACTACTGCCACAACAATTGTATAAATTTCTTTTTTTAACGCACTTTGCTTTGTAAAGTATGGAAGATTTAAATATGCCAAAAGTTCTTTATCATCATTTCGAAAAGGAACATAGGCAGAGTAATAGCTTAATTCACCAATAGATTCTTTGTGAATATACTTTCCTCTTTTTTTAATTATCATTTGTCTATAAGCTTCTAAATTCATTTTGTTACCCATCAAGCCTTTTTCAAAAACTTGTGATCGTGACGAAGCCAATAAATCTCCCTTAACATCATATAAATTAATATCAATATAAAATACACTTGAAAATTTCCTTAATAAATAAGTTAAATAATCAGAATCTTCAGAAGTAAGCTCAAAATCACCACCTAATTTATGATTCATTTCGACCAAAACAGATTGAATTTTTTCACCAATACTTTCATATAAGTTTTTTTCAAATTGATTTATATTATAATATATGGTGCCAAATCCAACGAATATCAGAGACAAGAGTAAAACTCCAATCATTGAAAACTTTATCTTGTTTTTTAAATCATAATTAAAATCTTTAATATTATTTGGAAAACCCAATACAAACAATACCAAAGAATAAAGAATATAATAAAACGCAAAAATGTACGAAAACGATGCTAACACATCAATAAAACGAAGTTTCTTATTACTAATAACAATTCTTGTGGAATCATCAATTTTATAAATAAGATGTTCATAATCGGAGTCTTTAACAAAGCAAAACTCTGTATCAGAAAGCCAAGTATTCGGAAAAATTAATTGATAAGAAAATCCTCCTGAACGTGTCATCAAATTCCCATCTTTATATTTTGAATAGGAATAATCATTCAATATTTTAGAACCATTCATTCTACTATCTAACAATAATTCAGGATATCCCAACTCATGATTAACAAGTTTTGAATCTAAAGAGATAAATAATGAGACTTCATTTTGCCATTCAGGTTTTTTAAAAATAAATTGTCCTATATAACTTATTCTGCCATTTAAATTATCGAGAAAATAAAACCTACTATTTTGTAGTTGAGTTCCATCGACATTTAACAAATTATTAAAAAATGGATAACAATCTACAATTTCAATAATGCCACTTTGTTCTTCTAGAATTAATTCTAATTCATCATTTGGATTACATACAGATATTTGCAGCTTATATTTTCTAAAATAACCACTAAAGTAGTTCATTTGTAAATGCTCAAGAATTGCTCCTTCGTTTTGAAGATGCCATATTAGCAAATCACTAACAACAGTATCGTTTTCTATTTGCTCTTCAATCCCTTCCAGAAGCATTTCAGCAATTTGATCATGCTCGTTAGCTAAATTTAAGGCCAGAACCTTTCTTGTTTCCTTGCTTTTTTCTTCGCTTGTATTTGTAATAAAGACGACCGTATATAAAGCTGCGACTAATAGTAATATTATTAAAATTGGATATGTATATGTTTTTTTATGAAGCCTTATATAAGCAATGAATAATATTATTGTGCCGTAAAATCCAAACGAAAATAAATTAAATCTAATTGAAAGTCCATTTACTAATAATCCCATTATAAATAAAAGTGGAATATACAGGAGGATAAAATTTTTAATTTTCATCTGTTTACTGAAAAAAATAAATATTCTATCAACAAACAAAAACAACGAACTCAGAAAAAGAACAATTATTACAAATCCTAAAAGGCTATAAACAGATAAATCGAAAAACTGATAAACATTAAAAGAAATACTTGAGTGTAAAATTAAACTCTCGAAAAAATAATAAATAACTATAAAGAAAATAAAAGAAAGTGCAACTAATAAAGCCACTACAACATATTTATACACTTTTCCTTTAGGTATATTAATTCTGAATTCTAAATAAAAAATTAAGAATAAGAAAAATACAAAAAACGAATGCAAAAGAAGGTCGCCAAGTGAAGGTACAAATAAAGAAATAGCAAAATGGTGTGGCTGAAACAACTCTGTTTGTTTAAAAACCTGAGGAAGATGATACTCCAACATTATGAATCGAAGTATAACGAGAAACAAAGCTATTAGAAGTATACCTATGTTTTTTAACCTTCTCCTTTTTAGTTTATAAATCAATCTTTTTAGTCCAAAAAACAGTACTATGATAGATAAAAAATAAAAAATACTTGATATTAGAACATTGGTTTTATTATTGATCAGATTTGATTTTATATTGAAAGAAAATAAATAATTATTTTCGTGATCTTCTATTGCATAACCACTTGATTTATCTAAAGATATTGAAACAGGAACATCAATTTCATATTCATTAAAAAAATCACTTTTTACAAATTCGTTTTGATAAGAATATTCATTTTTTAAAAGGATTAATCCAAAAAGCTTATAATTGCCAATAATTTTATGCCTAATTACAAACCATCCATTTTTGAGTTTTGCTACATTACTGTAAAGCTGATTATTTACAAAATAATTTTCGACAGGAACCGAATTATCAGTCCAAAACACCAAAGAATCTCCTGAATATCCTAAAAGGATAATCCCTTCACTTTCATATAAATTATTTGATATTAACTGCTCATTAAACAACAATTCTTGCAAAGCAACTGAATCCAAACTTGATTCTATCCTACTCAAGATACTGTCAACCTTTTCAGTTTTTGTTTTTATTACATTTTGAACATGATCAAATTCATCACTTTCATTAGGTTGAAGATGGATTTTTTGTTCAAAAAGAATAGCAAGGCTTAAAAAAAGAATCAAACCGAGCATCAATTTAAAGCTAAATATATTTTTAGGAAATTTCATATAGTAAAATAATCTTTTATTAGGACAAGGTAAGAAAATTATTTATAATTTATCGGTGATGATATGGCTCGCCTTTAATAATTGTCATTGCTCTGTATAATTGTTCTGTAAAAATTAATCGTACCATTTGATGCGAAAAAGTCATTCTTGATAATGATATTTTGGAATTGCATTTTTTATATACTTCTTCAGAAAAACCATAGGGGCCTCCTATTATAAATATTAAATTTTTTAAGCCTGAAATCATTTGTTTTTCGATAAATCCAGAAAAATCAATTGATGTATATTCTTTCCCCTTTTCATCTAAAAGAACTACAAAATCACCTGACTTAATAAAATTAAGAATTAACTCACCTTCTTTTTGTTTTTGCTGACCCTCAGATAAGTTCTTAGTATTTTTTAAATCAGGAATAATAGACATTTCAAAAGGAATATAATGCTTTAATCTTTTAATATAATCATTAACACCCTTGCTCAAAATATCAGAATCAGTCTTACCAATTAACAAAAATTTAATCTTCATAATTGAACTCTAATTTTTTTATTCATTTAATTTTTATAATTTTCGCAAAATAAATGCCAAACTAATTAACGTTGGCATAGTTTATGGTTTGATTTTTGCGGCAATTTATAGCAAACTTAAGAAGATTAAAAATGAAAACCTTAAAAAAAGTGTTACCATTCTTTATCATATTCTCTTTCATATTTAATTTAGGGTCATTTACTTATAATGATGAAATTCCTAGTGATATTGCTATTGCATTTAAAGTTGGAAGTGCAGAAGAACTTGCAAGATACTTTAATAACACAATTGAGCTTGTAATTCTTGACAAAGAAGATGTTTACAGTAAAATACAAGCTCAGCAAATTATTGATAACTTTTTTACTGATTACTATCCGAAAAGTTTTGAATTCATTCATCAAGGTGGAAAAGAAGAAACAAAGTTTGCTATTGGGAAATTAGTGACATTTAATGGTACATTTAGGGTTACAGTACTTATTAAATTAAAAAATAATAAACCATTTATTCATCAACTCAGAATAGAAACTGAAAATGACTAATCGAATTCTTGATGCATTTATAAGCAATGCAATAGCCGAAGATATTGGAGATGGCGACCACTCATCCCTTTCTTGTATACCACCAGCAGAAACAGGTAAAGCACAATTACTTATAAAACAAGAGGGAATTCTTGCTGGCACTGAAGTTGCAGTAAAAGTATTTAATACCATTGATCCTACTCTTAAAATAGAACAATTTTTATTTGATGGAGATGAAATTCAAATAGGAGATATTGCGTTTATAGTTGAAGGTAAAACTCAATCAATATTAAAAGCCGAACGCTTAGCGTTAAATATATTGCAAAGAATGAGTGGAATTGCCACAACAACAAAAATCTATGTTGATAAAATTTCAGGTACTAAAGCAAAAGTTCTAGATACGCGTAAAACAACTCCTGGAATGCGTTATCTTGAGAAATTAGCCGTAAAAATTGGTGGTGGCGAAAACCATAGAATGGGTTTATATGATATGATTATGTTAAAAGACAATCACATCGATTTTGCAGGAGGAATAGAATCGGCAATTTTAAAAGCCAATGAGTATCTTGATAAAAATCAAAAAAACATTAAAATTGAAATTGAAGCCAGAAATCTAACTGAAGTAAAAGAAATACTTAAAATTGGAAAGATTGACAGAATTATGCTCGACAATTTCAATTATGACGAAACTAAAGATGCAGTAAAATTAATAAATGGCAGGTTCGAAACAGAATCTTCAGGTGGAATTACCTTGGATACAATTAGAGAATATGCAGAATGTGGAGTAGACTACATTTCGGTTGGTGCATTAACTCATCAAATAAAAAGTTTGGATATGAGCTTAAAAGCTATTTAATTTACATCATTATTAGCTTAAAAAATTTATATGCCCAAACCAAAAACAAAAGAATCATTTCCTAAAACCAAGTTTACCATTCTTAAAGAAAAGGCTAAATCCGTTTCTTTTAGGGGTTTTGATGGTGTTTCTTATCTTCATGTTATAAAATTTTTCCTTTCAGGTTTAAAAAATGGTTTTTTCGCAGTACGTGCTTCTGCTATTGCATTCAATTTTGCTTTAGCAATTTTCCCAACTATGTTATTTTTATTTGCTTTAATTCCATTTATTCCTGTAGAAAATTTACAACTAGAACTTTTCAATCTAATAAAAGATTTTTTACCTCAAAATGCTTTTCAGTATTTTGAATCAACACTTATATCTGTTGTGATGGTTAAAAAAATTGGCGTATTTTCGATTGGTGCATTTGCTAGTTTAATCTTCTCAACCAATGCTGTTCATGTTTTAATACAATCATTTAGTAACACATATCACAGTATTGACACTCGAAAATGGATAGCCACGAGAATTGTTTCAACTTTTCTTGTATTTACTATATTTATTTTAATTGCTATCTCAGTGTTATTAATCACTTTTGGTCAGTTTTTTCTAACAAAACTAGTTGAGTTAGAAATACTACAAATGAATCTTACATACTATTTAATTTATGCGAGTAAATGGGTCGTTATAATTGCATTATTCTTTTTTTCCATCTCATTCCTTTACTACTTTGCTCCAGCAAATAAATCACAATGGAAATTTATTTCTCCCGGCTCAACAATAGCAACATTCCTTGCTCTTTTAACTTCGCTTGGATTTTCATATTTTGTAAATAATTTCGGATTATACAATAAATTATATGGTTCTATCGGAACAATTATGGTTATCTTATTGTGGTTATATTTTAATTCTATTGCACTAATTCTGGGTTTTGAGCTAAATGCAAGCATAAATAATGCTCAGTTAGATAATGCAAACGGAGAAAAACATTAAATGATGGAGAAAAAATATGATAAAATAAATGGTGATTATAATCAAATACCTTTTGGTAAAAATGATGTTAATAAAGATCCATTTATTGAATTTAGTAAATGGCTCGATGAAGCTATAAGTTTAAAAATAAAAGAACCTACTGCTATGGTGTTATCAACAGTAGGAAATAACAATCAACCATCAAGCCGAATAGTTCTTTTAAAAGAAATAAAAGATGATAATTTTATCTTTTATACTAATTACGATAGTAAAAAAGGGCATCAAATATCTGAGAATCATTTTGGAAGCTTACTTTTTTATTGGTCTGAACTTGAAAAACAGGTGAGAATTGAAGGTAGAATTGAAAAAGCATCACAAGAAATATCAGAAGAATATTATTTATCGAGATCAGCAAAAAGACGAATTGGTGCCTGGGCATCTCCTCAAAGTCAAGAAATTCCAAATCGCAAATATTTGGAAGAAAAGCAAGCTGAATTTGAAGAAAAACTTAATGGCAGTGTTCCTAAACGACCTGATAATTGGGGAGGTTATATTTTAACTCCGAATATTATTGAATTTTGGAAAGGAAGACCAAATCGTTTGCACGATCGAATCGAATATTATTTAGATGGTAGTGAATGGAAGTTAAGAAGACTTGCTCCGTAAAATTAATTATTACTTATTAAAATAAATCAGTTATAAAAACTCAAATCCAAAATAACGCAGGTCGATTAAATACTTTTGGAGGTGTTTTCACTCCATCAATCCTTACAATTTTAGGTGTAATAATGTACCTGCGTTTTGGCTGGGTAGTTGGTAATGTAGGACTTGTTGGCACATTAGCTATTGTAACAATCTCGACCTTAATTACATTTCTTACAGCCTTATCAATTGCTGCAATTGCAACAAATGCTCCTGTTAAAACAGGAGGTGCATATTACATGATAAGTAGATCCTTAGGAATTGAAATTGGAGGTGCAGTTGGTATTCCATTATATTTGGCTCAAGCATTTTCTGTTGCCTTGTATATTATTGGATTCTCGGAAAGTTTAGTAAATATATTCCCTTCATTTAACATGAAACTTGTTGGAATAATTACAACATTATTATTAGGCACATTATCATTATTTTCAACAAAAGCCGCAATTCGATTGCAATTTATCATATTGGGAGTAATTGTTTTATCCTTACTTTCCTTGTTTTTTGGTAGTCCTTTAACTGAGGTACAAACAGGAATCTGGAATATTAATACTGAAGACTCAACTAACTTTTGGAAAGTATTTGCAGTTTTTTTTCCTGCGGTTACCGGAATTATGGCAGGCGTGAATATGTCGGGAGATTTAAAAGATCCATCGAAATCAATTCCAAAAGGAACATTTTGGGCTATAGGTATTGGTTTTATAATTTACATGACGATTCCAGTACTTCTGGCGTTATGGGTTGACTCTTCAAATTTGATAAATGATCCTTTAATAATGTATAAGATTGCATTTTGGGGTGGAGCAATTTTATTAGGCGTTTGGGGAGCAACACTTTCAAGTGCAGTTGGCAGTTTATTAGGTGCCCCTAGAGTTTTGCAGGCATTAACAAAAGATCATGTTTTACCACGTCAGCTTTCTTTCTTAAGTATAAGCTCCGGAGATGAACAAATACCCAGAGCTGCAACTATCTTTACAATTCTGCTGACTTTAATCTTAGTTTATCTTGGAAATTTAAATACAATCGCTCCTATCCTAACTATGTTTTTTTTAACAACATACGGAATATTAAATGTAACAGCCGGGATAGAGCAATTACTGGAAAGCCCATCATTCAGGCCTAAATTTAAAGTACACTGGGCATTTTCATTTATAGGTACAATTGGTTGTATTGCTGTTATGTTCTTAATAAATGGAATAGCAACAATTATTTCTATTTTCTTTATTTCTATTGTATATATCTGGCTTCGACGCAGACATTTAAAAACCACTTGGGGAGATGTTAGAAGTGGAATGCTACTTCAGATAGCACGATATGCCCTTTTACGATTAGATCAAACAAACGATCCAAAAAGTTGGAGGCCAAATATTTTAGTGCTTTCTGGAATGCCTACAAAAAGGTGGCATTTAATTGATTTTGCATATGGACTAGTTCAAGAAAAAGGCCTTATAACTGTTGCAACAATATTACCTGAAAGCAAGGTAACTCAAGAAAAAATAATCGATTATGAAAAAAATATTTCGGATTATTTAAACGATAAAGATATTCGCACACTTGTTCGGGTAACCAGATCAGACAATCCCTTTACGGGAGCTATTCAGTTGGTTAACTCTTACGGTTTAGGCTCTTTAGTTCCAAATACAATCCTTCTAGGCGATACCGAAGAAAATGCTCATCATGATGCTTACACACAAATGATTGGTCATTTCTATAAATCAAAACGAAATGTTATTGTATTGCAAAATAATTTTATTTTAGATCATCATAAAAATAAGCAAATTGATCTTTGGTGGGGAGGGTTAAAAGGGAACGGAGGCTTAATGATGATACTAAGCCACTTGGTAAAAAGTAGTCCTCATTGGTTACATATTGATGTGTGTATAAAAATGGTTGTGCCTACCGAAGAAGCTGCAAAAGGTGCTCGTAAAAACCTGACAAATATTTTGGCTAGTATGCGCATTGGTTTTAGAACTCAAGTAATTGTTTCAAATAAGAAAATATTCTGGGATATTCTAAATGAAGAATCTGCGAAAAGCGATATGGTTATGCTCGGTCTTAAAGCTCCAGATGAAGATTTTAGCAAATACTACAAACAGTTAAAAGAGAACACAAGAAGTATAAAAAATAAAATTTTTGTTCTTGCTTCACAAGATATCGAATTCAAAGATATTTTAAATTAAATACCCTTTCTAAATAGAACTATTAGTTTATAAATAATATATTTTCAATATATGCAAACAAGCCTTCGGTCCAAGATTTTCTATTATTGGATCGTCATACAAACTATTCCTTTCTTCATTAATATTCCGTTGTTTCCAATGTATCTGAAAATGCTTCACTAAATTAATATATAGTTTATGCTGGTTTTCTGTGAATTCAAATGAAGTAATATTACCATTTTCATTAATTAAGCTTAATGTAAAATCAAGTAATCCTTTTTGACTTGGCGTTTCTGCCGCAGGTTTATTCTGTGAAAGATTTACAATAGCCCTCATTAACTTTGCCTCATATTCATAATTTGGACCTCCAACTACTTCACCTTTGTCATTCTTAATCATTGAATTTTTTCCATAAAAAGAATATTGAAAGGCATGAAAAATTTCCTCAACAATTACATGTTCATTGTATATTTTATTAATATCTGTAAAAATAATATTGCCCCCTTTTGTAGCTTTATTAGGCACAAATCCTGCAATTTCAACATCATTTTTAATAAAAAACACAATTGGTTTCTCTAACCGATCTAATTCTTTAAAAATTATTTTATAAAATTTATTTGATCTTTTTAATGAATCAATTTGGTTTATTATTATTTCTCTATCATTTGAAGACAGTTGTGAATAATCAAAAACATCCTTTGAGTTACTTCTACAACTTACAAGTAATAAAACAATAAACAGACAAAATTTTTGAGAATATAAAAATGATTTCCTTTTATTCATAAAACTAAAAAATACATAAAACTAAAAAAGCGCACCAAATAAAGTGCGCTTTTCAAATATCGTTGTTTCTTATTTACATACAATGTAAATATTTCATAACTAGCTCTTTTAATTCTTCTTCTTTACCATACAATCTCTCGCTTAAATCTTTATCTTCAAATGATTTAAGTTTAGCTGCAACTTGATCAATAGCTCCTGCTGGAAAAACTCCATTCTTTTCAAAAAACTCACGTTTTTCAATTAAAGCTTCCGCAGATTCCCAACAAGATTGAGGTAAACATTTCAATTTTGCCAGTTTATCTTTATGCTCATCATCAAAAATATTAACATTCATATAAAGCTCTTCTGCCGTTTCTAATGCATTTGGAATTTGCAAACCATGTTGTGCTGCAACTATTATCCCTGCCATATATTGATATACATCTGCTGAACCATCACCAGATCTCAATTCTACAGTTTGTTTTCCTTCAACGTATGGTATACATCCTGTTTCCTGTGGGTTCGCATCTTTAATCATACTGGTATCTGCAATCCACCCAAGTGGAACTCTCACTAATACTGAACGATTCTTATCACCCCAACATATATTTGTAGGAGCTTCCTGATGAGGTACTAATCGTAAATATGATGTAGGAATAGTATTACCAAATGCTGTTAAAGGCGCTGCGAGATCTAAAATACCAATTATCATTTTTTTGGCAACGTCACTTAATTTTGATTTTTCAATCATTACATTATGGCCATCTTTCTCAAGTAACATATGAATATGTAATCCGCTACCTGCTTTACCAACTGTAATTTTTGGTGCAAAACTTATATTAACACCAAAATCATCACCTAGCATTCTTAAAATCCATTTTGCAACAACTAATTGATCAACGGCATCTTGTGGATCTACTGGTAAAAATTCTATTTCGTGTTGTTCGTATAAATCATCACCACTTTCAAAACTTCCAACTTCTGAATGCCCATATTTTATTTGACCACCACATTCCGAAATTAAGCTCATTGCTTCTTTTCTAATGTGTCCATTTTTTGTAAAAGGTGGCGATTCATGATATCCCTTTTGATCAACTCCAGGATACATTTCTTCTTTTTCGCTTACAACGTAATATTCTAATTCGCCCATTGCTTTGAAATCGTAACCTGTAGTTTTACGAAATTCTGTTATGGCTTTTCTTAAAATATGTTCAGGTGCACTTTCTAATGGCAGTCCACATTCGGTGTAAAAACTACATAAAATATCTAAAGTTGGATATTCAGAAAATGGATTTACAAATGCAGTTCTAAATCTTGGAATTACATATAAATCACTTGATCCTGCTTCGATATATGAAAATAAGCTTGATCCATCAACGCGTTCACCGGTTGATAATAAATCTTCTAAATGTTGTTTACTATTCAAAACAAAATTCAATGATTTTAATTTACCATCCTCGCCAACATAACGAAAATTGATCATCTCAATTTCATTCTCTTCTATAAAATATATAATATCCTGACGAGTAAATTCAGCAGCTGGCTTTTTAAGAAACTGCACCAATGGATTTGGGTTTAACCTAATTTCTAATTCTTTCATATGACGATTTTTTCTAAATTTAATAAAGACTCTTTTTTGAAAGATATTCTTCTAACAAAAAAGGACTGCTAAACTAATCAGAAATCTTTAAATTTCAATAGTTTGTAGTCCTTTTTAAATGTGTTTTATAAAAAAAATCGTTTTACGATCTGATTATCAGCATTAAAATACGATTATTTCAAATGTGCAATTCTTTCTTCCAATATTTTGATTTTAGATTCAGCATCCTCTTTCTTTTGTGTTTCAATCGCAATAACCTTTTCAGGTGCATTTTTCACAAAACGCTCATTTCCCAATTTTTTCATAATTGAAACCAAAAACCCTTTGTTATATTCTAATTCCTTATTTAGCTTTTTCAATTCCTCTTCTACATCAACTAAATCTCCAAGCTCAATATAAAACTCAGCAGATTTCACCATAAAAGAAACCGCTCCGTCAATTTTTACTTTTGTTTCTTCTAATGTAGATAGATTAGCCATTTTAACAACACACGAACTATATTCCTCATCATATTCTCCTTTTACTTTTATAGCAAGTGCCTCTTTCTGAGCTATTCCATTTTCGTTTCTAATATTACGAACACCGGTAATTAATTCTTTCACTCTTTCAAAAGATTCAATAATATCTTCACTATATGATTCTGCCTCCGGCATTTTTTCAATCATCAAACTTTCACCATCTTTTCTTTCATCTATTAACTGCCAAATTTCTTCGGTAATAAAAGGCATAATCGGGTGTAAAAGTTTTACCAATATATCAAAAAATTCTAAGGTTTGATCAAATGTTTTTTTATCAATCGGTTTCTGATATGCAGGTTTTACAAATTCTAAATACCAAGATGAAAACTCATCCCAGAAAAGTTTATAAACAGCCATCAAAGCATCAGATAATCTGAATTTTTCGTAAAGATCATTGATATTTTTAATCTCACTATTTAAACGATGCTTAAACCATTCTATTGATTTATTTGCTGATTCAGGTTGTTCTAAAGTTTCGTCAATTTCCCAACTTTTTACTAAACGGAATGCATTCCAAATTTTATTTCCAAAATTACGTCCTTGCTCAGTTAAATTTTCATCGAAAAGCAAATCCCCACCAGCAGGAGAACATAACAACATTCCTACTCGAACACCGTCTGCTCCATATTTTTTCATTAACTCAATAGGATCAGGAGAATTACCTAAGGATTTTGACATTTTACGACGTTGTTGATCACGAACAATCCCAGTTAAATAAACATTCTTAAAAGGTTTTTCGTTCTTATATTCGTATCCAGCCATAATCATTCGTGCAACCCAGAAGAATAATATTTCCGGTGCTGTAACTAAATCATTTGAAGGATAATAATAATTATAATCTTTATTATCAGGATTATTTATTCCGTCGAAAACAGAAATTGGCCATAACCAAGATGAAAACCAAGTATCTAAAACATCTTCTTCTTGTTTTAAATCATTAATAGTTAAATTTTGATTTCCTGTTTTTTGTTTTGCTAGTTCAACAGCCTCTTCAGGAGTTTGTGCAACAACGTAACCACCTTCAGGTAAATAATATGCAGGAATACGATGTCCCCACCACAACTGACGAGAAACACACCAATCCTTTACATTTTCCATCCAGTGCTTATATGTATTTTTAAACTTAGCAGGATGAAACTGAACATCATCATTTAATACATGCTCCAATGCTGGTTTAGCTAGATTTTCCATATTACAAAACCATTGCATCGAAAGTTTTGGTTCAATAACGGCATCAGTTCTTTCTGAATATCCAACCTTATTTAAATAATCTTCGATTTTTACAATTTGACCTGCTTCTTCCAAATCTTTTACAATAAGTTTTCGAACTTTAAATCGATCTTCGCCAACATAAAGCTGAGCTTTTTCGTTCATTGTTCCATCGTCATTGAAAATATCAATCGTTTCCAGATTATGTTTATCTCCTAATGCATAGTCGTTAATATCATGAGCTGGAGTAATTTTTAATGCTCCGGTTCCAAATTCTTTATCAACATATTCATCAATAATTATAGGCACCAAACGATTTACTAGAGGAACAATCACTTTTTTCCCGTGTAAATGTTTGAATCGCTCATCTTCAGGATGAACACAAACAGCGGTATCACCCAAAATAGTTTCAGGACGAGTTGTTGCTATAGTTACAAAATCATCATTTCCTTCAACTTTATAACGAACATAGTATAATTTTGACTGAACTTCTTTGTGATTTACTTCCTCGTCGGAAACAGCTGTTTTTGCTTGCGGATCCCAATTTACCATTCGAACACCACGGTAAATTAATCCTTTATTATGTAAATCAACAAAAACCTTAATTACACTTTCCGATAAATCATCGTCCATTGTAAATTTTGTACGATCCCAGTCGCACGATGCTCCAAGCTTCTTCAACTGTTCTAAAATAATTCCACCATGTTTTTCTTTCCATTCCCATGCATGATCAAGTAATTCTTTACGAGTTAAGGTATTTTTATCAATTCCTTCATCTTTTAGTTTAGAAACAACTTTAGCTTCTGTTGCAATGGATGCGTGATCTGTACCTGGTACCCAACAAGCATTTTTCCCTTGCATTCGAGCACGGCGGACTAATATATCCTGAATTGTATTATTCAACATATGCCCCATGTGCAACACACCTGTTACATTTGGCGGAGGAATTACAATTGTATATGGCTCACGATTATCAGGCTCTGAGTGAAAAAAGCCTTTATCCATCCAATACTTATACCACTTATCTTCTGTTAACGAAGGATCATACTTTGCAGGAATTTCCATTTCTATGCTATTTCTATTTAATTTATTCTACTTTTATTTTAACTTCGAAAAGTTTGTAAAAATATAAATTAATTACCAAAAACCTGTTCTTTAAAAGTATAATCACACCCTATTTTAGATAAATATTTAATAACATATTTAATTTTGCCAATAAAAACTAACTTTGTAATTCAAAATTTAAATTATACTCATTATGAAAAAAATAACAATAAGTTTATTTATTATTTGCATTAGTGTATTTTCAGTAATCGCTCAAGAAGAAATCAAGACTAATCAGGACACAAAAGACATGCCTGAAATCTATTTTGAAAAAACATCTCATAATTATGGAACAATTGAATTAAATGGAGATGGAACTTGTGTATTTAAATTTAAGAATACAGGTAAAGAGCCTTTATTATTAACAAACGTAAAATCATCATGTGGATGTACAACTCCAACTTGGACAAAAGAACCAATCCTAAAAGGAAAAACAGGTACTATTACTGTAAAATACAACACTAAAATTGCTGGATCATTTACAAAAACTGTTAGAGTTTACTCTAACGCCAAAACAAATTTAGTAACCTTGAAAATTACAGGAACAGTTAAAAAACTTCCCGTAAAAAAAGATAAAAAAAGCGATAAATATTTATTGACAAAATAGATTTAATTATGCCACAAATTTCTCAAAAAGGACAAATAATGCCTGCTTCACCAATTAGAAAATTGGTACCATTTGCTGAAGAAGCAAAAAAGAAAGGACATAAAGTTTATCATCTTAATATTGGTCAACCTGATATTCCTACACCTGAAGTTGCATTAGAAGCTATAAAAAACCTTACTGAAAAAGTTATTGAATATAGTCACTCTGCTGGTAATGAATCTTACCGAAGAAGTTTAGCAAAGTATTATCAAGGAGTAAATATTGATGTTGATCATACTGAAATGCTAATTACAACTGGTGGATCAGAAGCAATTACATTTGCATTCTTAGCTACTTTAAATCCTGGCGATGAAGTAATTATTCCAGAACCATTCTATGCAAATTACAATGGATTTGCAATTTCTGCTGGTGTTGTTGTTAAGCCTATAACTTCATCAATAGAGAATGATTTTGCTTTACCTGCTATTGAAGAGTTTGAAAAACTTATAACTCCAAAAACTAAAGGTATTGTAATTTGTAATCCTAACAATCCAACAGGTTATTTATATTCAGAAGAAGAATTACAACAACTTAAAACTTTAGTTAAAAAATATGACTTGTACTTATATTCTGATGAAGTATATCGTGAATTCTGTTACGATGGAAACACTCATTTTTCTGCAATGAATTTAAAAGGAATAGAAAACAACGTTATTTTAATGGATTCTGTTTCGAAACGATATAGCATGTGCGGAGTTCGTATTGGTGCAATGATTACAAAAAATAAAGATGTAATAAATGCTGCAATGAAATTTGCTCAAGCTCGTTTATGTCCACCATCATTTGGACAATGGGCTAGTGAAGCTGCATTAAATACTCCAAATGAATATTTCGAAGAAGTATATAATGAATATATTGATAGAAGAAACTTTATGGTTGAAGCTCTCAATAAAATGGAGGGTGTTTATTGCCCAATGCCAAAAGGCGCATTTTACACTGTTGTTAAACTTCCAATTGACGATGCTGATAAATTCGCTCAATGGATTTTAACAGAATTTGAATACAAGAAACAAACGGTTATGGTTGCTCCTGCTACTGGATTTTATGCAACTCCTGGTTTAGGTAAAAACGAAGTACGTATAGCTTATGTTCTTAAAAAAGAAGATTTAGCAAATGCGATGGAAACCTTAGAAGTTGCTTTAAAAGTTTATCCGGGAAGAACAATATAAAAATATTTATACCAATATAAAAATCCGATGCTTTTAAAGTATCGGATTTTTTGTTTAGTTCTAATTTGCATGTACTATTATTAAAAATCTTTGTAAATTAAATATTTTCTTCTGATTTTTTTAAATTTCTTCAAACCAGAATGCCAGCTTTTTCTAATTTCTTTTTCTGATTTCCCTTGAAGAATTTGGTTTTTCAATTGATCCGTCCCTGAAATATTATAAAAGAAAGAATTAAAAAACTGTTCTTTATTTTTTACATTTTCATATCCAAAAAGCAACCATTCCAAATTAATTTCTTTCTGAGAAATAAGATCTTCAATTTCAATTTCTCGTAAATCAACTCCATAACATTTCTGATTTTTATGTTTTGGATATTTACTTGCGCCATCAATGCTTTTCGGTGTAAATGTAAATTCTACATTTTGCAAATCGGGTCCTCCAAAAGTTTGAAACGGGAATTCTGTACCTCGTCCTGCACTTAAACTTGTTCCCTCAAAAAAGCCTAATGATGGATACAAATAAACTGAACGCATATTTTGTAAATTCGGTGAAGGATTCAGAGGTAATTCATACAAAGAATCATGTGTATAATTAGCACAAGGAATAAAACTCAAATCACACTTCACCCCATTTTTCAACCATTTCTCACCATTTACCATTTTAGCATATTCTGCAATAGTCATTCCATGTACAATTGGAACTGGATGCATCCCAACAAAAGATTGATAGGCAGTATCGAGAATAGGTCCATCAATATAAAAACCATTTGGATTTGGCCTGTCAAGTATTAATAATTCAACATTCATTTCGGCACAAGCTTCCATTACATAGTGCATAGTTGATATATAAGTATAAAATCGAACTCCAACATCTTGCAAATCAAAAACCACAATATCGATATTCTCTAAATCATTTAGCTTAGGTTTTTTACTATTCCCATATAATGAAATCACTGGTAATTTTGTTTTTTCGTCTATGTAATTTTTCACGTGCTCTCCTGCATCAGCATTCCCACGGAAACCATGTTCTGGGCTGAAAATTTTTACTATATCAACACCTAAATTCAAAAGAGAATCGACCAAATGCGAGCCATTAATATTTGTAGTATGATTTGCAACTACTGCAACATGCTTGTTTTTTAAAAAATATACATATTTTTCTGTTTGCTCTGCTCCTGTTTTTATGAACAAAAAATCCTTTTTGCGCTCTTGCCCAACAGAACTTAAACTAAAAAGAATAACGAATAAAAATAAATATTTAGAATAATTCATATGATTTTACTTATAGAATGCCCTAAATTAACAATTTTCTCTATATAAGAAAGAATAGTTCTTTTATAATTAATGTATTATGGAAATAATTTTTCTAACAATACAGTGTTTTATTTTTTACTACATTTGTGGAAATCTTTAAAAAAGATAGAATTTTGAATACAGAACTTTTTATTGCAAGACGTATTTTCTCTGACAAATCAGTAAAGAAAGGAATATCGCAACCTATTGTTACAATTGCAGTTATTGGCATAGCACTTGGGTTAGCAGTTATGATCCTTTCTGTAGCAATAGTTACAGGATTTAAATCAGAAATAAGCAATAAAATTATCGGATTTGGTTCTCATATTCAAATTGAAAACTACGATTCAAACATATCATTTGAAACTTCACCAATTAGTAAACAGCAAAGTTTCTTTTCAGATATCAACGAACTAAAAGGAGTTTATAAAGTACAGGAATTTGCTATAAAAGCAGGTATCATAAAAACAAAAACAGACATTCAAGGTGTTGTATTGAAAGGTGTCGGAAATAATTTCGATTGGTCTTTCTTCAATAAAAATATGGTTAGTGGTGAATCCTTTATTGTAAATGATTCATCCAAATCAAATGATATTATTATTTCGAATTATATAGCCAAATTGCTAAATTTAAATGTTGGAGATAAAATTATAGCATATTTTATTCAACAACCTGCTCGAATGCGTTCGTTTAAAATTTCAGGTATTTACGAGACAAATCTTTCTGAATTTGATGAAAAATTTGCTTTAGTAGATATTAGACATATTCAGAAACTAAACAATTGGACTGATGATGAAATAAGTGGAATTGAAGTAATCATTGAAGATTTTTCACAATTGGATAAAATGACTCAAGATGTTCGCGACATTGTTGGTTTTCATTTTAATCCTGATGGAACTAAATTAAGAGTTAAAAGCATTAAAGAAAAATATCCACAAATGTTCGATTGGTTAAGTCTTATAGATATGAATGTATGGGTAATTCTTGTATTATTAATTGCTGTTGCCGGATTTAATATGGTATCGGGATTACTTATTCTAATTCTTGAGCGAACAAATATGATAGGCATACTTAAAGCTATTGGCACTAAAAATTGGTCAATAAGAAAAATCTTTTTGTATCAATCCGGATTATTAATTTCAAAAGGCTTATTTTGGGGTAACATTATTGGTATTACTATTTGTATTTTACAATCAAAATTTCAAATTTTCAAACTCGATCCCGAATCATATTACATAGATGCAGTACCTATTAACTTAAAGTTATTGCATATACTTGCCCTTAACTCCGGGACATTAATAATTACAGTATTAATGCTAATCATACCATCTTATATTATTTCACGTTTAAGTCCTGAAAAAACACTTCGATTTAATTAATATAAGTTAAACATTACTCCTGATTTTTTACAAATAAGAAAAACATAATTATTCATAAACTGTTTACAGTTTAAATTTTATATCTCCCTTTTTTTTTACTAATTTAACGCCCTTTCTAAGCAATTTTGTTTGCTTAGAGTATTCTTTAAACATACTATTTATTATGAAAAAAAATAAATCTCCGGAGATTACAAAATTTAGCCCAAAAAAAAATTATGAACTAACTCAAAAAGAGGTAGGTTATATCCCTAGAAAAAAAGCGAAAAAAGCTGATTATGAAAGAATTGGTTTTATGTCTGGGTTAGAAGTTCATCAACAATTAAAAACAAAAGAGAAATTATTTTGCCATTGTCCCGCTGGCGTTTTTCATAGTCATGATGATTTTAATGCTGAAATTATTCGTCATATGCGACCTACATTAAGCGAGCTAGGTGAATATGATGGTACAGCTTTAATGGAATATAAGACTCGTAAAGAAATAATTTACAGAATTAATAATCAGACTGCCTGTACATACGAGATAGACGATACACCTCCATTCAAAATTAACCAAGAAGCATTAGAATATGCCTTAGAAATTTCATTGTTAAGCAAATTTAACATTGTTGGAGAAGTTCATATAACACGAAAACAATATTTAGACGGAAGTATTCCTGCCGGATTTCAGAGAACTGCAATTTTAGGTGTTGAAGGCGAGATTCCTTTAAAAAATAAAAAAGTTCGATTAATTCAATTAAGCATTGAAGAAGATTCTAGCAGAGAAATTTCTGATATAGGTCATACTAGGGTATATAAAACAGATAGATTAGGAATGCCTTTAATCGAAACAGTTACTTATCCGGAAATGTATACTCCCGATGAATTAAAAGAAGCTGCAGAATATATCAGATTCTTAAACAGAAGTACAGGTCGAGTAAGAGTTGGAAGTGGCGCAGGGCGTGAAGATGTAAATGTTAGTTGTAAAGGTGGAACACGAGTTGAAATAAAAGGAGTTTCTTACAATAAATTAATTCCAGAATTATCTCATATAGAAGGATTTCGTCAATGGGCATTATTAAATATAAAAAGAAAACTAAACGACAATGTGAAAGATCCAACCATATGGAAAATTCAACATAAAGAAATTGACTATCGTGATTTTGACTTAAAATACGAACCTATTACAAATGGCCTAATCGATAAATACAGAATATTAGCAGTTAATCTTCCAGATTTTAAAGGAATCTTATCTCATTTTACTCAACCGGGAAAAATATTTGCAAATGAAATTTCCGATAGGTTAAAAGTAATTGCTTGTATTGAAAAGCCAAATATGGTTCATTCTGAAGAATTAGAACCTAAAATTATTGAAGAAAACTTCACAAAAATTAAAGAGCTTTTAAATGCAAAAGAAAATGATGCTCAAATTATTTTCTGGGCTCCTGAAGCAGACATCCCAACCGCATTAGAAACTATTGAAGAAAGATGTAAGATGGCATTTGAAGGTGTTCCACAAGAAACCCGAAAATCTTTTCTCGATGGAACAACTATTTTCGAAAGAGTTCTTCCTGGTGCAGACAGAATGTATCCGGATACTGATTCCGCACCAATACCTTTAGAAAATAATTACATTGATGAACTTAGTAAAAGCTTACCATCAGAAGTAATTGATAGATATAATCAACTTAATAAATGGGGAATCCCTGAAGATACTTACACATATATTTTTAGAAATAATCTATTCCCACTAATAGAAAAAATAATTAAAACATTAAAGATTAATCCTAAATTTATAGGTACATTTATTGGACACAAATTGAAATTTATTGAAGGTCATTATACATCTGCCGATAAATTTGAATATTCAAAAATTTACGATCTTTTTAAATACTTAACTGACAGTAAACTAGACATTCAGCTTAGTAAAAAGATACTTCCAGTAGTATTTCAATACCCAAAAATGGATTTTGATTCTATTCTCACAAGTATAAATTTCAAATCTGTTCCAAAGGAAGAAATCTTATCAAAAATTCCTTTTTTAAAGCAAAAATATTCAGAGATAAAAACCTCTAAGGATGATAAAGTAGCAAAAAACTGGATTATGGGTGAATTGCAAAAAACAGCAATTGGGAATATCCCTCCAGATCAATTGGCACAGGCAATTGTACAAAATTAATTTCATTTTTAACCTGTCTGTCGAGAAGCAGGCATTCAAATTCAAAAATAATGAGTGAAGATATTTTCCAAGGATATAAAAACAAAGCATTAGAAGTTCTAAAAAAATATAATGTTCGAGTTTGGGGGCAAGCAAGCATAGAAACCACACGTGGAAATTTTGAAGGCACTGTTCTTCCACGTTCCGAAAATGATGATGATATTCACATTGTTTTAAAAATCATTACAGGATATAATATTGGTATTGATATTGGTACAATTACTAATATGAAAGAGACAGGTTATAAAAAAGCCAATTACAAAATTCCTGAAAAAGAATTTCCTACAACTCCAGGTTTACCAAGTGTTAAATTATTCGGAACAGGAGGAACTATTGCCTCTAGATTGGATTATAGAACAGGAGCCGTTATCCCTGCTTTTTCGCCAGGTGAACTATATGGCGCTGTACCTGAACTTGCTGACATATGTAACCTTACTACAGAAAAGGTATTTGCAGTTTTTAGTGAGAACATGGGGCCTAAACAATATATATCACTTGCTAAAGCTATAGGTGAAGAAATTAAAAACGGAATTGATGGAATTGTTATAGGACACGGTACAGATACTTTACATCATACCGGTGCAGCATTAACATTTATGGTACAGAATTCTCCTGTTCCTATTGTTTTGGTTGGATCTCAGCGCTCATCAGATCGTCCAAGCTCAGATGCGGCTTTAAACTTAATGCATGCAATGAAAACAGCTGGTCATTCAGATATAGCAGAAGTAATGGTTTGTATGTTTGGACCTACATCAGACGATTACGGTTTATTGCATAAAGGTACAAGAGTGCGAAAAATGCACTCATCCTATAGATCTACATTTCGTACAATTGGAGATACTCCATTAGCCACTGTTAATAGAGATAAAATCACTCCAATTAAAAAAGATTATAAACAAAGACGTAATGATAGAAATGTAGATATACTTCCGTATTTCTCTGATAAAGTTACCATGCTTTATTACTATCCAGGAATGAAACCTGATACAATTGATGCATTAGTAGATAATGGTTATAAAGGAATCGTATTTGTTGGAACTGGCTTAGGTCATGTAAATAAAGAATTGTACCCTGCTATTGAAAGAGCAACTAAAAAAGGAGTAGTAATGTATATGACATTACAAACACTTTGGGGATATGTGCATATGTTTGTATACGATACTGGTAGAGACATGATGGCAAGAGGTATTATCCCAGCCGGAAATATGTTACCTGAAGTAGCTTTTATTAAATTAGGATGGGCTATGGGACAAACTGAGGATCCTGAAGAAATCAAAAAAATAATGCTCACTCCAATCAATGATGAAATTACAAAAAGAGAACCATATAATGGCTATCTAGTATATCAAGGTGGTGTTCCTGAAGTTGAAGATTTCATTAAAAAGTTTAGAAAGTAAAATTTATGTTTACTGATTTTTTTGAAAATTTAAAAAAAGAACTAAAAAAAGATTTACCCGGCGAAAAAGCCCAAATTAAAATGGCTCCTGGTGTTCGACATCAATTTGAATCAAAAAATGATATCAGAACAGCAGGAGTTCTTATTCTACTATATCCAAAAAAAGACGAACTTCATATCGCATTTATTCAACGAACAGAATATAATGGTCCTCATAGTGGTCAAATATCATTTCCCGGAGGAAAGTCTGAAGTTACAGATCAAGATATAATTAATACTGCATTGCGTGAAAGTAATGAAGAAATAGGCATTAATCCTGATAAAGTAAATGTTCTTGGACAATTAACTCCACTTCACATTCCTGTTAGTAATTTTATTGTTTACCCCATAGTTGGTATGTACGACACCACACCATCATTTAAAGCAGATCCACACGAAGTAAAAGAAGTAATTAGTTTTACGCTGAGGGATCTATTAAATCCAGCTAATTGTACTTCAAAGGAATTTAAATACGGTGATTTATCTTTTATAGCACCAATCTACAATCCTAACAATATTATAATTTGGGGAGCTACTGCGATGATTTTATCAGAATTTTTAGAAATTATTAAAACAATCGATTCTAAGTTTCAGGTATAACATTTTTATAATGTTCAAATCTATCCATAATCTCAATAACATAGTTATATGTTTCCGTTCCACGACAATAACCATATTTTACTACAGGATCTTTATAATATTGTGGTTTTGATTTCTTAAGTATATAATCGTCCACATTATTTTCCCAAACATCAGGATTTTTACCATTTTTTTCAGCCAATCTTCTGGCATCTAGAATATGCCCCAGCCCAACGTTATATGATGCCAAAACAAATTTTATCTTTTCTTCTTCATCCGTTATTCCACGTTTCACAAATCTTTTATCCAACCATTTAATAAAATCGACTCCTGCTTTAATATTACTTTCAGGTGATGAGCTTTTATTTACACCAAATCTTTTTGCTGTTGTTGGCATTAATTGCATTAAACCAAATGCACCAGCCCAAGATTTTACATTTGGTTTAAATCTAGATTCCTGATAAATTAATGAAGCTAATAATCTCCAATCCCAATCAACATTTTTACTGTATTTTTTAATATAATTGTCATAACCTGATACTTTCCCACTATTCTTAGCGTAATAATCACTTTCAACGATTTTAACGGATCGTTTATTTTTAAAGTATTTTGCGTAAATTAAAGCATATTTTGTTGACTTTTTAAATTCTTTTAACCACAAATCGATTTCTAACTTTAATAAATCATCACCTTTCTTCAAGCCCCATGCTAAATTTTGAGGAAAACTAACCGCCGTTTTTACATCTAAAATTGGATAGTAAATTTGATTTACTAGCGCAATATTCTCATCAGCTACTGTATAATCAATTTCACCTCTTGCAACCAATTCAATTAATTCTTCAACCTCTTTATCAGATTTTCTAATTAGTTTAATACTATCCCCAATTTCATCAGATAAATTCATCATTCGTTGCTCATACGAAGTTCCTTTCTGAACATATATAACTTTACCCGCCAAATTTAATTGATTACGCAATAAGTTAGCCTCAAGTTCATCTTTTGATAAATTCGTCCAGTTTTCGGGTTTTCTTTGAATTAATACTTGATGAGTTTGACTATGAGGATATGTAAAATCAATAGTCTTCGACCTTTCCTTGGTCACTGTGAGGTTGATTCCAATAATATCACAATCACCTTTTTTTAACATCTCAAAGTTCTTATCAATATCATTTTCAACCTTTATTTCAAGCTTTACATCCAATTCTTCAGCCAGTAGTTTTAATAACTCATACTGATATCCCATTGGTTCACCTCTGTAAATAAAATAATTGGTTGAATTATAATCCATAACTGCAACCAATTTTCCTCTTTTCTTTATTTTTTCAATTGAATTTAAAGAAGAAAAAGATTCTTTCTCTTTATCTCTACAAGTATTAAAAGTTAATACCAATAACAAAATAAATAGAATAGGTAATTTTAGATTTTTTATAAAATCGCTCAAAATGTACAATATTCGTTTGACTTAAGGATTTACGTGTTGAATTTGATTTTGTTACAATATTTCGAGTTTACAAATATAAATAACAAAATTTAGTGTAGTAGTTTTATTTCTTTCTTACTTTATTAATTATGCCCAATATCCATAAATAAAAAAGCCTCAATCGCAATGATTGAGGCTTTTTTTAAAGTTGGCGACGACCTACTCTCCCACTAATGCAGTACCATCGGCGCAAACGGGCTTAACTTCTCTGTTCGAAATGGGAAGAGGTGGAGCCCCGTTGCAATAGTCACCTTAAGATCTTTAACTGCCTTAAGCAGTTTGAATTTCTTAAAATTAACATGTCGTTAAAGAAAATTTAGAAAACACAACAAAAGAAGCATTCGGGTAATTAGTATTGCTCAGCTTTGACATTACTGCCTTTACACTTGCAACCTATCAACGTCATAGTCTCTGACGACCCTTAAAGGAAATCTCATCTTGAGGAAAGCTTCGCGCTTAGATGCTTTCAGCGCTTATCTTGGCCAAACGTGGCTACTCTGCAATGCAGCTGGCGCCACAACAGATACACCAGAGGTTT
>WTBR01000065.1 GCA_013138975.1 Bacteroidales bacterium
AATCAAGAAGCCCATCAGGTAATAAGAATTCTGCTAATTGTTGAAAATTATCTTGTGGCATAATCGTTTTTTATTATGCCCAAAGTAAATTATTTTCTTTTTACTCCCCAAATATTCTGCTTGATCCAATAAAACCCAATAGATCCCTCGACTGCACTTCGACAAGCTCAGTGGAGCCCGCTCGGAACCAGTTCGACTATATGATTTCAGATCACTATCGTTCCTAAAATAATAGTCTCACTGATTCAACTTTGCCAAAGACTAACAAAGTATTGGTATTATTTATTTCTTAATAAAGCTTTATTTATCCTCTTAACAAATGCCGGACCTTCATAAATAAATCCTGTATACAATTGAATTAAACTTGCTCCTGCATTCAGTTTTTCCAAAGCATCTTCTTCTGTCATTATTCCTCCTACACCTATGATAGGAATCGTACTATTGGATTTTTCAGTGATATATCTTATAATTTCAGTAGAGCGATTTGATAGTGGTTTACCGCTTAATCCTCCATTTGCAATTTCTTTTATACGACTTTCATCAGTAATAAGGTTTTCCCTGGAAACAGTTGTATTTGTCGCAACAATTCCATCAATTCCGGTAACATTAAAGGTTTCTACAACATCATCAAGCTGTTCATTATTTAGATCTGGTGATATTTTTAATAAAATTGGTTTATATGGCGATTTTAAGCCTCGTATTTCCGTAAGCTTATTTAATATACTTATTGTTGAGTCTTTATCCTGAAGTTTACGTAAATCTTTAATATTAGGACAACTAAGGTTAACTACAAAGTAGTCAACGTGATCGTATAATTTTTCGAAACAAATTACATAATCATTTAATGCATCATTGTTAGCTGTAGCAGTGTTTTTACCAATATTTCCACCTATTATTGCTTTATGCTTTTTATTTTTAAGCTGATTAACCGCAAAATCTACACCTTTATTATTAAAGCCCATTCTATTAATAAGACCATTATCCTTAGGTATACGAAATGATCTTGGCTTAGGATTGCCATCTTGAGGTACAGGTGTAACAGTGCCAATTTCTATAAACGAAAAACCAAAATTCGTAAACTGATTATAAACCTCGGCATTTTTATCGAATCCTGCGGCAAAACCAATGGGATTATCAAATTCCATACCCAAAAAGGATGTTTTTAAGCGACTATCTTTAATTGTATAACATTTCTTAACCAGAAAGCTTATACCGGGTATTTTAAAGCCTATTTTAAGAAAATTTACTATTAAATGATGTATTGTTTCGGGTTGAAGTAAAAAGAGAAGAGGGCGAACTAAATTTTTATACATAAGTTTTTTTGCAAAGATAATATAGAATATTGAAAATTATTAAGGTTTATATTCTTTAAAAGATCCGTTTGTGTAAAAAATTATTACACGCTCAATATCCGATGGTACATTTATAGCATCAGTATCATTAAATTCTTTAGTTGTTCGTTTCAAATCTTTCTCAGAATCAATTTTTCCTTCACTATTATCCTTTATTTCATGAATATTCGATTCTGGAGCAGTTGTAATTCGATTTTCATCGTTATTAAATAAAGATTGTTGATTAGTATTCATATTACCTTTACCTGTTATTAACCACTGTGCATTTAAGTCAGGGTAGGCTATGAGCATCTTTTCTATAAAATCGAAACTAGGTTTATTTCTACCAGATAATATATGTGAAATACTGGATCGTTGCACTCCAACCATATCAGCAAATTTTGTTGATGTAAGATTATTTATACTTAAAAACTTAATTATGCGCTCTTTCATATTTGTAAACATGTTTATTACAAATGTAAAGTATTTATTGTTTACATCTGTAACTTATTATTGTTTTTGTTTACTTTACAAATGTGAACTAATAATCGAGTTTATTTATTAAAAATGGCTTAATTGGTAGAATTAGTGTATAGTATTTGAAATCTTTAGATTTTATCAAAAATGCTTATTATATATTGTTTAAAAGAGTATTTAGGTATTAATATTGATTACAATTGTTGCAGCTTTCGTTTAAATACAGCAAAATATTTAACAAAAATCACCTTATTTAGGGTATAATTAAGAGTTACTTCATATAAATGCATTAAACAACTGAATTAGAGGGTAATTAAAGTTGTTTACATGTATATAATATAGAAAATGTTTACATAACTGTCAAATTAGATAAATAAAAGCTTTATATAATAGCTATATATTACTGATCTAATGAATATTAATATGTAATAGAGTACATTATCGGTTACATTTTGTAAGTGTTTAGATATGTAAATTAATTTCAAGCTGATTTGTGTTACAATTGTAACATTTGTGTTGTTTTATCTGTGTTACAACTGTAACTATTCGTATATTTCACATTTGTAATCTAAATTGAAGCTATTTACGTAAAAAATGATTACTGATTAGCATTCATTTTTTTTACATAGAAATATTTTACAGAAATATCTTATCTCTCATTATATAGATTTAAGGTTTTTATCCATGTTATTTGTGTTTCGGCAATTTGATGAATCTGTTTCATCTGGTTCTAGAAAATTTCAGGTATGAATTCAGATATTCATAATAATTTATACTTAATTAAAAATCTCTCCTATTCTGGTCATAATACCGCTAATATTTATCTTCGTGAGAATGGCATATTTAAAACTTGACTTAATATAGGTGCGGAATATTAAATTCTTACACACTAATTTTTTTCATCTAAAACCCAAAAAATTTAACTTAACTTCTATTTTTTCATAAAATCCCTTTTCTATTTATTACTTTTAGGATCAAATTATGAAATCTCATTATTATGAAGAAAATAGCATTGCATTGGCAAATTTTAATTGCATTAGTTCTCGCGGTACTTTTTGGAGCACTTTTACCTAATCAAATTAAATATGTAAGTTGGATGGGTGATGTTTTTATGCGGGCACTTAAAATGCTTATCATTCCATTAATCTTAAGTTCCATTGTTTCAGGAGTTTCAAATATTGGAACCGGTGAAAATCTTGGTAGATTAACTTTCAAAACATTTAGCTATTACATAATAACTAGTACACTAGCAATTTTAACAGGACTTTTTTTAGTAAATACGATTAAACCCGGTGTTGGCGCTGACATGGGCTTGGCTCAAAGTATCGATAATATTCATATTATGAAAGAAAGCTTTGGACAAACCTTAATTAATATAGTGCCTACAAATATATTTCAAGCATTTGTAGAAAATAAAATGCTATCCATAATATTCTTTGCAATAATTTTTGGATACTTTATCAATCAGGTAGGAACAAAACATTCGAGTTTTCTAAAAGACTTTTTTAATTCAACCTTCGAAGTAATGATGAAAATTACTTTGTTTGTTATTAAGTTTACTCCTCTAGGTGTATTTGGTATTGTTGCTAAGCAAATTAGTACATCTCCTGATTTAGTACAATTAGCAATTGGTTTAGGTAAATTTATGTTTACTGCTGCGGCAGCTTTACTTATTCATTCATTCATTACATTGCCATTAATTTCTAAATATATTGGAAAAATAAACCCAATTAAACATTTTAGAAATATGACAACTCCACTCCTAACAGCCTTTTCAACTTCATCGTCGAATGCTACATTGCCATTAACAATGGAAGCTGTGGAGAATAACTCAGGAGTATCAAATAAGATTACGAGTTTTACTTTACCTTTAGGTGCTACTATAAATATGGATGGAACAGCTCTGTATGAGTGTGTTGCAGCAATGTTTATTGCTCAAGCTTATGGTGTTGATTTATCATTTTTCCAACAATTTATTGTAGTTATGACTGCATTACTAACTTCTATAGGTGCAGCTGGCATTCCAATGTCAAGTTTAGTAATGATAACCGTAATTCTTACACAAGTTGGATTGCCACTTGAGGGTGTTGGATTAATATTGGCTGTGGACAGACCATTAGATATGCTTCGAACTGCAACCAATGTGTGGAGCGATAGCTGTGGCGCAACAATTATAGCAAAATCCGAAGGTGAAATATTAACGGTTTAAAAAAAGAGGATGTACGAAAGTATCAAGTAATTGTCATTCTGTCCCGATAGTTATCGGGATGTCGAAGAATCTATTTGATTATTAATGAGATATTTCGACAAGCTCAATATGACATTTTTCATCGAAGCTTTCCTTTTCGGACACCCTCTTTGTTCCAGTTATATTTTCTAAACAGTAATATTTTTAATACGGTCTTACAGCACCTGTCCCGGTTATTTTTTGTTCTATAGTTGGACTTCCCAAATAATATATATTTCCAGATCCTGTTATTAAAGCCTTAAGGTGTTCATCTACATTTACATAAATATTACCAGAGCCTGTAATTAGGGCATCACAATAATTCTGTAATAAATCTAAACCATGAATATGTCCCGATCCTGTTATGGTAAATTCACTGCGATCAGCAGTTCCCCATACAGTAATATCGCCAGATCCTGTTATTTGCCCATCAATTTCTAATAAATCCAATTTATTAAACTCAATATCTCCTGAACCTGTAATTTCTAAATCTAGAAAATCCGTTGTAAGACTATCGCAAATAATAAAACCAGATCCTGTAAGCATTGCTCCTTCTATATTTGGAGTCGTAAGAAATATTTTAATTGCTTGATTATTATCAATACGATAATTATCTTTTTCTTCAAGATAAAATTTATCACCTCTTACTTTTGTAGTAATAAATGCAAATAAATTCTCTTCAGCTTCAATAATTAAGCTGCTTGAATCAGCAATAGTAATATAAACATCAAAGTTTCCGGTAGATATGACCTCATTGAAAGGTGCTACAGTGCGTACTTTTGTAACAACAATATTATTCCCTTCAATTCTTTCTTCAAACAATTCATCACATGATGATAAATAAATTAGTGATAAAATGAATAAACCTGCACTCAATAATTGTTTCGTTTTCATTATATTAATAATTTAAGTGATTTTAAGTTAAATAGTTCGTTACATTTTTGTATTAGTTTGAAATTAAGAACTTTGGCAAAGTTAGTCTAATGTAATTATTCAGCTGATATCTGCACCTTGACTATTTTCAAAATTCGACTTTGCCAAAGATTAACAAAGTATTGTAAATCAATTTAATTTTATGAATTCAATTTCTGTGCCAATTCGTTTTTTGCTTAGGACTTACCTAAAAGATTTAGTAAATTTATGATAAAATATTCAAAAATGAAATTATGAGAATACTTGGAAACATACTATGGCTGCTATTGGGCGGCATTATTACTGCTCTGGAATATTTTATTAGCAGTATTTTATTAATGATAACAATTGTCGGTATTCCTTTCGGAATACAAACTCTAAAATTAGGTGTTTTGGCTCTATGGCCTTTTGGTAAAACAACAACTCAAAGTAGTCGTTCCGGTGGTTGTTTATATATGATTTTTAATATTGTATGGATTTTTATTGGTGGAATTTGGATTGCCTTATCCCACATTGTTTTCGGAATTATACTTTATATAACAATTATAGGTATCCCGTTTGGAAACCAGCATTTCAAATTAGCTTCCTTGGCTTTAACTCCTTTTGGAAGAGATATAGTGGATAAGAAATAATTCTTTTAATTAGATTTGTAAAATGAAAAAT
Organism: Bacteroidales bacterium; assembly: GCA_013138975.1. Lineage (GTDB taxonomy): Bacteria > Bacteroidota > Bacteroidia > Bacteroidales > UBA12077 > UBA12077. The sequence goes on from WTBR01000065.1 coordinate 5,611, forward strand.
AGATCTATTAAATATACCATTCTCTTATTAAGCCTGATATTAATCAACAACTACGTTGAAGCAAGAAAAATTCCTGGATTTATTATAACTGAAAATAAAGATACAATTTATGGTGAGGTAATAGTTTCATTCTTTAATCTTCATACTGTTGCAGTAATATTGGATGGTGTAAATTTAGAGCCATTACATTATGAAGTATGGTTTAGAGAATATGAAAAAAGGAGATTTCATAATTTTCAAGCTAAAGATATTTCTGCATTTGGATTTTATTTTAGATATAAGAATTATTTGTTCCACAGTTTTACTTTGGAATCAAATAGTATTATTGAAAAAGAAAGTAAAAGAGATCGATTTTTGCAATTATGCTATGTAGGAAAAGTATCTCTATATAAAGACTTATCTCGTATGAACATGCATAATATTAACGTAATAATTCCATCTATAGTTGATTATACTAATTCAATAGTTTATTATAATTATTTTTTATTTGATGATATTGAGGGTTTAACAAAAGTTGAAATTTCAGAAAATATAAAAACGATTAGTGATTTGTTAAATCTATATAATATTGAAAAAGAATTTATTGACCTAATTCCGAAGAAAACAAAGTTGAAAGATATAAATATAGTTTTAAAGAAATACGAATTCTGGCTTTATGAAATTGAATCAAATAAAATTATGATATAATATCTGTATCGCACTTAATTGCAATTACTAACCACAGAATTGAAAGCGGAAAAACACTTTAACATCGAAAAATACAAATCTTCAAAATTTCATTTCTCTTGTACAGGATAGTTGGTAATTTCCCTAATATTGTGATATAACGGTTTTAATTGTTTGTACATTTTTTTGTATACCTTATTAAATAGCTTTTTATACAAATCACGGTTTTCGGGTTTAGGTAAGTAAGTTTCTCCTACTCTACACATATTATTTATAGCTGTCTCAAAATCTGGATATAGCTTTAAACCCACAACACAATTAATAGCTGCACCCAGTGCAGAAGTTTCAAATGTATGTGGTTTTTCAACAGGCATGTCAAAAATATCGGCTGTCATTTGTAATGCTATTTTACTTTGTGAACCACCACCCGAAACACGAAGTTTTTCAATTTTAACACCAGTTCGTTTTTGAGTTCGTAATGCTCCTACTTTTAAAGCATATGTTAATCCTTCAAGAATAGATCGATATAAATGAGCACGAGTATGAACATCTCCAAAACCAATTACTGCTCCTTTTGCTTCAACTCCTGGAATCTTTAATCCGGGTGACCAAAATGGTTGCAAAGTTAATCCCATTGATCCCGGCGGAATATCTTTTATCATTTCTTCAAAATGTTCTTCGGGAGTCTTTCCTGATTCTTTTGATAATTCTACTTCTTTATGTCCAAATTCATTTTTAAACCAATTTATCATCCAGTATCCTCGGTATATCATCATCTCGGTATTAAAATAATTGGGAATAGCGCTCGGAAACGAAGGAAAAAACCGGAGAACCTCTTTGTATTTTTTATTGACAGTTTCAATTGTTGCTGTTGTACCATAACTTAAGCAAGCTATTTCAGGAGAACTGCATCCAGATCCCAAAACTTCACAAGATTTATCGGCTGCAGCAGCAATTACTGTTAATCCAACTGGCAATCCTGTTTGCTTGCTTGCTTCTTCGGTTATTTTTCCTAATAATTCCGATGGTTTTACCAGATCGACAAGTTTTTCACGTTCAATAGGAAAAAGTTTTGAATTTGTAGCCCAAGGTTTCGACCATTGCTGCTTTTTATAATTAAATGGAAAATAACCAATTGTATTCCCTATTGAATCTACAAATTTTCCAACTAAACGATAATTGAAAAATCCTGAAAGAAAAACATACTTATAAGTCTTTGCCCAAATCTCAGGTTGATTCTGCCGAATCCAATTTGATTCACTATCTTTTTTAGCATGAACCAAAGATTGATACATATTAATTATTTGTAAACCAATCTTAACAATTCCATTGGGCCAACCAATATGCTTTGCTTTACGTTGATCGAGCCAAATAATTGCAGGACGTAATGGCTTTCCGTTTTTATCAAGGTTCACAACAGTTCCACGTTGCGTTGTAATTGATAAACCTTTAATAGTTGAAATCTCGACGGAAGTATTCTTCATTAATCGCTGAGTGGTTTCGCAAAGTTTTTCCCATAAATACTCTGGGTCTTGCTCAGCATAACCTGGCTTCTCAGAATAATATGCTTCTATTTCTGTCCTTTCAATTTCACAAATATTTCCTTTTAAATCAATAATTACGGCACGTATAGATTGTGTACCTGCATCTATCACTACAACATATTGCTTTTCTAAACTCATATTTATTGAAATAAAATTTTTGTTGAAGGTCGTAAAAAAATAAGGAAGTCCACAAAGTATATTTACTAAATCCACACTTCGACAAGCTAAGTGTGACAACTTTTTTTAATAGCTTGTCATGCTGAGCTTGTCGAAGCATTAAATCATAAATTACCTTAAAAATTTTATTCGTATTTTAAGGTGTCAACTGGCTTGCGACGAGCTGCTTTTATTGTATGTGAACTTACCGAAATCATTGTAATTAAAAATACCATAATAGCAGGAATAATGAATAGCCACACTGAAATATTCATTTTAATTGAGAAATTATTTAACCACTGATTTATTCCCCAAATCAATATTGGTATAGACATTATTAATGCTATAAAAATAAGGTAAATATATTCCTTAGTAATATTAATAAGAATACTTGAAACCTTTGCACCTAAAACTTTTCGTATTCCAATTTCCTTGGTTTTAAGGTTGGCTGTATAAAGCGATAAACCAAATAAACCTAAACAAGTAATAAAGATTGCCAAGAACGAAAAGATTCCAAATACTTTCCCAAATTTTATATCTTCTTTAAATTGTTCGTTATAATAAACATCCAAAAAGAAATAATCAAATGGATTTCCAGAGAATAATTTATTCCAAAGTTTTTCAATGTTCTTCAAATTACTTTTAACGGTTTTCTCTTCAAATTTAACAGAGAAACTTCCAAATCTATTTTCATTTGGTAAATATCTAAATATCTGTGGTTCCGGTAAAGCTTTGGGTGATTCATGTCGGTAATCCTTTAAAACTCCGATAATTGTATATATATTTCCCCAATAATCAATCTGCTTGTTTAAGGCTTCTTCCGGACTTTCAAATTCCAACCACTTTACAGCAGTTTCATTTATAATAACTGCTTCTTTATCTGAAGGAAATTCACGGGAAAAGTTTCTTCCGTTTTTAAATTCCATTTTATAAATATCAATTAGCTGATCGTCAATACCCATTATCATGTAATTCTTTCCTGATGTTGCATCCTGCCCAACTTTAAATATTCCACCATTATCCCACCATAATTTACGACCGGGCACTTCTGTTGAAAATGCTACTCCTTTCACACCAGTTAATTTGGCGATTTCTTGTTTGAAAGTTTCTTTTCTTTGAATAAAGGTAGAATCAACAGCCTTTGGTATATCTATTACTAAGGTTTGTTCAATATCGAAACCTAATTTCTGAGATCGCATAAATTTTAATTGCGTAAAAACTGCAAAGGTACTGGAGATTAGAATTATTGATATCATTAATTGAAATACTACTAAAATTTTTCGAAGGCTTAAACCTTTTGTGGTCGAAATCAATTTTCCTTTTAAAACCACAACAGGTTTAAATGACGATAAGGCAAATACCGGATACATTCCTGTTATGAATGTCCCAATAAAATATGTGCCAATAACAAATATTAAGAACCAAGACTGACTCCAAAACTTGTAATCATTAGGGACTCCTGTTAGTAATGAAAATGCAGGTTTCAAAAGCTCAATGAGAACTGTAGCAATAAGAATACTTATAAGATTTATTATTGCAGATTCAGTATAAAACTGCTTTATTAAATTCCATCGAGCAGCACCAACAAGCTTTCTAACTCCCACTTCACGTGCTCTTTCCATTGATCTTGAAGTAGTTAAGTTGATATAATTAACCCATGCAATTACGATTATAAATATACCTATTAGATATAGGAATTTAACTGATTTTTCATCTCCATTAACTTCTTGCTCTTGCAATAAATGAGATGTAAGATGAATATCTTCAATAGATTGAAGCTTAAAGTACATTACCATCTCATAATAAGATAACATTTCTCCTATTTGAGTTTCTGTAAATTTTATAAACTGTTTTTCCAATTCACGAGGATTCGCTTCCGATTTAAGAACTAAATATGTAAAAGCACCAGTGTGCCCCCAAGATTCAAGATAATCCTTATCTCGCCAATCGGTTAAATTAGGAAAAGCTATTAATATTTCCGGTTTTAAATGAGAATTATCAGGCACATTATCAAATACAGCAACCACTTGGTAATCTTCAACTTTATTTAACTTTAGTCGTTTCCCTATAGGGTTAGATTCTCCGAAATATCTTTCAGCTACATCTTTACTAATTACTATGTTATTATGCTGTGATAGAGCTTCTTTAATACTTCCCTGAATAATATTAAAATGTAAAATATTGAAAATTTCTTGTTCAGCATAGTAGATTTTACTTTCGATAAATTTGCTTTCTTCATATGCGAATGTCGCTTCACGCTGCGCTAAACGAGCCAATCGCACTATATCTGGATAATTTTCTACTAATAACGGGCCTATTGCCGGACAAGCAGAAGCAAATTCCACGTTACTCCCATCACTGCTTATTCTTCCATAAGATAATCGATATATATTTTCACTATTTGGATGGTAATTATCAAAGCTTTTTTCAAAACTTATATAATGAAAAATAAGTGCAGCTGCTGCAATACCAATAGCTAATCCCGATATATTTAGAAGTGTAAATACAAATTTATTAAGTAAAACTCTTTTGGCTATTACTATGTAGTTCTTTATCATTACAAAATTTGAAATTTTCTATAAACCTATGATAGTAATTTCGAATGATAGTTTAAATACATTTTCAATAAACTTATTAATCTATAATGTATATATATAAACTATTGTATTTTTTATGTGATTTTAAATTTATAATGTAATTTCGCATCAAAATATAAAACTAAATAAATATGAAAAAAATAACATTAGTAATTTTATCTATTTTAATGATAAGTCTTAGTTCTTGTAATTACAAAGAAAAGAAAGCACAAAGAGAGGCAGAACAAGATGTAATTAATACAACCTTAACAAAGGTAGGCCAGGATTCTCCTGAATTTTCTTATATCACATTAGAAAACGACACTATCAATATTAATGATTTAAAAGGTAAAGTAGTGTTTATCAATTTCTTTGCAACATCTTGTCCTATATGTATTAAAGAACTTCCTTTTGTTGAAAAGGATATTTGGGCTACACACAAGGATAACGAAAACTTTGAATTAATTGTTTTTGGAAGAGAACATGCTGCTAGTGAAATGATTGCTTTTAAAGAAAAGACCGGGTATACATTTAATATTGTTCCCGATCTGGGAAGAAAAATATATTCGTTATTTGCAGAAAGATATATTCCAAGAAATTATGTTCTTGATCGTGAAGGAAAAATTATATATCAGGCAACAGGTTTTGATGATGAAGAGTTTGCTAAATTAAAAGAAGCTATTGAAACTGAATTAAAAAAATAAAATTTAGAGGATGTCCGAAAAGGAAAGCTTCTATGAAAAATATCATATTGTCTCGATAGTTATCGGGAGTCGAAATATCTCATTAATAATCAAATAGATTCTTCGATATCCCGATAACTATCGGGACAGAATGACAACTAGTTGCTCTTTTCGAACATTCTCTTTTTCATTTTTATGAAATTAAATTTTCATTCTACCGTTTTATTCGTAAAAGATATTGAGGTATCTAAACAATTTTATTGTAATATTCTTTCTCAAGAAATCGATTCTGATTTTGGTAATAATATTTCGTTTAAAACAGGACTTTCTTTATGGCAAATATCTGAGGGACATATTTTAAATGCCGATTATTACAATAAAAGTATTTCTAATAAATCATTAGAAATTTATTTTGAAACAGAAGATATTGATAAAGTTGTCGAATTTATTAATTCCAAGAATATCAAAAAACACCATGAATTAATAGAAGAATCTTGGGGACAAAAAACAATTCGAATTTATGATCCTGACAATAACCTGATTGAAATTGGAGAAAAGTTAGAATCATTTATAAAAAGAATGTACCAAGAGGGATTATCAATTGAACAAATAAATCGGAAAAGCGGAGTTCAAATCAATTTAATATCTGAATATATTAAGTAACAATGTTTGAAGCATACTACAAATCACCCATTGGAAATTTAAGAATTATCTCTAACGAGCGAGATATTATTAAAATTGAATTTAGTGATGAATACTTCAAAATGAAAATGATTCCAATTCAAATACAAAATTGCATAAGTCAACTGGATGAATATTTTAATGGAGAACGCCAAAAATTCACCGTTGGTATTAATCCTGCAGGAACAGAGTTTCAAAGTAAAGTTTGGAATCTCCTTCTAAAAATACCGTTTGGAAAAACAATATCTTATTTAGATCAGTCAAAGCAATTTGGTGACGAGAAAGCAATTAGAGCTATTGCTTCTGCAAATGGAAAAAATCCCATACCTATTATTATACCTTGCCACAGAGTAATTGGCAATAATGGTAAATTAACAGGATATGCAGGTGGGCTATTAAAAAAACAATGGCTACTTGAGCACGAAGGTGCTATTCAACAAAAAAGTCTATTTCACTAAAAGAATAAAATCACTTCCAGGTTCATTATCACCAAATTCACCAAATCGAGGTTGAGGTTCAACTTTTTCAACATACTGAATAATTTCATTCATTGTAAGTATTCCATCACTTCCTCCATAATTTCGCATCGCTTCTAAAAATTTTCTGGCAAATGGGGAATGATGACCTGGTCGCCCATCGGGAACATATTCCTTACCTCCTGAAGTTAAATACAATCGGGTTTTATATTTTTTCTTTCTTAGAATAAATTCTTCGTTTGTTACCTCGCTATACATATCTGCAGCTCTACTTTTTGCTGCAACTAAAGGATCAAATGTTCCGCCAAAACAAACATCCATAACCAATAATACGTGATTGCACGGAATATTATTAATCATTGTTCGTAAATTAGAATGTGATAAATATGAAGTTTTTGCAACATCATCTGATTTTGAATCACGCGAAATTACATATCCTTCTTTAAAAACTTCGTCGTAAATTCCATGTCCAGCGAAAAATATCAATAAATTATCATTGGGTTTATATTCTAATTTAGCATACTCTCTAATTTTCTCAATAGCCTCTTTTAGAGTTGGATTTATAATAAGTTCTGTTTGTACGAAGTAGCTGGTTTGTAGTTCTTCTGCAATAGTTGTAGCGTCGATTACAGGATTTACAAGTTCAGAAAATGAGTCGTATACGTTAGTTGCGAATATTATTGCACGATCGGTGCCACGACTATCTTCTCCAACAGCTTTTGTTTCAGCTTTATTGATAGTCGACTCAGATCGTTCTTTCGCTAAATTAATATTTCTATGGTTTTTTACCATATGAAATGGATTCTCTAAAGGTGTTACTTCAAAAGTTTTTTTACTATTTGGAAACACCAATTCAAAGTTTGAATATTCATAAGAAACACCATTATCGCTTTTTGTTTTACTTGCTATTAAAAATGCTTTTTCCCAATTCTTCTTAAATGATTTTGCATCTTCAACCGGAATTTTTATACCTGCATCCGTTTCTAAAAATCGTATTTTATAAATTTGCAGATCGGCATTATAACCAATAATTCTCTCGATTGGAATTTGAACTTTACCATCCGCTTTAGAATTTATATTAAAATGTTTTTCAGTAAAAGATTGTAATTGAGCCAATACTTCAGATTTTAAAATTTCTCTTCTGTCGGAATATTGAATTGATGTTTCGAATTCATCTCTTGAAGCTGTGAGTTTATTGTCCAGTTTATTCAAAATGCTTTCAATTACTTCGGATGTTAAAATTATTTTCTGAACGGAAGTTAATTCTCGATCCATGTAATCTACAACTAATGATTTTTGAGAGGGCTCTACTCCTGTTAATTCCCAAACAATTGCAGATTTATCGGAACTAAATGAAGTTAAGAATAATCCATCATCACTAAATGATCCACCAAAAACATGAGCAGCATGTCGATATATATGTTCAAACTCGATCATTTCATCAGAAGTAATTTTTACAATAAGCAAATCGTTATTTTTTCCAAACGTCAAATAATCGCCGGTAGAATTATATTCGATCGCTCCGTTAACGCTAACTTTTAAACTGTCTTTAAATACCAATTTTTGTTTTTCTAAATTATATCTTCTAAGTTCATAATTTGAAGAAATAATAAGTTCATTTTTAAATGGATGAAAACTCACATCATATAACCAATATTTTAAATTTGAAATTGTATCACAAGGTAAAAACTTGCCATTAAGATTTTTATATGCAGTTATCTTTTTGTTATAACCGGCTGTAATTAAAAATTCGTCATTATAATTAAAACTTGCACTCATTATAACATCCTCAAAAGTAAATTTCTGGTGTAGGTCTAATTGATCTTTATTCCATTTCCAGATGCAAACAGATTTGTCGGAAGAAGCACTAGTGAGAAATTTTCCATTATGACTAAATTCTACTTGGTTAATAAAATATGAATGTCCGTTCAGAACCTGAATTACTTTTCTATCCTCAAGTCGAATGATCGCAATATCATTATCACTTTTATATTTTGCGTAAGCTAAATACTTTTCGTCAGGTGAAAATGAAAAATGCCCTCCAACAGATTTTGGATTTCCTTGATGTGAAAACACTTTATTCCAATCTTTATCGTATATCTCGATTGTGTTATTTCCTATTGTAATTGCAAAGTAATTTCTGAATGGAGAAAAACCACTTTGCATAATATAATCGGGAAAAGATTTTAGTTCTTTCTTTTCTCTGTAAGAAAACTCTTGAGCATTTGCGTGAAAGACAAACAAAATCAAAAAAAATGTAACTAGCTTTTTCATAATTGCATATAAATTTTAAACAGTCAAGTTAATTATTCAATTTGATTTATCAAATTCTAATTATTTGTAAAGGCTTGAAATTTTCGAATGAATAATCAATTATCCTAAATATCTTATGATATAGCGAGTTTTTCTTTTATAAATTATTGAAAATGAACATTGAAATACTAGAATTGTTAATAAAAATAGAGCTCAATAAAACTGGCTATCATTTTATTTTATATATTTATATAAGTAAATATTTAAATTTTTTAGGTGTAAAAAAGGAATTTTAATAACTATTTATTCATCAACATTTTATTAAACAGCGAATTACAAATTTCTTTATTTTTATACCTAAAAAAATAAACATGCTTTTAAACATGTTATTATTTATTAAAACCGGTATAAATGGATATAAACGGTAAAATCTACAAAAACTTCCTTAACAGGATTGATCGATTTAAAATTCAAAATAGTCCTGAAAAAATAAAGAAGCAACACTCAAAGGGTAAATTGCATGCACGCGAACGTATAGATTTATTGTTTGATAAAGATTCGTTTGAAGAATTAGATGCTTTTGTAACTTCTGCTACGCCAGACACAGGTTTAGGAAAAATTGATGAAGCATTTGGTGACGGTGTTGTTATAGGCCATGGTCGAATAAATGGACGTTTAGTTTATATATTCTCTCAAGATTTTAATGTTATGGGAGGATCGCTTGGTGCAGTGCATGCAAAAAAAATAATGAAAGTTCAAGATCTTGCACTAAAAGTTGGAGCACCAATAATTGGTTTAATTGATTCCGGAGGGGCTCGTATCCAAGAAGGAGTAGCAAGTTTATCAGGATATACAAGTATTTTCCATCGAAACGTTCAATCATCAGGGGTTATTCCACAAATATCTGTTATTCTGGGGCCTGCTGCCGGAGGTGCAGTATATTCTCCTGCCTTAACTGATTTTGTTTTTATGGCAAAAAAAACAAGTTACATGTTTATTACGGGTCCAAATGTTGTAAAGGAGGTACTTAACGAAGAAGTTAGTTTTGAGGAATTAGGTGGTGCAGAAATACATGCACGAAAAAGTGGAGTTGCTAATTTCATATACGAAGATGAAGAGAATGCATTATTGGGTGTTAAAAAATTATTATCATTTTTCCCATCTAATAACCTTGAAAATCCTCCATATATTGATTCCGGAACAAAAAGTGACGAAGTAATTGAGAAATTAAGAACCCTTGTTCCCGATGATCCTTACAAACCTTATGATGTAAAAAAAGTAATTGAATTAATCATTGATCAAAATACATTTTTCGAAGTATCGGAGTTATTTGCACCTAATATTGTTACTGGTTTTGCAAGACTCAACGGAAAAGCGATTGGAATTGTTGCAAATCAACCTAAAGTTCTTGCCGGTGTTATTGATATTAATTCAGCTTTAAAAGCTTCTCGATTTGTTCGATTTTGTGATTCATTTAATATTCCACTTTTAACTCTTGAGGATGTTCCCGGATTTTTACCGGGTTTAGATCAAGAACATAGAGGAATAATTAAGCATGGTGCAAAATTATTATTTGCATATAGTGAAGCAACTGTGCCAAAAATTACAGTGATTTTAAGAAAAGCATACGGTGGTGCATTTTGTGTAATGAACAGTAAAAATATTGGTGGTGATTATAATTTTGCCTGGCCTACTGCTGAAATTGCTGTTATGGGGCCTGAAGGTGCTGTTTCTATATTACATAAAAAGGAATTACATAATGCTGATGATCCTAATAAGCTAAAAAAAGAGTATACTTCAAAGTACCGTCAGGAAATTGCTAATCCTTATATTGCTGATGAAAAAGGCTATATCGATGAAGTTATTGATCCTGCAGATACAAGAAAAAAACTAATAACCGCATTTGAATCACTAGAAAACAAACATGTAGAACAACCAGCAAGAAAACATGGAAATATTCCTCTATAATATAAGGTATATAAAATAAGAGAATAGTTGCTAAAGCAATATATATGAAAAAAATTAAATCAATCTTAATTGCTAACCGAGGAGAAATTGCAATTCGAATTTCAGAATCAGCTAAAAAGATGGGAATCAAAACTTTTGGGATTAAAACATCAAAAGAGCCAAGTGCATATTATCTGCAGTTTATGGATGAGATTATTGATTTTACAGAAATTACGAATGACATTCCTGAATTCTTAGATATTGATAGAATAATATATTCGATTAAAGAATTTAATATTAATGCCGTGCATCCAGGATACGGATATTTAGCAGAGAATCCATATTTTGCTCAAAAATGTATTGATGAGAAAATAATATTTATTGGCCCCTCTCCTGATTCAATTTATAAATTAGGAAATAAAACAATTGCAAAACAATTGGCAAAAAGTCATAAAGTTCCTTTACTGGAAGGTAGCGAGGGTAATTTAAGAGATACAAAACACGCAAAACAATTAGCAAAGAAAATTGGTTATCCGGTTATATTAAAAGCAGCTTCAGGTGGTGGTGGCAGAGGCATGCGAATAGTAGAAAAAGAAGAAGATATTGAAAAAATGCTTCGGATAGCTCAAAACGAAGCAGAAAAAGTATTTGCTGATCGATCTATGTTTATGGAAAAATATGTACGAAACCCTCGCCATATTGAATTTCAAATTCTTGCCGATCATTACGGAAATATTATTCATTTAGGGGAACGTGAATGCTCAATTCAACGAAAACATCAAAAATTAATTGAAGAATCACCTTCTATTGCACTTAATGATGAGTTACGTGCAAAGATGGGCGAATCAGCAATTAATATTGCAAAAGCTTCAAAATACAGAAACGCAGGAACCGTTGAATTTCTGTTAGATGAATTGGGTGACTTTTATTTTATGGAAATGAATACCCGTATTCAAGTAGAACATCCTGTAACCGAAATGGTAACAGGCTTAGACTTGGTTGAATGGCAAATACGCATTGCTCAAGAAGAAAAACTTGATATAAAACAAGAGGATGTAAAACTTACCGGTTGGGCCATTGAATGCAGAATAAATGCTGAAGATGTTCAGTCAGGCTTTACTCCTTACCTTGGTACTATAGAAAAAATTAATTTTGCAAAGGGAAAGAACAATAGATTTGATACTGGTGTAACGGAAGGTTCAAACGTTACCGGAAGTTTTGATTCGATGTTAGCCAAACTTATTTGCTATGGAGATACTCGTGAAAAAGCAATTAACAATTCGTTATTAGCATTAAACAAGCTGCAAATTCAAGGCATTAAAACAACAATCCCATTTTGTAAAGCTGTTTTAAATCATCCCAAATTTAAAAAAGGAGATATTTCAACATCCTTTATATTAAAGGATATGAAGCAATTATACTATCAGGAACAAGATGAAGAAATGATTGCTGCATTTTGGGCTGCCTTAAATCATAATGTTGAACTCGATATCGAAGATGAAACATATGTTGATTATGAAAAAGGAAAAGAAATGACTCCTTGGTTAATTAATAAAAGATTAAAATCATTGTAATTATGATATTTTCAAAATCAAAAAAAAGCAAACAAAAGTTCATCGCTTGTACCGAAAATAATAAAAAGTATGAGTTTAATAAACCAAAAGAACTTTTTATAAAACAAGGCAAAGAAAATTTACCAGTTGAAATAATTACCGATAAACAAGGTTTTGTTTTTATTATTTGGAAAAAGAAAAAATATCTTGTTGATATCATCGATAAAAATCAAAATCAATATGAAATTCTTGTAAATGGTGTGAGTTATTATATTTCTGTTGAATCACCCTTTTCGTATAAACGACGTAAATATCTCAATAAAAACAAAAAAGAATCGAAAGTTGAACAGATTCATGCACCTATGCCGGGTAAAATTATTGAATTTCTTGTTGAAGAAAATCAAATAATTAAAGAAGGTGAACCCTTACTTATTTTAGAAGCAATGAAAATGCAAAACGAAATAACGTCAACTATTCAAGGTAAAATAAATAAAATAAATTTTCATCCAGATGATACAGTTATGAAAGATGATATTTTAATTGAAGTGGAAAAATAACTTTCAGATAATAAAAAAAAGCGCAAGAAAATTCTTGCACTTTTTATTATAGCGATTTTCTATACTTTTTGATCTAATCCATTTTTTCCCATTCTAAAACATCAACAAGTTGTTTTAACTCTGTAATTAAGCCAGTTACAACTTTGGGAATTTTATCGTATGCCATAATTTTCTTAGTTTCACCATTCTTATGATATGAAATATATTTTGTGGGTAAATCTAAAAATTTAGATTGATATGCATCCTTAAGTTCAAAAAATGAAGCATTTTCAAAAGAAGTAACCAATTCGTTAAGCTTTTCTTTTTCAATAGTACTTTTAAAATTTCCAATTTTATCTAAATGTTCTTTACCATTTAATAATGCTGTTCCATCAGAATAAATCTGTAAATGATAAACAGGACAAGTACCATAACAAGATGTAGTTTCTAGTTCAAATATTAGTTTATTGTTTGTATTTTTCTTTAAAACAGAACAATTACTAAATAGAATTGTTAAAATAAAAGCAAAAATATAATAACTATGTTTCATGACTTTTTTTTATAGATTAATAATATTTTTAATAATTTAAAGTAAATTGCAAGATTAATTTATTGACTAATATTGACTAAAATTAACAAAAAATGAAAACAAAACTACCAATTTTTTTAGTATTTCTATTATCTACGAGTTTTTTATATGCTCAGCAGTTTGAAAGAACTACAGATAAGAAACTAAATCCAGACATTAAAATTTATGAAAGTGGCAAGCAGGAAAATATTTATATTCCGGCACGTGCAAAAACAAAATCAAGCAAAGAGTCAACAGCAGTATTTGAAATTACCTATACAGGGTTTTCAGAGGATGCAAAAGCAGCTTTTCAAGCAGCAGCAGATATATGGTCGAATTTAATAAGTTCACCTGTACCTATTACAATTGATGCTCACTGGGAAGTTATGGAATCTGGTGTTTTAGGTTCAAGTGGATCACCTGAGCTTTTTAAGAATTTTAAAAATGCACCATTTAAAGATACTTGGTATAAACCAACTGTCGCAAATAGATTAGTAGGGGTTGACTTAAATCCGGACGATTTTGATATGGTAATTACATATAGTAGCACTGCTAATTGGTATTTAGGTACAGATGGTAATGCTCGCTTTCAAACAGACTTTGTATCAGTTGTATTACATGAAATAGGTCATGGTTTAGGTTTTGCTGGTGGAGCTTGGAGAAGTAATGATCTTACTCTAGGTGGTATAGGTTATACTGATGGTGGAGACATTCGTTATCCAGTTGCATTTGATCATTTTATGTATAACGTTGATCAAGAACTTTTAATGGACTCAACTCTTTTTGAAAATCCATCTGCAGAGTTATTATCTGAGTTTACATCTAATGATGTGTTTTTTGACAGCCCGTTAAGCAATGAAGCAAATGGAGGTACACCAGTTGAGTTATATGCACCATCAACATGGAGTGGCGGTTCCAGTATATCGCATCTTGGCGAGATATATAATAATACAGAACATGCATTAATGACTTATGCAATTGGAACGGGAGAAGCAGAACATGATCCAGGTTCAATTACTATGGGAATATTTGCCGAATATGGTTGGGTAGGTACGAGATTTATGCATGATCAATTTATAGATATAGAAACATGGTCTGAACCTCTTACAGTTAATGCTGAAATATTTGCTGATACGGCTCTTGCTGATAATTCGGTATTTTTGCATTATTCAATTGATAATTTTGATACTGAAACTAAAGTATCAATGACTACATTAAATGATACTTTATTCACTTATGATATACCTGTTTTAGCAGATGATACTGTGTGGTATTATATTGAGGCAAAATCAAAATTAGATAGATATTATTTCTATCCAAGTCAGGGTGAAGGTTCAATAGATGCATCATTTATCGGCAATGCTTTTTATTTTATTAACGGTCCTGATAATATAGATCCTGTATTAGTTTATGAACAAGAAATAACTGATATTTTCAATTTCGCACAAACATTTGAAATAGCAGTAAATGCTGACGATAACATAGGTATTGATTCTGTTCTTGTAGAATATAAAATCAATGATAATGCTGTGAAATCATTAAAAATACCTTTTGTAAGTAATAGTCCAACTGATTTGCCAAAATATGAGATCAATATCTCTTTGTTAGGTGAAACATTAAATGATATGGATACTTTGTTTTATAAAATTGTTGCCATTGATTCATCATCTAATACTAATAGCTCAACTTTACCTGAATCTGGGTATTATGAGATATTAATTCACGAAATATATGCAGCTGAAACAAGTACTATTATTAATTTTAATGAAACTGTTGATGAAAATAAATTTCTTTTTAATGGTTTCACAGTTAGTCAACCAACAGATTTCGATTCAAAAGGATTACATAGTCCACATCCTTATGACGCAGGTGGCGATTACGAAAATAATGAAATAGAATATACCGCAACTTTGAAATTGCCAATAATTCTTGGAGAATCTACAAAAATTAGATTTGAAGAAGTTGTTATTGTTGAACCTGGAAGTGGTGTACCTTATGGAGAGGATGATTTCTGGGATTATGTAATTATTCAAGGTTCTAAGGACTCAGGTAAAACTTGGCATGATTTTGCTGATGGTTATGATAGTTCTATCGATCCATCTTTTACTAGCGCTTTTAATAATGAGAATGATGGTTCTGAAAGCATGTATTTGTGGCATACAATTGGTCTTCTTGAAAATGAAAATTTAATTGTAGGTGATGAAGTATTGATTCGTTTCAAATTATGGTCTGATCCAGCAGCAATTGGATGGGGATGGGCAATAGACAATATTTCTATTCAAAATGATATAGAAGCTCCTACAGCTCCTACATCACTAGCAACCACTGAAATTACAAGTGCAAGCATAAGTTTAATTTGGTCATCATCTACAGATAATTTTGAAGTTGAAGATTATTTGTTATATAAAGATGATGTTTTAATTAAGGAATTAAGTGATACAATTTATGGAGTTACAAGATTGGAAGAATTAATAGTATATTCTTTTTATGTTAAAGCTAGAGATATATTTGGTAATATTTCTGAAGCGAGCGATACTATTTACCCTAAAACAGATTCTTCAGTTGGTATTGAGGATATAGAGGATAATGCAAAACATATAAAAGTTTATCCAAATCCTGCTACTGGTTATTTCAATATAGAATTTAAGTCTGAAGAAATAATAAATGAGCTAAATATTTCAATTTATAGCATTGACGGTAAATTAGTATATTCAAATAATAAACTAATAAATGATAATTTTATCGAAGAACAAATCAATGTTAAAAATATGAATACTGGTATTTACATAATAAAACTAAATACTGGGAAAAATATAATAACGGAAAGATTACTTATTAAGTAAAATAAGTAAAATAAATAAAGGGCTGGCAATTTAATTATAATTGCCAGCCTTTTTTATATCAGGTCTTGGATTTATTTATTACAATTGCATTATTATAAATTTAACATTCTATGGAATCAATTAAAAATATATTTTTTGCTGATAAATATTTTACAAAAGATAACAGTAGGATATTTATTGATAAACTATTTTTAAATACACGTTGGTATTTCTGTTTTAAATATATTTTACTTGTTTTTAAAAACAGAAGATTAGCATTAAAAGGAATTTATGACAGAAAATCGTGGGCTCTCTCCTCTTTAGACGTATTTAAATTAATCGAGAATTGTGGTGGAAAATTTCAAATTCAAGGAATCGATAACATTAGAAACTGTAAAGAACCCGTAGTATTTATTTGCAATCATATGAGTGCTATGGAATCAATGATTTTCCCTTGTATAATTGCTCCCTTTTGCGAATTAACATTTGTTGTAAAGGAGAGTTTAACAACTCATCCATTTTTTGGACCTGTTATGCGAGCTCGAAAACCTATTGCGGTAGGAAGATCAAATTCAAGAGAAGATTTAATGTTAGTGCTGAAAACCGGAAAAGAGTATTTAGAAAAGGGTACATCAATCGTGATTTTTCCACAAGGTGGACGACGCAATATTTTTAAACCCGAAGAATTTAACTCCCTTGGAGTAAAGTTAGCTAAATCGGCAGGTATGAAAGTTATTCCTATTGCATTAAAAACTGATTTTTGGGGCAATGGAAAAATTATAAAAGATTTTGGGCCAATAAGAAGAAAACGAGATATTAAGATTACTATTGGGGAACCTATTGAAATTACAGGAAATGGCAAAAAGCAAAATGACCAAATAATAGAATTTATTGGAACGAAATTAGAAGAGTGGAGTAAAAATTAAATCTTTTTACAAATCACATTAAAACAATTTAATGGCTTTTCATCTTTCATATGTTTAATTGGCTCTTCAATTTTTGAAATGTCTATTATATTATAATTTCCAAAATCATTTAAAATACTTTCCGAATTATAGAAATGCAGTTCAATTCCATTTTCTAACTTTTTAGTATTTTCACTTATTAAGTTACCGCTAAATCCTTCGATGGAATCAATGGAAACAACTGTAAAAAACATTATTCCATTTTGATCTAATAAATTATAACAATTATTTAAAATTCTTGCTCTTTCCTGTTTAGTAAATAAATGCAAGGTGGCATAGCAAAAAATGGCTTCATAAGTTTCATTGTCAAATGGAATATCGGTTATAGAGCCATGATAAATGTTAAAGTTCAGATTATTTTTTCGTGCTAATTCAATTGCAGTTTCAGATATCTCTACTCCAGAGACATTAAATCCAGTATCAATAAAATGTTTTGCATTACGTCCATATCCAACACCTGGTATTAGAATTTTATTAAGATTCTTTTCTTGAAATAATTTGGAAGCAATTATTGCAGAATCCGATGGATGAAATTCCCAGAGAGTACCTCTTTCAATAAATAGTTTTTCCCAGAAGTTTGTCATTTCATTTTTTCTGTTAAAATTAGATAACATAATCGACTAATCGTCTTTCACTTCTACAAGATAAAACAAATGGTTTTACCTTTTCATGTTCAGGATGTATTTGATAAGCCTTAAGATCTTCTTTCGATTTAAATTCTGAGTATAAGATAACATCAGATGAATTTTCTATATCACTAAAATCAATTCCAACTTCTAATTTCACTAAACCCGGAATTTTTCCATTCAAATCTTCTAGCATTAATTTTATTTTTGCTGCATTTTCTTCCTTTGATTTTCCATTTTCAGAATTTTTAAGTTTCCACATCACTATATGTTTTATCATAAGTATTTTCTAAATTATTAATTTCTAAACAATGTAAAAATATAAAAAAAGACCCAATATAATATATTGAGTCTTTTTGTGAGCTTGTGTATACCCTTTTTATTTTTTAACTAAATATTGGTAATCTAAATAAAATAAAATTTTAAACGAGATACTATTATTAGTTGATGATTCAAATACGGTATTATTAAAATTATCTACAAAATTATTTACAATATCTGTTTCATTGGTATATATCGCGTTTTTCCATACAAGTGCTAATTCACTTCCGGGCGCAAATCGCCATAGATATTTCATGTCAACAGTAAAAGCATTATAGTTGTTATTCTCTTCGTTGCCATAAGTATCATAGCCAATGGATTCACTTAAAGAACCATCTTCTTGTAATGTAAAGAAATCGCTATACTTAACTTTACTCCAATAATGTCGTACCCTTAGGCTTAAAGACATTTTATTTGTGAAAATATAATTTGTATTTAAGGTATTTACTGTAGTAGACTGATCTCTTTCTCCAAAATTTATTATTGTATTTCCGGTAAGTTCTTCTTCATAGTCTTCAATATATCCATAAGAATTATATTGTCTTTGAATATTCATATTATAGGAAAGCAACCATTTGTCACTAAATCTTATTCGTGGTCCAATTCCAAACCAATATCCATACTGATCATAATCTAAGGCTTCTAATCCGCCAAAATTAATATCAAAAGCTAACACTTTTCGGTAATCGGTAGAGATCCACATATTTCCATTTGATGATTTTGGTCTTTTATATTTCCACCCATCCACCCTGGGTTCAAAATAATCATACCCTTCAAAAGGCCTAAAGCTAACAAATAAACCAGCATGAAGATAACGTTTTGTAAAGGTTGTATTTGTGTGAAACCTTATATTAAAGTCAGTATAATTTTTGGGTTTGTATAAACTTGAATGAGTAAGTGATAATTCATTGCGCCAATTTAAAACTTTCCAAAATGGTTTATTAATGTTGTAACTTAACTCCAAATCCCACATTGATTCATTATTACTTCGAATAAACCCCATATCATTAGGGTCATATGTATCAGATTCAACATTATGTGAAACTTCGAATAGGAAATTCCCTTTGGTTTTTGCAAACTGAAAAAAGTAAGTATGGCCTAAATCTGTAGAATCAGTATAAATCTGACTTAATGCTCCCCTACCAAATATCTGGTAAGAGTTTTCTTTATTCATTAGCTTTAATTCTGCTGCTGTAACATTTGCAGTATAATCAATTCCATCATACATCACATTTGTATTAGCCAAACTAAGGTATGAATTATTCTTTAAGGATTGATCAATAACGATCATATTATAATTTGTAAATCCTTGTGTTCGGTAATTTCTTTTTTTATTGTAAAAGCTTGTATCAATACCAATAATCTCTTTTATAGCCATGGTGTCTTGAATTATTGCGTCACTTGCACCTGTCATCGCATTTAAAAATCCAATTCCTAATCCAAAATCAGTTCTTCCGGAAATTTTAGTAGCATTAATTAATTTTGTTGTAATTGGATTTTCATCTATTTCTTCATTTTCATTTAGAAACCCATCATTATATGTGCTATCAATTAGTTTAGGTCGTCCACCTATCCTTCTTGAGTAAAAAATTCCACCTTTATTGAACAGCTCTGTACCTTCTGTAAAAAATTGTCGTTTCTCATCATATCTGACCTCAAAGGCCGATAAATTAAGTATTTCATCATCGGATTGTACTTGACTAAAATCAGGGATTAAAATCATATCCAAAGTAAAACTTTGACTTATTCCCCATTTTAAATCCATCCCTGCATTAAAATTCTTATTCCAATTATTGCTTTCGCCATCATGATTAAAATAGGTAGACAAATAAGGTGAAACAGATAAACGTAAAGGAGGATTAATATTTTTGATTCCTTGAATTTTACCCATCTGATTTATCAAGCCTTGTGTATTTACATCTACAAAGTTCCAGGAACTTAATTCTCTATATCGTCTTATTTTTCTAAAAAAGTTAATTCCCCATGATTGTATATCCTTTTGAGAAAATCTTAAAGCGGAGTATGGAATCTTCATTTCAACGATCCAGCCTTTATCTGTAATTTTCACTTTGCTATCCCAAACAGCATCCCAATTTTCATCTTGATTATCTGCATTATGCTTTATATCCGATTGAATACCTGAAGCTGAAACCGTAAATTCAAAAGCATTAACACCATCATTGAATGTACTTAATAAAACCGTAAACATATCAGAATTAATACGCCAAGGATCATCTCTTTCTCCTAAGTCTTTTATTATACTATCAGGATTCGTATCATATAAAATCGCCCCAAAATAAATTGCCTTGTCATCATAAATTACTTTTACTTCGGTAGGCAACGATGGTTTTTTCCCATTATAAGGTTCGAACTGAATAAAATCTTTTGCAATTGTAGCATTTATCCAAGCAGGGTCATTTAATATTCCATCAATTTTTGGAGATTCTGACACTCTTGTTATGTTATGTGTCCGCTTTTCGTTATTCAGTGATTTTGCTGTAAAATTTGACATAAATATTACAACAACAATTAACATTATTCCTTTCCTCACAGCCCAATTATTTTTTGAAATTTGTACTATTAAAAGACAGAATAGTTATGAAAAGGTTTAATCTAGATTTTAAAATTCAGAAGTAAAATGAAATTTTATTTTATCGAATTTCTGTTGCGCCATCTGTAAAGCATATTGAGAATCAGCCATAAACACCTCTCTACCGTGCTTATCAATAGCTATGGAGTTGTATTTCCTTTTCCCAAAATCATCCATTTGCTCTTTATTATCTGATTCTATCCAACATGCTTTATGCATTTGAATAGGTTCATATTTACATTTAGCACCATACTCATGTTCTAATCGAAACTGAATTACATCAAATTGCAATTGACCAACTGTACCAATAATTTTTCTTCCATTAAATTTATTAGTAAATAGCTGAGCTACACCTTCGTCCATAAGTTGATCTAATCCTTTTGCCAATTGCTTATATTTCATTGGATCGGCATTTTCAACATAACGGAACATTTCCGGAGAGAAACTAGGTAATCCTTTAAAGTTTATTTTTTCGCCTTCAGTTAAGGTATCACCAATTTTAAAATTACCTGTATCATGAATACCTACTATATCGCCTGGAAAAGCTTCATCGATAATAGATTTCTTTTCGGCCATAAATGCTGTTGGAGATGGAAACTTCATTTTTTTTCCTGCTCTAACATGCAAATAATTTGTATTTCGCTTAAAACTTCCTGAGCATATTTTTACAAAAGCAATACGATCACGGTGATTTGGATCCATATTAGCATGAATCTTAAATATAAATCCCGAAAATTTATTTTCAAAAGGATCAATATCACGCTCTTCAGCATTTACCGTTCGAGGGAACGGAGCTATATTTATAAAGCAATCTAACAATTCTTGTACTCCAAAGTTATTTAAAGCACTGCCAAAAAACACAGGTGCTAAATCAGCTGAAAGGTAATCTTCTAACTCAAATTTTGGGTATACTTCTGTAATTAATTCAAGTTCTTCGCGTAAAGTTTTAGCGTATTTATCTCCAATATATTCTTCTAAAGAAGGATCGTTTACATCCTTTAATTCTATTGTTTCTTCTATTGTTTGCTTAACATCACCACTAAAAAGGTTTAGTTTCTCTTCGTATAAATTATAAACACCTTTAAAAGTCGGGCCATTACTTATTGGCCAACTTAAAGGACGTGCATGTATTTGAAGTTCATTTTCAATTTCGTCAAGTAACTCAAAAGGATCTTTACCACTTCTATCCAACTTATTAATAAAAACCATTACAGGAGTTTTGCGCATACGGCATACTTCCATCAGTTTTCTGGTTTGAGGCTCCACTCCTTTTGCTGCATCAATAACTATTATTACACTATCAACAGCTGTTAATGTGCGGAAAGTATCTTCAGCAAAATCCTTGTGACCCGGAGTATCAAGAATATTAATCTTTCTGCCTTTATATTCAAATCCCATTACCGATGTAGCAACAGAAATACCACGCTGACGCTCAATTTCCATAAAATCGGAAGTGGCTGTTTTTTTTATTTTATTGCTTTTAACTGCACCGGCAATATGAATCGCTCCTCCAAACAATAATAACTTTTCGGTTAAAGTTGTTTTCCCTGCATCCGGATGACTAACAATTCCAAAAGTTCTTCTACGTTGTATCTCTTCTTTAAAACCCATGTCGTTTTATAATGATTCGAAATTTTATTGTTTCGAAGTTGCAAAAGTATAAAAATCAATGAATATATCTTAATATGTAAACGTGATTTAAAATTGGAGTTGATAAATTTTGTAACTTGATATTTTAAATAATCAAATATGGCACATCACACAATAAAATCATCTTATCAAAATCTTAGCGATAGATTAAATAAGTTTCCACAAGGAGCAACTCCTTCAGAATTATTGTATAAAATTTTAAAAATGCTTTTTAACGAAAAAGAAGCTGATTTAGTTGCTTTGCTTCCAATAAAACCCTTCACAGCAAATAAAGCAAGTAAAATTTGGAAACTTGATATAAAAAAAACTCGAAATATTCTGGATGAGTTAGCAAATAAAGCAATATTAATTGATTTTGAACAAAATGATCAAATTGAATACGTGCTTCCCCCTCCTATGGCCGGATTCTTTGAATTCTCTTTAATGCGTGTCAGAAAAGATATTGATCAAAAGGTTTTAAGCGAACTTTTTCATCAGTATATGAATGTTGAAGAAGATTTTATTAAAAGTTTATTTACTCAAGGTGAAACACAACTAGGAAGAGTTTTCGTTAATGAATCAGTTCTATCTAATTATAATGCAATACATGTTTTAGATTACGAACGTGCTACGGAAGTAATTAAATCTGCATCTCATATTGGAGTTGGCATGTGTTATTGCAGGCATAAAATGGAGCATTTAGGTAAAGCCTGTGATGCTCCAATGGATATTTGCATGACATTTAATACTGTTGCATCATCGTTATCGAAACACGGTCATGCACGAACAATTGACAAGGAAGAATGTCTCGATTTATTGCATAAAGCATATGATCATAATTTGGTTCAGTTTGGAGAAAATGTTCGCAATGATGTAAGTTTTATATGTAATTGCTGTGGATGCTGTTGCGAAGCATTATTGGCTTCAAAACGATTTGCTATTATGAATCCCGTTCACACAACTAATTTTATTCCTGAAATACAATCTGAAACTTGTAATGGATGTGGATTATGTGAAAAAAAATGTCCTGTAGATGCTATTCGTATTGAGGCTACAGAAATGGAAAATAAAAAAAATGCAATTGTCGATGAAGATTTATGTTTAGGCTGTGGTGTATGTGTTCGGGTTTGTAATAAGAATAGTATAATACTAAAATCAAGAAAGGAACGAGTTTTAACTCCTTTAAACGGAACACACAAAGCGGTTGTAATGGCAATTGAGCGTGGTAAACTGCAAAATCTAATATTTGATAACCAGGTATTATGGAATCATAGAGCAATGGCAGCAGTGCTTGGTGTTATTCTAAAGTTACCACCTATAAAACAAGCAATGGCAAGTAAGCAAGTTAAATCGCGATATCTCGAAAAACTTATAAAGCGGTTTGATCGCTAGCAATTAGTTATTTGTAATCGATTTTAAAAACATCTCACATAATTCTTCCAATTGGTATGAAACCTATTTTACTTTATTGCCCGCACTATATGTATTCATAACATTTACCAAAGGAATTTCATTTTCTTCAATTTCCATTATATCATTTTCCAATACAATAAAATCTGCAAACTTACCGATTTCGATACTTCCCTTTTCATTTTCTTCAAAAGCAGCTTTTGCAGCCCATATTGTCATTGACTTTAAGGTTTCTTCTCGCATTAATCCATTCTCTTTTTGGAAACCATTTTCAGGATATCCTTCAACATCTTTTCTTGCTACGCTAGCGTAAAAGGTTAATCGTGGATCGATTTTTTCCACAGGAAAATCTGTTCCATTGGGCAACCATCCATTTTGCTCTAATAACACCTTATATATATATGCGTTTTCAATTCTATCTCCTAACCTTTCGTCAGCCCAATACATATCCGACGTGCAATGTGTTGCTTGAATAGATGGAACTATATCAAATTCTCCAAATTTATTTACATCATCGGGATGAATTACCTGTGCATGCTCAATTCTCCAGCGTTTATCATTTGAGCCTTTTAGGTATTTAGCATAAATATCAAGCATTAAACGATTTGCAGAATCGCCAATTGCATGCGTGTTAACCTGATAGTTATTTTCAATTGCCAGTTTACATATTTCATGGTAGAATTCATTTGTTTCAATAATCAATCCCATGTTTTCCGGATCATCGGAATATGGCTCAATTAAACTAGCACCTCTGGAACCCAAAGCTCCATCGGCAAACAATTTAATCGATCTTACATTTAAGTAATCTGTTTTATAAATACCTTTTTTTACAAAGTGATTAATATTTTCTTTGTTTGGCGAAAGCATTGCATATACTCGCATTTTAAGCTTTTCTGATTTTTGCAATGAATCTAATAAGAGCACCTCTTTTTTGCTTAAACCTGCATCACATAATGATGTTAATCCAACTGCAAAACAATTTTGCTCTCCTTGTTTTATTGCTTTTATTGCTGTTTCATTTTCTGTATCAGGAATTAATTTACGTACAAGTTCCATTGCGTTATCAATTAAAACTCCTGTTGGTTCTCCATTTTGCAAATATATTTTACCACCGGCAATAAGGGTTTTAGAAGTAATTCCTGCTAATTCAAGTGCCTTGGCATTAACAATTGCTGCGTGTCCATCAACACGAGTTAAATAAACAGGTTTTTCGGGAAATAATTCATCCAGCTTTTCCTTTGTCGGGAATTCTTTTTTCTCCCAATCGTTTTGATCCCAACTACGACCAACTACCCAATCCGATTTATACTTTTCGTCATGCGTTTTTATTATATCCAGAATTTCATCGAAAGATTTTGTACCACGCAAATCTGCTTGAAGTAATGTCATGCAATAACCGTAGAAATGACTGTGAGCATCAATAAATCCCGGATAAACAAATTTTCCATTTAATTCTATTACTTGATCTGATTTGTACTTTGATAATATTTCTTCTGAGGTACCAACTTGTATAAATTTCCCGTCTTTTACAGCAAAACTTTCTTCTACAGAAAATTCATTGTCAACGGTATATACTTTTGCATCTGTTACAATTAAATCTACCTCCTGTTTCATATTGCAAGAAATTATTAAAGTCAATAAAAGTGTTTGAATAATATAAATTATCTTCATAAGTAATGTTTTATTTTCAATACTTTGTTAATCTTTGGCAAAGTTAAATTTTAAAAACAGTCAAACTGCTGATAATTAGTCGTATGATTACATTAAGCTAGCTTTGCCAAAGTTCTTAATTTCAAACTAATACAAAAATGTAACGAACTATTAATTTTATAATATTAATACTTTGTTAATCTTTGGCAAAGTTAAATTTTACAAACAGTCAAACTGCTAATAATTAGTCGTATGATTACATTAAGCTAGCTTTGCCAAAGTTCTTAATTTCAAACTAATATCTTCTTTTGTCCGCTAGCTGTGGCACGACTTTTATAATAATCAGTAAATAAAATATAATTTGTGTTCATCTATTTACTTAATCTGCAAAC
Source organism: Bacteroidales bacterium (assembly GCA_013138975.1). GTDB lineage: Bacteria > Bacteroidota > Bacteroidia > Bacteroidales > UBA12077 > UBA12077. The sequence continues at coordinate 31,655 of WTBR01000065.1, forward strand.
GAATGAAAATCCACCTGCATATTAGGTATTAATCTATCTTCTTTTGTACGAGTATCTCATTATATAAACTGCAATTAAAAGAGAAAAAACAGCAATTCCAAATGTAAGAGAGAAACCAAATAACTCGTATAATACAACACCAATTAATGGAGAAACAGCTCCTCGTAATCCTGTACCAAATAAATGAATTGCCTGATAATCTCCTGCTTCTTCATCCCGACCAAAATAGGATGAACCTATATTCCAAGACAATAGCATGGTTGAAAAGAAAAATCCATAAAATATAGTTGCAATCAATAATGTTACATAAATATCCAACTTCCATATTTCGAAACTGTATGGAAAAAATTTAGTTAAGCCGGTAAATAATATATAACCAGCCATCGATATAAATGGAATTATAGTAAATTTTCGGGGATCAACTTTTCCAATTACTTTCCCAAACACCGGTAATAATACAATAGCTATAATATTATATGCATTCTGATAAAATGCTACACTCGAATAATTTAAAGATAAAGCTTGGTCGTAAAAAATATTAATAACCGAACGAGTACTCATAAAAGCAAATCCATAAAACATATAGGCAAGCTGATAATCGAAATATGCTCTATTCGTTTTAAGCATTTTTACCATTTTCTTAAACGAACTTACAACTGACTGCAAAATTCCTTCTGTAATTTCAGGCAGTGTATCCAGAGTAAATTCTATTCTCCCTATTAATAAAATACTAATAATACCTAGTATTCCTAAGATTGGAAAAAACCAAGTAAAAGAAAATCCGTCGGCATCTAATAATAAACCTAATGCGAAAAATGTAATCATCATCACAATTTGACGAACGGATGATGATATACCATACATTTTACCAAAATTATCTTTCGAATATGAGTTCTTTAGAAAAAGATTAATCGTTGGCAAAACAATTGGATAAGATATATAATACGTAAAGAATATAAATAAAAATACATAATGATAAATTGAACTTACACTATATAATTCGGGGTTTTTAGGAAAAAATAGTAATAATAATAATGGCAAATGTGTTAATATTCCGACTCTGCGTAATAACTTCTTTTTCTTCTTTGCTCTGTTAATTAACTCATTAAATAAGATAGATAACATAAGAACAATAACACTTGATTGAAACAAGAAACTTAACTGATAACTTGAACCATTCAAACTCTTAATGAAAACATATTCATTAATCCACAAAGCTGCACGCATCATTCCATCAATTATTTGGAATGTCATATGCAAATAAAAAGTACGTTTCTCCTTTACATTTAAGCTCTTAAGTATCTGTATCCGCATTTTAGTATTTTGATGCTTTTTTGACTTGCAAATATAATTTAAGTTTAATTGGTGTTTGTCCATAAAGTCCGATATTTGCGTTATGCTCATTTTAAAAATTAGTCATTTACACACGTAAACTCATAATTTTTAAAACTTCACAAGCCTTAATCTCGAACTTTATGAACTAAACACTTGAGTTTTTATACATTAATTTATGTTCATGAGCTTCGCAAAGTTCTGCGTTATTCTTGTGTTGAAAACAGTTACTTCAACAAGCTCAGCACACCGCACTTACAAAAGTAAACTCCTTGGTTTTAAACACATCGATTCCGATAGCTATCGGAATGTCTTTGACATTTTCTTATCAAAGACTTGAAAAAGGTAGTTTTTTTATTGACACTAATTAATGTTTGCACATATAGTCCGATATTTGCGTTATGCTCGTTTTCTCTGACTCTAATTAACAAATAGAAAATAGTTTTGTTAACTTATTTTAAGAATTGTCAATATAAAAAAATGTTACCTTTGGATTTTAAAAGCAAAAATCATGGATAAAAATAAAAAACAAGGACGATATCAAAGAATATATACACAATTAGAGGAATTACTTCCTAAAACACAAGATCCTTTTGCTCGCATGTCATCTATAATTGCTGTTTTGCATAATAAAATGGATCACTTCTTTTGGACTGGTTTCTATTTCTTAAAAGACGGCAAATTGATTGTTGGCCAGTATCAGGGGCCGGTGGCTTGTCAGGAGTTAAAAAAAGACGTGGGGGTTTGCTGGGCAGGAATAAATAAGCAAAAAGCAATTATATTAGATGATGTAGAAAAATTCCCCGGGCATATTGCTTGCGATTCTCGATCGAAATCGGAAATAGTTATACCATTAAAAAATAAAGATGGAAATATAATTGGAGTTTTAGACGTTGATAGTAGCGAATATAATCAGTTTGATGAAATTGATGAAATGGAACTCACTAGTATTCTCGATTTAGTTCACACACTTTAAGCCTTTTTTAATGAAGAAGTTATCCCTTTTAATACTTTTCGCTTTATTCACTTTAAGTTTAAGCGCTCAATTAAATATTAATTATTTCTTAAATAGAGGCCGCGCTTATTTATATGCGGAAAAATTTAACGAAGCAATTGAATCGTTTAATATTGTTATAAAAGTAAAGCCAGAACTAGCCAATCCATATTTTTTACGGGGCATAGCAAAGTATAATTTAATGGATTATATAGGTGCTGAACAAGATTACAATAAAGCCATTGAGTATAAATCAAATCATACCGATGCTTTAAGGTACAGAGGGTTTTCGCGAATTAACTTAAAAAAGGATTATTTAGCGATTAATGATTTTGATGATGCAATTAAACTTAATTCAATTGATCCTGATTTATACATTGCTCGTGGGTTTTGTAAAATAAAAATCAATCAATATAAACAGGCTAATAAGGATTTTAACAAATCATTAGAATTAAATAATAGAAATAAACGAGCTTACTACTACAGGGGTTTAGCAAATAGTTTGCTTGAAGATACCATTGCTGCACTTGCAGATTACGATAAAGCATTAAAAATAGATTCTTTTTATGTTGATGTATACATGAATAAAGGAATACTTTATTCTGAGTGGCTTAAGTACGATACAGCAATAATCAATTATAATAAAGTTATTGAATTAGATCCTCTAAATGCAGGTGCGTATATTAATAGATCCTTGGTACATTATAATTTAGAAAAAATAGAAACATCTATTTCTGATTTGGATACAGCCATTCAAATAGAACCGGATAACTCAATGGCACTTTTTAACAGAGCCTTGATGAAAGGTGAAACAGGAAAAAGTAAAGAAGCAATAAAAGATTTAGATAAAGTTATAAAGTTAAATCCTGAGAATATTCTAACATACTTTAACAGAGGATCAATAAAATTACAAATTAACGATTTGCAAGGTGCTTTTATTGATTTCTCGCATGCAATAGAAATTTATCCCGATTTTGTAAAAGCCTATATGAACAGATCTATTGTTCGACAAAAATTAAATGATATAAACGGGGCACTAGCCGATAGAGATAAAGCCGATCAGATAATTGAAAATGTAAAGCAAAATCAGGACTCTTATATGAGTTATGCCGATACTACTGAGAATTTCAAAAGCCTAATTACATTTAAATCGAGCAGTAAGTTTTATAATAATCCTAAGTTTAATCAACAAATTATTGCAGAAAATAATTTCAAGTTAGTTTATGGCGATGAAAATAGTAAATATGTGAAACGATTAACTGTATTATTCGAAAACCTGGAACAAATAAAAGTTAAGTACGCTGATTTTGGTATTGTAATTGAAAATGAAATTAAAAATGTATACGGAACAGATATAATTAATGGTGAGATTGAAAGATTAGAAAAAGAATATCTTAAAACAAATTCAAGGGTTGAGAACCTTATCCAGAGTAGCATTTATAAATCGCTAATTAAAAATTACAATGGAGCTCTTTCAGACATTAACCTAGCAATAAAGGCCGAACCCAAAAACTTCCTGGTTTATTATTGCAGAGCTAATATAAGATCCGAAATGATTGATTATATGAAATTACTTGAGCAAGAAAACGAAGTAATTCTTATTAATCCAATGAATAATATAACTAATGCAGGTATGCTAAAATCCAATGAAAGTATTCAGGATTATGATTTAGTAATTGACGATTACCAAAGGTCTCTTTCGCTTGCACCTGAGTTTCTATTCTCCGGCTTTAACCTTGCAAATACCTATTTAAAAACGCGCGAATATCGCAAAGCAATAACTATTTACGATCAGGTAATAAAATTAGAACCAATATTTGCTGAAGCATATTATAACCGTGGATTAACCTACATTTATTTAAAAGAATCTGAAAATGGTTGCATGGACATGAGTGTTTCCGGTGAATTAGGTTTACAAAATGCTTATACGGTTATTGCTAGATTTTGTGAGAATTGATTTCCATTAGATGTGAGTATAGTCACGCAACTAATTCTAAGATCAAAACATCTACCAATTAGAAGCTTACCGAAACTACTATTATGAGAAAAAAAATTAGAATTGTTGCCTTAACATTTTTATTCTTTTTTATAAGCATTATATCTTTTCAATGCACCTCATATGAATATGTTATATATGGTATTGATTTAAGAATATTAGATAAAAATAGGGAAGAGAATGATGTATACACTAAAGAATCTGAAATGGAATTTCACGTTGAAACCAAATATAATGATTTTAAAAATTATACAAATGCCTCCTCAAGTTCTTATGCGTTTTATGATCCTGGCGAAGTAGTTCTGAATCCAATTGATACAACTACAATGAAACTATACTCCAGTTCTATAATAATTATTAATTATGATACATTGCCGCCTAAAACCAACTTGCTAGAAAATAGTTCATTTAAAGAAAGTTTACATACTTATAATGATTTCGTAGGGGGTTATCATTTCTATATGAAAGATAATTTTCATGACGATTTAAGATTTGTATATAATAGTGATAGCACAAGTGTTTTTACATTTAAGGCAGAAACAATAGATCAAATTTCATTATTTGATTCTGTTAAAATAAAACTAGATTGGAATTAATATAAGTTTTCCTTTTTTAACCCGTTTAAGATTATGAGAAGAAAATTACAATTACTACTACTATTGTTAATTCCATTTTTTGCACAATCTCAAACATATATTAAACACAATAAGTTCGTTAGTGGAAAATGGACAGTTAAAAATTCTCCTTACATTATTGAAGGAGTAGCTAGAATTCTCTACGGTGAAACGCTAATAATTGAACCAGGAGTTCAAATTCAATTTAATCACCATCATGAACCTGATTATAATAAAGCTTATGCACGCGGTTCAATTGTGGTTGAAGGAACGCTTAAGGCTATCGGGTCTAAAGATTCATTAATATTATTTACCGGGAATTCGATTGGTTGGGGAAGTGTATATTTCAAAAATTCGAGTAAGTCAGAAATGATTTATTGCATTGTAGAAAAGAGCAAAGGTATATATGATCTTGATAGTAAAGAAAATGATGCGAGAGCTGCAATAACTATTGAAGACTGTTCTCCTAAAATTAATAATATATCTATAAAAAATTGTTACATTGGTATATATATTAAGGGTTCTAGCTTTCCCATAATTTCAAATTCAATAGTACAAAACTGTGTGCATTGTGCAATTTTCTGCATCAATGGATCAAAACCTGAAATAAGTAATACATTAATGGCTTACTGCAAATTTGGTTTAAGATGTGATGCCTCATACCCGAAAATTACTAATTGTAATATCATAAATAATCTGAAATGTGGTTTTGTTGTTAAGAACCATTCAATACCTACAATAAGCAACTCCATTTTGTGGGGAAATCCTGTGTTGTTCGAAGAATTTCAAGAAACAACAATTGTTAATTCAATAATTCAATCAGAATTAGATTATAATAACAAGTCCAAATACCAGATTCCAATATTGAAAGAAAAGAATATTGTTGGAGTACCAAATGAATATCCAAACTTCAATCAGATTGCAATGAGAAATAACCAACTATGTGTTAATTTATTGCAAGATTCTACAAGTATTAAAGTAGGAATTTGTACCGAAAACGAAATAAAAAATGAATATTCTAATATTGAAAGAAAAGATATTGAAATAAAAAGAATCGTAGATGCAAGCATTCCGGATGTTTCTCAAAACTTACCTTTTGAGGAAAATATTAAAAAGATTAATAAGGGAGATATTTTATTTAAACTTTCCTTAACCGGTATAGTAGATCAATTAATTCCTATGCTTGATTTTGGGGTATCTTATATTTTCGAAGAAAAAATGGGTATCCAATTTAAATTAGGCTTGCCCTTTACCCAAAACGGGTTTGTTGGGCAACAAGTAACCTTAGAATATCAGTATTTATTTGGAAAAAAGCTTTATGTTTCTGTTGAAAACGGAATTGCTATAACCGAATTTAAAAATAGTATGTACTATTACTTATCGGAAACTGATAAAACTGAAATTGAAGGCTCCTATACCGTAAGGGAAGAAAAAATGTTTTTTGGCCCAAAAGTAGGACTTATTGCAATTGCATCTAAAAGGATAATATTTGATTTTAATTTGGGATTGGCCTTACAAAGTAATCTAAAATCAGTAAAAAATGTAGATTATAATCCATCACTGGGCCATGTTAATAATGGTTTTTATGAATGGGGTATTGAATCAATTTATGAAAATAATAACAAATACGAGCCAAGAATTTCTATAGGTGTAGGTGTAGTTTTTCGATTATAAAAATATAGAATATTAATAAAGTGCATGGATATGAGTGTTTCCGGTGAGTTAGGTTTTCAAAATGCTTACACTGTAATTGCGAGATTTTGTGAGAATTAGGTTGTGAAAATAGACGTACTTAGTTAAGTTTTATATTTTTTCGTATGTATACGACATTATAGATTCTGTGAAGGCTAAATCAGTTTTTCGCAGGTACACATATAAATAGGTGGAACTCAGTTCCATCTTATCACATATTATAAACAAGCTGCGAACAAATTTTAAGAAAACACTTCTTTCGTTTTGATAAGTTAGTATTTCAAGAAACTTTTACACTTTTTGATAATTCAATTATTAACTGTTTGAAACTGAAATTATCGAAATTGGTCTGGCAAGTACGATAGAAAATTATTTTTGTTTTTTCAACACGCTTTTGCGCTATCGCGCAAATTAGGACTTAAATTTTCTATTACATGTTTGTTTTGATTAATCTTTTAATTAATTTCATCAAAATAATTAATTATTCTGAGATGGAAGATTTTTTGATAATAAAAGAACTTGAAAAAAAATTTGATCGAAGTTTTGTAAAAACGGATTCACAAAGTATTATTGGATATAAAAGTTTAAATCATACGCAATATTCAATTGATGAAAATAACAACCTTATTGGATTAAGTCTTTCAGAACTTAAATTAAAAATTGTTCCATTTTTAATTGTTAAACCACCTGATATTCTAGAAGGCACTTCAGATAAAAGTGAAGTTATAGATATTTGGACTACAAAAATCGTTAAAAGCCTAGAATACTTAAATTTAAGCAATAATCAGTTAACGGATATCTCAACATTAAGAAATCTTACCAATCTCAAATATCTAAATTTAAGCAATAATAGACTATCCGATTTATCTGATTATATAAATACATTAAAGAATTTTAAGTCCTTAAGATATTTAAATCTAAGTAATAATGGAATTAAAAATATTGAGAATCTCAAATTACTTACGAACTTAGAATATTTACTATTGCGACATAATCAGATTCGAGATCTAAGTCCTTTAATTGAAAATAAAAAACTAAAATTACTTTTTATATCTGATAATAATATTGTAAAAATACCTGAAAAACTCTATTTGAAATTTTATGAACAAAAAGGAATTTCAGATATACAAATTATTTACGAATTAAAAATAGATTCTGTACTTGAACAAAATTTTGAAGCCGCTGCAAATTATAGGGATAGTGAAAAAAAATTACTTGATGGCGAAAATATCATTCCAATTTCAAGCAATCATACTATTCAGTTTAGCTTTTATAATAATCCACTTGAAAGTCCTCCACTTGAAATTGTTAAACAAGGTAAAGAATCAATTGTGAATTGGTTTTCAGCTAACAAGAAGGCACTTAACGAAGTAAAAGTAATTTTAATAGGTGATGCAAAAGCAGGCAAAACATCTTTGCTTCGTCGATTGCAAAACAATCAGTATAATCCAAATGAAGAACAAACTGACGGTATAATTATTGAATCCTTTGAATTCAAAAATCTGAAAACATTTAAAGATCAGAAAAAACTCCATGGGATCAAGGCATATTTTTGGGATTTTGGAGGGCAAGAGATAATGAGTTCAACTCATCAGTTTTTTATGACAAATCGAAGTGTTTATATACTTGTTTTAGAAGCAAGGAAAGATCAAAATGCTGATTTACAAGTAAAAGATTGGTTAAAAAGAATACAGACTTTTGGTGGTAATTCTCAAGTTATTGTTGTTGTCAATAAGATAGAGTTAAATGAATCATTTGGATTGAATACTTACGAATTGAAAAATGAATTCCCACAAATAAAAGACTTCTATAAAATTTCTTGTGAGAAAAATATAGCTATAAATGATCTTAAAACTTGTTTAGAAGAATACATTCCTAGGGCTGAACTTTTTAAAACTCAAATTGATGAAAGATGGTTTCCAATAAAAGATAAATTACAAGAAATAACATCAGAAAAACAATACATTACAAAAAGGGACTTTATTTCAATCTGTAATAAAAATAATTTATTAGAAGATGTGGACAAGAATCAAGCTATAGAATTTTTAAATGACTTGGGTGTTGTTTTACATTTTAGCGATTTAAGAATGAGTGATTATTTTGTTTTAGATCCATATTGGGTAACTACAGGAGTTTACCGAATTATTACATCTCAGTTTGCTGCTAAAAAGAAAGGAGAAATTTTATTTTCAGATTTGGATTATATTGTAAATAAAGAAAAACCAAAGGAAGGAGCTTTTATAAACAAGAAACAAAAAGATCTAACATATTCATCAAATGAATTATTGTATTTAAGCGAAATTATGGCACAATTTAAATTGTGTTATTTTTCTGAAAACAGAGAAAAGATTTTAATTCCTGATCTTTTAGATAAAGAAACTCCTGCAAAAGAAGTTGAAGCATTTGTCAATGAAACGAATACTTTAAATATTATTTATAAATATGATTATTTCCCTAATGCAATTATTCATTTTTTTATGGTAGAACTGAAGCGAGATATTAATTTTGTTTGGCGTACAGGTGTAATTCTAAATTCAAAATCAAGTATTGAAGCTCAAGCATTAATAATTGCAACGGATAATAAAATTAAAATATCTGTAATTGGAGAGCATAGAGATAAACGAGATTATCTTTCTGTAATTCGTTTTTTCTTGGATAATATTAATTCTAAATATCATTTAAAGCCTAAAATTTTAATCCCCTTGGGCTCAAATGATAATTCAATTGAATATATAGCACTATCAAATATGGACAAAGAAGGTGTTATCATTTATAAAGATTTTATTACTAACATTGAATATAACGTATCTGAGTTACTCAATGGAATAATTGGTCTAGAAATATTACAAGAGCAGGGTCAAATAATTAACAAAATGTATTTAGGTAGTATTGATCAATTAAATGATCTATCTAAAAAGATGACATCAGAATTTGATAAAGTTCATTTTAAATTAGATAGTCAAGAAAATATAATGCTAAAACTTGAAGTCAAATTAGATAATTATTCAAATGATTTAAAAAAGAAATTAGAGTCAAAGGGAGAAGATTTTGAAACTATTGAAAATTTGATATTTGAACTACATCATGAAATGAAGGATGGATTCTTAGAAACATTAAATCAAACCTTTGATTACATTGATATAAATAGTGAAGAAATAAAAGAAATCGTTGAAGAAAAGTATCGCTTAATATTTGATGAAATTAGAAAAGGCAGTAATTCTCAAGCAAAAATTAAATTTGTAATTCCTCTACTTAAAATTCTTGATTTATCAGGAGTTCCCGTAAGTGGAGCAATTGAAATAATTCTTAAAGCTATAGACGTACGTTTTGAAGGTGAACATAAGCTAAAAAAGATGATTAAGAAAACGTTTAATAAAGGAGACTAAATTATATATTTTGCCCTTTCGGGCAATTTGCTTTTTCTAAAAACTAAAACAATTTTGCACTTCATTGATAATTACTACTAAACTGATATAATTATTATACAGCCAGTTTATAATCAAGTAGACGGTTGACGGTCTATTGACCGTCAGTACGCCTCTCACACCCTAATTACTTTCGTAATTAAACTTTTTATTTATTGGTTTTTTCAATTCATTTTAAGCCCATATGTTGCCCAAAAATATTTTGTAAAATCTATTTTAATTTTCACACTTATTCAAACTTGCCTTAAAAAGCTTAAAATGTATAAAATTTGATCTAAATTTATATAATAAAGAAATTTTTAGACAAACTGCTGTTATGTGCTATTGCAGGAAACCGTTCTGTAATTAATAATTTAGTATGTTTGTAGTTTACGCAGTAAAAATGAAAAAGAAAAAATTACAGATAAGAAATAGTACTACAGAATTTCTAGTATTTACTAATCAAAATGGAAATGATAGTATTGAAGTACGTGTCGAGGATGAAACTGTTTGGCTTACTCAGAAACTAATAGCAACTTTGTTTAATGTCAACGTAAGAACAATAAGTGAGCATTTGCAAAATATATTCAACAGCAATGAATTAGAAAAGGATTTAGTTATCCGGAAATTCCGGACAACTGCCTCAGATGGGAAAAACTATAATACTCAGTTTTATAACTTAGACGCAATAATTTCAGTTGGATATCGTGTTAACTCTACAAGAGCAACTCAATTTAGACAATGGGCAACTAATATTCTGAAAAATTATGCGATTAAAGGATGGGTTCTAGATAAAGAAAGACTTAAAAATGGGACTTTTCTAAATGAAAATTATTTTGATGAATTACTTGCTGAAGTAAGAGAAATAAGAGCAAGCGAACGAAAATTTTATCAAAAAATTACTGATATTTATGCAACATCATTTGATTATAACTTAGATAGTCCAACTACGAAGAGTTTTTTCGCAGCAATTCAAAATAAACTTCACTTTGCAATTCATGGAAATACTGCAGCGGAATTGATTATGAAACGAGCTGATAGTGAAAAAGATTATATGGGGCTGACTACGTGGAAAAATGCACCAGATGGAAAAATTATAAAAACGGATATTTCAATTGCTAAAAACTATTTAAGTGTAAAAGAAATTAAATCATTAGACCGATTTGTGACAATGTATCTGGATTATGCAGAAACACAGGCAGAAAAAAATATTCCAATGACCATGGAAGATTGGTCAGAAAAATTAAATGCTTTTTTACAATTTAACGAAAAGGATATTTTAACCAATACTGGAAAAGTAAATCATGAATTAGCTAAAGAGTTTGCGGAAAGTGAATTTGAAAAATATAGAATAGTACAGGATAAATTATTCCAATCTGATTTTGACAAATTAATGAATAGACTTGAAAATAATGATAAGGAATAACAACAGGGTAAAATCAAATAAACGGCTGACAGTCTATTGACCGCCAGTGCAACTAACACACTACGATTACCTTGTAATTAAAGCTTTTTTTTATTGAGTTATTAAGCCCAAATGTTGCCCAAAAATATTTTACAAAATCCACAATTTAATTTTTACTCACATTCAAACATGCCTTAAAAAGCTTAAAATGTCTAAAAATTGATCTAAATTTATACACTAAAGCAGTTTTTAGACAAACTGCAATTATCGGTATTTACAAGATTGTAAATCGATAAACCAGAAAATGACTATTTTTGTATAAAATAAATTAAGTGAATAATTTAAAGGAAATATTATCGCATCTGCCTGAAATAAAGGTAAAGGAACTGGAAACAGTGACCAAACGTATTGTGAATACCGGCAAAGCTGAAATAGTAGTACTTTTTGGTTCATATGCCCGTGGAGACTATAAAGAAAAAAGAGGAAAAGACCGAGGCAAAAAAAGCGATTATGATATTTTGGTAGTTGTTTCAGATTATGATACAGGGAAAAAGTTACGTACTGAATTAAAAGGTGAATTCAAGGATATTTCTGTACCTGTACAGATAATTATAGAAGAAATATACAATGTAAACAATAGTTTAGAAGAAAAACAGTATTTCTTCACTGACATAAAAAGAGAAGGCAAGAAACTTTTCGATACAGGAAAGCATATATTAGAAGAGCCAAAAGAATTGACTCCCCAAAAAAGAAGGGAAATTGCGGAGGAAGATTTCAAGAATTGGTTTGAACAAGCTATAGATTTTTGGGGTGATTTTAATACTAAATATCAGAAGATAGGCTCTGAATCAATTCGCTATAGAAAGTGTTCTTTTTTCTTACAACAAACTGTGGAAATGTGTTACACAGCTATTGAAATGGTTTACACACATTACAATCCCTATGAACATAACTTAGAAACGCTAAGAGAACGTACCATTCAGTTTGACAGTAGAATAAAAGATATTTTACCGTATGAAACCGAAGAACAAATAGAATTATTTGATTATTTGAATTTTGCATATATAGGCGGAAGATACCGAAGCAAAAAAGACTTTCCCGTAACAAAAGAACAACTCGATTATTGGAGCAAGGAAGCAAAGAAACTTCTTAACTTGGCAGAAATAATATGTAATGAACGGATTGAATGTTTAAAAGGAATTGAAAATAAAAGCTGATAATTGAGCTGCTTCCATCTCAATTACTTTCGTAATTAAAACTTTTTATTTATTGGTTTTTTAAACCCATATGTTGCCCGAAAATATTTTGTAAAATCTATTTTAATTTTCTCCCTACATTCAAACATGCCTTAAAAAGCTTAAAATATCTGAATTTTGATCTAAATTTAGACACTGAAGCAGTTTTTAGACAAACTACCGTTATAAATAAATAGACAAACAAGAATTTTAATTTGTCAGAAAGAGACTTGTAAACTCCTTGTAACAATAATTGAAGATTCCCTAAAGTGTATTAATCGTAATTGCGATTATCCGAAGATTCTCAAATATGTCATTACCTACTCATCTTATTTTTTATTCTTTTCAGCTTCCTCTTTCAGCTTTTTTATAATTGGAGCAAACTCCTCAATAATAGTTTCTGTGTCCCATCCTAATTCTTTATCCTTGGCTTCGTTTTCAATATCTTCAAGCATCATTTTTTCCATATCTTCAATTACCTGACGGCTATGTTTTATAAATATTTTTTGCTCGTGTCGAGAATTTACCAATTCCTTTAAGTACTTCTCATCGTGTTTTCTAAATTTTTTAAGCGCCCTTTGAACCTGATTCTTTCGATATCCTATAATACATAAGGCATCAGCAGCAATGCGCAATCCACCGTCAAAAAATTCTCTATAAACACCAGATATATCTTTCTCAATCATGTCATAATAATCCATCCAGTTTTTTGTTCTGGCAATTATTTTTAAGTGAGGAAAATGCTTTTGTGCTACTTCTACAATCTCCATTGTCTTCTCCGGTTCATCAACGGCAATTATCAAAAGTTTTGCGTCCAAGGCACCTGCAGCATGCAAAAGATCATGTCTTGAGGCATCACCATAAAATACTTTTAAGCCTAATTTTCTAAGGAGTTCAACATTATTCGGATCCATATCCAGATAGGTAGCCTGTGTTCCATTGGCTTGCATAAACCGACCAATGGTACTTCCATATCTACCAAAGCCAGCAATAATTACTTCATTTACTTCATCAATTACGTCTGCTTCTCTTTCTTTAACTTCTTTTGTTCCGAAGTATGGCTGAATCAATTTTTCATTAAGCAACATCAAAAGTGGTGTTAAAGCCATTGAAATCGCCACCGCAGCGATCATCGGATTCGCAGTTGAGCTTGTCATAACGCCATTCTGAAGTGCATATGAAAATAAAACAAATGCAAATTCACCTCCTTGAGCCAAACCAAATGCAAACAGCAAATTATTATCCATTTTCATTCCGAATAAACGACCGATTGAGACAAGAACAATCAACTTTACAAGGATTAATCCAACAACCAACATTGTTATTAATCCAGGACTTTCAGTTATTAGTTTAAAATCTATTGAAGCACCAACCGCAATAAAAAACAAACCTAAGAGCAAACCCTTGAATGGTTCAATATCTGTTTCCAGTTCATGTCGATATTCGCTTTGAGCTAATACAACTCCAGCTAAGAATGTCCCTAATGCAGGGCTTAAGCCAACTTTTGTCATTAAAAGAGTAATCCCTATTATCAATAATAAAGCTGCCGCAGTAAATAATTCTCTTAAACGGGTTTGAGCAATTAATCGAAATGCATGACTTATTAAATATCTTCCAGCCAAAATGATAGAAACAATGACACCCAAAATAATAATTGTTTGTAAAATAATTGGTAGTCCTTCAATCCAGGTGCTGCTTTCATGTGAATCACTATGTGCGACTTCTGTAATAGCCAATAATGGTAAGAAAGCTAAAATTGGAATAACTGCAATATCCTGAAATAACAATACTGAAAAAGCATTTTGTCCTCCTACAGATTTGAGTAATCCTTTTTCATTCAATGTTTGCAAAACAATTGCGGTAGATGATAGAGCCAGAGTTAAACCAAGTGCAAGTGCTGTTTGCCATACAAGTGGACTTACCAACAATACAATAATAGTTATTATACCAGCAGTTGTAATAACTTGCAATCCTCCTAAACCTAAAATGGGTGCTCTTAATTTCCACAATAATGATGGTTGGAGTTCTAAACCAACCAAAAATAACATCATAACCACACCAAATTCTGCAAAATGCATCACATCTTGTCCTTCTTCTCCAATAAACCCAAAAACAAAAGGGCCAATTATTACACCGGCAATTAAATAGCCTAATACAGATCCTAAACCTAACTTTTTAGCAACAGGTACTGCTATTACAGCTGCACTTAAGTATACAAACGCCTGATAAAAAAAACCTCCTTCATCCATATTACACTTTCTCTTTCATTAGATAATCATTCAGATACTTTAGCTTGCTTGCTTTTTCTTTATCAATTTTTTCATCAATAATTTCTTGCAAAATTTTATAATAATCATTTTTGTAGTCAAGTATTCCATCATTTTCAATTGCATGAGTACCATGAACAACGAAAGGTGGTAAAGGAATCATCTGACACAAAGCTGCCGTTTGATTTAAAGTATGGTTGTTGAAACTCCCTACCTTATATGCCAGCTCAGGACCTCCCGTAGTTATTGCACAAAAGAACAGCTTCCCTTTTAATGCATTCCCATTGCTCCCATATGCCCAACCATGCTCCAGAACCAAATCCTGCCATTCTTTTATTATGGCAGGTGTACTATACCAAAATAAGGGATAATGAAAAATGATACAATCATGTTGTGAGAGTAATTCTTGTTCGTGTTCAACATCAATGTCAAACTCTGGATAATGATCGTATAAATCATGAAATGTTACTCCTTTATGATCTGAAAGACCATCTACTAAGACTTTATTCACTCGTGATTTATGAAAAGCGGGGTGTGCAAATAAGATCAGTATTTTCATATAGTATTGATTTTATTTATAGTTCTAAAAATAATTATAACAATAGTTATAACATTTAATCTATTATTATGTTGGCGATGATGTTGTAATTTACAAAATATTAAATAAATCTACCCAAGCTTGTAGTAAAATTGAGAAGGTTTGCAGTTAGCGGCCAATTTATAATCGAATAAGCGGCTGACGAGATAATAATCTCGCCAGTGCACCTTTCACACCCTAATTACTTTCGTAATTATTCTCGTAATTGTATATGCGTGCTTAGCACCTTCCTTTCATTCCAAATATCCCCCGGATATTTCTCTCTAAGTCACATATACAGCGGTTCGTTAAGTTGTGGAGATCAAATTTTCACGACGATAGGAGTAAATTTGTTTGTAAATGTTGAGTAAAGAAATATACCCTCACATTTTTAGTTCATTTTAAGCCCATATGATGCTCAAAAATATTTTGCGAAATCCATGATCTAATTTTCACTCCACATTCAAACATGCCTTAAAAAGCTTAAAATATCTGAAAATTGATCTAAATTTATACACTAAAGCAGTTTTTAGACAAACTGTCGTTAGGCGCAAGGAGTGAAAAAATAAAGAGAATCAATTTGACGACATTTCTAAATAGAAACATTCTTCCAAAACGATAAATAATATTTTAGTTTCCCTACGCACTTTTGCACTAACGTGCAATTAAAAAATGTCCCTTGAGTATTAAACACTTTTGTTTCGTTTCACTTCACAAAAGCGTTTAATTTTTCCATAATTTAATTGGTAATTATCACTTTGTATTTTTATAAAAGTTATTATTATTTTAATCCTTTATAAATCTTACTGGCGCAGCAAGAGCAATATTTATCCCTGGGTAAGTTAAATAATAATAATCTTCTCTTACATCAACAAAACAAATAAGCTCACCTAAACATAAAAATCCTGCCTCACCCCCCCTGAGTGCTTCTTCATCTTTTGGTATATAATAAGCTCCGCTACTAAGGGCATTAAAACCTGATTTATTTGTCAAAGCTGTCTTAATATCGTTGTCAATTGATATAATACCTTGTTCAATCATTGATTCATATCTTACATAATAATCATCCACCAAATTACCTAGAAGTTCGTTCCATTCATTATTGCTTGGTAAGTGCCACCCATCAGGTGCACAATTTACTGCATCTATGCGTTCATAATAACATCCATATGGAGCGTTATTTTGTTCATCGATATATTTGTAATAATTTATATTTTCAGGTTCAAATCTAAAATTCTCTGCCATCCATTCTTGATCGCCTACAATTATTGTATTATATGTTTTATTATCTCTTGAATCTGTAAAAGAACTATGCTCAATAACAATAGGCTCATCCCAATCCCAAGTTCCAACATGACTTTCATAATATCCAGTACTTGTTACACCTGTATATGAATATCTAGTCTCACTTGTTAATGTAATTGTTTCTTTACCACCATCAGGATATGTCGTTATTATAGTTTTACAATCATCATATTGCCACCTATTACCAAAATATTGTGTTTCATTATTCACACCACTGAATGAAAGATCTGAATTATATGTCATATTAAAATATTTTACAGAAGAAGTGCCTTCATCTGGGTAGTATTTAATGGTAATATCAAATAAGGATTCTGGTCCAGAACAATTACCTCCATCATCATCTTTCTCACATGAAATGACTATTAAACTTAATGCTATAACAATAGCGAGGCTAATTTTTGCTTTTATTTTCATAAATAAATTTTAAATGTAATTTTAGATTTCCGAAATATACTCGTTTAGAATTTAAAAAAGAATACTCAACAGTGAGTATTTACCTATAATGCACTTTGTATTTAATATTAGGAATTATAAATAGAAGCAACATAAATTCTATTCTGTTTTTAATTGACTAGAGTCAAAATTCACATCGAAACTCATTTAGCATATAGGCATTAATTCATAACAGTTAGATGACTAATCATCCTTTTCCTATCCTATTACAAGCATATTTACAATTCTTCAAGAACTTACACACGGTCCAATTGCAAAAAACTTATAATCCCTACCCTATTTTGGCGTTACCGCCAATAATAATTCCAACCATAAACTAAAATATTGGTATTTCATGGATACAGTATAACAAACTGACAGGTCAGCACATTAAAACCTCCCAACGCCTAACAGCGGTTCAATAATTAGCTAGGTTTTAGTGGGTTTTTAGTCTTTTTTACTATTTTTAAACTTTATCAACGGGGGATAATGAAACTGGGCAAAATTTCAGCCAATTTTTAACTGCAACCCTTTAGGCACAAGGGTTTCTAAAAATTAAAAATTACAATCTGACAACATTTTCTAAATTGAATCTTTCTACAAATATGACAAATAAAAACATTAACAGAAACAGAATTTAATAGTCTTTTTCTTGATTTTTAACTAGCTCTATTGTTGATAAAAGGCCGCATGCTGCAAAAATATCTTCTCCTCGTGATGACCTAATAGTTGTAAAAACACCCTTATTGTTTAAAGTTTCTTTAAACTTCAAAAGAGTCTCCTCATCAGATCCCTGTAAAGTTGAATCGGGAATTGGATGAAAACGAATCAGATTAATCCTGCAACGAACACCATTTAATAATTTTGACAATTCATTAACATGAGACATAGTATCATTAACTCCTTTAAACATTATATATTCAAATGAGACCCTACGTTGCAGCCCAAAATCAAATTTTTTAATCTCATTAACTACATCTTTTATTGGGTAAACACTTTCAACAGGCATCAAGCTTTTTCGCTCTTCATCAAATGGCGTATGCATGCTTACTGCCAAATGACAAGTACTATTTTCTAAAAACTTTTTCATTGCAGGAATAATACCAATTGTTGAAACAGTAATTCTTTTAGGACTAAGCGAATAACCCCATTCAGATGTTAAAATCTCAATACTTTTCATAACTTCGTCTAAATTGTCAAATGGTTCACCCATACCCATATACACAATGTTTGTTATGTTTTGCCATTCATCAATTGATCGGTATTGATTAACTATTTCACCAGCTGTTAAATTATTTTGAAATCCTTGACGACCAGTCATACAAAACAGGCAAGCCATTTTACAACCCACCTGCGACGAAACACAAACTGTTTTTCTATCCTTGTCAGGTATCATTGCTGTTTCAATATAATTATTGCCCTTTGTCGGGAATAAGTATTTTTTTGTACCATCAATACTCTTATCAACCTTTAACGATGCTACTAAACCCACCTGAAAATTAGCAGAAAGCAGATCTCTATTTTTTTTTGAGATATTTGTCATTTCATCAATAGTAAATATCTCTTTTTTGTACAACCACTCACTTAACTGTTTTGCAGTAAAACTTGGCAGTTTTAATTCGGCACAAATACCTTTTAATTCAGTTAATGTTTTTCCAAATAGATTTTCTTTGCTCATTTTTATATTTTAAATTATAATTTAAAAATATATTTCAGTAATAATATTATTAAAACCTACTCCTTTTTTTATTAATAGCTTACGTATATCAACCACCATGTCGGTACTGCCACATAGATAGTAATCTATGTTTGTAGGAATATTGTTTAAATCACCAATATATTTTGTTAGCCTTCCCTCAAAAATATCATCTCCTTTATCTTGCGAACAGCACCTTACATAATTGCTCAATTCTTTAAAAACATTACTAAAATACATATCCGTTTTTAATCGTCCACCTTGAATTAATTTTAAAGGTTGCTGACCACTTTTAAACATACTATAAAAAGGAGCAATACCAGTTCCAGTTGCTATCCACCATGATGGTTTATTATTAAATATAAATTTTCCCTGCACTTTTGTTATCCATATTTTGTCTCCAATATTTGCCGCTGCTAAAGGTGGAGTTAACTCTCCATCATCTTTAATATTAAAAAGAATAGAAATATTGTGCTCATTATTTCCGCTACAAATGCTATACAGTCGTGGATTCTGCTTTGGTGACATTGTAATTCCAATAATCTGTCCGGGCTTAAAACTAAATTCACGTTTAATTTCAATAACAAATACCTTATTTGCAATTTGTATTTTATTAACTATTGTAACTTCAGTAAATTTACTCATACAAATAGTTTTGTTATTATACAATTACTAACGAATAAGGTTTAATAAAAAAATAAGCAAGTTGATAAAACTGCCCCCTTTCCATCAGACACATTGGTAAATTTTCATTGTCCTTCTCTAAGCCAGATATTTACCAAAGAGTTTAATTAATTTTCTATTATTTTTAGGTAGTAATCCTTTTTTTCCTGTTTTACGTAATACAGTCTACGATTTGCTTATGACAAACTTCTGCGCCCCGTAATTATTCGTTTAAATCTTCATTATCAATTACTTGCTCCATCTGATCAAAGTTCCTTATATCGTTTATCCACCTAGATTCGTCATTAAATGCATTTGAAAAGCCTATCATAAATGCAGCGAAAATTATGAATACCCAACGTCTAGCCCATTTTGACAAGCATTTAATTCTATTGAAAAACTGGAAGTTTTTATTTTTTGATTTATCCATTTTCTTTTGAGTAAAGAATTGTACATTATATTTCTTATTTCATAAACAATTTTACTTGAAAGACAGTGTTTTGTAAACAAATCTGTCTCTTTTAAGAAATATGATGATTCTCAATGGATTTTCGTGGAATATATGATTTATTAATTATCAAATTAATTGGGGTAATCTCAAAAAGCATGTTTGTTTGAGAGATTAATTTAACATTCACTTTTTGATTGTAATATAAAATGTACTCATTTGACCACAGTTTTATATTCAAATTTGTAGTTACGACATCTATGTATTGATTATTATAGAAACATATCGAATCCTGTCCTTTCGGATTGCTTGTACTAAGCCATTCTGTTTCCTTATAATATTTTACATTGGGGCAAGAAATAAAAATATTCTCCCCAAGTCCTATTAGACTAATGATTATTATGGAGGAAAGAATAAATTTAAATCGACGTTTCAATGAATTTATAATTTAAATTGCACGCAATGTTTCTCGAATAAGCTGAGACTGGGATTTTTGCCCAGTTTCATTATCCGTTTATAGAAGTTGAAGATAGAACAAAAATTGCGAAACACCAAAAAACCAGGTTTTGTTTGACTCTATGCTGTGCATAGTTTTTTATTCTACCTATCCAGTTTTTATTTTTATATACACGCTGTCCAATTAGAAATTAAAAAAATAAATTTCCACAACAAAGTATGATAAATAGTCCCAATTAATGAATTAAAAGGTTCAAAAGATTAAATTTTAACTAGCTTTGCAGCCTTATATAAGGATATGCCTAAAACGAAATAATATCGATGAATTTAAAAAAACTAATTCCTGAATTAGTATCTGGACTGAATGATGCAGGATTTGATAAGAACCCAAAAAAAATACAGAGTACGAGTATCCCTCAAATTAAATCCGGAGCCGATCTTTTTATTATCTCGCCCGAGGGTTCTGGTAAATCGACCGCCATTGTAATTGGTATTATTCAGCAGCTAAAAGAGGCATTCGAAGAAGCTCCCCGAGCAATCATTGTTGCCGCTACAAAAGAAAAAGCTTTAGAGATTGAAGCGCAATTTGAAATTATTGGTAAGCATACCAATTTAAGAACATTCACGGCATTTGATCAGGGTATAATACAATATCAGAAAGATATGATTTACGAAGGATTGGATGTACTTATTGGAACACCTAAACGTCTGAACGAACTGGAAAAGATAACCGGGATCCCTCTTTCCAAAATAAAAATGTTTGTGGTTGACGATGCAGAATCTTTTACACTCGATAGATATGCCATGATTTACCGGATAGCAGACAGTATCAATAAATCACAATTTATCATGGTAGCAAATTCGTGGAGTAAAAAGTTTGCGAAATTATCGGAACGAATAATGAAAAATCCGAAAATTATTAAGCCCGAATAAACCAGGTTTACAATAGAGATTAAATGAAGCTTGAAACCATTGCTTCTGTCTAATATTCTAACTTGAAATTGAGTACATCCTTATTTTCTTCGCAGGATTCAATAATTATGTACAAGGTACAAATAGAAGTAATATATTCCTTCCACTATATACTGTGAATTTACTTTTTTTTAATACGTTTTAATATATATGCTCACAAAAGAGGGAGATTTATACACTTTATCGCTCTGTCGCCATAAAGTTTAAATTCTTGCTGATTTTTAATTACTACAGTTTATTATGAGAATCCTACGGATTTTTTTCGCAACAGAATCATAAGCTAAACTGTTGTATGTCATAAAAAATGGAATAAAACTCAATTTCAATTGTATATATAGCTTCTAAAATCGAGTGAAGATATAAGGTTTTTAAAACGTGAAAACTAAACAACAAAGATAATAAGATATTGAATCCCATTTCGAATTTCCTTAAATGCAAGGCTTATCTGGCTTTCTACATTTCGTTTTGTAGTTTCAAGTTCTCGAGCTATTTCGTCGTTCGTCAAGTCTTGCTGTCTTAGTTGGTATATTTTTTTTCGTTGAGCAGGCATTTTTTCAACAATCATTTCAATTAAAAGAGCTTTTTCTAAAGCAAGGTATTCTTCTTCCGGGCTGTGCGAAAAACTTAGGTGAGTTTGTGTTTCATCGATTCTCTCTGACCTATATTTTCTTTTCAAAAAGTTAATGGCTTTATTTTTGGCTATGGTGTACAAATAAGAATCAAACGACTTTTCCGGATTAATAATTTCATGATTTTGCCACAACTCAACAAATATTTCTTCAGCTAATTCTTCTGCATCGGTCATGGTTTTAACGTAAGCAAAAATGAAAGTTTTGATTTTCATGAAATAAAAAACAAAAACTTTTTCGAAAGCAGGATGACTACCTTTCTGCAATGCAAATAATATTGATTTGTCAATTTTTATCATGAAGAGCAAATATATATTTTCCAATTCAGAGAGCAATACTAGAATTGGTTAATAAAACTTAAATGATTTTATATTAAAAAAAGACAGAATTTTTACTGAGTTTTTGTCGATTCAATTGTATTAACTGTAAATTATAAAATATGCAAATAAAATATTCATGTATAATTATTGTTGTAGTGCAACTTTTATCTGTTTTTCAGATTAAGGGACAAGAATCGGAAAAAGATAAAATTTTCATTAATAATTCTATACATAATAAAAATGATACGCAACTACAGCTGGCTGAACCTTCCTTACATTTTGAGATACCAGAATTATGGGATGGAGATAACAACTTTCATGTAATTCCCTTTGACAAATACGATGCAATGCTCAATTTAAAGCAAGCGAATAAATATACCAACAGCTTATCCGGAAATTCTTCTTTATTGTTCTTACCGGCGTACCCCGGATTGAGCGATTATAAGAATTTTGGCGGAACATTGGGAAATTTCAATATAACCAACAAGCTAACTATAGATTATGGCGCTTTCATTAGTGCCCAATATGGCTTTCTTCTTTCGAGTAAGCAAGTTGTTTTTGGAGGTAATTTTTTATTGCAATATGCAATTACAAATAAACTACAACTCCAAACCTGGGGACAATATGTAAGCCCGGGTAACAGTTCTGACCCAACTTTTAATATGCGTACCCTTTTCCCAACAAGCAAATTTGGCACTGGCTTACAATATAATTCAAGTGATAAATCAAAGATTAAAGTGGGGGTTGAACATCAATACGATTTAAGTGATAAAACCTGGAAACAGGAATCGGGCGGTAAAGTACTTTTTAAATTTTAACAATTAGCAATATGAAATCAGATAAAAAAATTGGAGCAGTAGAAATGCTTCGGCTTTATTTGCGGAATAGATATTCTCAGGAAACGGAAGAAAAGGTTCAGACCTGGTTAGCAAAAAATCCGAATAGAGAAGAAATTGAACAAGTCTCAAAAGAATATTGGGATTCTTTAAAATCCGAAAAGGATAAAACCACTTTTAACGCTTTAAAACGGGTAAATACAAAACTCAATCCGCATGTAGAAAGAAAGGAAATTGTTTGGTTAAGAACTTTTTCAAAATTTGCTGCTATTTTTATTTTACTTATTGGTTTAAGTGGAGTTTGGTATTACCTATCACATCAAAAAAATCCGGCTATGATTGAAGTTTTTGCTTTGTACGGAGAAACAAAACAGGTAATTCTTCCCGACCAAACTGAGGTTTGGTTAAATGCAGGCAGTTCTTTAAAGTATCCATCAGAATTTAATCAGGAAATACGTTCTGTTAGTTTAAAGGGAGAAGCATTTTTCTCGGTAAGAAAAGATAAATCGAAGTCATTTGTTGTTGAAACAAAAAATTTGATGGTAAAGGTTTTAGGAACAAAATTCAATTTGAAAGCCTACCCGGATGAACATCAAACCATAGCCTCTTTGCAAGAAGGGAAGATAGAAGTTCAAACAAAAAACAAAGAACACAGGCAGTTAATACCTAATGAGCAGTTAATTTATAATAATCATACTTCAAAACTGAAGCTCGTAGAAATTAATCCTGATGATATTCCGGATTGGAAAAATGGAAATCTTTTGTTTTCGGAAGTAACACTGGACGAGATATTACAAACACTTACACGAGGCTTCAATATATCATTCGATATAGATAAATCCATAGATCTGTCACTTGAATATTATACAATAAAATTTGAACACCATGAAAATCTTGAGCAAATACTTCAGGTTTTAGCTGATGTAACCGGGGATTTTTCTTATTACAAAAAAAATGGAAAGATTGTATTGCAAAAAAATATAATATAAATAAAAAACAATATGCCTATGAAAAAAGAGAACCGGTAAAAAATTGCGTTTTCTACCGGTTCATACGAAGATACAAAAATCAACTCTGTGAAAAGTAACTTAGTATCAACAATACAAATATAATAGAATGAATTTAAAAAAATCAAGGATTACGGTTCTCATCATTTCAATTTTTCTTTTTCTTTTTTCGTCACAAACGACGGCGCAGGAAAAGCAAATAACGATTCAAAAAGATAATATATCATTAAAAAATGCTTTTGCCGAAATTGAAAGGCAAACCAATTATAGTATCGCATATAAAAAATCGGATACAGACGAGAAGCAGAAAATTAATTTATCATTAAAAGATGTAAGTTTAGAAAAAGCTTTAGAAAAAATTCTTAAAGACACCGAACTTACATATAAAATCAACGGCTATCATATTATTCTAGTTCCTAAAAAAGTAAAATCGGAAACAAAAAAATTAATCCTGACTCAATCTATTCGAGGTATAGTTTATGATGTTGAGACGGAACGTCCGGTAGAATTTGCAAATGTTTTTCTATTGAATAATCCTTCGATAGGAACAATATCTGACAGTCTTGGACATTTCCTTATACAGGGAGTTCCGCTGGGTTATACGCATATTAAAGTTTCCTTTGTCGGGTACGAATCCTATATTTATCGCGAAATATTACTTACATCAGCAAGAGATGCTTTTGTTGAAATTCCATTAAAAGAGAGTTGCCAGTCTATTGACGAAGTTGTTGTAAGGCCACAAATAAATAAAGAACGTGCAGTAAATCCAATGGCTTTATCCGAAGGACGCATGTTAAGCGTAGAGGAAGCCAATCGTTTTGCAGGAGCATTTAACGATCCTGCCCGTTTAGTAAGTTCTTTTGCCGGAGTAACCGGAACCGGAGGGATTTCAAGCAATGCGCTTTCTATACGGGGTAATGCGCCGCAATATACTCAATGGCGTTTAGAAGGCGTAGAAATTCCCAATCCAACACATTTTGCCGACATGATTTCTCTGGGTGGAGGAGTATATTCAGCGCTAAGCAGCCAAGTGATGGGGAATTCTGATTTTTTTAACGGGGCATTTCCAGCAGAATACAGTAATGCACTTTCCGGAATATTTGATATGCAAATGCGTAACGGAAATAACCAAAAGCATCAAAATACCATTCAGCTAAGTTTAATTGGGATTGATTTGGCTTCTGAAGGACCATTAAGTAAAAAACACAATAGTTCTTACATTTTTAATTACCGTTATTCAGTAACAGGTCTGGTTGCCGACGCTAATTTAAAGTACCAGGATCTTTCTTTCAAGCTAAACTTACCAACTAAGAAAGCCGGTACTTTTTCTATATGGGGACTAGGACTAACTGACAATAATAATGTCGGGCCACTTGACAAAAAAGATTGGGAAACTTATGCCGACAGACAGGATGTGAAAACAAGCTTGGAAAAAGCCAGTGGCGGGATTACGCATAAGTACAATATTAACAACAAAACCTATATTAAAACTGTGCTTGCAGGAACTTACAATGGAATTATTCAGGATGTTGGTCAGCTTGATACACTAGCTTCCTACACACAGGTTGTTGATATTAGCAATAAAAACTGGGATATTGTACTAAAATCATATATCAACAAGAAATTTAGTGTAAAACATGTAAACAGAACAGGGATTACTGTTACCGGAATGATTTATGATTTGGACTACAATGTTACACCCAATTATGGCTTAGACATGCCCATGGAGAATGTAGCTAAGGGCACAGGTAATAATTTTCAGGTTTCGGCTTTTTCTCAATCTATTTTTACAATTTCTTCGAAGTTATCGCTTAGCGCCGGACTAAATGCTCAATATTTTGAATTGAATAGTGACTTTAACCTGGAGCCTCGTTTAAGTATGAAATGGAATTTTAATCCCAAACAATCCCTTTCCTTAGCCTATGGATTAAATAGCAGACGTGAACGATTGGATTTTTATTACGTGACTGATACAACAACAAATTTGCCCGGTAACAAACATTTGGATTTGGCGAAAGCACATCTTGTTAATCTGGCTTACGATTGGCATATTTCTGATGTTCTTCATATGAAAGTTGAACCTTACTTTCAATATTTGTTTGATGTACCCGTGGAATCGAACACTTCTTTTTCTGTCCTGAATATCGAAGACTATTACCTCGATAAGATTTTAATTAACTCAGGGAAGGGTAGGAATTATGGAATTGATCTTACATTTGAGCATTATCTCGAAAAAGGTTCATACTATTTATTTTCCGGGTCTGTTTTCAAATCGGAGTACATGAGTGATGATAAAATCTGGCGAAATACCCGCTTCGACCGAGGATATAGTTTAAATGGCATATGGGGAAAAGAATGGCTTGTTGGACAGAACAAGAATAATATGTTTGGTCTTAATATCAAGTTAATTTATCAGGGAGGAGAACGATATACACCTATCGATAAAGAGCTTTCAGAAACTAGCCACGAAATAATACTGGATGACTCAAAAATATTCGGTAAAAAATATGACCCATTTATAAATGGCGACCTTACTGTGAGCTATCGGATAAATCGGAAAAAAGTTTCGCACGAAATAGCTTTGAAAGGATTAAACATTGGGCTTTATACAGGACAGTCTGGTTATTATTATAATGAAGCAACTAAAGCAATTGTAAAAGGAAATGTGATGGGAGCTTTGTGGGATCTTTGTTATAAGATACGTTTCTAAATTCCTATTAAAAATGGGAGATAATATTTAAAGAAACATAACTAAATTTAAAATGAGTTAATAAGCATTAATGTAGACAGCATATTTCTTAGCTGCGATGGCAAGAAGAAAAGCCTGACTGAGGGTTCGTTTATCCCAGACTTTTTTTGTTTTTTTAGGAGACAATCCCGATAATAAAAATTAACTACGGCTTATAGCTAAAACTAAAACCAGAATTAAACAAGTTTACTATATTTTTATTATTTTTAAACAATATCATTGATTGATATTGAAACTGCTAATGTGCTGCTAATTTTAACTGCGGGTCGTTGACGTTCATATTAAAGCTAAACTAATAATAACTTGAACAAAGTTTAATATAAATTCGAAAAAGTAAAATTATGAGTAAAACTAAAATGCTTATTGATGAGCTTATTAAAAAGAAAGCAAATGGAAATTCTTTTCAAGAAACAAATGTTAAAATGAAGTTAATGTTTAAAGGGGTTATGCCTGATAAAATAACGGATGAATCACCCGATTCAGAAGAAATAATAGCAAAAATTTATGATGTTGCAAAAGATTTTAATATAACCTTAAATAACTAATATAATGAAAGTTAAAATAGCTTATTCACAAAAAACAGATATAAACAATATTATTACTGAGTTAAAAGAACAAATTGGATCATTTGAATCAAAATTCATACAATTTTATGCTTCATCAAGTATAGATTCTGAAAAAATTAGCGAACAAATGTATAAGGCATTTGATAATGTACCTGTAATTGGATGTACTACTTCCGGAGAAATAATATCAGGAAAAATGCTTGATAATTCCATTGTAATGATGGCAATGGGTTCCGAAATTGTTGACGATTGCAAAATTGAAATACTTACTGATATTAAAAATGGCTCATCATTAGTTGATAAGGCATTTGATTCTTTCGGAACTTATTTTGGTACTAATACATCAAATTTAGATTCTGAAAAGTACGTTGGTTTAGTACTTATTGATGGGTTAAGTGGTATGGAAGAGAAAATAAATGAAAGAATTGGAGATTTAACTAATGTAACATTTATAGGGGGCTCTGCCGGTGATGACCTTAAATTTGAACAAACATATTTATACGCCAACGGAAAATCATATACCAATGCCGCTATATTAGCTTTAATAAAATGCAATACTGCATTTGATATCCTTAAAACGCAGAGTTTTAAAAGTACCAATAAGAAGGTTATAGTTACAAAGGCGGATGAGGCATCAAGAACAATTATTGAATTCAATGGAAAACCTGCTGTGGAAGAATACGCATCGATTGTAGGCGTTGATAAAGATGCTGTTGCTTCAGCCTTTTCCAAAAATCCTTTAGGTTTGGTTTTCGGAGATGATTTTTTCGTTCGCAGTCCTCAAAAAACGGATGGAGATAATATTGTATTTTTTTGCTCAATTAAAGAAGGTATGGAACTGGATGTTCTTGAATCAGGAAATATCGTTGAAGATACTCAGTTAGATCTCCAGGCAAAAATTAAAAGTTTTGGTTCTGCTTCAGCAATCCTAAATTTTAATTGTATTCTACGTACACTTGAATTAAAAGAAAAGAATCAAACTGATGCATATGCACAGTTATTTAAAGATATACCTACAGTAGGTTTTTCTACTTATGGTGAGAGCTATATTGGTCATATTAACCAAACTGCAGCTATGCTAATATTTAAGTAGAGAATAATTGAAATAGAGTAACTATAATAATGAGTTACTCTATTTCACTAAATCTAAACACTAAAGTGTTAAATTTAAAATTCCCTTCATTTGAGATTCTATTTTAATTCGTGAAATTGAATTGATATCTCAATATTTTTTATCTTGATACTTGTGTCTTTAAATCCATTTTTAAGAGTGAAAAGTTTTGAGTTAGAAATTTCCAAAATCAAAGTAATCCAAATATTTCTTAGGTGCGTGGTGTTTGTTAAGGGAGATAGTTTACAAAGTTATTTGTAAGTTTCGGCTATTTACATTTAACAAATTTTATTACCTTGCCTGCCCTTCGGTTTCTGAATCCGAAGCATTATTAAACAATAAAATTAAATGAAAAAAGCAATAATAATAGGTGCAACATCAGGAATTGGAAAAAAACTAGCTGAATTATTAGTTGATAATGGCTATAAGCTTGGAATAACTGGAAGACGATCTGAATTACTTTCAAAACTAAAAGCAAAGAACCCCGAATTAATTATTTCTAAATCATTTGACATAACTGACTTAGAAACAAGCATTAAAAGCTTAAACGAATTGGAAAAAGAACTTGGTGGACTTGATTTGCTTGTATTAAGTTCAGGAACCGGAGATTTAAACCAATCACTTGACTTTGAAATTGAAAAACGAACAATTAATACTAATGTTTTAGGCTTTACAAACATTGCAGACTGGACTTATAAATATTTCGAAAATCAAAAATACGGACATTTTGTTACTATTACTTCAGTTGGAGGCTTAAGAGGTAGTCGAATTGCACCTGCATATAATGCAAGCAAATCTTATCAAATGAATTATTTGGAAGGATTAAGACAAAAAGCTTCTAAACTTAAAGATCCAATAATTATAACAGATATTCGACCAGGACTTGTAAATACCGAAATGGCAAAAGGAGAAGGTTTATTTTGGGTAATGCCTGTGGATAAAATATGCAGACAAATTTTTAAAACAATAAAAAAGAAAAAGAAAGTTGTTTATGTTTCAAAACGTTGGGGATTTATAGCACGACTAATAAAATTACTACCAAGATTTATTTATGACAAAATGTAATTAAGACGCATAGTGCTGTAAGCTTTCCATTTTTAGGATAAGTTGATATGCTTTACCAAAATAAAATTACTTTTGCCGTTCTTATTATAATGTGTAAATAAAATTAATTAATCGAAAATAATATGAAAATAATATTTAGTAATTTGCTAGTTATCATAATATTGGTTTTATTTTCATGCACTAATTCGAACGTTAAAATATCTACTGAAGACAATTTTAAAATTGTTGAGTTACCAGATGGTTCCACTGCATATTTAAATAATAACAGCTCCATTAAATATAATAAATACTTTGATGAAAGAATTATAGAACAGAAGGGAGAAGTATTCTTTGAAGTAACAAAAGGAACAGCACCTTTTATTGTCAAAACTGAGGTAGGAGAAATACAAGTACTCGGGACAAAATTTAATGTAAAATCAAGTAATAAAGAACTTGATGTCGAAGTCGAAGAAGGAATAATAGAATTAAAAATAAATAAGTTCATAAAAGAAATTAAAAAAGGGCAAAAAGCATTTTTTAAAAGGAATCAAAATAGTATTCAGATTAGTAATGCTGAACTTAAACACAAAAAATGGTTAAATAGCTTAGATAAAGAACTAAAAGAATTAGGTAAAACGATCCTTAAAGATTCCAAAAAGATTAGGAAAGATGTGAAAAAAGAACTTAAAAAGTTTAAGAAAAAACTCAATTAATTTTATTCTTAAATAATAATATTTTATGTCAGAATAGAATCTGACTCCCTTTAACACCAATTAAACACCAAAATAACCGATATAATTCGTTTCTTTTTCATTTATATTTCTTCAAAAAATAAACCCTTAGCTATACTTCGACAAAGCTCAACACGGGTGGCTATGTTTGGATTTTTTGAATCGTCTAAGCAAAAAATAATTCAAATTATTTATAAATCATTTTGAAATTTAATTGATATAAATACTAATTATTTACTCATCTTTTTCAGGCTTATCTTTTCAAGCATTTAAATTAACTCTCAAAACATTTTTAACCTTAAAAGATTCAGTTTTTATTTATTTTCATAAAAGATTGTGCGACAGTTGTTATTAATAAAATAGAATTAGATGTTATACAACAGTAGTTAAATTATATACAATAAGTGCTCTCTGAATAGTCATTTTTTAACAATCTTATTTATATTTGCGCCAATGTTTCACAAAACCGCAGTAAAAGATGAACAAAAATATTAGTAAATACTTCTCAGTCGCTATTCTATTAATTTATATTGGATTATTTTATATTTTATATCCAATTATTGGAAACACTTTTATAATTTTTTCAATAATACCTGTATTGTGTTTTTTATGGGCTTTCAATCTTAAATATGGATTATCCTTACAATTAGTTTTAATCATTCACAGATTTGTAGCCTTTAAAATTTTAGGAGAGGACATTCAAGTTTTATTTTCACTTGCTTCAATAATTGGCACTTCTTTAAATATCATATTGTTATTTAAAACAAACTATTTGAAAAATTTGATTCAAAGAACTAAAAAGATAGAGGAAACATTAATATTACAAAATAAAGAACTGCAAATCACGAAAGCAAAAGCTGAAGAAAGCGACCGATTAAAAACATCATTTCTAGCTAATATGAGTCATGAAATACGAACTCCGATGAATTCAATTCTAGGCTTTTCGCGATTATTAAAAGTAAAAGATTTATCACAAGAAGAAAAAGATACTTACTGCGATTTAATTGAAACGAGTGGAAATCATCTTGTGAAATTGATAGATGGAATAATTGATATTTCAAAAATTGAATCAAATAAACTACCTATTATTGAAAACGAGTGTAACCTAAAGAATTTATTATCCGATTTAAATCTTCTTTTTCAATCATCCGAAGAAATAAAAAATAACGCCCAAGTTAAATTATCGATTTGTAATAATTTGTCAAATGATGATAATATTATAATTACAGACGAATTACGATTACGTCAAATATTAACGAATCTAATTGAGAATGCGGTTAAGTTTACACACTCGGGTTCAATAATAGTGGAAAACTCAATTAAAAACAGCAAGGAGTTACTATTTACAATAAAAGACACAGGAATTGGTATTTCCGATAACACATTACCTATAATTTTCAATCACTTTCGTCAAGGTGAGGAAACCATTTCAAGGGAATATGGAGGAACAGGTCTTGGACTTGCAATTTCAAAAGCCTGTGTAAATCTTTTAGGTGGTGAAATCGGGGTTAGATCAGAACTCAGAAAAGGTTCTACATTTTATTTTACAATTCCTTATAAACCCCTTATAAAGAGAAAAATTAAAAATAAGAATAAAAAAAATCTGCAATTAGAAAATATATTAGTTAAAGAAGAAGCCATGTGCTAAGCCCTTAATTCTACTTTACGACTTTAATGTTTATTTGACTAAGTCCGTCATTCTCGCCTACCTAAGCACATTATTCGGCGAGCAGGTATGGCGAATTATAAAAGTATAGAACATTGGACTCAAAACATATCAAGTTATATAGAGAGAAAACTCTGAAAAAACAAGGTGAAGAATTTAGGAAAAAGTATAATTTTAAGAAGATTATGGGCTAAAGTCCAACCTTAATTAGTTTTTGCAAGAAAACTCCAAATTACTCACAATCACTTTCAATTTTCAAAGGTGTTCGTGAGCTTCGCTAAGTTCTGCGTTATTCTTTTTTTGAAAACTTCGAAAGCTTTGTCTTTGAAGCCTTCTTGACAAAGACAGTAAAAAAGAGTAGTTTTCTTGCTGACACTAATTAGCGTATAATACTACGGCATAAATGCCGTAGTTAGTTAGAATTTTTTATACTTAAAATGTCAAAAAAAGCACTAAAATATTTGTTTAACCAA
Source organism: Bacteroidales bacterium (assembly GCA_013138975.1). Taxonomy (GTDB): domain Bacteria; phylum Bacteroidota; class Bacteroidia; order Bacteroidales; family UBA12077; genus UBA12077. Next base: position 64,275 of record WTBR01000065.1, read on the forward strand.
ATGGCTTTACCTTTAGGCGGAGTAAGAAAGTAACAAAATGAATGAGCTTTAGCCCAACAAATTATAATAAAAAATAAAATTAATAACTCTGTCCTTCCTAACTGCCTTTGGTATGTCAGACAAGATAAAGCATACGAATTAAATTATGAAGTTATTAATATCTTCTTCAAAGTTTTAAAATTTTGCTTGTAAACGCAGGTCTTCAATAAAATCAGATTTTATCCAGTATATATCCGAAAATCCATTCTGAGGTGAGTTATGCAAATCGAAAAAGTTATCAGAAGTAAACTCAGTAATAGATAAATTATTTTCGGGAATCTTAGCCGACATATAAAATAAGTATTTTCCATCTGGAGATAATGAAGCAGACCACTCCTGACCATTTGCACTATTAATTTGATCACCCATATTTATCGGATCACTCCAATTATCATTTTCATCTCTAAACACAATATAATAATCTGTTTTACCATAAGAATCGGCTAATCCAAAAGTCGGTATTATAATAAAACTTTCTTCGGGTGAAATAAAAGCATTAAACCTAGCACGCCCACCATTAACTTTTTCATTCATTTTTTCCGGCGTGGTATATTTTCCATCAACCAATTTCGATCGATAAATAAATTCTGATTTTAACTCAGAATCAAAATGATTATAATACATTGTTCCGTCTAATGTTAAAGTAGGGAAAAATTCATTCTGATCGGTATTTACGGGCTCACCTAAATTGTAAGGTTCAGTCCAATTGCTATTTGCATCTTTATCTGAAACCCAAATATCATATGAAGATTTTTCATCACCGGATATAGGTCTGTTAGATACAAAAAAAAGTTTTTGCCCATCATGCGTAATAAAGGGTTCCGTGTTTTGATATCTTACATCTTTACAAAAAGTAAAAATTTCTGGTTTTGTCCAAATTCCATTTATTTCCCGTGTATGAAAAATAGTGAAATAATCGGTATTGCCAATTTTTCGATTAAAGAATAGTTCCTTTCCATCGGGACTTATAGCAATATCTCTATCAGCCATTCCCGATGATATAATTCCCGGTGCAAACAGTTCGGCAGAATCACTCGGCAGTGTTTGACCAAGGTAATCTCCTTTTAATACAGGAAACTTACTTTCATTTGTTTGTTGATTTGTACAAGCCGCAATAAGGATTATTGCTAAATAGATAAGTTTTTTCATCATTGTAAAGGTTTATTTAACTTATAAGATTACAATAAACTGATTTACCCTGTTTTTTGCAAACAAAATCAGTGAAACTATAATTTCAGGAACGTTAGTGAACTAAAAGTATCTAATTGAACTGATCCTGAGCGGACTCAGCTGAGCTTGTCGAAGTTAAGTCGAAGGATCTCATGAATCATCTCACCCCTCAAAGCGAAATTAAAAATATTTTTTTGATACCCTGTCAGCTTACAACGAGTAGTTCATATTACAAACTACCAAAAATACAAAACTAGTTTCTTGATTAATAAAAAACGCATCAGGATGTTGGCCCAATGCGTAACTATAATAAAACTGAAGAAATTTGAAACATGGAATTTGAAACCTAAACTTTAATATGTTTACCTTTTATTTTCAATCCAATTTACAATTTGATCATCCATCGGATTTGTTTTTGAAAAAGCAACATCAACAAGCTTTCCATTTTCATCAATCATATATTTCTGAAAATTCCATTTTACTTTTGAATCCATTTTACCATTCATTTCCTTTTTGGTTAGCCACTCATACAAAGGATGTATATCGTTTCCTTTTACTGATATTTTCGACATCATCGGAAATGTTACACTATAATTTGAAGTGCAAAATTGCTTTATCTCAGCTTCTGAGCCCGGTTCTTGCTTCATGAAATTATTTGCTGGAAAACCAATAACAACAAAGCCTCTAGAGCTGTATTTATCGTATAATTTTTGCAAATCTTCATACTGGGGTGTAAATCCACACTTCGAAGCTGTATTTACAACTAATACTTTTTTTCCCTTTAGTGATGACAAATCAAAATCATCACCATCAATATTTTTCACTTTAAAATCGTAAAAGGATTTTGCCTGAGCCATTAATGCTATTGAGATAAACATTAATACAGACATTGCTAATATTTTTTTCATAACATTTACTTTTGTGTTAATAATTTAATTTATAATTAAACACATGGCAAGTAAATATGTTCAGGTGAATTAATTTCTATTATCGTGGAAAAAATAAGTAATAGATAAATTCCAAACCTGATTTTGGGAAATTATAAAAATAGTTTCTTCGGTAGTATCAAATAAATCTGTAAAAGTCATTTGATATCTTACGCCAACCTGAAATTGTCCAATTCCAGTATTCAGAATTACACCCACTTCACCTAAACCACTATAATCAAAATGGTTTTCTACTTCTTTTTCATAGTATTCGCGACGATACAACTCGTTATTTACTTCTACACTTTCATTTTCCGATAAAAAATAAGCAAACGATGTTCCTAAATTTACGTACACTTTCATTTTTGGTCGCTTCCCCATAACAATCTGAGTAATAAAAGGTAATTCTATATAATTTAATTTTCTATTATATGAATTGCTTATTGTATCCAAATCTTCTGTCCAACCTTTTTGAGAATAATTTAATTCTATCTGCAATGCAAAATTATTTTCGTTTTGATATTTAAAAACTAAACCACCAGTATACCCTAATGTTAAACCTTGCGCAATTCCTGGGTTAAATCCTACAGTTGAATAATTAATACCTTGTTTTAAACCTAGCGAATATGAAGGTATAAACTTATCTGTTTGAGCAGATATGTTTTGAACAACTAATAAAGTCAGTATCGATATTATAATAAAATGTCTCAAAATTTTATAATTTGATTTTTAGATTAGCAAATATAATTAATAGTTAATTTATACAAAGCATAAAATTATATTATAGTTTACAATTAAATATACTCCTTAGGTTTTACATAATAATGTAGTCGTACTATTTTAACTAATTTATTGGGATTTTATGATTTCTACCTACTTAATAAGGTGTAAAATGGATATTAGTTATTATGGCTATTTAATTAAATTTATTACTTTAGTTCCTTTAATACACTTAATTTCTTTTTTGTTGAATTTCATACAAAATATGCTCTACAAATTGGTATTATAAGTTTAACTTGAACAAATACTACTTGCACTATATAAACATCTAGATATTTGGATTACTAAATTATTATTCATCAACACTTTAGTATATAAAGTTTTATCAAAATGTTTTGAAAGCATATAATAAAAAACACATGAAATTAATTGCTAATAGGCAATAAAAATTTATCTTAGTCCGAATTTAATTAAAAACTATTAAACAAAAAAACATGGATTCTAATCAAAATGATTATCACATTAGTTTTTTTAAACCTACTACTGCTCTAGCTAAATGGAATAGAAATTTAGCTATAAAATTGATTTTAATTTGGGCTGTTGCAGTTTTCGGTTTTCAATTTCTATTGCGATTAATTGAAAAACCAACCCCAGAAAATGCATATGTAAAATATGAACAGGTTTGGGAAAACATTTCAACGGAAAATGCTAGCATAGAAGAGATGCAAACATTTGCACACACTTCGCTTTCTGTATTAGGCAAATTAATTATTAAGCCTGATCAAAAAGTTTCATTAAGTAATGCTTTAAGTTGGGTTACATATCAATTAGCTGACTCGTTACAAAAGGAAAGTTTATTTAATCAGACTAAAGATCTTGAAAAAATAAGATCAGAAATAACATCTATTTCTGACCCTGTATATCTAGAAGCTAAAAATGCTCTTTCTAATTTAGCGAATTCTATTTTAGGATTACAAAAAACAGATCCTAGAAGGTTAATTGTTGCATTAAGTTTAGTATCAAACGATATGGAAGTATTTAAAGCTGAAAATAAAGCTCTAGTGCCAACAATAATGTCTACTTACTTAATTCACAATCAGTCAATTCTAACTGATACTAAATTTTTAGGATTTCCTTTTCATTACTTCTATACAGCAGTATTCTTATTAATACTCTTTGTATTCTTATGCTGGTTATACTGCTATCGTGTAGATAAGAAGAACGTTGAGTTAGACATCGAAGAGTAATTCGTTACATTCAAAATTTAATAAATATGAAAAAGTTTTTATTACCTATAATATTACTACTTATGCCTTCCTTTTTGTTTGCTGCTGGTGCATCAACACAATTAGAAGGTGGATTTAAATTAGGGCCTGCTATTATATTAATTACCATATTATGTGTATTTGTATTAGTAGGAATTATTTTTAGAGCAAAAGATACTACCGATTTTTATGCTGCCGGTCGTAGCATATCAAGAGTTGGATCAGGAATGGCTATCGCATCTAACTGGATGAGTGCAGCTTCATTTTTAGGTATGGCCGCTATTATGTATGGCTCTGGTTATCATGGATTAGCATACGTTGTTGGATGGACAGGCGGATATGTATTACTTTTAATACTTATGGCCGGTCAAATTCGTAAATATGGAAAATATACAGCTGCCGATTTTATTGGTGATCGTTATTATTCAAAAGGATTAAGAGCAACTGGAGCAATTATTGCAATTTTAATTTCAATATCATATTGCGTTGGTCAATTTGGAGGAATCGGATTAATGTTTAAATGGATTCTTGGAATAGACTATGCAATTGCAGTAATTATTGGAGGTTCTGTTGTTTTAGTTTACACCTTAATATCTGGTATGTTAGGTGTTACTAAAAATATGCAAATACAATATGTTATAATTATTATATCATTCCTTATTCCATTATTTATATTAACATTTAAATTTGATTATTTCTGGTTGTTACCTCAAATTGGTTACGGTTCAGTTGTATCTGATATTGTTTCCGGAATACCTATTGCTGAAACTACTCAAATGTTTAATGCGTTGGGTCATGAATATGCTATGGTTCCTGCTCCTGAATTTGCTATGCCTTGGGATTCTGCAACCGGACAAACATTCTTTCAATGGATGGCAATTGCATTTTCATTAATGGTTGGTACTGCAGGTTTACCTCACGTTATTCAACGATTTTATGTTGTACCTAAAGCTCGTGATGCTCGTTGGTCTGTAGTTTGGGGTTTATTCTTTATATGTATCCTTTATTGGAGTGCACCTGTTTATTCTGCATTCGGTAAAATATTATCAGCAAATCCAGAAGTTGGAAAACTATCAAAAGACGCTATTGTAGTTTATACTGCACAGTTAGGTGGTATTAATCCATTAATTGTTGGATTATTAGCAGCAGGTGGTGTGTCAGCAGCATTTTCAACCGTTTCCGGCTTGTTAGTTGCAGGAGCATCAGCTTTCTCTCACGATTTATATGTTAAAGTATTGTATCCTGAAGCTTCTCCAAAAAAGCAATTACTTATGGCTAGAGTTGGAACTGTAGTAATGGCTATTATTGTTACTGCTATCGCCTTATTAAAATTAGGACTTATTGCTCAATTAGTTGCTGTTGCTTTTTCATTAGCAGGTTGTACAATTTTCCCATTATTCTTATTAGGAATATGGTGGAGTGGTTCTAATAAACAAGGTGCAATTGCTGGTTTAATTGCAGGGGGTTTAGTTTCTCTTATAGCAATAACATATTTTGTTGCCGGAGTAAAAGGTGTTGATTTACCTGCTTCTGCATTTGTAGCTAAATGGCTTGGTGCTTGGTTCTTTGCATGGATTGGTGCTCCACTTGCTATTTTGGTAAATATAGTAGTTTCATTAATTACACCTGAAACACCTATTGAAATACGTAAGTTTTTAGTTCAAAATGTACACTCCTAATGAGTATATCAATTAATAAAAAGACAAGAGCATTCATCCTTGGGATGACTGCTCTTTCTTTTATCGTTATAACGTTCTCATATTTTTATTATAAAAATATTAATTCGTCGAAAGACCCTAGAGTAACCAGCGCACGCGAACTATACGAAAAGTATAATAATTATGCGGCACAAAATGATTTTGTAAATGTATTTGCTTTACTCGATTCCGTTGAATACATATATAATAATGCAAACCATTTTGCAGAATCGTTCGAGGTAGGTGTACTTTATAATAATAGATCAGCCGCTTATCTTACAATGGCTCTATATGAAAATGCACCTGAAGCCTATATGCTATTATCAAAGGATTCTCTTTTGCAATTAGCTCAAGAATCTGTTCTTAAAAGTATTTCTATTTACGAAAACTGGTTAGAAATATATAGTGAGAAAAATTCTGATCAAATAATTAACATTCTTGATAATGACTATTTTATAGGATTAGAAAAATATTCCAAAAAAGAAATTAGTCGTTTTGTAAAAAATCGAGTAAAAGAAATTGAAACTGCCCAATACGAAACAGAAAGAAGATTATCGGTTGCTTACACTAATTTAGGAATTATATACAGGCACAAAGAACAATATGAACAAACGATTGAGAGTTATCAGAAAGCAATTGAATTTTGGGATCAAAATCTTACTGCAGAAAATAATTTGAATATTTTATTGGGCAAACCCTTGAAAAAAAGAAATTTAATTCAGAAATTATTCCCCCCTAAGCGTAAAGAAGATAAATAAGTTAAATAATGCATTTAACGCCTAAAGATATTCGTAGATTTTTATCAGGAATCGTTTTTCCTTCGATACTTGCTGTTACCTTATTTATTATTTCAATCTATATATTTATTATTCCTGTTTTTGAAAACAATATAATGGATAAAAAACGGGAAATGATAAGCGAACTGGTAAATACTGCATGGAGTCTTATCGAAGATTATGATCAGGATTATAAAGATAGCCTCATTTCACTTGAAGAAGCTCAGCAACTGGCAATTCATAAAATAGAGAAGATGCGCTATGGTAACGAAAGTAAAGATTACTTTTGGATTACCGATTTGTTTCCTCGAATGATAATGCATCCTTATCGTAAGGAATTAAATGGTACTGAGTTAACAAATTATTTTGATCAGGAGGGGAAAGCTTTATTTGTTGTTGCTGTTGATACGGTGAAAAATAACAATGAAGGTTTTATTGATTATGTATGGCAATGGAAAGATGACTCAAGTCGTATAGTACCTAAACTTTCTTTTGTAAAAATATATCCGGATTGGGATTGGATAATTGGAACGGGAATTTACCTTGAAGATGTTAAAGAAGAAATATCGGCTCTTGAAAAACGATTATTTAAAATAGCTTTTATAGTTATAGGCATAGTTAGTATAATAATTCTTTTTATTGTTAAGCAAAGTCTTGATATTGAAAGAAAAAGACGAGATATAGAAAATAAATTAAAAGCCTCGCGAAGAAAATATCAATCGCTGGTAGAGGCATCAGTTGACGGAACCTTACTTGTAATAGATGATCAAATCGTATTTTCAAATGCGAAATTTAATAATATGCTGGGGAGCTCGGCTAGTTACGTGCTTTCATTAAATTTTGATTCTATTTTCGATGTTAGATGGAATGATGTTAAATCAAAAATCAAGAAATCAAAACAATCTGAGTCTATTGATACTCAACTTAAAATACTAAATAAACCACACAAAGATGTTGTTATAACTATTTCAATGGTTTATTTTGGAAAACAAGAAGGTTTTATAATTATTGTTAAAGATATTACAAATGTTAAACTCGTTGAAAAGGAAACGGAACAACTTTCGAATGAAATTCAGACTTCGCTCTTATTAATGAATCAATCTATTAAGTATTTTGTAAAAGATTTAGTTAAATGTGATATTGATACTTCTATTTATGATGTTGCATTAATTATGACCAAAAAAAATCAGAATGTAGTTTTTATCACACAAAACAATAGTATTATAGGTATTGTAACAGATAGTGATTTAAGATCTAGAGTTATAGCAAAAAACATTAGTTCTTCGGGCACAATTGCTCAAATTATGACAGCTCCTGTTATAAATGTACAAGACAATATATTATTATATGAAGCTGTATTAATTTTTAACAAACAAAATATCACTCATTTAGCTGTAAAGAACAACAAATCTGAGATAATTGGAGTACTAAGCAACAATGATGTCCACGCTATGCAGAGAAACTCGATAAGTTATCTTGTAAGAGAAGTAGAAATTGCTGTAAGCGTTGAATATATTCAGGAAATTACGAACAAGCTTCCTATATTAATAAACGCTTTAATTGATAGTGGTGCACGTACCCAAAATATAACCCGAATTATAACTTCATTAACAGATGCAATTACTGATAGACTTATTACTTTAGCTATTGAATCCCTTGGCCCTCCTCCGTGTAAATTTGCATTTATAGCCGTAGGAAGCGAAGGCAGAATGGAACAAACCCTAGCTACGGATCAAGATAATGCCATAATTTTTGAAAATGTAGATAAAGAAAATCATTTAGTTTATAAAAGATATTTTCTTGAGTTAGGAAATAAAGTTACTAAAGCTCTTGATCAACTTGGATTTAAATATTGCATGGGTGAAGTTATGGCTAATAACCCTAAATGGGTTTTATCTTTAGATGAGTGGAAAAATCAATATAAAACATGGATAAATAATAGTGACCCAAAAAGTATATTGGAGGCCGGTATCTTTTTTGATTTTAGATGTATTTATTGTGAAAAAGAATTAACTGACGATCTTCAGGATTTTATTTTTCAAGCCATTGAAAACAAAGCTGTATTTTTTCATCATATGGCAATTCCAATTTTAAAATATAAGTCTGCTGTTAATTTATTTGGGAATATTGTTAGTAATTCAAAAAAAGATGATCAAAATACGCTTGACATTAAAAAGATTATATTACCAATTACCAGTTTCATCCGTTTATATTCCTTAAAAAATAATATTACAGAAACAAACTCTTTACTTCGATTAGAGAAATTATATTCTTTGAATCAGATAAATAAAAACTTATACAACGAAATTAATGTATCGTATAATTATCTTATGCTTCTACGATTCAAATCACAAACCAATGAACTATTAAAAAAACGTAATCCTGATAATTTAATTGATATTGAAGAATTAACCGATATAGAAAAAACAACCATAAAGAAAATTATTTCTGACATTTCAAATCTTCAAGCTCAATTAAACTTCGACTTTAAAGGAAATCTTTAATTCCACCTACTAGTTTTCTTAAATTGTAATATTTTTAAAATGAACTACTCCGCCGCAAGCATACGGGGTATGAGCTGAGGAATTTTTCTTCAATCGCCCCAAGAGATGGGGAACTTCTCTCATGAGCAAAGCGAATAATAAGACACAATAGATCCCTCGACTGCATTTCGACAAGCCTGACTGCCGTCAGGAAGGCTCAGTGGAGTCCGCTCGGGATCTGTTCGACTATATGATTTCAGTTCACTATCGTTCCTAAAATCATAGTCATAGTTCCAATAGATCCCTCGACTAAACTCGGGATCAGTTCGACTATATAATTTTAGTTCACTATCGTTCCTAAAATCATAGTCTCACTGATTTAAACATTTTGTTTACTCTACTGTTATACTAACTAAACGTTTAATAAAAATAAAGAAATCAAAATCTTATGAAAAAAATTAAAATTTTATTAGCTGTTCTGCTGATAAGTTTTACAGCAGTAGCACAAGAATTTTCGGTTAATACATCAAAATCGGAATTAAAGTGGACAGGTAAAAAAGTAACAGGAGAACATTGGGGTTTTATTAAATTAAAGGATGGATCAATTACTCTTAAAAATGATAAAACTCTTGCAGGAGTTTTTCATATCGATATGAATAGTATAGATAACAAAGATTTAGAAGATCCTGAATATAATGGGAAATTAGTTGGTCATCTTAAATCAGATGATTTTTTTGGTGTTGCAAAATTTTCGATTGCTACTTTAAAAATCACAAAAAGTACACCTTTAAAGAATAATACAACAGATGTTACAGGAGACTTAACAATTAAAGGTATTACTCATCCGGTTACATTTAAAGCAATGAAATCAGAAACGGGTTACACTGCATCTATAAAAATTGACAGAACAAAATATGATATTCGTTATGGTTCAGGGAAATTCTTCGATAGTCTTGGCGATAATATGATTTACGATGAATTTGTTTTAGATATAAATCTGTTTTTAGAATAAATACTTTTTAACAGGGTATACAATAAGGTAATATTAAAGCAAAAACACTTCGATAAGCTCAGGATGACAAGCTAATAACAGCGAATTGTCATACTGAGCTTGTCGAAGTATTGAAGGACTCTTTATTTAAAAAAAATAAATGATTTATATTAAATCCAGATCTAACCTATCTCCTATTGCAAATATAAAATTACCTGTTGCAAAATCAACTAAAATTTGTCCATCACAACTTGGAGTAAATTCATAAAAAACATGACCAAAAACTATATCTGCATCATTTGTTGAAGATTCCACTTCTATATCCTGCATAAATACATATCCACTCGTTGGATTTTTTAAACAATCATATGAATAATTTACCCCTATCATAGCCATTTGCAAAACGCCTGCTGATGATTCCGTATCGTAGTCTTCAACTTTAATAGCCTGTTGACCACCGGATAATATCATTTGTTCTGTTAAAATGTCATCGTAATTATCAAACGTACCTTGGTGATATATCTCTATAATCCATGCATTTTGCGTTATTGCAATATTAACTTCACTCTTATCAGTTATGGGTTTATTATTTATTTTAAGTTCTTCTTCATCTATTTCGTCAGATGTTAAATCATCAAGATCAATCCCTAAATTAATGTCCATGGATGCATAAACTGCAGTAATTTTATTATTGTCAAAAGTTACCGGGAATGCCACAACATTTTCAAGTTTAAAGGTACCTGCACTAAAGTTCCAATCAGTAAAAAATACTGAAACCAGTGCGGTATTTACTTCTGTTTGAATATAAGCAATTATCATTTGACCATATGTATCACCTTTAAATTTATATGGGTAATCGGTATTTATATCAACTAATAAAATTTTTGAACTTTTTCCAATTCCTCTTTTAACATTGGGTATGGTAATTCCCTTTATATCCATAACAACTAATGAAGCGGCATATCCTATCGGAACTACTGTTTTTATAGTTTGCGTAACGGGACTTACGGGAGGATCTTGAAACCAATCTTCTAAAGGATTATTAAATTCCTTATTTCTACAAGAGAAATTGATTATTAATAGCAGAATTAAAATATATCTTAAAGTTTTCATAATCAATTAGTATACATAAATCATTCCAAATAAGTTACATTGTATTATAAAGTATATACAAATATTGCTACCCAATGGAAAACACTTCCTGCTATTATTAACAAATGCTATAATAAATGGTTGTACTTTATCTTTTTTATTTTATAAAATAATACCAACTAAACTTGCCATAAGCCATTAAAGTTGTATACAACAATAAAAGTCCCATTTCGAAATTACTTTCGGAATAGGACTTTTTATATTATAAATTATAATCTAATTTATTGTTTGTGTTATATCATTTGAGATAAAAGCAGTTTAGTAATGGGAATTATGATACTGTGCTTATTAAAAACAAGTTAACACATACGATTATCTTCTTACATTCTAGACAAGTGGAGCAGCTCCACACCAAACACACACTTTAAATAACGATTTCAACATTCTGCTCAATCTAATTTGCCCTATGATTAATTTTCATTCGAGCTTTTACTGGATTGATAAGTTATTTATCACTTTGCGCCATCATTTCTTTATAATCTTCATCGCTTACAGATTCCAGATACCCTTTACCTTCACAAGTTGTTAAATCAACTTCAGCAATACATTTAACTTTATCATAGTTCAATGTTAAGCCTCCTACCAAATGTACTTTTCCTTTGGCATTTTCAAAATCGGCTTCTTCAAAATTGCAAAATCTTCGATCTAGTTGTATTCCTATTTCTGTTCCCGTATTTTTATACATAACATGAACATAATCTCTATCTATACACTCTTTTAATGCTGCTGCTGTTTTTTCTGGACGAGCACATTCTACGTCTTGTTCTTTTGTTAATCTTATTACTAATTCGTTAAGTTCTTTTTCCATTACTCCAAGTTTTTTTTATTTCTAATTATAGTTCAAATCCTTTATTAAATTCTACTCTCCAAACTAACTGAGATAACTTTTTTTCTTCATTTAATCTGTATTGCAACATTTTATGAGATTCAAGTTCTTTCCAAATTTCTTCCAATTTAGAATCATCTGTTGGTGTTAAAAAGAATATTGCAGCGGTAAGTCTTGTTAATATATTTTCATAAGGTAATTCCCATTCTGAAATTAGTCCTTTTTCTTTTAATTCTTCTAAATGTTTTTTTACTGCTTTAATTTCAGGAACATTTCCTATTTGTACCATAATATTTAATTTTTGAGATTGCTATTTAAATTATTATTATAAAGTGTAATACTATTTTTATTCGAATTTTAATGAAATAATCAACATCTTATTTATATGCTTTTATCATAGTCGCACAAATTATTTAAGAATTCAAATGGATTCTAAATCTAAACACCTTTTATTAACAAAGCCTAATTATAAAGAATTTCATTTATATTCTTTAATTAACATTATAAATTATTACCAAATAAAACAAACTAGATAAAGAAAATTAAATGAACAAAAGATTCCGAATTTCTATCAAATCAAATTAGAAGTAATTATAGAATTCTTCAGCCCCTGTTCATTTAGTTAAGTCTAAATGCGCATTTTATTCATATTTGAGAGCTTCAACCGGGTTAGAATTTGCACTTTTTAAGGTATTCTTTAGCACAGTTAATAGAACTATTAGCATAGAAAGGACAAACGATAAGAGAAGGGTTTTTAAACTCAAATCCTCTTTATAAACAAAATTCGATTGCCACTTATCAAGAAAATATAAAACAATTGGCCAACTGATAATATTGGCTAATAGAGTTAAAATTCCATATTTTCTTAGAAATAATAATACGATTTTATATGATGTAGCTCCATTAACTTTTCTAATTCCAATTTCTTTTTTCTTTTTAGAAATTGAAAAAAGAGATTGCCCGTACAAGCCAATTGCTGCCAAAAGAATTGATATTATGCAGAAAAAAAGAATTATTCGATTTATGTTATCCTCTTTATAAAAAGAGGAACTAATTTTATCTTGTACTTCTAAAATTTCAAACTGATGATCCGGGAAATATTCATTCCATGTGTTTGTGGCAAATTCTTTCGCTTTTGCTTCTCCATTTTTAGTTGTTTTTAGAATAAAATGGTTAGAATTTCTTGGTTTATGAAGCCTAATATGCAATGGATTCTTATTATGCAATAAGGAAAAAGAATAAAAGTCTTCTACCACCCCTACAATTTTATGATCGTTAATTTTCTCCTCAAGTGGATTTTGATAATTCAGTAATTGGGCTGCTTTTAAATTTATTATACACGACTGTGAATCACTAGCTAATCGATTGTCTAGATATCGACCTTCTACAAGTTTAATATCCATTAGTTTTAGATAGTTCCCATCGGTGTGAATTAGGTCTAAAATAATTCTTGTTTCAGGATCATCTTTAACAGGTATAGAACTAATACCTTTCCAATCTGTCGGTGGCAGTCGAAAACCTGAAACAACGTCGGTTATTTCAGGAGATTCTAATAAATTAAATTTTAAATTCATTAATTGACTTGCTGTTAATTTTCCGTCTAAATCTGTAACATGCAATCTGTTTTCTGTTTCGAAACCCGGATCTTTCTTTTTTAAAAACGAAATTTGGCTATAAATACTAAATGTACCTGCAATTAAAACGGTGAAAATTATAATTTGAAAAACGGTTAAGGAATATTGGAATAGATTTTTCCCTTTGCCCAAATTTGCGTTGCCATTTAGAAGTTTGATTGGAGATTTCCGTGCCAAGAAGAAACTAATATACCCTGATGATATAATGCTAATAATTATTGTCACAATTAGAAAAGTTCCTAATTGCATCCAATTTCCAAATAGATCAATTTCAATTTGAGTACTAAATAACATATTTATTTTATTAATACTAAGTTTAATCAGAAGTAAAGCAATAATAAATGCGATAAAACTTGTAAAAAACGATTCAATAAATTGCTGTCTCCTTATTGATTTTGTATGACTCCCTATGGTCTTTTTCAGTCCAATCTCTTTTAATCGAGATTCAGAACTTGCCATAGATAAAATGATATAGTTTATCGAAACAATAAAAAGGATAAGAATCCCTATTCCTAGAAATAAAAACAAATATGTTGTGTTACCACGTTCAGGGTCATTCATCAAACCTTTTGAATTAAAATGAATATCCAATAAGGGTTGAAAATAAAAATGTCTTTCCTCTTTTGGAAAAGATTCATTTTCTTCGGATTTATTCCAATTTTGAGTGAATAAATCTATTCGATTAGATTCGTTTAATGTAAAATATGTTTCAAAGTAATTCATGCGCCAATCAGATCTAATTGCACTAAAATAACTTCTTCTAGACAAATGCTTTATGATAAAATCATTACTTAAAAGCATATCAAAAGTAATAGAAGATTCTTTTGGAAAATCATCAACAATAGCATTAATTTGAAATGAATAAATTTCATCATCTATTTGAATATCAATAAGATTTCCAATAGGATTTTCTCCATTAAAATACTTTTCATACATGCTTTTTGTTAACACAATTGAGTTCATATTAGTTAAACAATTGTTTGTATTTCCATATAAAGTATTTGTAGTAAAAACATCAAAGAAACTATTTGAAGTAAACATTGGTTGAGATACTCTTACAAATTCATTATTAACTTTTATGTGAGCATCATAGGGGTATAATAACTGAGTAACAGCTTCTACTTCAGGAAAGTTATTGCTTAACTGAGTTCCTAAAATATTGGGGGTGTTTGGACCATTAGTTTTATACTTTTTATAATGATTTAATACTCGATAGGTTCTATCCTTTTTCTTGTGGAATTTATCATAACTCGTTTGATCGATCAAATAAGAAAGAATAATAAACGTACAGGCAAAACCAATAGAAAGACCTATAAGATTAATAAAAAACATGGTTTTGTTTTTCATCAATAATCGTATTGATGAAACGAAATAATGCTTAATCATATTTAGATTTTTTTGTTATTAATAATATTTATACTGTCTATTTAATGCTACATTCTTAAAGAATGTTATCTTGTCACTACTAATTGCATTTATAAAAAAATTATGAAATTCATTATTGCTTAATAAAAAACTTTTCAATAAAGACTTGTTAATCAGCTAAATTAATTTTGCCATTTACAAAAGTTCAAAATTAAAAATTGAACTATAATCTTCAAAAGAGTATTTTGGATGTAATTGTCCAAAATAATCCAGATCAAATGGGGTTTCAATAAATCCTAACCACTTTTGCAAAATCTCATTTTGGCCTAACCTATCTCCAAGAAAGCTTTCCTCAACCTTTGTAAATGGTATATATAATTCTGCAATTTGATTGAATGAAAAATTTCGCTTTACAGCCTTTTTATATAACTTTCCTAATTTAGAATATCTATCCTTACAAATAATTTGTATTGCTGTTTCAGGAAAACCATGAAATTTACTAAATGGAGCTATCCATCCTTTTGTTGAATCTTTGATATATTCAGCCATTTTATGACTCATAATATAAAAGTCCGATTCTATATGAATAATCTTATCATAATCATATAATTGTGCTATTTTATATGAAAATGTGAAACTCCTCCACCAACCTTGATAATCATTCCACGTTGGTCTTCCTAAATTATTTTTGAAATGTACCAGATTTATTTTTTTATTGATAGATTCAGGCATATTCTCCGGATCTAATATATCCATTTCATATCCGAAATCAGTATCCGGGCTTCCATCATCAATTAGAAACAGATGCTCTGAATTAAAATATTTCATTCTTTCCAAATAGAATTCTACCCATCTTCGATACCTTTCCTTATTGTTACTATCACTGTTATTATTAATATAACTTGTACAAAATATCAATGTTTTCATATGTTTAAGTTTTTTGTAATATATAAAATAGTTATTAAACAGAACCATATTTGGGTTGTATTCTGGTAAGAATTGTTTATTTTTTATATGTTATAATGAAACATCACTTTGCTTTAGGCTTCTTTTTTCAAAGCTTATTGTACTATTAAAAACCTGATCACTTTTTCTTTAATATATCGCTAATAATTTTCACATTAGTTTCTATATGAACAGGAAATAGCATTTCGAAATGCGATCCATTACCCGGATAAAGAGAAAAATGATTATTGGTATATTCTTTCATGCTTTGCACCTTTCCCAATGTTTCTTTTCTATTTTCTTCATGCCATTGTGAGTGTATAAAATGGATATTTGCATTAATAATTTCAAATTTAGTAATGTTTCTTAAAAAGGAATTATATCCAACTATCTTCCTACGTACTTGATCCATTAAGGAATCCAAATTTATTTTCTTCATTTGTTCGTATGTTGAATCAATAAAAAAATCCAAGCTTTTTTCAATCTCTTCTTCTTTTAAACTTTGCATTTTTTCTAAATCCTTTTCGTTCCATAAGCCATCAATCAAGATTACATCAGAAACGACCTTACCTCTTTGTTCTAGTTCTTTAGCAACTAGTGAAACTAATTTACATCCAGCTGAATAACCCATTAATCTGTAAGAACTTTGATTATCTATCTCCAATATTTTATTAGCATAGTAATTGACTAAATCAATATTCTCAACATAATTGAATGAATGAAAACAATATTCAGGTATTAATCTAGCTACTTCAGCAAAGCAAAGTCCATATCCTATCATTGGAGGGAAACAAAAGATATTCTCTTTGTTTTTGTCATTATATATCTCATAATCAATTGAAACAAACTTATTTGCCATAATATCTTTTGCAATGGCTTGTATATTTGATGCCTTGTAAATATGCATTAAAGGTAGAGATATGCCAAATTCAGTTTTAATGGCTGAAACTACGTTTAAAACCTTTAAAGAATGGCCTCCAAGTTCAAAAAAATCAGCCAAAACACTTATTTCAGTTATTGGAATATTTAAAATTCGAGACCAGATAGCTACAACTTTTTCTTCTGTTTCACTAGCTGGACCAACATAATTGTGGTCGGCTTTTACTTGAGGTAATGGTAAGGCTTTATAATTTACTTTCCCATTAGCTGTCAGAGGCAAGCTTTCTATCTCTACAATACAGGATGGCACCATATATTCAGGTAACAAATCTGTCAAATAACTTCTAAAATCGTTCTCATATTCTTTTTGTCCTAATACAACATAAGCACATAGATATCTATCGTCCCCTTCTCCTCTGACTATTATTATACATTCTTTTACATTTTCATATTTTAATAAAACATTTTCTATTTCGCCAAGCTCTATCCTAAAACCACGAATTTTCACCTGATTATCATGACGTCCAAGTAATTCTATGCACTCTCCTTTTACTTCCTTTCCTATATCTCCTGTTTTATAAACTAAATCATCTGGATTCTCACTAAACGGATTTTGTATAAAACTCATTTTTTCATTCCCATTCACATCATAATACCCTAATGTTTTATATGGAGTTCGTATATAAATCTCTCCAGAGATGCCTGTGGGACATATATTTTGATTCTTATCTAATACTATAAATCTTGAACCTTTTATTGGTTTTATTGGTATATATTGTCTTGAGATATCTTCAATTTTTATTCTGTATGATGATTTTGCCAATGTTGTTTCTGTGGGGCCATAGATGTTGACTAGCTGAATCCTTTCTTCAAAAATTTCATACCATTTTTTTAATTCAAAAGGTATAATTTTTTCACCTGCTAATAATATATATTTTAATCCATTGATCCGCCCACTATTCAGTTCAACTTTATTCATTTGTCTAAATACACTTGGAACACAATGCATTAAAGTTACATCACTTTTCTCTATCCAATCTATGAGCTTTTCTCCATTAAGCTGTATTCCTTCATTCGGTATACATATAGATCCACCTGCAACTAAAGGGGCAAAAATATCTCTTAAAAAAACATCGAACCCCGGATTTGTAAGTTGACTGAAGTTGTATGTATGGCATATTGAAAATTCAGATATTTCCCATTTAATAAAATGTGCCAAACTATTATTTTTACCTAATATGGCCTTTGGCACACCGGTACTTCCCGATGTGTAATAAATATATAATGGGTCAGATGGTAAATACTCCAACTTTATTCCGCTCTTCCAATTCGTATTATATATTTCATTATTTAAATTAATAAATTGTGTATCTGTTAAGTTGTTTTGATTTTGTTGAAAGACCCGATCCATTCCTTCCCCAACTATTATCCAATTGAGTTGTACTTGCTCAACCATACTCAATATTCTATTAACTGGAAAATTAGCATCAAGTGGAACAAATACGCAACGAGCATGAATTATACCCAAAATAATGCTTATTACCTCTACTCTATCATTGGAATAAACCCCAATCAAACTTCCTTCTTTTATCCCCAAATTTGATATATGCATTGCTATTGCCGTATATCTATTTTGAAGCTCTTTATAACTTATTTCTCCATTTTCATCTTTAATTGCTATTTTATCTTGGTTATTTCTAAAACTTCTCCTAATAATTTCTTGAATAGTTAATTCTTCAATTTCCGGATCTGTTATTATTTCATTGAATTTTTCTATTTTTATTTTTCTATCTTCTATTGATAGCAAACTTATTGTGGATATCTTTTTTTGTTGATTTAATGCTACCTGATCAGTTAATATCTTAAAATAATCAATAAATTTGCTTATTGTTTCTTTATTAAATAGTTTCTTTCTATATTCAAATATCAGCACAATATTGCTTCTATGCTCCCATCCTCTTAAATACAAATCAAACTTTACATTCCCCTCTGAATAAATATTCTTTGTATCTTCAATTTCTTGATTTTTGCTAAAATCAATATGATTAAGCAAATTAAACATTACATCAATTAACGGATTTCTACTTAAATCTCGCCCGATCGATATATTCTCAACTAATTCCTCAAATTGATATTCTTGATTCTCAAAAGCATCTAAAACGTTTTGCCTTAATCTTGCAACAAACTCTTTTATGGTATTATCTTCTTTAACTTCATTCCGAATAGCGAGGGTATTTAAGAAAAGACCAACTATATTTTCCAAATCTGAATGTTTACGATCTACTATCGGGCTTCCTACAATTATATCATTTTGCCCACTCAACTTTGAAAGAAGTAAGGTGAAAATTGATAATACTGACATATATAGGGTTATATCATTTTCTTTTGCAAAAGCCCTTATATTCTCAGTTTCTTCTTTACTTAAAACAAAACGTATACTTGCCCCTTCGTATTCCTGAATGGCAGGGCGAGGATAATCTGCAGGTAGATCCAAGATTGGTATTTCACCTGAATACTTATCCAACCAATATGACTCCTGTCCTTTTATTCTCTCTTGCTGTTCAGGGCTGTTCTGCCATTCACTAAAGTCTTTGTAATGCAATTGTAAAGGTTCTAAATCTCTTCCTTCTAGAAGTTTATAAAAATCCTTTTCTAATATTTCATGAGATTTACCATCACTAATGATATGATGCATATCGATCATTAACAAACTTCCTCCTCCTTTTACATTTACTTTGGATACTCGTAAAAGGGGGGCTTTACTTAAATCAAAGGCTTGTATGAATTGATGCCGCTTTTGCTGTACTTCTTCTTTTGTAATGGTATATTCTTCAACGGTAAATTCTACTTCTTCGTGGATGCGCTGAACTGGCTCTTCTCCTTCTATCTCAAAGCTTGTGCGGAAGCTTTCATGCCGTTTTATTAGTTGACGGAATGCTTCTTCTATTTTTTCTTTATCTGCTTCTGTTCCCAGTGAAATTATATAAGGCATATTATATGCTGTTGATTCCAATTCCAACTCTTGCAATAAATACATGCGTTTCTGTGCCGGAGATAATGGGTAATTTGATTGTTCCTGCGCTTTTGGTATAGATACAAACTTTTTCTTTGTACTTCTTTCTATATGACTTGCCTGTGATTTTATTGTTGAATGTAAAAATACATCTCGTAAGGGAAATTCAACTCCTATTTCTTTATGTATCTTACTTGTTAATACAGTAGCTTTTAAGGAATGACCTCCTATGGAGAAAAACTTAGTATTTACACTTATATCTTTCTTATCAATATTTAATACATCTGACCATATTTTAACCAACTTTTCTTCCGTTTCATTGGATGGTGCAACATAATCATCACCTGCTTTTATTTCCGGTGATGGCAGAACTTTACGATTTACCTTTCCATTTACATTTAGGGGTAAACTTTCTAATTCTACAAAATAAGAAGGAATCATATAATCGGGAAGTTGTGCTGATATATAAGATCTTAACTCTTCATGATTGAGTTCTTCTTTACAAACTATATATGCGCATAGGCACTTTTCATTGTTTTTTTCAATAGCCAGAACTACACTCTCTTTTATGTTTTCATGTTTTAATAAAGTACTCTCTATCTCGCCTAATTCGATCCTAAAACCACGGATCTTTACCTGATGATCAATTCTTCCTAAAAACTCGATATTACCATCGGGTAACCAACGAGCTAAATCGCCTGTGCGATATAAACGCTCTCCTTCTTTGAAAGGATGCTCGATAAATTTTTCTTCTGTTAATTCTGGATTATTTAAATAAGCTATTGCTAGTCCTTCTCCACTAACACACAATTCGCCAGACACTCCAATTGGTTGAAGCTGGTTGTATATATCTAAAATATAAACTTGACTATTTTCTATTGGCTTACCAATTGGAATATTATTTTCCAGTTTTTGAACCTCAAATCTAGTAGTTACTACTGTATTTTCCGTCGGTCCATAATTATTATATAACTTATATTCTCTTTTAGTAAAACTATTTAACTTATCACCTCCTGTCAATAAAAGTCGCAACGAATTATTTTCATACTCTATAAAATTTTCACAAAACTGTGTCGGTAAAAAACTAATTGTTATGTCTTGCTTATGAAAATATTCGTTTAAACTTTGTGAATCAATTTTTATATTTTCATCTATCACATATAACGATGCCCCAACGATTAATCCAGGAAAAAGTTCCCAGACTGAAGCGTCAAATCCGAAACCGGCATACTTACTTATACGATCTTTTGAATTAATCTTATAAAATTCATTATGTCCAAAACATAAATTCACTAATGATCTGTTTTCAACTAATGTTCCTTTAGGCAAACCTGTTGATCCTGATGTATAAATAATATACGCAGCATAAGATGGTTGAACTAATTCTCCAAGATCACTTGAAGCTAGTGAATTCATATCATTTGTATAAACATTATTTATACAAATATTTTTATGACTTAAAAATTCTTTTGTAGTGTCTCCAGTGAAAATTGTTTCTATACAACTATCCTGCAATATAAATTGAATTCGAGAATCGGGTAAAGAATTATCTATTGGGAGGTAAGTTTTTCCTGATTTTAATATTCCGAAAATACCAATATACAGCTCTATTGAAGGTTCATATAATATACCAATAATTTCAGATTCATACCCATTCAAGTCAATCAGATATCGAGCAAATTGATTGGATCTTTCATTTAATTCTTTATATGTCAGTAACTGATTTCCATAAACCAATGCTATATTATCGGGAGTTTTCTCTACCTGCTCCTCAAATAACTGATCAATGGTCTTATCTTTTGGATATTCTGCTTTTGTATTATTAAACTCATACAATAACTGATGTTTCTCCTCTTCTGACAGAATATCTATTTCAGAAATCTTAATCTCTGGCTTTTTTACTAATTGATCTACTATCTGTTTAAAAAATACTATAAATCTATCTATTGTCTCTTCTTTAAATAATCTTGTACTATATTCTAAATTTAAAAATATATTATTATCAAATTCAATTGCTGTTAAATTTAAATCGAATTTTGATGTTCCCTTCTTATGACTACTATCAATATCTTCATTTATTGTCCCATTATTCTCAGTTTGATTCAACAAATTAAACGTTACATCAAAGATCGGGTTCCGGCTTGTATCTCTTCTTACACCTAGCTTGTCAACCAAATCTTCAAACTGGAAATCCTGATTTTCAAACGACTCTAATGTTGTTTGCTTTAATCTTGATATAAACTCTTTTATCGTTTCATCTCCTCTTACTTCATTCCTTATTGCAAGGGTATTCACAAACATTCCGACTATATTCTCCAAATCAGGGTAATTACGTCCTGCTATTGGACAACCTAATACTATATCTTCTTGTCCGCTTAATTTGGAAAGCAGAATTGTATACACTGTCAATATACCCATGTAAAGGGTGAGACCATTTTCTTTTACCAGTGACATTAAACTTTTTGTTTCATTTTTACTTAAAACAAAGCTTACTGTTGCCCCTTCGTAACTTTGTATATGTGGACGAGAATAATCTAAAGGTAAATTTACAACAGGAATTTCATCTGAAAATTTTTTTAACCAATAGTCCTCTTGTTTTTTAACATTCTCTTGTTGCTCCAAACTATTCTGCCATTCACTATAATCCTTATATTGTAAGCTTAAATGTGATAATTCTTTTCCTAAATAGAGAGATTGGAATTCTTGTTCTAAAATATCAAGTGAAACTCCATCACTAATTATATGGTGCATATCTATAATTAAAAAACTTCTCTCTTCTTTTCCTTCCACTATAGCTGCCCGCAAAAGTGGAGCTTTTGATAAATTGAATGCTTGTATGAATTTATTTCGTGCAGATTTCATATTAGTTTTCTCAATTGAGAATTCTTCAATCTTAAATTCTACTTTTTCATGGACACATTGAACAGGGACTTCATCTCGAACTTCAAAACTCGTACGAAAGCTTTCATGACGTGCAATCAATTGGTGAAATACTTCTTCAATTTTATTCTTATTTATATCATTTCCTAGTTTAATTGTATGCGAGATATTGTAACTTATTGAATCTAAATCCATCTGTTGCAATACATATTGCCTTTTCTGTGCAGATGATAATGGATAGTAATCTTTTTTTAATGCTGGTTTTAATAAGGTATATGAATCATAAACCCCTTCTGAAGATCTTTTTAAGAAATCTATAATATCTAACTTTAATCTTTTTATATCATTAACTATATCTGGGGTAAGAACATTTTTCGGTGCTGCAATTTTAAGATCTTCATTTTTTAATTTAATAGTTACACCTAAGTCTTTAATTCTAAATATAAAGTCCTGAATATTTTTCATATTATAATCTCTTCCATGTTATTATTTAAATACTCAACTAATAATGCTATAGTAGGTCTTTTAAAAATCTCTTTAACCCCTATTCTTACACCAAATTCTTTATGTAGTATACTAAATAATCTCATTGCTTTAAGAGAATTGCCTCCTAATTCAAAGAAATCGTCCATTATTCCTATCTTTTCATATCGAAAGAACATATTCCATATCTCAGTTATTTTTACCTCCATTTCAGTCTTAGGTTCAACAAATTCATTACTTAACTCAGGACGGGAATATAATTGAATTTCTGATTCTGATTCTGATTTAAGTTCCGTATTCTCTTTGGTCAAATTAACAACCCATTTTTCTAATCTATCATTTAAGTCCGATATTGACTGAACCACATATCCAAGACCACACTCTTTGAGTGACAATATATTTTCTATCAATTTAGTTCCTTCAGCAGTTAGTACATACTTTTCACTTAATTCGTTTGCATCCTTTTTATCCCTGCTACTAAACCATCCATCCAAATCAACATTTATCCAAGGAATACTTCCATTTCGCAAATCATTATTTATTACTCCATTCATATATATATTGGAACACGCATAAGCACCAAAACCTAAACCACCCAAAATAGATGATACAGACGATGTAACAAAGCAAAAATCGATACTATGCTTTTTTATAATTTGCCGTAAAGCCATTAATCCATAAAGTTTTGGATTGAAATGCTCTTTATTTATTTCTTCTGTTAATTTAGTTACAGGAACAAAATAGTTTGAGTTTATCACTCCTGCAAAATGAAAAACTCCATTTATAAAGCCAAACTCTTTTTTACTTTCATTAAATACAAACTCTAGTTTTTTCTTATCACTAACATTTAGATTGTAAGTTCTTACAGTTCCTCCTTCTAATTCTATTTCTTTAATTACTAATATCTTTTTACTTATGCTATCATCAAGGCCTTTTTCATTTATCCAATTATCCCATTCATTTCTAGAAGGAAATTGACTTCTTCCTAATAATATTACTTTTGCTTTGTATACTTTACCTAAATATTCTGCAATATCAAGACCAATACCTCCAAGTCCACCAGTTATTATATAAACCCCTCCAGTTTTTAGCAAATTACTTTTTTCCTTAATTTCGATATTTATAGATCTATAACTTTCTGCCAATCTTTTCCCATACCTGTATGCAATTACTCTCTCTTTACTTTTGGTAAATATTTCATTTATTATATTGCTTAATTGTAATTTTTCTTTAAAGCATGGATACTCAACATCTATAATTTTAGTGTCAATACCTGGTATCTCTTGACCAATTACTTTTAATAAGGTACCAATCATTCCTCTTTCTGGGCAAAGAGTTTCCTCATCGTTAATATTACATGCTCCACTTGTCACACTTACTATTTGAGAATTCTGACTTAAAAAATCTAACAATTCTTTAACGATATTTATAATTGTCCTATAACCTTTGTCAATTTCAATATCATGAATATTATTCTCATCCTTGTTACCCGATATTTCCCCAAAATTCCAAAAATGTAATACTTTATTAAAAGACGTATCTTTTTGTATAAATTCATTTTTTAAACAAATCAAATCATCTATACAATTAGCTTTTATGCTATACTTATTTTTATCAAGAATTTCATAATTTAAGTCAAGCCAAACCTCTGTAATTTCATGATTATTTTCTTTGAGATTTTTTATTACATCTTTACACAATTTACTTGCATTACAAAAAATCAGTAACTTTTCACTTATAATAACATTTTTGTCTTTTTTAAGAAGTACAGCTTGTTCCCAAGAAGGTGCGTAAAACCATTCAGACATTCTTCGCCTTTCTTTAGGCGCATATTCGCTATTTTGAAGCTTTTGACTTATTAACTTTTCGATATTTACTTTTGATTCAAACTTGTGTTTATCAAACTCATAGCTTGGCAAAGAAACTTTATGTCTAATTTCTCCCGCATAATATTTCACCCAATCTATTTCAACCCCGTTCAGCCATAATTCACCAATTTGATTCGCAAAATATTCGTTATCATCTATTAATTCTTTTTTATGTTTTATGAGATTTATTGCACTATCACTGTTTCGAACCTTTTCGTTAAGTTCGACAAATGAAACTAAACCTTTATCCGAACCAAGTTGTACAAACACTGTATCTCCTTTCTTAAGAAGATTACTTATTCCTTTTGAGAATTTAATTGTCTCTCTTAAATGTCTACTCCAATATCTATCACTTGTAGCTTCCTCATTTTTTATCCAGTCACCACTTAAACCAGATATGTATGGAATTTTTGGTTCATTCAGTTTCATTTGAGATATTCTCTGTCTGAATTTTTCCATAATAGGAATCATCATATTTGAGTGTCCTGCTCTTGGAACTTTAAGCATTAGTGTATCAAATCCATCCTTTGTGACAACTTGTTCAAATTCTTCAATATCTTTTACTTTACCAGACACAATACATAAATCTTGTCCATTAATTGCGGCTAACGAAATATCGCTATATTTAGATATATATTCATAAATTTTCTCTTCAGTCATATTTACAGACATCATTAAGCCTGGATCAACACTTTCCATCAGCTCACTTCTAAGTGCAACTACTTCAAGAGCATCTTCAAGACTAAATACTCCAGATAAACAAGCTACTCCTATTTCTCCAAAACTATGACCAATCATATAATCTGGCTTTATACCAATATTAATTAATAGCTTTGCTAAGCTATACTCAAATACGAATTTTATAGGTTGTGTATATAATACCTGATTTATTTTACTTTCATTTTGACTTTTAGAATCATCTGCGGCAAATAAAATCTCTCGTATATCAAATCCCAATCTTTTTTTTATTATCTCGCTGCACTTATCAATACTTTCTTTAAAGCAAGATTCTTTTTCATACAATCCTCTCCCCATATTTACATACTGAGATCCTTGACCTGAGAACATAAACACAACATTTTTATTGGTATTTTTAGTAAGCTTGCTTTTTATTTTTAATTTATTATCAATATTTTCTATACCTTCTTTGATATCACTACAAACAAACATTTTTCTATGAAAAAAATGTTTTCTACCTATTTGCAATGTATAAGCAATATCTGCAAAGTTAATGTCGGAATTCTTTACCAGATATTCTTTTAAGTTCTGAATGTTATTTTCTAAAGCTGTTTTTGTTTTTCCTGAGATTAATAAAATTTTACAATCTCTACTTATTATCGAAGACTTTATTTGTGGAGGCTCTTCTAATATTGCATGAGCATTTGTACCTCCAACTCCTAATGATGTTACTCCAGCTCTTAAAGGATACTTATCGTTTTTCCATTCTTTAGTTTCAGTATTAACATAAAACGGACTATTATCAATATCAATTTTGGGATTAGGATTCTTAAAATGTAAACTTGGGACTAGTGTTTTATTATTTAAACACAATACCGTTTTTATAAATCCAATTACACCCGCGGCTGCATCAAGATGCCCAGCATTACTTTTTACAGAACCTATTGCACAAGAATTTCGAATATCTAAATTGAATGCTGATTTTAATCCTTCAACTTCAACAGGATCACCTAAACTTGTAGCGGTGCCATGACATTCTACATAGCTAATACTTTCGAAATCTACTTCAGCCATTTGCATTGCAGTTCGTATTACTTCAGCTTGTCCTTCAATACTTGGAGCAGTAAACCCTACTTTTCTATTACCATCATTATTTATTGCAGTTCCTTTTACTATAGCATAAATGTTGTCACCATCATCAAGAGCGTCTTGTAATCTTTTTAATACTACAATACCAATCCCATTTCCTATAACTGTACCACCAGCTTTTTCATCGAAAGATCGATTATGTCCATCGGGAGAGTTTATCATTCCTTTCTTATAAGTATATCCCATTTTTTCAGGGTTGAAAGTTACCCCCCCAGCTAATGCAATATCACATTGACCTGACAAGATTCCTAAGCAAGCCGAATTTATAGCAA
This sequence comes from Bacteroidales bacterium, assembly GCA_013138975.1. Taxonomy (GTDB): domain Bacteria; phylum Bacteroidota; class Bacteroidia; order Bacteroidales; family UBA12077; genus UBA12077. The sequence goes on from WTBR01000065.1 coordinate 91,486, forward strand.
CCAATGAGGTTGAACATGCTGTATATATGGTTACGGCCGGCCCTCTAAGATTTAATTTATAAGCTATTCTTGTAGCTAGATTATCTTTATCAATTACCTGAGAATTTTCCCAAGTATATTGACCTTTTATATAATTAGATGCTTCCCAATTAAATTTCCCCGAAGCCCCAGCAAATACTCCAATAGATCCTTTAAATGTATCAGGTATACAACCAGCATCCTCTAATGCCTTCCATGCATGTTCATGAAAAAGACGCAATTGAGGATCCATAACTTCGACCTCGTTAGGAGCATAACCAAAGAAATTTGAGTCAAAGCATTCACTATCATGTAGATAACCTATAGCTTTAATATAATTAGGATTTTTTATTTCATTCTCACTGATTCCTGCTTCCAATAATTCATTATCATTAAAGAAAGTAATCAACTCTTTTCCTTTTTTCAAATTATTCCAAAAAGTCTCAATATCCTTAGATTGTGGGAATTTTCCAGACATTCCTATTACTGCTATTTCCAAACCATTATAATTCTCTTCCATGATTAACGTCTTGTTTTTTTTAATAAAATTTTCATTGATTCCTTACCTTTATTGATTTCTTCAGTTCTATTATTTTTAGAAACATCAAAATCACTAACACCTTCAATGTAATTAGCTAATTTTCTAATAGATGTATTTCTAAATAAGTCCATAATATTTAATTTATAACCTGTTGAATTTGTTATCTTCTGAACTACTTTTATCATAAACAATGAATGACCACCTAGCTCAAAGAAATTAGCGTCAATTCCTATTTTTTCTTTTTCAATTCCTAAAACTTCAGACCAAACTTCCACAAACTTCTCTTCGATTTTATTTGTTGGTGCCTCATAATCGTCTCCCACTTTTACTTCTGGCCAGGGTAAATCTTTCTTATCTACTTTTCCATTTCCAGTTAATGGAATAGATTCTAACTCTACAAAATAAGCAGGTATCATGTAAGCAGGAAGTTCTCTAAATAGGTAATCTTTAATCTGATCAGTATTTAGTTTCTTATTATATAATACTATATATGAACATATTGATTTTTCTCCTTCCTTATCAAGTGCAATAGTCACACATTCTTTTATATCAGGATGTTTTAATAAGCAATTTTCAATTTCCTTAAGTTCAACTCTATATCCACGAATTTTTATTTGTTCATCTATTCTATCAATAAATTCCAAATTTCCATCGCATAGAAATTTTGCAAGATCTCCTGTTTTATATAATTTTTTCTCATTTAATATCGAATTTTCAACAAATTTCTCATCGGTTAAATCTTGATTACCAATATATCCCCTTGCAAGACTATCTCCTCCAATATATAATTCGCCACATACACCTTTTGGAACGGGATTACAATCTTCATCTAAAAGATAAATTCGAGAATTAGCCGCTGGGATTCCAATTGGAACTGCCTTATTCAAACTTTCTGATTTCTTATATTGATAAGTCATACAACCAACAGTTGCTTCAGTTGGGCCGTATTCATTAAAAATCTCTATTTTGCCTCTGTATTTATCTAAAATTTCATTAGCCAATTTGGTTTCCAATTGTTCTCCACCAACAATAAATCTTTTAACATTAGACACATCCGAAGGAATTATACTCGAATCATCCCTGATTAGTTTTAAATGTGATGGGGTTAATTTTATTACTCCTGACTTATTATCATTCAATACCTTATTTAATAAAATCTCATTAGGTATATCGGAATATACAACAACTGCATTCCCGGATATCAATGGGGTAAAGATTGAAGTTACAGTTAAATCAAAGGAAACGGATGTATAAAAAGGGAAATTTACTGTTTCATTTCCAACATAAACTTTTTTAGCCCACCAGATATAATTTACAAGACTTCTATTTTCTATCATTACTCCCTTAGGCTTGCCCGTTGTACCAGAAGTATATATAATATAAGCTAAACATCCTGAATCATAATTTATATTAATATTATTTTGGTCTTCATTAAGATTCCAAATTTCTTCAATTTTAATTATTTTCTCAATATCGATATTTAAAAATAATTGCTCTCTGTCATAATCAGAAATATTCGAATCTAAAACGACCAATTTAGAATTACTATTCTCAATAATATATTTTTTTCTTTCTAATGGAAGATTTAAATCTATTGGAAGATAAGCTCCTCCGGCTTTTAAAACAGCTAATAAAGTAATTATCGTTTTTTCTGAACGCGAAATTAAAATTGCAACTACATCATTTGAACCTATTCCTTTCTGAATAAACTGAACAGCTAAGGAATTAACCTTTTTCATTAAATCCTGGTAATTCATACTCTCTTCACCAAAAATTAATGCTTTAGCCAGTGGTGTTATGGAAGCTTGATTTTCTATTAATTCAATAATAGTTTTATCTTTTGGATAGCTTTCTACTGTTTTATTAAAATCAATTAGGGTTTCCTGCTTTTCTTGTTTTACTAAAATATCAAATTCAGAAATCTTAATATCAGAATTTGCACATAACTGCTTAACTATTGATTTAAAATAGATTATAAATCTATCAATGGTCTCAGATTTAAAAAGTTTGGTACAATATTCCAAGTTCATCAACAATTGATCTCCAAAATCAAAGGCTGTCAAATTCAGGTCAAATTTTGATGTGCCTGTAAAATGTTCATTTGTAATGCTTTTTAATTCCCCTGCAAATTCATCATGATTCAATAAATTAAACATTACATCAAAAAGAGGATTTCGGCTTATATCACGCTCTAGAGATAATTTATCAATCAAATCCTCGAATTGACATTCCTGATTATCAAAAGCTTCTAATGCATTATTTTTTACATTGATAATAAAATCAGACAATCGCTCATTCTTTTTTAATTCATTTCTTAAAGCCAGTGTATTTACAAACATTCCAATTATTCCCTCCAAGTCTGAATGGCGTCTTGAAGCTACAGGAGTACCAATGATTATATCTTTACTTCCACTTAATTTTGACAGCATAATATTGAATACTGCCAACAAAACCATAAAAAGTGTTGCATCATTTTCTTTTGCAATACTTTTTATAGCTGAAGTTTCTTTTTGAGTCAAAACATAATATACGGATGCTCCACTATGACTTTGCAATGAGGGTCTGTTATAATCATATGGTAATTCCAGTTTAGGTATTTCACCAGAATATTTTTCAACCCAAAAACTCTCTTGCGCTTTTATATTTTCTTTTTGGGTTTCGCTATTTTGCCATTCTGAAAAATCTTTATATTGTAATGGAATTGATGGTAACTCAATTCCTTGTGACAATTGACTAAACTCTTTTTTTAGTATAACATGAGAAACTCCATCACTTATTATATGGTGCATATCATATAAAAGAAAATTTCTACCTCCTTCAGTCTCAAACATTTCAACTCTAAGTAAAGGAGCTTTAGATAAATCAAATACTTTTACAAATCCCTTTCTTGCATTTCCAATTTCTTCATCTTTTATTTTAGTAAGCTTCACGTTAAACTTAACCTGATCATGTATCTTTTGAACTGGTTGTTCATCTATTATTTCAAAACTAGTTCTGAAACTTTCATGACGTTCTATAAGCCTATCTATAACTTGAGTTATTTTTTCCTTATTTATTTCTTGCGATAACTCAATAACACCCGGTAAATTATAAGCAATACTATCTTTGTTTAATTGTTGAAGAAAATATATCCTTTTTTGAGCTGAAGATAAGTTATAATATGATTTCTCAGGAGCTTTTGAAATAGTTAAGAAACTTTCCTTAGACGAAGATTGTATCCTATCTGATAATTTTTTTATTGTTTGATATTGGAATACTTCAATTAATCTTAATTTTACTTCAAATTTTTTATGAATTTTCGATATTAATAAAGTCGCTCTTAAAGAGTGTCCTCCTAAAGTAAAGAAGTTATCTTCTATTCCAATTTGATTTGCATCAATGTTTAGTATTTCTGACCAAATTTCCGTTAAGCATTTTTCAAGCTCATTTGTTGGAGGAGCATAGTCTTCTCCCGCTTCAATTTTTGGAACTGGTAATGCCTTTCTATTTATTTTTCCATTTGGTGTTAGCGGAATAAAATCCAATTCTATGAAAAATAAAGGGATCATATAGTCAGGTAGAGTTTTTGACAGGTGATCTCTAATTGACTTTATAAGTTCTTGTTTTCTTAAACCAGCAACAAAATAAGCACAAATAAATTTTTCTCCCTTATCATCTTCGCGATCTATAACAACTACTTGTTTTACTTGTTTTAGTTCAAGAATACAGTTTTCAATTTCATTAAGTTCGATTCTAAAACCTCTAATTTTAACTTGATGATCTATACGTCTTAGAAATTCAATATTTCCACTTTTATGGTGTCGTACCATATCACCGGTTTTAAATATTTTTGAATCAGACAACTTATTTTCTACAAATTTCTCATGAGTAAGTTCCGGCTGGTTTAAATATCCTCTTGACAAACCATCACCTGAAACACATAATTCCCCGGATATGCCCATTGGAACAGGGGTTCCTTGATCATCTAAAATAAAAGTTTTTAGATTAGATAATGGTTTCCCAATAAACATTGGTAAACCGTTATTTACATAAATCTTATTACTGCTACTATTTTCTTTTAATAATAACTCTTTTATTTTTTCGAGTTCTATGGTTGAATTGTTTTCATCAAAAAGTTCATTTGCTATTTCCATTTGATTTTCCAGAACCCTAAATATATCCTGATATGTTGTTAATGGATTCGACAAAACTACTCTAAGTACTACAACATCTATTTCTTTTGCGTATTTTGTATGGGTAAGTGTTGTTTTTGAAACAAAAGTTTCACCTTTGTAAAATTGATGATTTTGTAATTTTAAATTTACTTCATTAATTTCATTCTGATATTTATTTAAATCATTTTTATTAGCAATCATATCCCTGAATTTTTCAGGAATATATCGATAACAAACAATGTTTAACTGAGGTTTCATAATGAGTTCAAAGCAATCCAAAGTTTCTATTAGCTTAGATAAAAATACAGATGAATTAATTCCTTGCTCAATTAAGGATGCATATCCCTTTTTTCCAATAAGATGAAGAGAAGCATGCAAACTCATAGAAATTGCTGATCTTGAACCTTCAATTGTAAATCGCCCTGTATCAAATGAATTATTAGTAGCTTGATAATTAGCAGTAACAGAACCGTACTGCAATAATTTCGGGTCTTTAAATAAACAAACACTTATGCCTTGTGGCAAATAAAGTTGTTTATGACCACAGAATGTAATTGAATCTGAAAGCTCTATACCATTTAATCTGTTGGCAAATTTCTCTGAAAACATAGTTGCTCCACCCCAAGCGGCATCCACATGAAAATGGATATTAAACTCTTTGGCAAGCTCTCCCATTTCCACTAATGGATCTATTTCTCCTGTTTCTGTTGTACCTGCTATTGCAACTATTGCAATAATTAACTTCTTACTTTTATTGCATTCAATAATAATAGATCTAAGGTTATCAATATCTAACTTCCCATCTTTATTGTAATCAGCATAAATAATATTATCGGTTCCCATTCCAAGAATCGACGCTGATTTCTTTATGGAATAATGCATTAACCTTGATCCAATAATTACCATATCATCATAGCCATGTTTCTCTAATGCTTTATAAATACTGTGTTGCATTACAGTATTATTTTCATCTAATGCAAGCAATTTTTTATTTCTTGCTGCAAGCATTGCGGAAATGTTGGATGTAGTACCCCCGGTTGAAACTATTCCCAAGTTTGTATTAACTGTTTGTATATATTCAGAATAAAATTCATCATTAAATGAATAAAATAAACGATGAAGTATAGCAAGTGCCTCCCTTTCAACAAATGTTAAGGATTTTGAAGTTTCTATTTTTACCAAATTTTGATTTAGTTGGGAAATCAGTTTACTAAAATCATTTACAAAATCGGGTAATGCAGAGGTCATATGACCTATATTCTGTGGCGCTGCTGAATTAATAACAAATGGTAATATGTCTTTATAAAGGATCTTGTTATATTCATCTAAGGATATTGGATAATCTGGGGCTGTACTTTTCTTAAACCTATTTGCTATTGAATCCAAACTAACATTTGGCATTGTAATAGCTCCAGGTTTTAAAATATCTATGGCTGGATTTATATGAATATTCTTAAAATATTTATGAACATCCTCAATATAAAACCTTGTTACTTCGTGATATGTTGCATCTGCACTAACTTCAGATGAACCATAAACATTTATTAGTTTTGAATTTGTAAATTCTTTATAAAACTCTTCTGCTAAATCTAAATTTAAAGCTTCGCCACTACAAAATACATATTTTAAACTTTTTAAGATCTCCCTATTCTGCTTTATTGAAATAATTGTCTTTAAGAAAGAAGGAACTAATACAGTTCTAGTAATCTTATATTTATCTAATAAATCGATAAATATTTCGATGTCTTTTGTGTTTTCTTCGGAGAATATATAGAGTGGATCTTTATTAAGTAGTGATGAAAATATTTCTGCCACATGATCAACAAAACTTACTGACGTTTTTTGACAAGATCTTTCTCCATCTCCAATTGGATAAGTATTCCACAACCAGTATAGCCTGTTGATAATACCTTTACTTTTCCCCATCACTCCTTTTGGGTTACCTGTAGATCCTGATGTATAAATTATATATGTTATGTCATCCGGTAATATTTTAATTTTTAAATTATTTACTGTTTCCTTTTTTATCTCTTTGTCATGATTCTCTGGACAAATCACATTAGCTTTTATATTAGAAAACAGCGATTTATAAATATCCTTGGTTATTAATATTTCTGCATTGCTTTCTTTTAGCATAAAATTTAACCGATCGGATGGGTAGTTCGGATCTAAAGGAATATAAATGCCTCCGGTTTTAATAATTGCTAACATTCCAACGATCATGTCAATGGAACGTTTTTCGCAAATTGCTATTAATGTTTGAGGTTTTACACCATTTCTAACCAAATAACCGGCCATTTGATTTGCCCTTTTGTTCAACTCAAAATTTGTAATTTGATTATCGCCTTCAATTAAAGCAATTCGGTCTCCATTTATCTTTACTTGTTCTTCAAATAATTGTTTTATACTTTTTTCTACTGGATACTCCATTTTAGTATCATTAAAATCAAATAGTATTTTCTTTCTTTCATCTAATGATAATAGATCAATTTCCAATATCTTATTGCTCTTTTTAGATGATAACTGCTGAACTATTTGTCTAAAGTATCTTATGTATTGCTCTATTGTTTGAGGTTTAAATAATTTTGTGCAATACTCAAACCCTAATAGAATTTGATCACCATAATCAAATGCTGTTAGGGTAAGATCAAATTTCGAAATACCATTTTTATGGTTAAATTCTTCGTAATCTAACGCTGAAAGGTCTCCTGAAAACTCTTTCATATTAAACATATTGAACATTACATCAAATACCGGATTACGACTTGTATCTCTTTCTACAGATAACTTCTCAACTAAATCTTCGAATTGATATTCCTGATTATCAAAAGATAATAAAGTATTCTGCTTAACCTCTTGCAGGAACTCCTTAACGGTTTTAAAAGATGAAGGATAATTTCTTAATGGCAAAGTATTAATGAACATACCTACAATTCCTTCTAAATCCGAATGAAGACGAGAAGCTATAGGAGTGCCAATAACAATATCATCCTGACCACTTAATTTTGATAATAAAATATTATATATAGATAAAAGAGCCATAAAAAGGGTGGAATCACCTTCCTTTGCAATGCTTCTAACCATTTTTGTCTCCTCTTTACTCAATACAAATGATGCAAATGCTCCCTTTGTACTTTGAATTGGAGGTCTTGAATAGTCAGTTGGTAAATTTAAAATAGGGAGTTCATCTGAAAATTGATTAATCCAAAAATGTTCTTTTTCTTTTATACTATTTTGCTGATCTTCACTATTTTGCCATTCACAGAAATCTTTGTATTGTAAAGTCAAAGGTTCAAGTTCTTCTCCTTCCATTAATTTCAAGAAATCTTGTTTTAGTATTTCGTTTGATGTTCCATCACTTATTATATGATGAAGATCAAACATTAAAACGGGATTACTATTTTCTATATTTACAATCTCAACTCTTAATAATGGTGCTTTACCCAGATCAAAAGGGCGCACAAAGCTTTCTCTTTGTGCTTGCAATTCAGACTCCACAATTGTACTCTCTTGTATTTCAAAAAATACATCTTTTTGTATTTGTTGGATAGGCACGTCATTTATTATCATAAAACATGTTTGAAAGCTTTCATGTCTTAGCACCAAGGTTTTAAATGCTGTCGCTACTTCCTCTTTCTTAAAATTCTGATTTAAATTAATAATTCCCGGCATATTATAAGAGATACTTTCGGGGTTCAACAACTGCAAAAAATACATTGATTTTTGTGCAGATGATAAATTATAGTATTCTTTTATTTTTGCTTTAGGAATTGAATTAAATTCCTTTTTATTACTAGTTTGAACCCTTTTTGCTTGATCTTTAATTGTTGAAAGCAAAAACATATCTCTCAAAATAAACTCAACTCCGAATTCCTTATGTATTTTCCCTGCTAAAATAGAAGCTTTAAGCGAATGCCCTCCAATATTAAAGAAGTTTGCGTTTATACTTATTTCTGATGAAGAGATGTTTAAAACCTTAGCCCAAATAGTTGTTAATTTTTTTTCAATATCATTTGAGGGAGCAATATATTGATCGCCAGCGTTTATTTTTGGTATAGGTAATTTCTTTCTATCTATCTTCCCATTTGCTGTTAGTGGTATTGCATCTACATTTATAAAAAAAGAAGGTATCATATATTCGGGCAAGTGAAACATTAAAGTTTCTTTTATTGACTCTATTATTTCATTCTCTCCATTTATAACAAGGTATGCACACAGGTATTTCTCTTTATTAGTATCTTCTCTTACAATAACTACGCATTCTTTTACTTCATTATTTTTTAATATACTGTTTTCAATTTCTCCAATTTCAATCCTATATCCCCTAATTTTAACTTGATTATCAATTCTTCCGATAAACTCTAACTCCCCATTGGATAACCATCGAGCCAAATCACCTGTTTTGTATAAAGTCTCTCCCTCTATAAACGGGTCGCTTATAAATTTCTCATGAGTTAGTTGATCATTTGCAAAATAGCCTTTCCCAACTCCATCTCCGGATATACACAGTTCGCCTGCAATACCTATAGCTTGCATTTTATTATCTTCATTTAAAATATAGATATTTGTGTTTCCAATCGGTTTTCCAATATTCAAAACATCTTTATTATCTAATTTTTTTATAGCTGACCAAATTGTTGTTTCAGTTGGCCCATACATATTATATAATAATCCAGGGAAAAACTCTTTAACTGTTTGATATAAACCAAAAGGAAATTCTTCTCCTCCAACTAAAAGTTTACCAATCTTTGCTAAATCTTTTCTTCCTTCTGCTTCTTCAATAATTAATTTTAACCTCGAAGGTGTTAGTTGTAATATATTTACTTTATGTTTTTCAATTAATTTAGAAATTAATCTCGGTTCTGTTTGTTCTTCATTATTCCCTAGCACCATTTTAGCACCACTTAACAATGGTACAAACAGTTCCAGTCCAAAAATATCGAAAGCGACTGTGGTTAATGATAGTAATGTGTCAGTTTGTTTTGTTTGTATTAGTTCGAACATTGAAAATACAAAATTCACAACATTCTGATTATCTATCATTACCCCTTTTGGTTCTCCTGTTGATCCTGACGTGTATATTACATATGCAAGGTTTTCTTTGTTAGTTTTTATGGATTCAAATACTGTTTCTTCAAAATTTATATCCTTTAAAATATCAATTTGTGTTGCTTTAATATTTTCACTTCTTTTATTATTTACTAACACATATTCTATTTCACTTTTCTCAATAATTAACTGGTTTCTTTCTTCAGGATATAAAGGATCCATTGGTAAATATGCTGCTCCGGCTTTCAAGATTCCCAATATCCCTATTATCATTTCAATACTTCTATCGATCATTAAACCAATCAATTGTCCTGACTCCACTCCTCTTTTAGTCAACTCTATAGCTACACTATTTGATAGTTCATCTAACTCCAAAAATGTTTTACTTTCATTATTAAAAATTAATGCTGTTGCTACCGGAAGTTTTATTACATTTTCTTTAAAAAGCTGAATTATGGTTTTATCCTTAGGGTAGTTGGTTTTAGTTTTATTAAACTCAAATAAAATATGGTTTTTTTCTTCCTTCGTGATAATTGATAAATCTGAAAGTTTTCTATCAAAATCACCATTTAAGTTTTGTACAATAATTTTAAAATATGCAATAAATCTTTCTATAGTTTTAGGGCTAAACAATTTTGTACAATACTCAAAGTTCAATAATATCTGATCTCCACAATCTACGGCTATAAGATGTAAATCTAATTTGGCTACATGTTCTGTATGTATAAATTCTCTTTCCAACTTAGATAAATCTTCTTTATGATCGCTTATATTATTTAAATTAAATGAAACATCAAATATTGGATTTCTGCTTGTATCTCTGTAATGGATTACTTTCTCTACTAAATCTTCAAATTGGAAGTCTTGATTTTCAAATGCTTGTAATGCTGCAGATTTAACTTCATCAAAGAATTCTAATAATGTTTTTTCCTTATTAGGAAAACTCCTGAATGGCAAGGTATTTATAAATACACCAACAATCTCATCTAAATCAGAATGTCTCCTACCTGCAAGCGGTACTCCGACAATGATATCATTTTGCCCACTTATTTTTGACAGTAATATTTTAAACGCCGACAATAGCGCCATAAATAAAGTAACATCATACTTTGAGACTATTTTTCTCAAAATATTCGTTTCATCAACAGTTAAAGCAATCTTTACAGAAGCTCCTTCTGTTGATTGATACACCGAACGTGGATAATCAGTTGGTAAATCAAGAATTGGTAATTCATCTGAGAATCTATTTACCCAATATTTCTTTTGACTTTTTATATTATCTTGTTGTTCTTTACTATTTTGCCATTCTGAAAAATCTTTGTATTGTAATTTTAATGGTATTAGTTCTTTCCCTTTTATTAAATCAAAAAAATCATGTGTTAATATCTTAAAAGAAGTTCCATCGCTAATAATGTGGTGCATATCAAGCATTAAAACAGACTCATCTTCCTTTCTAACCAACTGAACTCTAAACAAGGGTGCCTCACTAAAAATGAATGGCTTAACAAATTGCTTCAATACAATTTCTAAATCATTTTCAGCAATTTCTTTTTCATGTATTTTAAATGTAACTTTTTCATGTACTTGTTGCACCGGGTGATCATCAATAATTTTAAAGCTTGTACGAAAATTTTCATGTCGGTCAATCAGTTTTTCGAAAGCATCCCTTAATCTGTCGATATCCTCATTTCTTGATAAAGGAATCAAATGTTGCACATTATATACCATACTTTCCGGATTCATCTGTTGAAGGAGAAACATTCGTTTCTGGGCGGATGATAATGGATAATATTCTTTATAATCTGCTTTTGTTATTGTTATAAACTTATCTTTATTATCAATTCCTGATAAGTATTTTAATAGTTCGCTCTTATTCTGTTTAATTTCCTCAATAATATCTTTTGGAATTTTTCCTTGGGATGATTGAATTTTGAGCTTATTATTATCTACTATTACCTTAATATTTAGTTTATAAAGTTTTGACAATAAATCTTTTATTTTCATAATGATTTCTTATGATAAGATGATAAAGAATATATTATTTAATATCCGCAAGTATATTTTCATTCATTTAGATATTAAGTAATTAGCCGTACCTCGATTAACTACTATAGATGACATGAAACTATAACCAACTTGCTGATTATTAATAAATCCGTGCCACGCTTTGCGGATTTAAGATATTAATTTAAATATTTATTTTATATTGAATTCCCTATGCTAAACAGAGTTAATCAATATGAAATTTGATGATACAGTGTTTTTAAGAATAGAGGAAACTTACTTCAACAATAGTCTATTTACACTTCTACTTCTTCTGATATATTCTCCATTTCCACTCCTTGAAAAATTAGCATCGCATATTCTAAAATTGTTGGTGCCTCAAAAACTTTAACTAAAGGAATATTTACATCAAATTCTTTATGAACTTTAGCTGTTAAAATTGTTGCTTTTAGGGAATGTCCTCCAAGATCAAAGAAATTTGCATTGGTACTTAATTTCTCTTGAGGTATTTTAAATAAATCAGACCATATCTTAACGAGTTTCTCTTCTGTTTTATTTGCCGGAGCAATGTATTCTTCCTGAACTTTCATTTCAGGTGTCGGAAGAGCTGTTTTGTTTATTTTTCCATTACTATTTAATGGCAGACTGTCTAACTCAACAAAATAAGACGGAATCATATAGTCAGGTAATGAATTTTTTAAATAAGCTTGTAACTCTGCTTGATTAAATTGTTCTTTACCCTCAAGGTATGCGCATAAGTACTTATCATCGTTTTCCTCCCTAACTATAACTACACAATTCTCAACATTCCTATTTTTATTGATTGCATTTTCTATTTCTCCAAGCTCAATTCTAAAACCTCGAATTTTTACTTGATCATCAATCCTACCTATAAACTCCATATTACTATTAGGAAGCCAACGAGCAAGATCGCCTGTACGATATAATTTTTCTCCCTCAATAAACGGATGTGCGATAAATTTTTCATTGGTTAATTGCTCCTTGTTCAGATAAGCTTTCGCTAAACCTACACCAGAAACACATAACTCTCCCGGGATACCAATAGGCTTTAGCTGTTCACTATATTTATCCAATATATAAACCTGCATATTATTAATAGGCAATCCTATAGGCACATTCGTTTCTTTATTATTATCATATTTATAAATCATACAACCTACTGTTGCTTCGGTTGGGCCATACTCATTATAAATTATAACTTCAGGATTCTTCTCTGTTATATTTCGACATAAATTAGAGTCCAATAATTCACCACCAACAATAAATTTATTAATACTGGTTGTTTTGTTTTTTTCTAAAAGCTGACTAAATACACGTAAATGTGATGGCGTAGCCTTTATTATGTTTACTTGGTCTCTTAGAACCATATCCTCAAGTATTTCCAGAACATCTCCTTCAGGGTAAATTATTATTTTATTACCAGATAATAATGGTAAATAAATTGATGAAATGGTTAAATCAAAACTCATACTGGTATACAATGGCATACTAACTTCTTGTGAGTCTATATAATGATGTATTCCCCATTGTACATAATTAACTAAACTGGAATGAGCTATAACAACTCCTTTTGGTATACCTGTTGAACCTGATGTATAAATGATATATGCAGGATCATTCGATGAATACTTTATTTCTATGTTTTCACATGATCCTGAATATATATTAGGATCACTCATGTCAAGCAGATTGTTCGATGGAATCCCTTGAAGGTTATTCGTGTTTTGAGTAATCAATTCAGAATGCGAAAGCAAAATTGACAATTCACTATCTTCAATCAAATATTGTTTTCTGGAATTCGGGTAGTTTTTATCTATAGGCACATAAACACCTCCAACCTTTAATGTCGCTAAAATTGCAATAATTGAATCAATTGATCGATTCAACATTATACCTATTCTCGAACCTACTTCTGCACCCTTACTTTGTAATAAATGGGCTAACTGATTCGATTTATTGTTTAAGTCTCTGTAATTTAATCGTTGTCCTTGAAATTCCAATGCAATATTGTCAGGAGATTTTTCAACCTGTGCTTCGAACAAATCAATTATCGTCTTATTATCTGAATAATTTGCCTTTGTTTCATTATTTTTTTGCAATTGAGCATATTTATCTTCATCATTGATAAGATCAATCTCTGCTAAAGGCTTATCTATATTTTCATAAAAAGATTCAAGAACCTTAGAATAAAAATTAAATAATTTTACTATCGTTTCATCTTTATAGAAATTAGAATTATATTTTATTTTGCATGATAATGAATCATTATTTACTGAAAATGAAAATAGTAAGTTAAATTTTATGTTGCTTAAATAATCCTCTGTTTGTAAGTTTTCTAATATTATTCCTATATCAAAAAACGGATAAAAATCATCTTTCTCATATGGTATCTTAAGCTTCTTTATTATATGTTCAAGAGGATAATTTTGATTTTTATTCGCTTCGATAATAATATCTTTTGTTTTTAATAATAACTCTTTAACACTTTGCTTTTCATCTACATTATTACGTAATACAAGAATTGTATTAATGAAATTTGCCCCACTTGTCTGCTTATATATAGATGTTCCTATTGAAATGTCATTTTCAAAAGAATGCTTACGGATTAAAATAAACAATGCTGTTTTTAAAATAAATTGCAATTTTAAATCAGATCCTTTGCTTAACTTATTTATGCTTGAAAATATTTCATTTCCTATTTCAAATTCCAAATACTTGTATTCTGTTGTTTTGGTTTTAACATCAGGAAAATCACTTGGAAAATTACTTTTTTTGAAATCTTCACCTAGTATTTTTAACCAATACTGCATTTCTTCTTGTTCTTTTTGAACTAATATTGTTGTTTTATCTGCATTCAATTTCTCGTCTTTCATAATTAGATCATAATTTTTTAATAAATAATTTCTAGAGTTTTATTAATACCAACTAAACACCAAAATAAGCTATATAATTCGTTTCTTTTTCACTTATATTTCTTCAAAAAAGAAAATCGTAACTACTGCTATGCTAGTATTTTTTGAATCATCTAAGCAAAAAATAATTCAAATTATTTATAGCTCATTTTGAAATTTAATTGGCATAACTCTTAATATTTTCACCTATATAGTGTTTGCAAGAAAACGCCAAATTACTCACGAGTTTAATAATTATAAAATTGTGTTCGTGAGCTTCGCAAGGTTCTTCGTTACTCTCGTTTTGAAACCAGTTACTTCGACAGGCTCAGCACATAGCATTCACAAAAGTGAACTCCTTGGTTTTCAAAATCTCGAATTCCGATAACTATCGGAACGTCTTTGACGCTTTCTTATCAAAGACTATAATAATATGTAGTTTTCTTGCAGGCTCTATATAGTTTGGTTTCTTAAAATTCAAAATCAACATCCTGTTGATCAAAAGGGGAACTAACTTCTGTCATTCTACTCATTAAATTAATATCATTTATCTTAACTGCATTACTATTTACAATTTGTTTAAAATATAATATAAATTGTTCTATTGTTTCAGGTTTAAATAATTTTGTACTATATACAAAACTTAACATTAATTGATCTCCATAATCAACAGTAGATAAGGTTAAATCAAATTTGGAAGTTCCAGCATTATGAATCAAACATTGATTGTTAAAGTTTGATAAATCACCACTATATTCGTCCTGATTTAAAACATTAAACACAACATTAAATATTGGATTATGACTAATGTTACGTTCTACAGATACTTGCTCTACTAAATCCTCAAACTGATAATCTTGATGCTCAAATGCTTCAAGGGTATTTTGTTTTAATTTACGTAAATACTCTTTTAAAGTATCGCTTCCTTTTACTTCATTCCGCATTACCAAAGTATTTATAAATAGTCCTACTATATTCTCCAAATCAACATGACTTCGACCTGCTATAGGTGTTCCTACAATTACATCCTCTTGACCTGTCAATTTGGAAAGGAGTATTGTGAAAACAGATAAAACTGACATGTAAAGAGTTAATTCATTTTCTTTTGTCAGTAATTTTATAATTTTTGTTTCTTCTTTACTTAATGTAAAACTAACAATGGCACCATCAAAGCTTTTCTTATCAGGACGAGTATAATCTGTAGGTAACTCTAATGCAGGAATTTCACCTTTAAATCTATTGATCCAATATTGTTCTTGTTTTTTTACTTTAACCTTCTGTTCTTCACTGTCCTGCCATTCACTAAAGTCTTTATATTGCAACTCTAAGGGAGGTAAATCTTCACCTAAATACAGTTTCTGGAATTCTTGTTTTAAAATTACGCGTGAGACTCCATCACTTATAATATGATGCATATCTACCATTAACAAACTATCTTTTCCTTTGATTTCAACTATGGCTACTCGTAAAAGAGGTGCTTGAGTTAAATCAAAAACTTGTGTGAATTTGTTAAGGGTAGTTTGTTTTTCTGTTTCTTCAATCTTAAAGTTTTCAACTTTAAAATCTACATGATCATGTATGATCTGAACAATTTCTTCACCATTCAATTC
This sequence comes from Bacteroidales bacterium, assembly GCA_013138975.1. Taxonomy (GTDB): domain Bacteria; phylum Bacteroidota; class Bacteroidia; order Bacteroidales; family UBA12077; genus UBA12077. The sequence goes on from WTBR01000065.1 coordinate 107,774, forward strand.
AAAACTTGTACGAAAGCTTTGATGACGTAAAATTAATTTTTGAAATACTTCTTGAATTTTTAATTTATCTGATTCTTTATCTAATGGAATTATATAAGGCATATTATATGCTGTTGAATCCAAATCAAACTTTTGCAAAAAATAAATTCGCTTCTGAGCCGATGATATTGAGTAATATGCTTGGTCTTTTGATTTTGGGATAGGTATGAAATCTTTCTTTTCTAATGTTGAAATATGAATAGCCTGTGCTCTAATCGTTGCTTGTAAAAATACATCCTGAAGTGGAAATTCAACTCCAATATCTTTATATATCTTACCTATTAATATTAAAGCCCTAAATGAATTTCCTCCTATATCCCAGAAGTTTGAGGTTACGCTTATTTCTTTTTGAGCCACATTTAATACTTCTGCCCAAATTGCAGCAAGTTTCAGCTCTGTTACTGTTCTTGCTTCATTATAATTATCTTTAAATCCAACTATAGGAATAGGTAATGATTTTCTATCAATTTTCCCTGTTAAAGTATACGGAAACTTACTCAGCTGAATAAAATCATTTGGAATCATAAATGAAGGAACATGTAATTCAATATATCTTTTTAGTTCCTGTTTTTTTTCGTTAGCACCATCTTTCAATACATAGTAAGCTATTAAATAACCTTCACTTTCCGATTGTTTCATATAATGAACAACACTCTTATAAATTCCAGGATGTCGATCTAATAGTCCTTCTACTTCTCCTAACTCTACCCTATAACCTCTAATTTTTACTTGAAAATCTTTTCTCCCAATGTTCTCTATACTATAATCTGCATGATGTCTACCTATATCACCAGTTTTAAACATTTGTCGACCATCATCTTCTTTGAAAAAAGATTGCTCTGTTCTTTCAGGATTATTTAAATACCCTAATGCAAGGTGCTTACTTTTAATAATAATTTCTCCTTCTTCAAATGGCAAAGCAATTCTTCCATCAGGTTTTCCCACATACACCTCAGTATTAGGTACTCCAAATCCAATTGACAAAGATTCTCCACCAATTTCTATCGACTGATTTACAATATTCTCAGCTGTTATAGGTGATTCTGTAGAACCATAACAATTAATGAAAATACAATCTTCATTAAAATACTTTTTATATTCAAAAAAGTCTTTCTTATAAACAACCTCCCCACCTAATACTACAAGCCTTACTTTATTTAAATATGTTCCTAATTCTAAGTTAGATAATAAATACCTATAAACTGTTGGAGTAGAATGATAAATAGTAATACCTTTTTGTATTATCCATTCATGAATTCTACTTTTCGTTCCTTCTTGCTTTATGTTATAAATATTCAAAGAAGCTCCATTTAATATAGCTCCATAAATATCCTGGATAGATCCTGCAAATCCATATGAAGAAAATAAAGTAAGTTTATCATCACAACTAATGTGTGTATTATTTGTATATGACATGACATAATGCAAAAGATTCCTATGACTTTGCATAACTCCCTTAGGAAAACCAGTTGACCCTGATGTATATAATATATAAGCTAATGAATCTGGAGAAATATTAATATTTGAACAATCCATAGAATATTGTTCAATTTCATTTGAGATATTAATAATTTCTATTTTTTCACCAATTTCATTCTTTAATTCACTTGCTTTTTGCTTATTCTCTGTATTTGTAATTAAAACTCTGGCTCCTGAATCTTTAAGAATATAAGTTAACCAGTTAACCGGATAACTTGCATCTAATGGAATATAATAATTGCCTGATCTCAATACACCCAACATCGCCTTAATCATATCATTGCCTTGTTCAAATAATAATGCAATCCCTTCACTATTTATCGATTTTTCTTTTAATATTGCATTGGCTATTTGACAACTTTCTTGATGTAACTCATTATACGATAGGCTCTCATCATGATATTGAATTGCTGGATTTTTTCCATATTTTGCAACTTTCGAATCAAATCTTGATATGATGTTTTGTTCTATCTCTTTATTCTCAAATTTTATATAACTATTTGAAGGATTAATTCTACTTGTTTTCAGCGGAACTATCGTTCTTTTTATATCGTCTATTTTTAAGTTACCTATATCCTCAACATTATTAACAAGATTCTCCAGCAGCACATTATAACAAGAAGCTATATATTCTATCGTTTCTGATTTAAATAATGAGTTCTTATATCTCCAATTTATCGTTAATCCATTTTCATATTCATTCACATATAATTCCAAATCAAATTTCCCACCACCTACATTCGTTTTATGAAAACTTTTATCTTTTCCAGAAAAAGTCTCATTGCTTTCTTTAAAATTTAACATATTAAATGCAACCGATGTTTCAGGATATTTTAATCCTTTCTCTTGGAGTACTTCCTCATAAAGAAAATCCTGAAAACTATAAAGCTCTATAAAGCCCTTATGATTGTCATTAATCAACTCTTGGATTGATTTCTCAGAGTTCAAATTATTTTTTACAAGTAATGAGTTTGCAAAACAACCAACTATTCCCTGGATCTGATTTATAGTTCTTCCGGAATTTATTACAGAACAGTATACCTCCTCTTTTCCAACAAAATAAGATAACAATACATTAAATACTGAATAAACAACTGTAAATAATGTAGTGCTTTGTTTTTGAGCCAGATTTTGTAATCCTAATAAAACATTTTCATTTATATACATCTGATAATCATTACAATTATCATCATAGGATTTTAAATTATAATCATATGGCATTTTCATTTTTGGAAAACCTTCTCCAATATATTTATTCCAAAAGCTTCTAGCCTCTGTATCATATTTCTTATTTTTCAATAATTGATCCTGCCAAACCGCATAATCCTTATAATGAAAATTTAACTGATCTAGTTCTTTGCCAGAATATTGCCCCTGAAAATCTTGTTCTAAAATTAAGTGTGAAGCTCCATCATTAACAATATGATGTATATCGATCATTAACAAATTACCTTCACCTTCAATTTTAACAATAGCTGCTCTTAAAAGGGGTGCTTGACTTAAGTCAAAAGCTTGTATAAATTGTTGCCTTTGATCTTGAACTTCTTCTTTCTTAATACTAAATTCTTCTAAAATAAATTCTACCTGATCATTTATAAACTGAACAGGTTCTTCACCTCTAACCCCAAAGCTTGTTCGAAGGCTCTCATGTCTATTTATAAGTTTTGTGATTATTTCTTTTATCTTCTTTTTATCCACATTGTTTCCTAAGGAGATAATATATGGCATATTATAAGCTGTGGACTCAATATCCATCTGCTGCAAGAAATACAATCGCTTTTGTGCAGTAGATAATGGATAATATTCTTTTAATGGAGCTGGCGGAATGGATACGAAATCTTTTTTATCTTTAACACTAGCTAAATGACTTGCTTGATCTTTTATTGTTGTGTGGATAAACACATCTTTTAAAGCGAATTCAATTCTGGTTTCCTTATGTATATTCTCTTTTAATACATTAGCTTTTAATGAATGGCCACCCAAAGCAAAGAAATTATCTATAGTACTTATTTTTTCTTTTGGTATATTTAATATTTCTGACCATATAACAAGTATTAATTCTTCTAATTCATTTGAAGGAAGGATCGTACTTTTATTCAAGTTTAGTCCCGGCAAAGGAAGTTCATTCCTATTTATCTTACCATTAGATGTTAATGGAACTTTATCAATTTGAATAATATTTGAAGGTATCATATAGTCAGGAAGGCTTTTAGACAATTCTAACTTTATAATATCAACAGCAATTTCTTTGTCTGATAGATCCATTACAACATAAGCGCAAATATATAAATCTCCTGTTTCCGTTTTCCTGTCAATAACAACAGCTTCTTTTATGTTTTTTATAGTCAACAAACTGTTTTCGATTTCTCCAAGCTCAATCCTAAAACCACGTAACTGTATTTGAGAATCTTTTCTTCCAAGATATTCCATATCTCCATTGGTTAACCAACGGGCGAGGTCTCCTGTTTTATATAATATTTCTCCCTGAACATATGGGTTGTCAACAAAATGTTTACTGCTTAATTCATGGTTATTTATATATCCTCGTGCAACTCCTAAACCTCCAACATATAATTCTCCTATAACTCCTGTTGGTTGGGGTTTCATTGCATCATCAAGAATATATGTATATAAACCTGGTATAACTGTTCCTATATTACTTTCACCACTATTTATTTCTTCTGATGTAATTTCTTTGTATGTAACATGAACTGTTGTCTCTGTTATTCCAAACATATTTATAAGCTTAACTTTTGGATATCTTGTATTCCAATGCTTAAGTTTTCCCGGAAGCAATGCTTCTCCTCCAAATATTACATATCTTAAATTTAAATTACTCACTTCTTGCTCTTGTTCTTTATTTATAAGTGAGTAAAATGCGGAGGGTGTTTGATTAAGTACTGTTACCTTTTCTTGTTTCAATAACTCTAAGAAATCTTGTGTATTCATCGCAAGCTCGCGAGGAATCATAACCAAACGGCCTCCAATAAGTAATGCACCATACATTTCCCATACAGAAAAATCGAAACAATGTGAATGGAACATAGTCCAAACATCACTTTCATTAAAATCAAACTTCGAAGCTTCATTAAACAAAAGGTTTACTACATTCTTATGCTCAACCATCACTCCTTTGGGTTTTCCGGTAGTACCTGAAGTATAAATTATGTATAGCAAATTGTTGTGACTAATTTTAGCCTTCGGCTTACTCGAGGAAAAGGTTGAAATTTCTCCTGAATCTACAAATATGGTTTTAACACTTTCATCAATCTTTGTATGATAATTTTTATCCAACAATAAAAATCTTGCTCCACTATTTTCTAATATATAACTAATTCGTTCTTTGGGATATTCAACATCTAAAGGCAGGTATGCGCAACCGGCCTTTTGTATCCCAAGAATACTCGCTATAACATTTATTCCTCTCTCATATAAAACACCTACAACATCTTCTCTTTTTGCTCCTTTACTCAAAAGTGCATTTGCTACTTTATTGGAAATATCGTCAAGCTCTTTATAGGTAATTGATACACCCTCAAATGTAACAGCTATATTCTTTGGTGTCTTATCAACTTGTTCTTCAAAAAGTTCAATTATTGTTTTATTTTCCGGATAGTTAGTTTTCTCAATTCCAGCTACAGATAATAATTGCTGCTTTTCTTTTTTTCCTATAATTTCAATATCCGATAAGTTTAGGTCTGAAATATCTCCTTCAAGCTGTGAAATTACATTCCTGAAATAATCTGCAAATCTCTCAATTGTATCTGCTTTAAATAGTTTTGTGCAATATTCAAATTGAATATATATTTCTTCTCCATAATCTGCAACCTGTAGTGTCAAATCAAACTTCGAGATTCCTTTTGTATGCGTATATTTATCAGATTTAATCTTTTGTATTGTTACCTCTCTTGTTTTTTGTTCTAATAAGTTAAAAACTACATCAAAGATTGGATTACGACTTGCATCTCGCTTTAAGGCCACTTTTTCAACTAAATCTTCAAATTGATATTCCTGGTTCTCATAAGCTTTTAGTGCCTCTTCCTTAATTTGTTTCAAAAATTTAAGCAATGTATCTTTAGGATCCATCTCGACTCTCATTGCCAAAGTATTTACAAACATCCCAACTATATCCTCAAGCTCAGTATGACGACGAGCAGCTATTGGCATTCCAACTATTATATCATCTTGCCCACAAAGTTTTGAGAGAAAGATATTATAAATGGAAAGCATAATCATGGAAAGGGTTAGTTCATATTTTTTCTCTAATTCTCTGAGTATTTTAATTTCTTTTTTCGATAGAGTAAAACTTACGGATGCCCCTTCAAAACTTTGCAATGCGGGTCGTTTAAAATCTGTAGGAAGATTCAATACTGGAAATTGATTAGAAAATTTTTCAATCCAATAAGTTTCCTGATCTTTAATATGGTCTTGCTGTTCTTTACTGTTTTGCCATTCTGAGAAATCTTTATATTGCAAATTTAAAGGTGCTAAGGTTTCCTTTTTATAGAGTTTATTAAAATCATTTTCTATAATTTGATGAGAAGTTCCATCGCTTATTATATGGTGCATATCAATTAATAAGATTAGGTCACCTTCCCTTACATTTAACAATTCTACTCTAATCAATGGTGCAATTGATAAATCAAATGGACGAACAAATTCCTTCTTTATTTTATCAACTTCATTCTCTGATACATAACGTTCATAGATTTCAAAATCTACCTTATCATTTACTATTTGAACTGGATTTCCATTATTATTTTCAAAGGATGTTCTAAAACTATCATGACGAACTATTAATTCTTCAAAAGATTCCTTTAATTTTTTCTTTTCAATCCCGGAGTCTAAGATAATTTGGTTATATAAATTGTAGGCTACACTTTCCGGATCTAATTGCTGTAGTAGATACATTCTCTTTTGAGAAGATGACAAATCATAAAATTCTTTAACCAGTGCTTTGGGTATTGAAAGATATTTATCATAGTTGGATTGTATTATTAATTTGCTCTGTTCTATTATCGTTTGCCTTTTAAATATTTCTTTCAAAGACAATTTTATATTCATCAACTTATGAATCCTCGATACCAATGCTGTGGCATTTAATGAGTGTCCTCCTACGTTAAAGAAATTAGCATTTACACTTATTTTGTTTTTTGGGAGCCCTAATATATCTGCCCATATATTTACCAATTGTTCTTCTACTTTATTACTTGGGGCAAGGTATTCTTTATTTCCAACCACATCTGGATCTGGTAATTTTTTACGATCGATCTTGCCACTTGAATTTAACGGTAATTCTTTTAATTCAACAAAATGGCTTGGTATCATATATTCAGGCAAATTCTCAGCCAGATAATCTTTTATTTCCGAAATTAAATTTGCCTTATTTTCTTTTGCTACATAATAGACGCATAATATATTTTCCGAGCCTGCTCCCTTTTTTACTGTAACTACAACATTATTTATATAATTAAACTTAAGTAAATGATTTTCTATATCGCCAAGTTCTATTCTAAATCCTCTAATTTTCACTTGTTCGTCTATTCTTCCAATAAATTCAATATTCCCATCGGGTAACCAACGTGCTAAATCTCCTGTACGATATAATCGTTCGCCTGATTTAAACGGATGTTCTATGAATTTTTCTGAAGTTAAATTATCATTATTTAAATAACCTCGACTTAAACCTTCTCCACTTATGCAAAGCTCCCCGGATACACCAATAGGTTGTAACTGAGAAGTCCTACTTAATATATAAATTGAATAATTTGATATTGGTTTACCTATAGGAATAAAACTTGTATTATCTGCTATTATCTTGTAATGACTTGTATAAACTGTTGCCTCGGATGGACCATATAGGTTATCTATTTGTACTTCTAATTTTAACTTATTAAACGTTTGTAAGTGCTCCTGTAATAAAGCCTCTCCTGCTATCATTATATATTTTAACGAATCCAGCTTATTTTTTTCTTCAGGTGTTATTATTTGTGAAAAGGAATTAAATGCTGCAGGCACAAAATTGATATGGGTAATCTGAAATTTATGGATTGTTTCTATTATTTCATTCGCATCTTTCTCTTGTCCTTTTTCTAATATTACTAATTTACATCCTCCTAATATCCATCCAAATAATTCACTCTTTGAAACATCAAAACAATAAGACGTTTTTAATAAATAGGAATCATTTTCATGTAATGGATATTTTTCTTGTAGAAAGTATAATAGGTTTACTAAGGAATTGTGGTTTACCTGAACTCCTTTTGGAATACCTGTTGAACCTGAGGTGAAAATTATATATAATAAATCTGAAGGGGCAACATTAATGCCTAAATTAGATTTCTCTTCACTATCTAAATCCAAAGTATTTAATAAAACCAATGGGGAAATATGTTTTAATTTATCTGCAAAGATGCTTTGAGATATGGTCAATTTAGGATCAGCCGGATCTATGATTGATTTAATACGTTTCTCTGGATATGAAGGATCTATAGGAATATATGTTCCTCCTGACTTAATAACTCCTAATATTCCTATTATCATTTCCACAGAACGATCTAGTATTAAGGCAACTCTATCTCCTGAAGCCACACCATTTCTTCTTAAGTAATGTGCTAATTGGTTAGATCTTTCATTTATATCTTGATATGTAAATGTTTCTTCTCTATTTACTATAGCTATATTCTTTGGTGTCTTTTCTACTTGTTCCTCAAATAATTGATGTATTGTCTTATCTTTAGGATAAAGAACCTTAGTATTGTTAAAATCATTTAAAATTTGCTTTTTCTCCTTTGGGGTAATAATTTCGATTGAAGAAATTTTCTCATCAAGATTGTTTGATAATTGACTTATAATTTGCTTAAAATAGCTAATAAATTTTTCTATTGTCTTTTCTTTAAATATTTCCCGACAGTAGTTAAAATTCATTAATATTTGGTTTCCATGTTCAACTGCCGATAAGGTAAGATCGAATTTTGCAATTTCCGGTACATGCTCATAACTTTCATATACTATTTCTGCTGACTCATTAATGTCTTCCTTTTTATTATCAAAAGAAAACATTACATCAAAAATCGGATTCCTGCTTGTATCTCTATTTATAGAAATAATATCCACCAATTCTTCAAACTGATACTCTTGATTGTCAAATGCAGATAGTGTGCTTTGCTTTATTTCATCTAAAAAATTATTTATTGTTTTACTATCCTCAGGGAAATTATATAAGGCCAGTGTATTGACAAACATTCCCACAATCTGTTCCATGTCTGCATGTCTGCGTGTAGCAACAGGTGTTCCAATAATTATTTCTTCTTGTCCGCTTAATTTTGATAATAAAATATTATAAATGGCTAAAATTGCCATATAAACTGTAATATTCTTTTCTTCGGCTATTTGTTTTATTTTATTGGTTTCGCTAATTGATAGTGCAAAATTAACCGTTGCTCCTTCAAAACTTTGCATTACAGGACGAACATAATCAACTGGTAATTGTAAAACAGGTATTTCTCCTTTAAATTTATTAATCCAGAAATCTTGTTGATTTTTAATATTTATTTGCTGCTCTTTGCTATTTTGCCACTCTGAGAAATCTTTATATTGAAGTTTTAATGGCTGAAGTTCTTCTTTTTCTGCCAATGCGCTAAATTCATTTTTTAAAATTAAATGAGAAGCGCCGTCACTTATAATATGATGCATATCAACTATAAGTAGTGATGATCCGTTTTCTATTTCTATAATACCAACTCTAATTAAAGGTGCTTGGTTTAAATCAAATGGGCGAACAAAACTATTTTTAATGCTTAATATATCTTCCTGTTTTACTTGATATTCTTCTATTGCAAAAGGAACGTTTTTCTGAATTTGCTGTACAGGTTTGTCATTAAACATTTTAAAACCAGTCCTAAAACTCTCGTGCCTTAAAATTAGCTTTTTGAAAATATCCTCTACTTCATTTTTCTCTAAACGGTAGGGTATTTCAAAGATAGCAGGCATATTATAGGCTGTACTTTCCAGATCCATCTGCTGTATAATATATATTCTTTTTTGAGCAGAGGATAATTCATAATATTCTTTTTCAATGGCCTTTGGGATATTTGAAAAGGAATTATTTTTAAGTTCTAAATTAAGTATTAATTGAATATGTTTTGCCAGATCCTTAATTGAAGAGTTTTCGAAAAAATCTCCTAATCGAACCTGTGCATTAAACTCTTTATGTATTTGTGCAGTTACTTTTATGGCACTTAAACTATGCCCTCCGATCTCAAAAAAATCATCTTCTATACCAAAATCATTTGCATGCAAAACGTTATTCCAAATTTCCATTAATTTTTCTTCAATTTTATTGGAAAATTGTATGTTTTTTTCTCTTTTAGAATATTTATCACCTGCAAGTGGTAATGATTTTGTATCTATTTTACCATTTGCGGTTAAAGGTATCTTCTCAATTTCAATTATTTGAGTAGGCACCATATAATTTGGTAAAACATTATTTAAATATTTACGTAATTCTTTTTCTTCAAAAAGTGAATTTGTCTCTTTTACAATATAGGCCAGAATAAATTTATCACCGGAATCTGTTGTATGTACCAAAACAATAAAATCCTCAACATCAGGAAATTCTTTTATTGCATTTTCAATTTCTCCCAGCTCAATTCTAAAACCACGAATCTGCACTTGATTATCAATCCGTCCTAAGTACTCTATATCCCCATTTGAAAAATATCTTGCAAGATCGCCCGAACAATAAAGTTTTTCTCCTTTTTCAAATGGATTAGCTATGAACTTTTTATTGGTTAAATCATCTTGATTTAAATATCCCTTTGCTAATCCTTGCCCTGCAATATAAAGTTCTCCGGAAATACCTTTTGGAACCATGTTTCTATTTGAGTCCAAAATATAAGTACGTGTTGTTGGTATAGGTCTTCCTATATTACTGAGCTTACAATTTATATCATCATTTTTAATCTCTTTATATGTAACATGTACGGTAGTTTCTGTTATACCATACATATTTATAAGTTTAATTTTTGGATATTTTTCTTTCCAAGCTTTCAGTTTATAAGGTTGTAAGGTGTCACCTCCAAAAATTACATACCTTAATGATAATTGCCCAATCTGATTGAAAATACCAGGTTCTAATAATGAATAGAATGCTCCGGGTACTTGATTTAAAATGGTCACTTTTTCTTTTTCCAAAAGCTGTATCATACTAAAAGAATCTTGTGCAATTTCTTTTGACACAACTAAAACTTCTCCACCATATAATAATGCACCATACATTTCCCACACAGAAAAGTCAAAGCAAAATGAGTGAAATAATGTCCACTTATCATTTTCTGAGAAATCAAATATATTTTGATCATTAAATAGTAATCTTATTAAATTATAGTGTTGTACCATTACTCCTTTAGGCCTACCTGTAGAGCCAGAGGTATAAATAACATAAGCAAGATCATTTGAATTATTAACTTTCGGCAGGTTATTAATATCAGAATTAATAACGATATCATCGGTTAACCATAATGTTTCTATTTGTTCCGGTATTGCTATCTTTTCTTTTAATTCCGGCAAAATCAAGAGTAATTTACATTCACTATTTTCAAGTGTATATGTAATTCGCTCTGTTGGATATTCCGGATCTATTGGTAAGTAACAAGCTCCTGATTTTAACACCGCTAATATCGAAATAATTGTTTCTAATGATCTTTCACTAATAATGGCTATTATATCTGATGGTTCAACACCTCTACTTTTAAGTCCATTTGCTAACTGATTAGCCTTTTTGTTCAGCTCAAAATATGTTAAAGTTTTTCTGCCAAATTTACATGCGTTCTTTTGAGGAAATCGCTGAACAATATTCTCAAATTGTTCATGTATCAGCAGACTGTTGGGAAATTCTGATTTAGGTTGATTAAACTGATTTAATAATTCATTCTTTTCTTGAAATGTTAGAATCTCTATTTCGTTTAGTTGAATTCGGTTATTATTGATAACCTGATCAACTATTTGGAGAAAGTGACCACTAAGTCTTTGTATTTTTTCTTCTTTAAATAAATCTTTATTATAAACAAGTTTTATTTTTACTATATCATTTATCTTATTAAAAATAAATGCCATATCGTGAGAGCTACCAATTTTCTCTTCATTGACACGAATACTTTTAAGTTTATTATTTATTAGTGATGATGGCTGTACTTCTTTTTCATCTCCGCTAAACATTGAGACCATTACATCAAATATTGGCGAACGACTCAAATCTCGATCTAATACAAGTTCCTCAACTAATTTATCAAATGGATACTCTTCATGTTCATATGCATCTACATTTGTATTTTTAATATTTTTTAAGAATGTCTCATATTCATCCGATCCATTAAATCTCGATCTCAAAGCAATCATATTCACATAAAAACCAATTTGATTTCTAAGTGCTTCTGATTTTCTTCCTGAAACAGGTGTTCCAACTATTATATCATTTTGAGAAGTATATCTATATAACAATATCTTTGCTATTGACATTAGGGTAATAAATAGACTTGCTCCATGTTTTTGTCCTAATAGGACTAATTGCTTTGTATGTTGTTTTGAGAGCTGAAAATCTATGCTTTTTCCATTATAAGTTTTTATAGCTGGACGCAAATAGTCAATTGGTAGATTTAATACAGGAATATCACCATTTAACTTTTTATGCCAATAATCTTTATGAATGGAACTCTTTTTATCTTCAAATAGTTCTATCTGCCAATTAGTATAATCTTTATACTGAATTTTCAATGATGGTAAAGAAATCTGTGTATTTTTATCGATAGCATTATATATATATAAAAACTCGTTTACAAACACATCCATAGATAATCCATCACTAATAATATGATGCATTGCAGACAATAACAAGTATTTTTCATTTTCCAATTTAACAAGTGATACTCTTAATAAAGGAGTTTTACTTAAATCAAATCTTTTATTAAATACATTATCAATATGAAATTGACATTTAGTTTCTTTGTTCTTGTCCTTAGTAAGGTCAATTTCGGTAATTTCAAATTCAACTTCATCTAGTATCTGTTGCTTATACTCTCCATCAATCTTAATAAATCGAGTTCGAAACGACTCATGCCGTTTTACCATTTCAATAAATGTATTTTTTAATGCACTAACATTAATCTTTCCTTCAAATACAAGATTGTTGGTAATAATAAATCCATAAAATCCTGTGCTAATTTCATCAATTAACAATAATTGTAATTGTGAATATGAAACATCATAATACGGTTTTTTTACAACAGGCTGAATATTATTAAATTTTTGAACTTCCTGTTGCTTTTTATTACGTAGTTTTTCTAAAAGTTTCTTTTTCTGTTCCGCAGATAAATTGTTAATATCAATCTTCTCTTTTGGTTTTGGTGTTTCTTTTCGAGTTATGTCAATTAGGTGATTTATTAATGGTTTTACACTAAGAGAAGTTGTAAAATCTAAAGATACTTTCCTTGCAATAGTTGATTGTTTTTCATATTCTTTTCTATCCGTAAGTAATTTTTTTAAGGCTAATATCCATGGGTCTATTTCTTGTTCCGGAATTATGGCTTGTAATAAAGAGTTCTCATCAAATTCATCTTTAAATCCTTTTATAGGATTAACCGGGATTAAATAGTCTGTTCCTAATTTTGCTTCTTTTAGTCCTCCAAAATCACTGGCAATAACGGGTATTCCTCTTAGCATTGCATCTACAGTTGCCATACCAAATCCTTCAGACCATAGTGTTGGCATCAAAAATAATTTAACATTTTTGAACAAATCATCGAGACTATCCTGATTCTCTAATACTTCTATATTGGAAATTCTTTCAATCTCTTTTTTATCGGATGGAGTTGTTCCCCATCCATATGTAACTGCAAATTTTACATTCCTAAATTCTTTTGCCAATGCAATCAGTATTGATATACCTTTTACACCGCAAGGATTCATTGCGAAAACATATTCATTATCAAATGATGCCAAATTAGGAACATTATGTGTATCAAAATGAGGCGGATGATTTACAAATACATTAAAATCAACATTTTCTTTTATGTAATCTTTTACGAACTCACTAATTGTAACTACCAACCTTGATTTTCCGATTAATTCTGTTCGTTTTTCACCAGGATACATACTTTCCTTACCAAATGGCAACATTTGAGGAGTATGTGCTAAATAGATAATATTATCTGGACTTATATCTATTGCTGATTTAAGGAGTAATTGTGAAGGGTCTTCTGCAGATACAAATATCCAATCCGGTTTTTGAAGTCTTATTTCATCTTGCAAAACAGTTCTCAGTTCTTCCATTTCAAAAACAGCATGAATCTGAACCCCATTATACTTAAAAATATATCTATCTACTTTAGAAATAACATCTATTCCTTGTAATTCAAGGTTCACCTTTAACTCTTCAATGGTTATATTACTAGGTATTGCTATAGCTGGAGTAACTGCAAGCACTTCATGTCCTAATAATGCAATTTCTTCTGCTAAGGATTTATTCGATTTATTTGCCCCTCCAAAAATTCTTGTATAAGGCAAATTCATTGTTAATAATATCTTCATTGGGAATAAACTTTGTTGGTAAACCTATGTTTTAAATTATATTGATTTTTTATATACTAGGTAAATTTTTATTTATATGTTGGGAGATCATTACTTAATGGATAGTAAGTTAATATTCCAAGTATTGATGAAATTCACTAAAGCAAATGTTGTTATTCTTCCATTAATAATGACAGTTCTTCTTCTGAAAGATTCTCAAGTTCAGAAAGTAGTTCTTCATCATTGTCTAACTTACTGATATATTCTGCTATATTTCTTATTGTAGTTAATACAAACACTTCTTTTATCGTAATTTCTACACCTAAATCCTTATTTATTCTGGAGATAAAAGTCATTGCTTTTAAAGAGTGTCCTCCAAGTTCAAAAAATCCTGCATCAATACTTATTTTTTCCTTTTCTATATTTAAGACTTCACTCCAGATATTAACAAGTTTTTCTTCTATCTCATTCGTTGGAGCTACATAATCGTCACTAACTTTTACCTCAGGTGATGGTAGAGCTTTTCGGTTTACTTTACCATTTGTGGACAAAGGAAGTTCTTCCAGTTCTACAAAATAAGAAGGTATCATATGGTCTGGTAGGTTAGCTGATAAATGATTACGTATCTCATCCTGTTTAAATGCTTCTTTACAAACAACATATGCACATAGATACTTGTCATTGTTGCCTTCTCGGACTAATACCACACTTTCTTTTATATTCTCATGCTTTAACAGGGAATTCTCTATCTCGCCTAACTCAATTCTAAATCCTCGAATCTTGACCTGATGATCAATCCTTCCTAAAAATTCTATTGTACCATCAGGTAACCATCGAGCCATGTCTCCTGTTTTATACAATAAACCATCATTAATGTCAAGTATCTTCAAGAACCGTTCATCTGTCAACTCCTGATTATTCATATAACCTCTTGAAACTCCATCTCCACCTACATATAATTCACCAATGGCTCCTAATGGCATAAGCTCTTGATTTTTTCCTAAAATATAGGCTGTTGAATTTAATATTGGTTTCCCAATAGGTATCCCTTCTTCATAATTCTTCTTTATTAAATGTGTTGTTGAAAATGTAACATTTTCAGTTGGACCATATCCATTTATTATATTTAACTTAGGATATTTGTCTCTCAATACATTTACATGCCAACTGGATAATGCTTCCCCTCCTACTAAAAGATTTTCTAGACTCTCAAATATTTCTATTCTTTCATCAAGCATATTATTAAAGAAAGAAGAGCTTAACCATAAAGTACTTATATCTTTCTTTTTTATTATATCTTCAAATACTGTTGGAACTAATATCTTATCTTTCTCCTCAATAAATAAGGTAATTCCATTTAATAAACTTCCCCATATCTCAAATGTTGATGCATCAAACTCCAATGCTCCTGTTTGCAATAGTCTTCCACCTGAATTAAAATCAATATAATTAGTTTCTTTTACCAACCTAAGCACATTCTTATGTTCAACTATAACTCCTTTAGGATTCCCTGTTGAACCTGAAGTATAAATAATATAAGCTAAATTCTCCGAGGTATTAACTTTTAACAATCTTTCAATTGGATAAGTACTCAATACATTCAAATCATGCTGATACTTGTTTTTCTCTTTAACAGAGACGCTTCCTTCTTGGTTTTTATCAATTGATACAAGTACATCATATCTATACTTTGTCAATTCATTTTCTAGTGTAGATATTTTAGAACTTGACTCAATTCTTTCTATTGACGATTCCTCACATTGTAAATCATTCCAAAATCCTCTTGATAAAAATAATTCCTCATTCCAGTCTGTTTTGGTTTTAAAATCTTTATTCCTATTGCTTCGCTTAAACTCTTCAAGATCTTTTATCAAATCATTTTTCAAATCCTGATCCATAATATCTCCAAGAAACATTAATCCTTCAGGTTTCATCAAATCAATCGCCTTACGAATTACCTTCTTTAAATAATTATGTCCATCAAAACATTGAATTACACTATTTATTATCACAAGATCAAAATCCTTCTCTTTTATCTGATCTATTTCATCGGCTGATAATCGTTCTTGAATGATGTTAGAATATCCTTCTGAATTTATTCTTTCCTCATTTTTTTTCAATATTGTACCTGAAAGATCTGTGCCATAATACAATGCTACTTTAGGAGCTATTCTAAACATACTTATTCCTGAAGCACAACCTATTTCTAAAATTCTTGTTTGAGAAGTAATCAGGGGTTCTAATTTCTTTAGAACATTATCCCCATATTCATCCATCTCTTCCTGTGGTATGGGCTGACCTGTATAACTACTATTCCATCCTCCTCCTGTTACTTCATCTACAGACTCATCACCTACATACTCCCATAACTTTCTATTATTCAACCTACTTTGGGTTTCCTGTTCTCCATTAACCTTAAAGCTATCTAAACACATATATGTCTTAAAAGATAAACACTCCCATTGGAATTTATTCATCTCTTTTACATATCCTTTCTCACTGATTATTACTCGCGTTGATGTATCATTTATCATAAACATAATACGTTCTTCAGGATATGATACTGATAAAGGTAAATATCCACATCCCGATTTCAAGATTCCTAGTATAGATATAATAGCATTAGCTCCCTTATCCATATATATTCCAATGCACTCATCAATATTAACTTCACATTCAAAACGTAAATAATATGCGATCTGATTAGATTTATTGTCTAATTCTCTATAAGTAATTTGTTCTTGATCAAAACCAAGGGCTATCTTATCAGGCGTTTTATCAACTTGTTTTTCAAATAATTCATGTATCGTTTTATCTTTTGGATATTCTGATTGGGTATCGTTAAATTCGTATAGTAATTGTTGCTTTTCTTCTTGTGATAATAATTCTATATCTTTTAGTTTTATTTTTGGATTCTTTATAACTGAACTTACAATACTCTTAAAACATCTAATATATTTTTCTATAGTTTCTCGTTTAAATATATCACTATAATATTCAATTGAAATGTTAATCGTTTTAACTGTTTCAAAAACAAAGAATATCATATCAAATTTTGATGTTCTATGAGCAAAATCCAAATTTAGCTTGGAATCGTCTTCTGTTATTACATCTTCTTCCCTTTGATCTTCTGATATATCTTCAAAATTCTGAACAACCATATTAATATCAAACAATGGATTTCTTGACATATCCCTATCAACATCCAACATATCAACCAGATCCTCAAACTGAACATCCTGATTTTCGAAAGCAGCTATACTATTATTCGAAACTTCTTTTAGAAAATCAATAAATGGCATATCACCGTTTGGATAATTTCTCATTGCCAATGTATTAACAAACATCCCTGAAATTCCTAGCAAATCAGAATGTGGACGCCCAGCTATTCCACTACCTATTATTATATCTTCCTGATCTGAAAACCTATAAAACAAGGTATTTAAAATGGCGAGTACATTCATATACAATGTGCTTCCCATACCTTTACATAATTCTCTTAATAAGGCTGTATCATCTTCATCCAAAATAAATCTGCAAATATCTCCTTTAAAAGTGAAGCTCTCGGGACGTTTAAAATCTGTTGGCAAATTAAGTGTTGGGATATCTCCAGAAAATAAATTTTTCCAATAAATTTCCTGATTTTTTAATTCTCCTTTTTCAATTAACTTATTTTGCCAATTCGAGAAATCTTTATATTGCAATTTCAAAGGATTGAGTTTTTCACCATTGAACAATTTAAGAAAGTCTTCTCTAATAATAGTCCCTGATGATCCATCGGATATGATATGATGCATATCAACAACTAAAACAAATTGCTCATTAGAAACATTCATTAAACAAGCTCGTATTAAAAGATCTTTTGAAAGATCAAATGGTCTTATATATTCCTTTATATCCTTATCAAGATCTTGTCTTGTTGTTTCTTTAGAATCTAATTTAAAATTAACTTTATCATATATTCTTTGAAATGATTCATTATTTATTGTAATAAATGATGTCCTAAAACTTTCATGCCTACTCACAAGGTCTACAAATGCATTCTCTAAACTTTCTGTTTTAATATCAGAACCTAGAGGAATTATCATTGGCATATTATACGATATACTATGCAAATCCAATTGCTGAATAAAATACATTCGTTTTTGAGCTGACGAAAGTATGTAATATTCTCTTTTCTCTATTATTCTTATAGAAGAATAGTCTGCTTTTGAAGCTTCAGATATGCTTATAGCTATCTTACTTATAGTCTGCTTTTGAAAAATCTCCATTAAAGGAAGCCTTACACCAAATTCCTTATGAATTCTTGATATCAATATGGTTGCTTTTAGTGAATGTCCTCCAATAGCAAAGAAGCTAACCGTTACACTTATATCTTCTTGGGCGATATTCAATACCTCTGACCACATTTTTACAAGTTTCTCTTCTATATCATTCGATGGTACTACATAATAAGCTCCTGCTTTTATCTCTGGCAAAGGAAGAGCTTTTCGGTTGACTTTTCCATTATTGGTTAAAGGTATTTCTTCTAACTCAACAAAATATGACGGGATCATATACTCTGGTAAAAAGCCAATCAAATGTGTACGAAGTGATTCTTTTAAATTAGATTCTTCTGAAGCAATTACTATATAAGCACATAAATAATGATCGCTTGAACTATCTTTTCTGGATATTACTACCGCTTCTTTTACCAATTCATGTTTTAATAAACAACTTTCAATCTCGCCCAATTCAATTCGAAAACCGCGGATCTTTACTTGATGATCTATTCTGCCAAGAAACTCAATATTACCGTCTGGTAACCAACTTGCCAAATCTCCTGTCTTATAAATCTTCTGACTCGGATTAAATGGATTTTCTATAAACTTTTCTTTTGTTAGATCCGAGTCTCCAAAATAACCTTTCGTAACTCCATTTCCTCCTATACACAGCTCACCAACAACTCCTATAGGAACTAGTTTATTTGATTTATTCAGGACAAACATTTGAGTATTACTTATTGGTTTTCCTATATTTAATGCTAATTTACCTGAAACATCTTTATAGGTAGACCATATTGTAGTCTCGGTTGGACCATACATATTATAAATTTTACCTGAATATAAAGCTCGTAATTTAGAAAGTAGCTCTAATGGTAATTCCTCACCTCCTATAAGAATAATTTTAATTTTCTCAAATATTTCGTTTGGTCTTGCATTTAAAAGCATAAGATTTAGCCTTGACGGTGTTAATTGTAACACACTCACTTCTTCTCTTCTCACTAATTTACAAAGCAAATCAACATCTAAGCCTTCTTCCTCTTTTACCAATATCATCGATGCTCCTTTCAACAAGGGAACATAAAGCTCTAATCCAAATATATCAAAGGAAATCGTCGTCAGGGATAATATTCCGCCTTGATCATTTTCTGGAATAACTGACGACATTCCTACAACAAAATTTACTAAATTATCATGTGTTACCATTACTCCTTTAGGAATTCCTGTTGATCCCGATGTATATATTACGTAAGCCAATGATTCTCCATATACTTTTGGAAGTATGCAAGTAGCAGAATCTTTATATACATTTTCCAATCCCAAATCAATATGTTCTATTTTCTCAAATTTTTGTTCCTGATTATTAACAATAATACCCTTTGCTTGACTTTCTTTTAGTATTCTTTGATTCCTTTCGAATGGCTGTTTTATATCTAAAGGTAAATATGCGTTTCCTGATTTCAATATTCCCAAAATGCATACTATCATTTCAATTGATCGATCAAGCATTATTCCAATAAGAGAATTAGTATACCCCTTTGTAACAAGATAGTTTGTCAATTGAGTCGATCGAATATTTAGTTCCTTGTAATCAATCCTATCTAAATCACAACAAACAGCTATATTATCTGGAGTTTTATTTGCCTGACTCTCAAATAGATTTATTATTGTACTATTTGTTGGATAATCTACTTTAGTTTCATTAAAATCATACAATAACTGATTTCTTTCTTCCGGACTTAGCAATTCGATTTCCGTTATAGAGATATTTGAATTATTACCCACATGATTTATAATCTGCTTAAAATATACAATATAGCGATCAATTGTTTCTGACTTAAATAGTTTCGTACTATATTCTAAACTTAACTTTATCACTGAACCCTGGTCTAAGGCTGTTAAACTTAAATCAAATTTCGATACTCCAGATGTATGTACTAACTCATCTTGTGCTGAATCACTAATTTCCCGGGATTCTCTTTCCAATAAATTAAACATTACATTAAATAACGGATTACGGCTTGTGTCTCTATCTTTGATTACTTGCTCTACTAAATCCTCAAACTGGTATTCCTGGTTCTCATACGCTTCCAAGGTATTCTCTTTTAATTCCTGCAAATAATCAATTAATCCTTTATCTCCTGAAACATCCGATCGTATTGCGAGTGTATTTACAAACACTCCAACTATATCTTCCAAATCCGCATGGCGACGGGCTGCTATCGGGCTACCTACAATTATATCCTCCTGGCCACTTAATTTGGATAACATTATCGTGAAAATAGACAACAAGGACATATACAATGTTAAGCCTTGATCCTTACAAAGGCCATTGATTATTTGTGTTTCTTCTGCTGTTAATACAAAAACTACCCGAGCTCCCTCGAAACTCTGTATTACGGGACGAGAATAATCCGTTGGTAGTTCAAGTACCGGTAATTCTCCAGTAAACTTATCTAACCAGAATGCTTCTTGCCCTTTAATCCTTTCTTGTTGTTCAGAGCTGTTTTGCCACTGGGAATAATCTTTATATTGTAAGTGTAATGGTTCTAATTCGGTTCCTGATAGTAGTTGAGAAAAATCTTCCTGTAAAATTGAATGAGACCTACCATCACTTATGATATGATGCATATCTACCAACAACATATCTTCGCCATCACTAATTTCCAAGTATCCTACTCGAAGCAATGGTGCCTGACTCAAGTCAAAGGCTTGTATAAAATCTTCACGAACACCTAGAATTTCTGCATTGGTTAACTGGTATTCTTTGATTGAAAACGATACTTCTGAATAGATACGTTGCACTGGTATATCATTTTCTACCTCGAAACTCGTTCTGAAGTTTTCGTGGTGGGCTATCAGTTTATTAAAAACCCTTGTAATCTTTTGCTTGTCTTGACCTTGCGGAACAATTAGCAAGCCCGGCATATTATAAGCTGTACTTCCTAAATCCAACTGTTGTAATAAGTACAATCGACGCTGGGAGGAGGATAATGGATAATACTCTTGTTCCCTAGCTTTTGGTATGGAAAAATACGAGCTGTTTTCTGTTGAACTTATTAGTCCTGCTTGTTCCCGGATAGTTTGATATTGAAAAATATCACGTAATTTTATTCGTACTTCTAATGCTTTATGAATGCGTGCTACCAAGACTGTTGCTTTCAATGAATGACCACCCAGTTCAAAAAAGCTTGCTCTGGTGCTTATCTCTTTTGATGGTATATTCAATATATCAGACCATATTTTTACCAGCTTACTCTCTATTAAAGTACTTGGAGCAAAATAATCTCCACCCGCTTTTATCTCTGGTACAGGTAATGCTTTTCGATTAACTTTCCCATTGTTGGTTAATGGTATTTCATCTAATTCTACAAAATAAGAAGGTATCATGTAATCCGGTAATAATCCTGATAAATAGATCCGTAGTTCTTCATTATTTTGCTCTTTATCAGATACTATATAGGCACATAAATATTTATCGCCCTGTTCTTCTCTGGCTAAAACTACACATTCCCAGACACTTTTATGTTGTAGTAAGACGTTTTCTATCTCGCCCAATTCTATCCTAAATCCACGGATCTTTACCTGATGGTCAATTCTTCCTAAAAACTCTATATTACCATTGGATAACCACCTAGTTAAATCGCCTGTCTTGTATAATCGCTCTCCTGCTTTAAACGGATGGTCGATAAACTTCTCTGAAGTGAGTTTTTCATTACACAAATAACCTCGAGCTAAGCCTTCTCCGCCAATACATAATTCTCCTGATACGCCTATGGGTAGCAATTCTAAGTTTTTACCTAATATAAATATTTCATAATTCGGGA
>WTBR01000043.1 GCA_013138975.1 Bacteroidales bacterium
TCCAATTGGAAAAAGAGAGTTTAAATAAACCATTTATAGGAAATAAAAGTGCATTTTCGAATATCACAATCCTCGATAAGCATAAGAAGCCATGTGGCATTGGTATGCCGGGAGATATTTACGTAAATAAACTATTTAAAGAATATTCAGAGGATATAAGTCAGGAATTAGACGGTAATAGAATAAAAAGAGAAGAAAACCATATAATAAAAACAGGAGATCTTGGAAGAATAACATCAGAAAGAAATATTGAGTATTTAGGATCTGTTTCAGGAAGAAAAAGAGTAAGGAACTACTATATAGATCTTAATGAGATTGAAGAAAGTTTAAAGAAACAGGATATTGTAAAAGACTTGCTGATTAGCTTAAAAAATGACAAAGAAGAACTATATTGTTATGTTGAGTTTACAGAAGATATAGAATCAAAAAATGAGGGTGAACTACTATTACAATTAAAGAATGCATTTTTAGAGATATATTCGTCAATATTTTTACCAGATGTATTTATCGTAGTAAAAAATATGCCAAAAGACAGTTCCGGGCAAATAAACAAAAGAAAGCTATTATCGACTAAACTTATAGAATCGGAGATTCAAGATGAGAAACCAAGCTTAACACAGAGTAGAATCATCACTTTATGGTCAGAAGTATTAGGAGTAGAAGAATCAAGAATCAGTATTAAATCAGATTTCTTTGATATGGGAGGTCAATCCTTAAAAGGAGTAATATTAATTTCGATGTTGCATAAAGAATTTAATGTACGTGTTCCTTTGGTTGAATTCTTTAAAACCCCTACAGTAAAAGGATTAGATGATTATATTAATATGAATAAATTAATAAAAAGCAATGAAATAGAAGAATTTGTTGATGAAGCTATAATTTAAAAACAAACTATTAATACACGATGCATTGTTAAAGATTTAAATATAAAAAAAAGAAAGAATAATATGGAATTTAAAAAAATTGGAGTAATAGGAGCAGGTGTAATGGGAATTGGAGTCTCAGTAGATTTAATATTAAATAACCTAGATGTGATTTTAATTGACACTTTAGAAGAACAGTTAGAAAAAGCAAAGAAAGAGATTCTAGAGACTATTAGGTTTGCACCTATGCTAAAGAAAGGATCTCCAAAACTTTCTCAAGAAGAAGTATTGGCTAGAATAAAATTTTCTACCGACTTGAATGAAGTTTCGGATGTTGATTTTGTAGTTGAAAATATAACAGAAGACTGGGAACTTAAAAAGGATTTATATTCAAAACTAGACAAGATTTGTGAAAAAGACATCTGTTTTGGAGTAGATACATCTTGTCTTTCAATAACACAGGTAGCAAGTGCAACTGAAAGAGTCGACAAGGTTATTGGAATTCATTTTATGAATCCGGTTTATTTAAAACCGACTTTAGAAGTTATGAAAGGCTTTCATACATCAGAAGAAACAATTGCGCTTACAAAAGACTTTTTATCTCAAATAGGTAAAAATGCCATAGTTGTAAATGATTTTCCCGGATTTGTTTCAAATCGAATATCTCATTTATTTATGAATGAAGCCGCCTTTGTTATTCAAGATGATTTAGCACAGCCAAAAGATGTGGATGAAATTTTTAAAAAATGTTTTGGACATACAATGGGGCCATTGGAAACTGCCGATTTAATAGGGCTTGATACTGTAGCCAATTCATTAAAAGTATTATATGAAAGTTATCAGGATCCTAAATTTCGATGTTGTCCTTTATTGAAAAAAATGGTAGATGCTAAGCTACTGGGCAGGAAGACAGGCCGAGGATTTTATAACTATAATTAAAAAGTTTTACCATTTAGGTGAGTTCTTTAAAGCAAATTACAAGCAAGAATTTTACAATGTACTAAACTAAAAAAATGGAAATCTTATTCTAAGATTAAGTATTTTAATAGCGTAAATACATAACAATGATTAATATACTAATTTATTAATAAAAAAAAATCAGAGATTATGACTACTTTAAAAAATGTATCAGAAAAAGAAATAATTAAAGAATACTTATTTGAAAATATTGATTTAGAGGAATTTGAAGATGACTTAGATATCTTTGAATCAGGCATGGCTAATTCATTATTTGCCATTCAGCTTATGACATATTTAGAAAAAGAATTTAAAATCCAAATTACAATGGACGATCTAAATATAGAAAACTATAGTACAATTAATTCAATAACTGAGTTTGTAATAAACAAAAAAAATAAGGAATAATATGTTCGATTTATTATCAAAAGAAGAGAGAGTTTCCTATGAAAGCTTTTTAGAATTCTCAAAGCTTCATGTATCTGCTAATACAAGTAGTTGGGAAAAGAATGAAGCCATTTCAGAAGAAATAAAACAGTTATGTGCTAAGGAAGGTTATATGGGAGGAGCAATTCCAACAGAATATGGAGGTAAAGGTTGGGATTTTGTTACTTATGGTCTTTTTAATGAGGCAATTGGACGCAATAGTGTGTCCTTAAGTGGATTGTTTAATGTACACACAATGGTTGCTCAAACCATATTAAAATGGGGTACAGAAATTCAGAAGGAAAAGTGGATAAGACGCATGGCCTCAGGTGAAATAATAGGAGCTTTCGCATTAACAGAACCTGTTGCAGGAAGTGATGTTCAAGGAATTGAAACCGAATACAGATTAGAAAATGATAAGTTAGTTTTAAACGGTTGTAAACGTTGGATTACCTTTGGAGGAATTGCAGATCTTCTTGTAGTTTTTGGGAAAATTGATGGAAAACCAATAGCTTGTTTAGTTGAAAAAAATACTCCGGGATTAACAATAAATCCAGTAGGTGATATGCTAGGATTTAAAGCATCGCATTTAGCCATATTGAATTTTGAAAATTGTATAATTGAAAAAGAAAACATAATTGGAAGAGAAGGTTTTGCATTTCAATATATAGCACCATATGCATTGGAATTTGGTCGTATAAGTGTAGCGTGGGCCGCATTAGGAATCGTACGAGGATGTCTAGAGAATTGTGGACAATATGCAATGGATAGAAAAACATTTGGAAATAGATTAATAGAGCATGGAATGATACAAACCATGATAACAGAGATGGGAGTGGATTTGGAAGCTTCAAAATTGTTATGTTTAAAAGCCTGTAAAACAAAAGATAATCATCTTCCAAAAGCAACAGAAGAAATAATGTATGCAAAGTATTTTACAACAAAAGCAGCCGTAAAACACTCTGCAAATGCAGTTCAAATACTCGGAGCATCAGGTTGTAAGGGTACATCGTCCGTTTCAAGATATTATAGAGATTCAAAAACAATGGAAATAATTGAAGGAAGTAATCAGATTCATGAAATGATTTTGGGAAAGAGTTTTGCTAGAAAAGGAAAGAAGATGATTTCTAAATCAATTATTTAAAGAGAAAATTTAACCGCATTTATTGAAGAAGTATTTTTATATTCCACAATATTACGAATAGTATAAAAAATCCTTAAATCAGGATATTGCACTAAATCTTATCTGTTGAAATCTTATTTCTTATTTTAGGATACGCTGAAATTTTAATCTAATTATTAAAAATAATTTTAAAAAAAGGTAATAGAATGGCACAATCTCATTCAATTGATAGTGAAATAAAAAAAGTAACTATTGATTTTAATAATACCAATTTTGAATATAATAAAAATAAAACGATCATACAGCTATTTGAAGAACAGGTTGAAAGAATACCTTTGGCAGATGCTGTAATTTGCAATAATGAAAAGTTATCATATAAAGAGTTAAATGAAAAATCAAATATGATAGCTCGATTTTTGAGAGCAGAAGGAGTAAAACGTGAAACCATTATAGGAATTATGGTCGATAGATCCTTCGAAATGATGATAGGAATATTTGGTATATTAAAAGCAGGAGGAGCATATTTACCTATATCAATTGATAATCCAAGCCAAAGGAAAAATCAAATAATTTCTGATAGTAAGATTCCAATATTACTAACAAAATCAAATGTTAATAATTCAGATATATCAAATGATCTAAAAATTATTAACCTCGATGACGAAGATATGTATATTGGTGATGATTCAAATTTACCTTTAATTAATAAACCCACTGATATAGCTTATGTAATTTACACATCGGGTTCCACAGGAATACCCAAAGGAGTTCTAATTGAGCATTATTCACTTATAAATAGATTAAACTGGATGCAAAGACAGTACCCCATAAGTGAAAGTGATACAATTTTGCAAAAAACACCGTACTTTTTTGATGTATCCGTATGGGAAATTTTTTGGTGGTCAGTAATTGGAGCAAAAGTCTGTTTATTAAAGCATGGATATGAAAAATATCCACAAGCAATAATTGAAACTGTTGAAAAGGAAAATGTTTCTATAACACATTTTGTGCCATCAATGCTAAATGCTTTTTTAAATTATATAGAAGATTCTGAACATATTAAAAGACTATCAAGTTTGAAACAAGTATTTGTTAGTGGCGAAGCCTTAAGTACATCAGTTGTAAATAATTTTAATAAAACCTTAAATAAAAATAATAAAACAAAATTAGCCAATCTTTATGGTCCTACAGAGGCTACAGTTGATGTGTCATATTTTGATTGTCCTGAAATAGAGAGTATTGACAAAGTGCCGATTGGTAAGCCAATTGATAATACATCATTTTACATTATTAAAAATGATGAACTTAAATTAATTGGTGAAGAAGGAGAACTGTGTATTGCTGGAGATGGACTATCAAGAGGATATTTAAATCGACCGGAATTAACAAATGAGAAATTTGTTGAAGATTTTAAAATTGATAAATTAAATAAAGAAATAAAAAAGTTTTATAAAACAGGTGATCTCGCCTGTTGGATGCCCAATGGAGATGTCGAATTTTTGGGCAGAATTGATCATCAAGTGAAAATTAGAGGATTACGAATTGAACTTGGAGAAATTGAAAGTAGAATTAGGAAGTTTGAGGGTATTACTGATTGTATTGTTTTAGCTAAAAATTCATCCGAAAGTATTACCCTGATTTACGCCATTGTTACTCCGGAAAATCTTATTCAGAAGGAGATAGCATTGTATTTAAAGGATTACCTGCCGCAGTATATGTTGCCAAATAAATATGTTTTTTTAAATGAGTTACCATTAACAAATAATGGTAAAGTAAATCGTAAATTATTGGAAGAAAACTGTTAATTAGTTGGTATTTAGAATAATGTAATAGGATATAAATAGATGGAAAAAAAGATAAGTATTGCTGGATTCTTAAAAAAATTGGAAGAGGATGGAATAATAGTACGATTATTAAATGAAAATTTAAAAATTAATTCTAAAAATATAAAACTATCTTCTGAAATACTAAATGAGATACGAAATAGAAAAAGTGAAATAATCAAATTTTTATTAGATATAGAGAATGAATCAAGCTATAGTGGTATTCAGATTACTGAGAAAATGGAATACTATCCTTTATCATCTGCACAATGGAGAATGTACCTTTTACAGCAATTAGATTTAGAGAGCACTTCTTATAACAATGGTACCGGTTTTATAAAATTACCTAATGATTTAAGCAAAGAGAAAGTAATCTCATTACTACAATATCTGATAAAGCGACATGAAAGTTTTCGCACAAGCTTTACATTTGAAAATGGTATTCCTATTCAAAAAATACACGATAACGCAGAAATTGAAATTACAGAAATCATTAATTGTGAAGAAAAAATAGAAAAGCTACAACATGATTTTGTTAAGCCCTTCGATTTAAAGAAGGTACCATTAATGCGAGCATTATTTATCAAAAGGAAAGATTTGTCTACTTTCTTATATGTTGACATGCATCATATTATTAGTGATGCTGCAACACGAACAATTGTGAAAAAAGAATTTATGCAGTTATATTTAGGACAAACATTGAAACCGATACGTTTACAATATAAAGATTATTCAAACTGGCAAAATGATATAAAACAAAAGAAAAAGATTGAAAGCCAAAAAACCTATTGGTTAGAACAATTTTCTGATGAATTACCGATTTTAAATTTACCTATTGATTTTCCGAGACCCGACGAGCAAAGTTTTGATGGAGCTTCAGTGAAAATTAATTTAACTAAAAAAGAGACAGAGGCATTAAAGGTTTTTTCTAAATCTAACGACTACACTCTTTTTATGTCAATTTTATCTGTCTTTAAAATATTATTATGGAAGTTAAGTGGTCAGCACGATATTATAGTTGGAATTCCTGTATCAGGAAGAAATCATGTTGATTTAAAGAATATTGTAGGTATGATTGTAAATACATTGCCTATTAGAAGTAGTATTAACGGAGAAGTTATTTTAAAAACTTATTTGGATCTAGTAAAAAATAAGAGTTTAGAAGCTTTTGATAATCAGAATTATCAATTTGATGAATTAGTTGAATCGATTAAATATCAAAGAGATATAAGAAGGAATCCTGTTTTTGATGTAGCCTTTAGTTTTGTGGATGCTTCAACCAGTAATGTTGAAGTTTCTAAGACTGAAGATATGGCTGGAGAGCAAAATGTTGAAACAAGCAAATTTGATTTATTGTTGACAGCAGTCGATTTAGGAGACAATTTACAATTTAAACTGGAGTATTGCACCAAACTATTTAAACCAGAGACAATTAATAGATTTGTCGGGTTCTTTAAGCATTTAATTGATAGTTTGAAAGATAATTTAGATAGAAGCCTGAAAGATATTAATATTCTTTCTGAAAAGGAAAAGTTCCAGATCTTATATGATTTTAACCAAATAGAAACTAATTATCAAAATAATAAATGTATACATGAATTATTTGAAGAACAAGTAATACGAAGACCTCAAAATATTGCTGTAACTTTTAATGATGAGATAATCAATTATTATGATTTAAATAACAAAGCCAATCAGCTAGGAAGAATACTAAGGCAAAAGGGCATAAAGCCAGATGATATAATAGCCATGGTTCTCAACCGTTCTATCGACATGATAGTTTGTATTTTGGCTATATTAAAATCAGGAGGATCTTATTTACCAATAGACCCGGAATATCCGGAAGACAGGAAGAAACACATGTTAGATGATAGTAAATCAACATTAATAATAACACAAAAGAGTCAGATAGAAAAGATACTAAGCCCAATAGAGAAAATAGATATTCAAAATAAAGAATTTTATTCTAGCGAAGTAGATAATTTGAGTAAAGTAAATAAGCCCAATGATTTGGCTTATATAATCTATACTTCAGGCTCAACCGGAATTCCTAAGGGAGTTATGCTGGAACATGAGAATGTTGTTCGCCTGATGATTAATGACAAGCAATTATTTGATTTTACAGAAGATGATGTTTGGACAATGTTTCATTCCTATTGTTTTGATTTTTCAGTATGGGAAATGTATGGAGCTTTGTTGTTTGGTAGCAGGATGGTTATAATACCTGCATTAATTGCAAGAGATACTAAAAAGTTTATAGAATTATTAAATAGAGAACAAGTAACAATATTGAATCAGACGCCATCGGCATTTTATAGCTTAATTGCAGAGTCTGATTATGAGAAACCCAATTTATTCTTGAAATATGTAATCTTTGGAGGAGAGAAATTAATACCATCAAAATTAAAAACCTGGCAAGAAATTTATCCAAATACCAAATTAATAAACATGTACGGTATAACAGAGACTACAGTTCATGTTACCTATAAAGAATTAAAAAAGGAAGATGTTAGTGTAAGCATATCAAATATTGGTCAGCCCATTCCTACAACAACTACATATATTATGGATAAGTATAGTCACCTTCAGCCAGTAGGTGTTATAGGTGAAATTTGTGTAGGAGGAAAAGGATTAGGAAGAGGATACATTGGAAATGAACAACAAAATAGAGAACGGTTTATATCTAATCCTTTTTTTGAAGGAGAGAGGCTTTATAAATCCGGTGACTTAGGGCGTTACTTGGAAAATGGAGATATTGAATATTTAAATAGGTCTGACAATCAAGAACAAATACGTGGATACCGAATAGAGCTAGGAGAAATAGAACATGCAATTCTCAATTATCAATATATAAAAGAGTGTGTTGTATTAGCCCGGGAAGAAAATGATGAAAAATACATATGTGCATATGTAGTATGCAAAGATGAATACAATCAAGAAAACCTAA
Source organism: Bacteroidales bacterium (assembly GCA_013138975.1). Classification (GTDB taxonomy): domain Bacteria; phylum Bacteroidota; class Bacteroidia; order Bacteroidales; family UBA12077; genus UBA12077. The sequence goes on from WTBR01000043.1 coordinate 8,140, forward strand.
GGAATTATTTATCTGAACATTTACCTGATTACATGATTCCATCTTATATTGTAGAATTAGAAAAAATACCATTAACCACAAATGGGAAAGTCAACCGAAAAGCACTTCCATCTCCAGAGATTAAAGCCGGAGATGATTATGTGGCACCAACTACAGAGATCGAAGAAAAACTTGTGGCAATATGGAGTGATCTATTAAATATTCCCCAGAAAGAGATAAGTATAACGGCGAACTTCTTTGCTATTGGAGGACACTCGTTAAAAGCAGCAGTACTTGTAGGAAAAATTCATAAAGAGTTGGATGTTGAACTTCCATTGAGGGATGTATTTATCCATACCACCATCAAGGCTCAGTCGGTTCAAATAGAGGAAAGTGATAAAAAAGATTTTATCTCCATACCCAAAGCGAAAAATCGAGATTTTTACTCCTTATCATCGGCTCAAAAACGTTTGTATTTATTGCAACAAATGGATTTGGATGCAACAACATATAATATGCCTTATATAATTCCATTGGGCATGGAGGCAGATAAAACAAAAATAAAAGAAGTCTTCCGGAAGCTTATAATGCGTCATGAAAGTTTCCGCACAAGTTTTGAAGTTAAAGAGGCAGAACTTATCCAACGAATAGAAGAACAATTAGATTTTAATCTTGAAGAATCTGTTATAGAAAAGTCAGAAGTAGAGAAAAAAAGGACACAATTTATAAGAGCTTTTGACTTATCACAAGCACCGCTTGTTCGAGTGTTATTAGTCGAGATTAAAGGAGAAGGTTATTTACTAATGATAGATATGCATCACATTATAAGCGATGGAGTATCACAAACAATATTAGAGCAAGAATTTCAAGTACTATATTCAGGCGAAGAGTTGCCAGCCTTAAGCCTACAATATAAAGACTATAGTGAGTGGCAAAATAGTGAAGAACAACAGGCTAGGGTAAAAGAACAGGAAGATTTTTGGATTAAGAAATTTGAAGGAGAAATTCCGGTATTGGATTTAGCCATAGATTATGTTCGACCCATAATCCAAAGCCATGAAGGGGCAAGAGTAAGCTTTGCATTAAGCAAAGAAGAAACCAATAACATAAGGGCACTATCGGAAAGTAATGGAACAACTCTTTACATGTCCATACTATCCATATTTACGATATTATTATCTAAGTTGAGCGGTCAGGAAGATATTATAATCGGTAGTCCCATAGAGGGGCGCCGGCATATCGACTTGGAGCAAATAGTTGGAATGTTTGTCAATACCCTTGCCATACGCAATGAAGTAAAAGGGGAAGATACGTTAAGAGAATTCATCAAAAAACTAAAACAAAGCACGATAGATGCCTTTGACAACCAGGAATATCAGTTTGAGGAACTAGTAGAAAAGGTAAGTATAGAGAGAGAGATAAGTCGAAATCCTTTATTTGATGTAATGTTTAATCTGGTAAACTACAGGGAACATTCAGATGATTTAGAGGGATTTAGCAGTGAAGAACTAATACATAGCCCTGTAATATCAAAATTTGATTTGACTTTGACAGCGGTTGATTGTGGCGAACAACTCATGTTTAGTTTTAGTTATTGTAGAAAATTGTTTAAATCAGAAACCATAGAGAGGTATATCAAATATATTAAACGAATTGTAAATCAGATACCCGAACAAATAGAAAGAGAGATCTCAGAAATAGAAATAATAAGTCAGGAAGAAAAACAACAGTTATTATATGAATTTAATGATACCAGAAAAGATTATCCATGGAATAAGACGATTCACCAGTTATTTGAGGAACAAGCTGAAAAGACACCAGACAATATTGCCTTAAAATATGAAGGTTACTCTATGACTTATTTAGAGTTAAATGAAGAAAGCAATAAATTGGCATGGAGTTTAATAGATAAAGGAGTACAATCAAAAAACATTATTGGATTGCATATTGACCATTCCTTTGAAGTTATAATTGGTATTTTAGGGATATTAAAAGCAGAAGGATGTTATCTTCCAATAGATAAGAGCTATCAAAAGGAGAGAATAAGCTATATAATAAAAGATTGTTCATTTGATTTTATTTTAGTTGATTCAATAGATTCAGTAGATTTCTTAAAAACAAAAGGACTCAATATCTTAAATATAAAAGATGAAAATAGTTATTCAAAAAAAGTAATTAATCCACAGAAAAAATCAAGTCCTAATGATTTGGCATATATAATATATACGTCAGGTTCAACAGGAAACCCTAAAGGTGTTCCAATTAGTCATAATAGTGTTGTAAATTACATTACATGGGCAAGTAAAGCATATAGTAAAGGTAATAAACTTAATTTCCCATTATATAGTTCAATTTCATTTGATTTAACTGTTACGTCGATTTTTACTCCATTACTAAATGGTGCAATTATTAGAATATATTCTACAGAAGATAGCGCTTCAATAATTTATAAAATAATAAAAGATAAAGACATGGAGTTAATAAAACTAACTCCTGCGCATTTAGAATTATTAGCAAATGAAGATTTAAGCGGTAGTAAGGTAAAGAGTTTTATAGTAGGTGGAGAAGAGTTATATACTAGTCTAGCTTCAAAAATTGATTTACAAATAAATATATTTAATGAATATGGACCAACGGAGTCCACGGTCGGCTGCATGATATATAAGTACGATTCAACTAAAGATAAACGCAAGAGTGTTCCTATCGGAAAAGGAATGGATAATCATAAAATCTTTATTTTAGATAAGTTTCAGAATCTTGTTCCTTTAAATGTATCGGGAGAGTTATGCATAAGTGGTGAAGGTTTGGCGGTAGGTTATATAAATAATCCAGAATTAACATCAGAGAAATTTATTGATCATCCTTTTAAAGAAGGGGAGCGATTATATCGCACAGGTGATTTAGCGCGATGGTTGCCAAATGGTAACATGGAGTTTTTAGGCAGGTTAGATCACCAAGTCAAGATCCGAGGCTTTAGGATAGAATTAGGAGAAATAGAAAATACATTGCTCAAGCACGAGAATGTAAAAGAGAGTGTTGTATTAGCCAAGGAATATGATGGAGATAAATACTTATGTGCATATGTTGTTTTAAGGCAAGGGCAAAATACAGAAGATCTTCGAAGTTATTTAGCAGGATTGTTACCAGACTATATGGTTCCGTCCTACTTTGTACTGTTAGATCAGCTACCATTAACACCTAATGGCAAAGTGAATCGCAAGGTTTTGCCTTCACCCGAAGTTAAAGCAGGCGATGATTATATAGCACCGTCAAACGAAACAGAAAAGAAATTAGTAGCAATTTGGTCAGAGGTACTGAAAATCCCGGAAGAAGAGATCAGTGTAACAGCAAACTTTTTTGCTATAGGAGGTCATTCATTAAAGGCAATGATTATTAGTTCCAGAATTGAAAAAGAATTTAATATTAAAATACAATTAATTACATTTTTCAATAAACCTACTATTAGAGATCTGGAACGAAATATTTTAATAACCAATTTATCAGAAAATAGATTATCAAAAAAGACAAAAAATAAAATAACAATATAAAAATGGAAGAATTATTAAGAAAATTGTATGAGTTAGAAATTACCATAGATGTGAATGGCGAAGATTTGGATATTTTTGACCCCAATCAAGCTTTAACAGATGATTTATTAACATCAATTAAAAGTAATAAATCTGAATTATTAGAGCTTTTTAAGAATACTTCTGAGCATAGCCAATATTATTCAATTCCATCAGTTGATATAAATACTCATTACAAACTTTCATCAGCCCAGAAACGTTTATTATATCTGTATGAACTTGACAAAACATCTTGTGTTTACAATATGCCAGATATTGTCAAGTTTGAAGGTAGTTTAGATAAAGAGAGATTAAACAATGCCTTTAAGAAACTCATATCTCGCCATGAATGTTTGCGTACCTCCTTTGAAGTAATTAATGATGAAGCTGTACAAAAGATATCAGATTATGTTGAATTTGAGATAGAAACTTTTTTTTCAGACAAAAATGGAGTAGAGATAATAATTAAGAATTTTATCAGACCATTTAATTTAAAAAAAGCACCATTATTAAGAGTTGGATTAATAGAAGTTAATCAACAAGAGTGTTTTTTAATGTTTGACATGCACCATATTATAACCGATGGCGTATCATTTGGAATTCTGATAAATGATTTTATGGCCTTTTACAATGGTAAGGAATTACCCGAATTAAGGATACAATACAAAGACTATTCAGAATGGCAACAAAGTGAGGAACAACAAAAAAAGATATCAAGAGAGAAAAAATTCTGGATAAATGAGTTCTCAGAAGAATCAGGTATTATTGAAATACCAACAGATTTTCCAAGACCTGAAATAAAAAGTTACAAAGGACGTTCTGTTAAGTTTAAAATAAATACTGAAGAAACAAGCCAGCTTCAAATCATAGCAGATACTAATGGAGTTACCTTGTTCATATTATTATTATCTATTTATAATATTTTATTGAGTAAACTTAGTAACAAAGAAGATATTGTTATTGGTACACCAACAGCAGGCAGACAACACACCGATTTGGAGAACATGATAGGAATGTTTGTGAATACGCTTCCTCTGCGTAACTATCCAAAAGGAGAATTAAGTTTCAAGGAATTTCTTATAGAAGTGAAAAATAAAACACTTTCATGTTTTGATAATCAGGAATACCAATACGATGATTTAATAAGTAGTTTAAACGTATCGAGAGATAGAGGACATAACCTATTATTTAATACAATGTTTGTATTTCAAAATATTGAAAAGAAAGCCTTAGAGATACCTGAGTTAAAGTTAACTTCTCATAGTAGTGGACATACAGTATCCAGATTCGATCAAACATTAGCAGTGGTAGAATCACAAGGACAATTGTTTTTGACATTTGATTATTCAACTGAATTATATAAGAAAGAAACCATAGAAAGGTTTATAACCTATTTTAAGAAAATAGTATCCGATATAATTACAGATCAAAGTAAAAAAATATCAGAAATTGAGATTGTAACCGAATCAGAGAAGCAACAGTTACTAATTGATTTTAATAATACTGATGCAGTTTATCCTAAAGATAAAACGATATATGAGCTATTTGAAGAGCAAGTGGATAAGTCGCCAGATAATGTAGCATTGATATTACAAGAAAAGGAAATGACCTATAAGGAGTTAAATGAAAAAAGTAATCAGATAGCTCGACTTATAGTCAAACAAGGAGTAAAAGAAGATGATATAGTAGGGATAATGGTAGATCGCTCATTTGAGATGATCATCGGGATCATCGGGATTTTGAAATCAGGCGGTGCATATTTGCCAATTGATCCTAATTATCCCGAAGAAAGGATTAAATATATAATAACGAATAGCAGAGCTAAATTAATTCTAACTAAATCAGATTACTTAAGTAAGATAAAAGAAATAAAAACGATTGATATAGAAGATGAGGGAAATTACACAGAAGACACATTCAATTTAAAGAAATTAAATACCTCTAATAGCCTTGCTTATTTAATATACACATCCGGATCTACTGGTAATCCTAAAGGAGTTATGGTAGAACATCATTCATTAGTAAATCATATATATAATCAGATTGATGAATTTAAAATAAATGAGGATGAAAGAATATTACAATTTTCAACATACACTTTTGATGCTTCTGTTGAACAAATCTTTTTAGCATTAATGAGTGGATCCTCGCTGGTAATAATTAGTAACGAGAGTATATTAAATGGTGATATGCTTAACCAGTATATTAAGGAAAAACGTATAACTCATATTCATACTGTACCCGCATTATTAGAAAATATCTCAACAGATCATAAAAGCATAAAAAGAGTTATATCAGGAGGAGATAAATGCCCTGTAAGTTTAGCCAGACGTTGGTATAATATCTGTGATTTTTACAATAAATATGGGCCTACAGAAACAACCATAACTTCAATTGAGTATAAAGTTAAAGATTTAGATAAAAATCAATCATCAATACATATTGGAAAACCTACAAGTAATACAAAAATTTATATTCTAAACAGCGAATCGTTAGAATTGCAACCAATTGGTGTCCCCGGTGAAATATGTATTGGAGGATTTGGATTGGCAAGAGGGTATTGGGATAATGAGGAATTAACAAATGAAAAATTTATTGTAAACCCATTTAATAAAAACGAGCGAATATATCGCACAGGTGATTTAGCAAAATGGTTACCCGATGGAAATATAAAATACCTTAATAGAATAGACAATCAGGTGAAAATAAGAGGTAATCGGATTGAATTAGGAGAGATCGAGCATAATCTGTCAAATCACGAAAAAATAAAAGAAGTAATAGTAACAGCCATAGGAAATGAGAATGAAAAAAGCCTATGTGCTTATATTATTTCAGAAGCAGAGTTAGACACAAGTGAACTTAGAGCATATTTATCTCAGAGTTTGCCTGAGTTTATGATACCCTCATATTTTGTCAGGTTAGAGGAACTACCCCTTACAGCTAATGGAAAAATAAATAGGAAGGCTTTACCTGATCCTGAAATTAATATTGGAAATGATTTTGTTGCAGCTTCAGACCAAACAGAGGAAAAACTAGTAGAAATATGGGCAGAAGTATTGAAAATAGATAAAGAGAAAATAAGTGTAAATAAAGGATTTTTTGAATTAGGGGGCAATTCCCTTAAAGCTTTTGGGTTGGTATCTAAAGTACATAAAGCATTTAATGTCAGAATAACTATTGTTCAATTTTTTAAATTCTATACAATAATAGAAGTAGCAAATTATATTAAAACGATGGAAATTAAAGAGGACAAGAATATATACAATGATGTTGATCGAGAAGAAGTTGAAATTTGAGAATGACAGAATCAATACCCAATAAGGTATTAAATATACATAGTGTCAGCAAGAAAACTGCCTTTTTTCAAGTCTTTGATAAGAAAGCGTCAAAGACATTCCGATAGCTATCGGAATTCGAAGTGTTGAAAATCAAGGAGCTTACTTTTGTAAGTGACTGTTTTCAGCACGAGAATAACGCAGAACTTTGCGAAGCTCACGAACTCCTTTGAAATTAAAAGTGATTGTGAGTAATTTGGCGTTTTCTTGCAAAGACTGCATAATGCTGAAAGTAACTAATACTTATATTATTTGATTATTAATAAAATTAGAAAAGTTGTATGCTAGAAAATAATGGCTTTACAGATAATTTTGAAGATGCTTTACTCGAAATAGAATATGCTTTTGAAAACATTTCTTTTTTCAGGGATCATATGATTCAAGCAGGTCTAACTCCAAAAGACATAAAGAGTCCTGAGGATTTTTTAAAAATTCCACCAACAACGAAAAGGCATTATAGGAAGAATTTTCCTTTAGGAACTTTAGCGAAAGGAGTTACGCTTAAGGATCCGGCTTTATATAGGACGCAAAGTTCAGGAACAACTGGCGAAAGATTGATCTCAGTTGAATATGGTTATATTTTTTTGGAACGGGCAATTAACAGTATAAGTGTAAATCCTGATTTATTTTCGGCATTTACTTCTGAACCCAGAAAACACTGTATCTATTCGGCTCCGAACTGTTCTGATGTAGAATGTTCAAATCCTAATAGTACAATGAAAAGTAGGACATTGAACGATGGATCCCTTGTATTGTCCGTTTATCATGATTTATTAACAACACCCGATAAAATATATACACAAAACCTTGAAGAAATAGACATATATGAACCTGAATTATTTTATACAGATCCTACGCATCTTGCGCATCTATCAAAAAAAATGATAGAATTTAAGTATACACCACCTCAAGTTCCTATAATTTTAACATTTACACAGAGTAACCAGTTAAATAAAAAACACATCTTAAAAGCCTTTAAGCAGAATTCTAAATTAGCAAGAGTTATGTCAATGACAGAATTCGGATTTATTGCCGTTGAATGTCCAATGAAAAGGATGCATGCAAATACATCATCTTACTATTTAGAGTTTATAGTAAATGGAAAACCTGCTAAAAAAGGAGAATTAGCAGAACTCTATATAACTAGCTATTATCAAGGATGTATGCCTCATATTAGATACAAAACAGGTGATTTATATAGAGTTCTTGATGAAAAATGTGAATGCGGGCACGAATTTCCTGTAGTCGAAATTGAAGGTAGAATTTCAAATATGTTTTTTGGAGATAATTCTATTAAGCTTACACCAAATGAGTTGGATCAAATTGTTGGGGCACCTGATTGGCTGGAATTATATAAGTTGCATCAATCCGAAAACGATTTTTTCACATTCTCATATATTACAAATGAAAATTATAAAAAAGGCTCAGAAGATTATATTAAAGAAGAATTAATAAAATGTTTGGGCGAAAACGTAACAATTAAATTTGAAAATGTACCATATATTCCATCAGCCAGAGGTGGAAAATATCAATTTTGTTCTTCAAATGTTGGAGAACAACTTCTAAATGAAGGTTTTTCAATTTAGATAAAAAAGTAATAAATATGGAAGAAAAAAAGACCTTAAATGTTATTCAGGATTTCCCATCCTTATCAAGAAAAATTGATGGTAATAATATTACCTATTTGGATAGTGCCGCAACCTCACTGAAACCTAAATCTGTAATCGATTCTATTTGCAGTTACTATAGCGAGAATAGTTCTAATATTCATCGGGGAAAACATTATTTGTCTGAAGAGGCTTCGAATGTATATGAAGAGTGTAGAATTAAGGTGGCGCAACTTATTGAAAGTTTTAGCGATGAGGTTATTTTTACAAAAAATACAACAGAGTCGATTAACCTGGTTGCTCACGGTTTAAATTTTAATAAGGAAACAGATAATGTTATAATTTGTACAGACTCTCATCATTCAAATTATATTCCTTGGATAGCCGCAGCAAATGCACATATAGTAAAACTCAACAGTGATGGTGTAATTGATATAAATCATTTTAAGGAGTTAATTATATCTAAAAAACCTAAGTTAGTTGCAATATCACATTGTTCTAATGTTACAGGAATTTATGCGCCTATTGACAAACTATTAAAGCTTGCAAAAGAGGCAGGCGCACTTACTTTTTTAGATGTAGCACAATCTATTCCTCATAGGAAAATAAATGTTAAAAAGTTAGATGTCGATTTTATAGCCTTTTCACCACATAAAATGTTAGGACCAACCGGAATAGGAATATTATATGGTAAAAGAAATATTCTTGAAAAACTAAATCCTCTTATACTAGGAGGAGGGACAGTAGATTGGGTGGAAAATGGTAGTTATGTTTTACGAAAAGCACCTCATAAATTCGAAGCAGGTACACCGCATATCGCCGGTGCTTATGGTTTTATGGCTGCAATTGATTACATTAATAAAATAGGATATCCGCAAATAGAAGCGCATGATAATGAATTGAGTAAGGTGCTATATAGTGAGGCAATTAAAAGAGACTATATTGATATAATGGTTAAAAATTTAGATTATGATAGAAGTGCAATTCTAAGTTTTGGAATTAATAATAACAATAATTTAGGAGATATAGCGCGAGCTTTAAGTGATTCTTATGGTCTTATGTGCCGATCAGGTCATTTATGTGCTCAACCTTTGGTCGATGAATTAACCTCAGGTGAGGTTATACGAGTTTCAGCTTATATTTATAATACGAAACAGGAAATAATTAATTTTTTCAATGCACTCGATACCATTTATCAAATATATGGGTAATTCAAATTATATTATAGAATAAGAACTTTCAAAATCTTCAGTCTAATGATAGAGTATAGATAATCATTTGTTTAAGCCATAAAACAGGAGTGCCTTCAATTTAGAAGCAATATTTAATAATTAGAAAAAATTGATATATGAGTACATCAGAATTAATTTTAAGTTTAGAAGAATTAGGTATACATCTCATTTTAAAAAATGGAAAGTTAAAAATAAATGCCCCAAAAGGAGCATTAAATGATGATTTAATTAATAAAGTTAAACAGAATAAAAAAGAAATATTAGAAATTCTTAACCATAAAGAACTTCAGGAAAAATACGATTGTATTAAGCAAACTAAAACAAAGAATTTTTACAAGCTTTCTTCTGCGCAAAAACGCTTGTTTTTTTTATTTGAATTAGATAAAACATCATTAGCATATAACATACCCAAAATAGTAAAACTTGAGGGTAAATTGGACAAGCTTAGATTAAATAATGCTTTTAGGAAACTTATAGATCGACATGAAAATTTGCGTACCTCGTTTGAGGTCATTAATGATGAAGTTGTACAAAAGATATCAAATCAGGTAGAATTTGAGATAGAATATTATCATTCCGATAAAAATGGAGTACAGTCTATAATTAAAAATTTCATTAAACCATTTGATTTAGAAAAAGCACCCTTGATTAAAGTAGGATTGATAGAGATTCAATCACAAGAGAATCTATTAATGATCGATATGCATCATATTATCACCGATGGTGTATCACAAGGGATTTTAATAAAGGACTTTTCAGCTTTATATAACAATGTGGAATTGCCGGATTTAAAATTGCAATACAAAGATTATTCAGAATGGCAACAAAGCGAAGAACAAAAGGAAATAGTATCTAAACAGAAGACATTTTGGTTAAATGAGTTTGCAGAAGAAATTACCATTTTGGAGTTGCCAACAGATTATCCCAGACCTAAGGTTAAAAACTATGAAGGTAATATAATATCTTTTGCTATAAATACCGAAGAATCAACTAAGCTTAAAGCAATTTCTGAGACAAATAGAAGTACCTTGTATACAACATTATTGTCAATTTATAATATCCTTTTAAGCAAACTTAGTAATCAAAATGATATAGTAATTGGGACAATAGTAGCAGGTAGGCAACATGCTGATTTGGAGAGTGTAATAGGTATGTTTGTAAATACACTTGCATTGCGTAACTTTCCAAAGGCGGAATTAAGTTTTAAAGAATTTGTGTCAGAACTCAAATCCAAAACCTTGGAATGTTTCGACAATCAAAGTTATCAATACGAGGAATTGCTAAATGAATTAAACGTGGTAAGAGACACCAGTCGAAACCCTATGTTTGATGTGATGTTTTTATTTCAGAATTTTGAAAGAAAAGAACTCAAAATCTCAGATTTTAAGTTAAATTCATATAATAGTGGGCACACTACATCAAAGTTTGACCTAACATTATCAGGAGGAGAGTCGCATGGGCAGATAATTTTATCGTTTGACTATTCAACTTACCTGTTTAAGAAAGAAACCATTGAGAGGTTTATAACATATTTTAAGAATATAGTTTCTGCTGTAATTAATGATCAAAACAAGAAAATATCAGACATTGATATTATTTCTGATGAAGAGAAGAGTCAGTTATTGTATGAGTTTAACAATACCAAAGCCGATTATCCAAAAGAAAAAACAATAATTCAGCTATTTGAAGAGCAGGTAGTTAAAGCACCTAATAGAGTGGCAGTTGTTTTTAATGGGAATAATTTAACCTATTGCGAAATTAATAACAAGGCAAATCAATTGGGTAGATTATTACAAAAGAAAGGAGTAATTAGAAATAGTGTAGTAGGCGTAATGATTGAGCGATCTCTAGAAATGTTCATAGGTATTTACGGTATATTAAAAGCAAGAGGAGCGTATTTGCCTATCGCAACAAATTATCCGGAGAATAGAAAAAAATATATGATTGAAAATAGTAAAGCAACTATTTTACTAACCCAGGAAAACTTGTTGAACAATATTGAAGGAGGATTAGAATTGATTAATCCTTATGACAAAAATATTTATCAAGGAAATATTGACAATTTGAATTTAAATGCTCCAGATGACCTTGCCTATGTAATTTACACCTCAGGATCTACAGGAAATCCAAAAGGAGTTATGATAGAGCATGGTTCATTGGTTAATCGCTTAAATTGGATGCAAAAGATGTATCCTATTGATGGTAAGGGTACTATTCTTCAAAAAACACCATTTACTTTTGATGTATCTGTATGGGAGATATTTTGGTGGTCTATGACTGGAAGTAAGATCTGCCTGTTAAAACTGGGTGGAGAGAAGGAGCCAGAAACAATTATTAAAACAATAGAAAAAAATATAGTATCAGTGCTCCATTTTGTTCCATCAATGTTTGGTGTTTTCTTAGATCATATTATAACAGAAGAGGGGCAGCTAAAAAAGATCAAAAGTATAAAACAAGTTATTACAAGTGGAGAAGCTCTACAGCCTATTCATGTCGAAAAATTTAATAGAACTTTAGGAAATGTAAATGGGAGCAAGCTTGCAAATTTATATGGACCAACAGAAGCAACCGTGGATGTTACTTATTATAATTGCCCTGAAGATGAATCTGTTAATATAGTACCAATAGGTAAACCAATTGATAATACATCAATGTACATAATTGATTCGAGTGTAAATCTCACACCCATTGGTGTAGGTGGTGAATTATGCATAGGAGGAGTAGGTTTAGCACAAGGATACTTAAATAACGAAGAACTAACTAAGGAAAAGTTTATACTCAGTTCATTTGCAGAAGGTAGATTATACCGTACCGGAGATTTGGCTAGATGGTTGCCCGATGGAAATATAGAGTATCTTGGTAGAATTGATCATCAAATAAAAATTAGGGGTAACAGATTAGAGCTGGGCGAGATAGAATCTAATTTGATAAAACACGAAAAAATATCAGAAACCGTAGTTATTGCTGTTAATGAGGGGGTTGAAAAAAGAATATGTGCTTATTTTGTATCAAATGAGGAGATAGAAATTAGCGAACTAAGAACATACTTATCACAAAGTTTACTTGACTATATGATACCTTCTTATTTTGTTAGATTAAATGTGATGCCATTAACATCAAATGGGAAAATCGATAGAAAGGCCTTACCTGAACCGGAATTTGAGGTAGGGGATGCATATGTGAGACCACGAAATGATTTGGAATTTAAACTATGTGAAATATGGGGAGATATTCTTGGGATAAATAAAGATGAAATTAGTACTCATGTTGATTTTTTTAATATTGGAGGGAATTCTTTACAAATAATAAAACTAGTTTCTCAAATAAAAAATGTAATTGAAACTAATCTTACAGTTCTTGATGTTTTTCACGAACCTACGATTAAAGCAATATCTCATCGGATAAAAAATAAAGTAGTAGAAACTTCAATAAACAATACTCCATATATTAGGTATAATAGAAATTCAAAAAGAAATGTTTTTTGCTTTCCTCCAATTGCAGGACTTGGTCTTTGGTGTTCTGCTTTAGCTCCTTACATGCAGGACTTTACAATTATTTCATTTAATTTTGTAAATAAGGAAAATTTGGTAGAATATTATACCAATATAATTGCTACAGACTTTCCGTCTTCCGATATAGTACTTATGGGATATTCTATGGGAGGTAATCTTGCATACGAAGTTGCTAAAGAGTTAGAATTAAGAAATATCAATGTATCAGATGTAATTATAATAGACTGTTTCAAAAATACAAAAGAAAGAAAAGAGTATATCAATTCTTTGCCAAAATCAAATTATGAAGAGATGGGTATTTTTAATGTTCTTAAAGTAAACAAGATGGATCATTTGAAAGAAAAACTACTTTCAAATGTTTTAGAATATGATAATTACCATTGCAAGAAACTTGCTTCAGATTTTATTGAGGCAAACATTCATTATATATATACCAATTTATCAGATAACAAAAATTGGAGACCATCAACCAAAAGGCAATTTATTGAATATAAAGGGGTTGGTGTTCATTTAGAAATGTGGACAGCTCCTAATTTGAAAGCAAATGCAGAATTGTTAAATAAAATACTTATAAATATAGAATTTTAGCTTAAGTGAATTGTTTATATTTTTCTATTAACATTTATACAAAAATACTATTGTTTGGATATATTTGTAAGTACTATTTGGACTTAATGACCTCTTTTAATGAGAATTCAATTACTCCGTGTTAAAGTTTGGGCTTAGCCATATGTAATTGATTGGGTTTTTATCTAAGTTTTTAAATATTTTACAACACTATTATTAGCTACAATCGTTAAAATAATTGGTAGTAGTTCTCAATTACAGTAATCATTGCTTTTACAATTCAAAAACTTTATAATGAAAAAAACTAAAAATAATAATAAATCAAAATTTAATTAGAAAAAATTATGGTAAAACATTATTTCACAGTAGCAATAAGAAATTTATTTAAGAATAAAATTCAGTCACTGCTTAACATAATATGTTTAGCAATAGGAATGGTTTCGGTAATAATAATTTTTAATTATTCAAAGTTTGAATCTACTTATGATAATTTTTATAAAGATACGGATAAGATTTTTAGAGTTGAATATAATACGAAATCAGGAGACGTTTGGAGTTATGGATGTACATATCACACCGGTCCTTTTGGTCCATTGTTGAAAGCTGAATATCCTGAAATAAGTGAATTTACACGAATATATCAAAATAGTAATCCCGTTTTAATTACTTACAAAGAAGAAAAGTCTTTAATCAAATCACATGATATTCATTGGGTGGATCAAGGTTTTCTAACAATATTCGATTGTTTATTTTTAAAAGGAGTTAAAAAAAATGCATTGTCAGAACCTAATACTGTAGTATTAACAGAATCAACTGCAAATAAATACTTTGGGAAAGAAGATCCAATTGGCAAATCAATACTTGTTGATAGAGAACAATATAGGGTTACAGGTGTTTGTGCAGACCCTCCTTCTAACACGCATTTTCACTACAAATATCTATTTTCTTTAAATACTTTAATAAATAGAACAGCTTGGATGCAAGTCTGGGATCGTGGAGCTGGATTCTATACCTATGTGAAATTTGGTTCAGATATTAATAAAGTAGATATGGAGAATAAGATGTTAGATGTTTTTCATAAACATTTAGATAGAACTCCTGAAAGAGATGATGTTGGATTTGAATATAAACTTCGTCCAATAACTGATATCCATTTACATTGCCATTTTATACAAGAGTTAGAAAAAAATAGCGATATAAAATTAATATGGTTTATATTTATTTTTGGTATTTTTATTTTATTAATCACAATTGTTAATGCTATTAATTTAGTAATATCAAACTCACTTAATAGAGCCAAGGAAGTTGGAGTAAGAAAAGTGGTTGGGGGGCACAAATCCCAATTAATATATCAATTCTTAATCGAACACTTATTAATTAATGTTTTAGCAATGATAATTGCTCTAACAATTTTTTTGATATCACCAATGTTTGTAAGACATATCTTTTCGAGTTATATATTTTCACCTATAGATATACTTAAAGACGGATGGATCTGGGGATTAATAATCATATTATTAAGTATAAGTACAATATTGTCGGGAATATACCCAGCTCTTGTTTTATCTTCATTTAAACCAATTTCTGTATTAAGAGGAAAATTATCTACTTCGAAAATAGGGATATTAATGAGAAAAGGTTTAATTATATTTCAGTTTATGACTGCTTTAGCTTTAGTAGCAACTGTTATTACAATTAACAAGCAATTTTCTTTTATGCAGACACAAGATTTAGGGTTTAACAAGGATCAGATATTGATAGTTAATGGTCCCAGAGCTGTAGCGGACTCAACCTTATTATCTTCTTTATCTTTTTTTAAAGAGGAGGTAAGTAAGCTAAGTACGATTAATAATATAACGATTTCCAATATTGTACCTGGAATTGATCCCAGCACTTATTTAGGTGCCAATCTCTATTCTGATCAAGAAAGGGTAAGAATTGGTATATTTTCTGTCGATTATTCATTTATAGAAACTTATAATATGGAATTATTGGCTGGAAGAAGCTTCGATGAAAACTTTAGGACTGATTTTAGGTCAATAATGATTTCAGAATCAGTTTCTAAAGAACTTGGTTTTGTAAATCCTGAAGACGCTATTGGTCAGGAATTAGATATATTGCTTATTCGTGTTCCAATTAAAATTATTGGAGTATTAGCTGATTTTCATCAATTGTCTCTTGATAATGAATATACTCCTGTTGGAATGTTATTAAATATTAGAACTCGAAATTATGTATCAGTAAACATTAATATGATCGATGTTGAAAACACCATTTCAGATATTGAAGATTTGTGGAAAAATTCATTTCCAAATGATTCTTATAGTTATTATTTCCTAGATAGTTCTTTCGATCAACAATATAGTAACTATTTAACATTTGGTAGACTCATTCAATTTTTCACAATAGTAGTGTTAATTATTTCCTTTTTAGGTCTTTGGGCATTATCTACAAATTCAATATTATTAAGGACTAAAGAAGTTGCTATTAGAAAAGTTTATTTTGCCAGTCCATTAAATATAGTATGGTTATTAATTAAATATTATTATATCTTAATTTTAATTGCTGCTGTTATTACCTTACCAATTGCTTACCATATTTTAAATAATTGGCTTATTAATTATGCATTCAGAATTTCAATAGCTTGGTGGTTTTTTGTGATACCAATATTGGTGGTAACAATAATTACAATATTAACTGTGGGATATGGAATTTTTAAGGTTAGTAATAAAAATCTTGCAGAAACGCTTAAATATGAATAGACTTTTTTATAAAGGAATCTATTTTGTTTAATATAATGAAGAGCATTTGTAAAATATTTTTGAAGCATTAGTAGTATTTAATACTACTAATGCTTCAAAAAAACGCAAGAAGTATTAATGATTTTCAATACATAATAAAGCAAAAAATTAATCTAAAAAAATACTTTCTACCGTCATGTGAACTTCTCATTTCAAAAGATTTCTGATTTATTTTAGAACCCGACAACGAGAATTATACTAAAGAAAGATCTATGGAAAGAATTGAAATGTTTTTTGCAAAATGGCAATATGTAGTTTAAATCTAAATATGCCTAAAGAAGTATTTATATATACGATAAGTGTTTTTATTGATACTTTTGTTTCAGAAAGGATAGTATCATACTTTTTTTGAATAAACTGCCTTTACCCTTTATCTTAATAATATATTCATACTATAGATTATATTAAAAATATTTAATTGAAAGCTCCATTTCGAAATCTACATTCGGATGGAGCTTTTTTGTTTTCGGCGCCTTTTATTTTGTAGTATTTCGAATAATGTTAAAAAGAAAAACAAAAAAGCCTTTTTTAGTTTATGCTATTTTTTGTTCTGAGAATAGGGTTTAATTTTTCTTCTGTAATCGAAAGATATTGAGCAAGTTGGAGTGAAGATGTTGATAGTATCCGTATTGAGATTTTACGCGTTTAACTTTTGAATACTCAAATTAAAACACAATAAAACATGTTTTTAAACATGCAATTATTATTTTTTGATAATATAATGATGTTCAATTGGTATTAGTATTTTTTTATTTATTATTCACAGTATAACAGTATATTTTATTCTGTATACTTGTATTTTTGGTTAATATTTATAATTTAGTGCCCAGATCTTATATACTTTATTAACCAAACCTGATTTTGTGAGTTTCAATAGCGTAGCTATATTTAATTTTAATGTTTCAAGCACTCTTTATTAACCTTAGGTGAATATTTAATCGTAACGTAACTATTTAAAAATTAGTATTGTGATTAATTAAATGATTTAACACTTGCAGTATTTTAAGTATTAAATTGATTTCATTGAGCTTACAATTTCCAAATTTATTCCTTTTGTTTTTCATCGGTATATTCGAGTGTAAAATAGATTTTCTATTAAAAATTTCTGGGTATTACTATTAAATCTTGAATGGAAATTTTTGAAATATCAAATCTCTACTATACAATGAATAGCTAAAATTTAATTATTCATTACAACTATATTATAGAACTTGTTCTTGATAATGTGATTGTTAGTATCATAGATTAGATGCTATATAGTTAGTTACATATGATAGCATTGAAGACTTTATTGCATACTTACAGGTATTGTGTATACAATTTACCTTACAATCATAAATCACGAGTATTGATTGGATAACTCATATGTAAATTCTGAAGTATAAATCTTATTTGTAATAAAATGACACAAAATGAAATTAATATAGTTTTTCCAATTATTGGAGGAGAGACTCGAATAAATAATAGATTAGTTAGTAGAAAAGCAAATAGTAAAAATCTATATGAAGGAATTTCAAAGCATACTAATTGTTTTGAAATGCCAATCGAAAAAATCATCGAAGAGAAATCCGATGAATATGATTACATATGGGTTGATATTACAGACACAAAAGCCTTATTGTTTTTATTAAGAGAACAAGATGTTATCAATAAACCATTCCTTATTAAACTTCCGGTAGTTTTTGGTGATTTATTAGTGATTTCACAGATTATTCCATTATTGAAAAAGGAAGATGTAATTTTTACTCCGTCTGACTTTGCTAGGGATAGTTTTAAAAAAATATCGGAACATATTAATATACAAACTCTGACAAATACTATTAACGTAACCAAGATAAGGGAAAATTTAATCATAAAGCCTGAAGAGAGTTTCAAACGATTGTGCTTTTTAGGCAGGATCGTTCCCGACAAGGGAATCAAATTTATTATCGAGAGCCTTCCTTCAATTCTTGAAAATGCGGGTGATGTTAGATTAGATATAATTGGTCCCCTAAACGGTGAGCATATTGGAGAAGATACTAAATCTGTTTTTGTTAAAGAACTTGAACTTTTGGCAAGAGATTTACAAATAGAGGATAAAATTACCTGGCATGGAACTTTAATGTCGAACGCAAAATATGAAATACTTAGCAAGGCAGATCTTCTTATAAACCCTAGTATTTTTATGGGAGAAACTTTTGGTGTAGTAAATATTGAAGCATTAGCCTGTGGAGTCCCAGTGATATGTACTAAATGGACTGGTTTTCCTGAAATAATACAACACGGTTCAAATGGGTTTTTAATTGATGCAATAAATATTGGGCATTGCGAATATTCCATTAATACCGATCAGTTAATAGAGTATGTTAGTTTATGTCTTACCGATCAGGTGCTTATGGGGCAACTAAAGGAGGGCGCAATTAATAAAAGTTATGAATATGATGAAGATACCGTATTCAAAAAATTTACAACAGTGCTGAAAAGTAATCAATCATTAGATGCACCAAATTGGGATATAATAAAGAATAAAACTATTTCAGATTATTTCGAATTGTTCCATGACGATTTCGTACCATATCTTAAAAGATATAATATCGATGGTTTAAAGATTGGTTCGATAATTAACAAATTTGAGATGAATGATACTAAAAATCTTAAAGAAATATTTCTTGAAATAGTTAAATCGTGGAACATGCCAAAAGAATACCTAGCCTCTATCCCGGGAGATTTAATAAATAAAATGATACATGTATATGATTATCTGCATCAGGATATTCACAAAAATGTGCCTTTAAATGAGAAACAAGATTTATTCAACTACTTATCTTCGATAAATTAAATAAAACTATAATGAACCACTTTATTAAATTATTTATACGGGTTTTCCTGAAAAATAAGATTCACTATCTTATAAAAATCTTTTGTATTACATTAGGAATTAGCTGTTTTATTGTTGTAATGCAGTATGTTAATTACGAAATGAATTATGATAAGGGATACGAAAATTCAGAGAATATATACAGACTTCAATTGGATGTATATAAAAATGGAGAATTGCAAATTCAATCTGCTCAGACTGTTGTGCCTCTGGGTGCCGAAATAAAAAAAATATTCCCTGAAATAATTACCTGCACACGATTTCTCAAATTTGAGAAAAATATGCTTATTACAGCTAATAACAATAAATTCTACGAAGACAGGATATGCTTTTCCGATCCTTCTTTCTTCCAACAATTTGGATTGGAACTTACAAAAGGGGTTATTTCGGAAGATAGCGAACCGGGAGTATATATATCAGAAGAATTCGCCGAAAAATATTTTAAGGATGAAAACCCTTTAGGAAAAAATATAGAGTTTACATCCTTTTTTGGAACTTGGAAATGGGCTAGTATTGTTGGGGTATTCAATAATGATAAAATGGAACAGTCTCATTTTATGATGGATATAGTGTTTAATATGCCTTCGATGTTTGCAAGATCTCCAAATTGGAGGAATAATGTTGCGTATACCTATGTTACCCTTAACCCTAATACCAATATAGAAGATCTGGAAGAAGGTATTACCCAATTTTTAAAAGAAAAGACATTCGATGATAATGAAGATCAGATTAAATTGCAAGCTATAAGATCAATCCATTTATCTTCCGATTTGGATGGTGAGCTAGAGGTTAATGGCAGTAAACAAATGATTCAATTATTATTAGGAGTTTGTATTTTAATTTTATTAATGACCTGGATTGTATATTTGAATATTGCTACATCCATAAGTTTAAATAGATCGAACGAAGTTGCAATAAAAAAAATATTTGGGGTTCCAAAACGAATGCTAATTTCTCAGTTTGTAGGAGAAGCATTTATAGTGAATTTAATAGGATTGTTTTTTGGAATTTTATGTTCGATAAAACTCGCATATTTTTTCAATTCGTATACCGGAATATTAATAGATAAAATGATATGGAGCGAGATATGGTTTTTCTTTTTTATTATCGGAATTTTTTTCATTGGATTTTTAGCGTCAGGAATTTTACCGGGAATTTTATTATCTCATTTTAAGCCAATAAATTTATTAGGTAAAAAATCGAATCAAACCTTCAAATCCTATAAATTCAAGGAATTGATGGTGATTGCACAGATTGCTATTACAATTATCTTGATTGTAGGTGTGTTAGTAGTTAATTCTCAAATTAATTATTTAAGGAATAAAAAGCTTGGATTTGATAAAGAAAATGTACTAGTTGTAAAATTTGTTGCTAGTGCCAATGATTATATAAATCAAATAGAATCATTTAAAAAAATTACATCCGAAATAAACGAAATAAAGGATGTGACAAATATTAATGGAATCCCTGGCGATGAACTGATTAATACAAGTTCACTATATTTAGAAGAAAATACGATCGATGAAAGTATACAGGTACATAAGGTTTATATTGATGATAATTTTTGTAATGTGTTTAAATTAAGCTTTTTAGAAGGAGAAGATTTTTCTGAGGATTATAATTTAAATGCCCAAAGTGTTATAATAAATGAGACTTGTATGAAGCGTTTAGGATTTAAATCTCCCGCTGAAGCAGTTGGTCAGTTTGTTATGGAAAGAAGCCGAAAATTAAGTAATTATAAAATCATAGGCGTTGTTCAGGATTACAATCACAGATATGGTAAATTTGAAATTCAACCCATGATACTTTTAACATGGAAGAATAGTTCCGGATTTTTTGCATTAAAATTGAATGAAGATATTAACACGATTAAAACGGTTGAGTATGTTAAAACTGTTTGGACTAAATTCTTTCCGGAATTACCCTTTTCTTACTTTTTCTTTGATGTATATTTTGAAAGGCAGTTTAAAGATGATGTTCAATTTCTCCGTATAATGAAAATATTAGTTGCAATTATTACTATTTTATCAGTTATAGGCTTATTTAGTTTATCTACTTTTTATTCTATTAAAAGAAAAAAAGAAGTATGTATAAGATGGGTTTTGGGTGCAAGTGTTACCAATATAATAGGATTGTTTTTTAAAGATATGTTCAAACTTGTTGCAGTCGGTAGTATTATTGCTTATCCTCTAGCGTTTTGGGTATTTACAAAATGGTTAGATCGTTTTGCTTATCATATTCAAATTACACCATTTATTTTATTTCTTGCATTCTTTGTAATGCTAATCATAATATTAGTTACAGTACTTTACCATATTTTTTCCGTTGTAAGAATGAATCCTGTGGATTCTTTGAGAGAGGAATAGTAATTTCTTTCAAACTAAAACATTAGTATGCAAATTCTCGATAAAAAAAATATTGAAGATATAATTGAACTTTCTCCATTACAAGAAGGGATGTTTTTTCATTATTTAAACGATGAGAGCTTCGCTCAATATCATGAACAGCTTTGCATTGAGATGACAGGATGCCTTAAGTTAGACTTGGTTCAACAAGCCTGGCAGATGGTTGTGGATACAAATCAATTGTTGAGGGTACTATTTAGATGGGAAAAAATTAAAACTCCCATTCAAATTGTTTTGAAAAACCACACCGCAGATTTTGCATACTATAATTTAAAGAATAACAACAGTGAAATAAAGAGTATCAATGAACTTTTAGAACAAGATCTTAAATTAAAATTTGACCTTTCAAAAGTGCCATTTCGAGTAAAATTGGTTGAAACTGATGAGAATAAAAGCTTTCTAATTGTTAGTAATCATCATATTTTATATGATGGCTGGAGCACAGGCATTATTCTAAATGATTTTTTCACTAACTATAATGGATTAATACAAGATCCTAATCTTAAGCCTTTAGTGAAGCCGGAGAATGTTTTTAGGAAATATGTGGCGCATTTAAAGAAGTCAAAAAACATTAAAGCATTAGATTATTGGAAAAAGGAATTTGAAGGAATCAAATCAAATACTGATTTGCAATTCGAAAATACTGATAATCAAACACCTCCTGATTATGAACTTGTAGATTCTTTGTTAAGTGAAGACTTAAACGAAAAACTAAATTCATTTACCGCTAATCATCGATTAACATTGTCTCAATATTTTTATTGTGCCTGGGCTATTTTGTTATATAAGTATAATTATAATGGCAAAAATATTGTTTTTGGGACAACAGTATCAGATCGTTCATTAAATATTTTAGGTATCCAGGAGTCAGTCGGATTATATATTAATACAGTACCTTGTATTGCGAAAATTAAACCTGAGAATACGATAATTCAAACCTTAATTGAATTAAAGTCGTTCCTCGATAAAAGAACAGATTTTGAATCTGTTCCCTTATCCGATATTATTACAAACTGTTGCAACATTAATAGGGAAATTTTCAACTCCATTCTTGTCGTAGAGAATTACCCGATTAGTTCAAAAAAATACTCCAATTCTGATTTAGAGATTAATTCAATTACCGATCATGGAGTTACGAATTATGATATTACAGTAAGGATTAAAACGCATAAGGAACTTAAAGTGGAGATTAGTTATAATAAATCTAACTATTCTTCTTATTACGTAAATCAATTGTTAAATCAATATGTAAACATTTTACAATTATTATATAAATCATCGGATATTTCAATTGGGAATTTTGATTTTTTGACTCATGAAGAAAAAGAACGATTACTTTATTCATGGAATAATACAGAATCTGATGTAAACAAAGAAAAAAATATTGTAGAGCTGTTCGAAAATGTTGCTCGAAAGAATAATGAAAAAGTTTTATGTGTAAGTGAAGATAGAATCTTTACATATGGATATATCTCTAAAAGAGTAAATGCACTTGCTAGCCAATTATTATCAAAAGGAGCAGTAAAGGAAAATATTGTTGGAGTAATCGTTTCGCGAAACGAATTATTGATTATTTCAATACTCGGGATATTAAAAGCGGGATGTGCTTATTTGCCAATCGATCCTGAATATCCAACAGATAGGGTTTCCTATATGTTAGAAGATAGTGAAGTTGAAATAATTATTACAGATGACAAAAATCAAAATATTTTCGAAAATTCCGACTCTAATTATAAAATTCTGGATATTTCAGAACCATGCATAACAAATGAATACCTTGAAATAAATAAGGATATTGATCCAGGATCTTTAGCATATCTTATATATACATCAGGTTCTACAGGTAAGCCAAAAGGGATTTTAATAGAACAAGCCAGCGTAATAAATTTTTGTCATGCAATAAAAAATCGTATTCCAATTGAACCAGAGCATGGAATGCTAATGTTAACAACAATTTCATTTGACATCTTCGTTCTTGAAATGTTTGTTCCATTGTTAATAGCTTCGAAAATAATTATTGCAAACGAGAAAGAGCAGAAGGATACACATTTACTAAGTAAACTGATGGCAAGAAGCGCAGTCGATTTAGTTCAAATGACTCCGTCAAGGTTGCAAATGATCTTAGAAGATGACGAACAAAAAGATTGTTTAAAGCCTGTCAAAATATTAATGATAGGAGGAGAATCGTTCCCCGAAAATGTATTAAAGTCCTTAAAAGAGAGTTACAAGAATAAAATTTATAATATGTATGGGCCCACTGAAACAACAGTATGGTCTACAATAGGTGAATTAACAAATAATGAGGAAATTAATATTGGACAACCAATATTAAATACCCAGACATATATATTGGATTCTTCGGGAAATTTAATGCCAAATGGGGCTTCGGGCGAATTGTGCATAGGCGGTGAAGGAGTTTTAAGAGCATATTGGAGAAATGAAAAATCGAACAAAGAGAAAATTATAGAAAATCCTTTTATATCAGGTCAAAAGATATTTAAAACCGGTGATATTGCACGATGGAATAAAAATGGGGAATTAGAATGTTTTGGAAGGATCGATGATCAAGTAAAAATAAGAGGATTTAGAATTGAGTTAGGTGAAATTGAAAATCAAGCTAATCAAATTCAAGGAATCATTAATGTTGCAGCTTCCGTATTTGAAATTAACCCGGGAAATAAGGCATTGTGTTTGTACTATGTTTCTGATATTGAAATCGATAGCGAATATCTTATAGAAGAATTATCGGGGAAAATACCTTATTATATGGTTCCTCAGCGTTATGTCCGCTTGAATTCCCTGCCACTTACCCTAAATGGGAAAATAAACAGGAGATTGTTACCTAAACCAACTGTAAATTCTCAGAAGTCTTTAAGCATGCCTGTTACAAGTGAAGAAAAGGAGATGGTGAAGATTTGGAGTGATGTTTTAAGCGTTGATGTTTGTAAAATTGGGCTTGAGAGTAACTTCTTTGAGCTGGGTGGGCATTCAATAAAAGCTACACTTTTAGTTTTAAGGATAAAAAAAGAACTTGGAATGGATGTGTCCATTTCAGATATCTTTAATAAGCAATCCATTAATAAGATTTTAACTGTTGGAAAGAAGAAAATAGAAGATAAGTCTTTCATTCAAAAATCTGTCGAAAAAAGAGAATACTACTCCGCTTCCTCAACCCAGAAAAGGTTATTTGCACTACAAGCAATGCAAGATGATACTTCTTTCAATATGTCGATCGCTTTTAAATTAAAAGGTGAAGCAAATGAGAAGAAAATAGAAGAAATTTTCAATATACTTATACAAAGACATGAAAGTTTAAGAGTCTCTTTTCAAGTGATAGATAACAATATTGTTCAGATTGTTGATGATAATGCAGATATAAAACTCAAATCACGATTAATAAAGAATAGCGAAATCGATGGAGTTATTGAAGATTTTATTACAAAATTTGATATTAGTGTTGCTCCACTTTTACGGGTAGGCTTATTTAAAATTATAGATTCTGATGATGCCGGGTTTAACTATTTATTGGTAATTGACGTGCATCATATAATTGCTGATGAAGCATCATATAAGATATTAATTCAAGAGTTTATTGATTTATACTCTGGTAAGAAATTAGCAGTAACAGAACTACAGTATAAGGAATTTGCATATTGGCAAAATGATACAGTAAATAATGATGCATTAAGAAAACAGGAAAAGTATTGGTTAAGTAAATTTTCAGATGGAATTAATGAATTAAACCTTCCGAAAAGAGAAGATTCTATTCAGATTGAAGACCAAGCCGCAATTAAAAGATTCGAACTTGACCTTGATAAATCTATAATACTAAGCGAATTTGTTAAAAGTTCGAATACAACAATGTATGTATTTCTTTTATCCATTTTTAAAGTATTACTAAGTAAATATTGTAACCAAAAAGATATTATTGTTACATCTCCGGTTTCTACACGACCCGGCATTAAATTTCAAAATACCATTGGTTTATTTGTAAATATGTTGCCAATGAAAAGCCATATTGAACCAGATATGGAATATTCTAATTACCTTTTAGATTTGAAAAATGAGGTGATGAGTAATTTGGAGAATGATATGTTTCAATTTGAAAACATCGTTTGGAGTCTTAAGATAAAGGAAAAATTTAAACGAAATATATTACTTGATGCCGTTTTCGTGTATAACGAAATAAAGGATAATGAAAATAAATTCATTTTAAAAGATCAAAACGGTACAAATAAATTAGTTCAAAAAGACATTGATAAAAAGGATTTACAAAACAATTTACAAATAGATGCTATAAAAAAGAAGGGGAATGTTTCCTTCGAACTTTCATATAGGACAAAAGATTACACAGAAGAGGCTATCGAATTATTTGCAGAAAATTATCTCCTTATCTTGAACCAGGTTTTAGAAGATAAATCAATTTTAATTAAAGATATTATTATTGATTCTAATAAGATAACGGTAGATGCTCCTGTAATTTCCAATCCGGATTCTGATTTTAGATTTTAATTTCAGGTTTGAGCGGAAACAAAAGAGCTTATATTATGTCAACGATGCTTTTTTAGTTGAAAACCTGACAGAGTCAGAATGACCTAACAGATCTAAATGAGATATTCATATTCGCCTAGCCGCTTGAAGCGGCTTGGCGAATTCAAAACTCTGTCAGGCAGACCCGAAACATAAAGCTTGACTTGACAATAGTTTTTGTTCTTACTTTCGAGCAAATAAAATATAAAGGTTTTTTTTAAATATAAAACAATAGTATATCAACCTTGTAAAATATCTTAGCGATGAATAAAAACATGGTATCCGAAAATACAAGAATTTTAATGATGCAATTACCCTTTTGGGCACCTTTAATTCCGCCACAGGGTATCGCACGACTTAAAACCTATTTGAATATGAATGGGTATAATAATGTTGTGACAATAGATGCAAATGTTGAAACTCAGTTTAAAAATATATACGAAGATTATTTTAATCACGCAAAAGAATATATTCCGGATGAGTTACACGGGAATTTTTACGATAATGGACATGATGTTTTCCGACTTCATTTAATGGCTCACTTGAATTGTAAAGTTGAGAAGGATTATATTCATCTGGCAGGATTGTTATTTGATTCAATTTACTTATATATTCCATCAAACCAGGAAATCATTAATCTTAATAAGATTATAGATTCTTTTTATACTAAATTGGAAACATATTTCTTGTCTTTGATGAAGGAATATGATCCGGAAATAATAGGATTTTCACTTCACAGCGGTAATTTCCCTGCAACCATATTTTTAAGTGAACTGGTAAGAAAAATAAGGCCTGATACTAAAATTATTCTTGGAGGTAGCATGTTTGCAGGTGAACTCAGACAAGAAACTCCGGATTTTGAAATGTTCATTAAAAGAACCGGAAATCTATTTGATAAAATTTTTATAGGATTAAGCGAACGTGCCTTATATAAATATTTGCGTGGAGAATTGCCTGAAGATAAAAAAGTAATTTGTCAAGAGGATTTGAACGAGAAAATAATGACCATAAATTCTTTTGTAAAACCGGATTTATCTGATTTTGATTTATCAAAATACTCAACAATTGCGAGTTATACCTCTTTAAGTTGTACAAATGAATGTAGCTTTTGTAACGAAAAATCATTTTGGGGTGAATATCAAAAGAGAGATTTATCATTGGCAGTGAATGAGATAGTGAAGTCTTATGAAGAATATAAACCCGGTTATTTTTTCATGTTAGATGTAATGTTAAATCATACAATAGATGATTTTTCGAAAGCCATAATTGAAACAAAATTGCCAATATACTATGATGGTTATTTAAGAGTATCTGAAGATTCGTGCGACTATGAAAAATGCATGACATGGAGACAGGGAGGATTATATAGGGTAAGAATGGGCTTGGAGAGTGGATCGCAAAAATTGCTTGATGATATGAAAAAAGGGATTACTGTAGAGCAATCAAAACAAACTTTACATAACCTTGCGAAAGTAGGTATCAAAACAACAGGTTATTTTGTAATTGGTCATCCGGGAGAAACAGAAGAAGATTTTATTAAAACCCTTAATTTTATTGAAGAATCAAAAGATAATTTCTGGCAAATAGAACCACATGTGTTTAATTATATGCATACGGGACAAAATTCGGGTGACATCTGGTCTGAAAATAGAAGCCTTATTTATCCTGAAAAATATAATGAGCATCTTATTTGTACAAGATGGAAAATTGATCTTGAGCCAAATAGAAACACGGTTTTTGAAAGGCTTTTAAGATTCGTTAAACATTGTGATAAGCTCGGTATCAAAAATCCGTATTATTCATATGAAAAATATAATGCAGATCTCCGTTGGAAAAGATTGCATAAAAATGCAGTTCCTTCTACCTTGGAGCTTGATAGTCATAATTTTACTGATACAGTTCGTGGTATTGAGGATCGAATAGAAGCTGCAATTATCAAGGATGACTCAAATGGTGATTTTGCATTTTAATATTGATGTATTCAATTTAATCCGACCAAATAATTATTAATTATGAAATATTTCTCTTTACCTGCTGATTTTAAAACTGAAACTATTGATAAATATGTTGAGCTAAACAACAAGTTTTCAGGATCGAAAGTTTCCGAAACTTATGGGCAAATCACGGTAGGCGCATATACGGGGTCGGGTCGAAGTATTAAATTATTACCAAAAACCGATTTTGCTGATTTAGAGAAATATGTTAAATATTCTCAGGATAGGGGGATTAAATTCAACTATACATTCAATACTGCTTGTATGGCTAATTCTGAATTTACTGAAAAAGGAATGGCAGAATTGAAGGATTTCTTTTATAAACTTGATAATATTAATATTAAATCACTAACAATAGCATTACCATCATTAATTGAATTAGTAAAGGAGATATTACCGGAAACTGAAATTAAAGTTTCAGCTATTTCTAATGTTATTTCACCTGATAATGCCCTGTTTTATAAGAAAATGGGAGCGAAAAGGTTAGTGCCAAATACTGATATTAACCGTAATTTTACATTACTCGGAGCCATATCAAAATGTTTTGGAGATGGAGTAGAAATAATTGTAAACAGCGTTTGTTATAAGAATTGTCCTTATAAGATCTTCCATTATAATCATGAATCACATTCTAATAATAATCAAGACGTTGACAATTATTATTTCCATAGGTGTACAATGCAAAAAACAATGGAACTTAAGAATATGGTTCGTTTAAATTGGATTAGACCTGAAGATTTAAATTTATATGAAGATATTGGAATTCATCATTTTAAGCTCCAAGGCAGGAATAATGTGTATAATGGCGATCCTGCAAAATCTATCGAAGCATACTTTAAAGAAGAATACGAAGGCAACTTATATGACTTATTAACACTTTTTTCCCCAATCAATTCATATCATCCTTTTATCGACAATAAGAAATTGGATGGTTACATAGAACGATTTAAAAAAGATCCTGAATTCTGTAAAAACATTTGTAGTGAATGTAATTATTGCGATCGTTTTGCTCAAAAATCGATGGATAAAAATCATATGGACGAGTTGAATAGTTCTACTTATCAATTATATAATGGGATTGACGGGTATAATAAACTTGTTAAACAAGAAAAAGAAAAAAACGAGAAAAAAACGATTGAAGCTACATTTTCACCTGATGATAAAGAAGATTTTAATTTTTAACTTATTCTACTATGACAGATTTAACTTTTATACAAAATCAACCTGTTTTTACCCTTGCTCCATAAAGGGAACAGGATGATTTTTCAGTTTTCTCCCTTTAGGGTTTGGGGCAAAAAAGATGAAAAATCTTAATTCTGTCTAATCTGTTAAAGTAGAACTAATTAAATAGCAACAAGTATAATTAATCATGACTCATAGAAATAAATTTATCGTAAAATTAATTCACTGTGGAAATAATAACCCTGTGAATCTTAATGATAAAGCACAAAAGAATATGTTTTTTATGCCCATGGGTTTACTCATGTTGGCAGAGGCTTTGAATAAGGAAAATTACGATGTAGAGGTAATTCATTCAGATATTGAAACTGATTCACTGGACGATATTTTGGACTTTAACAATATCAATGCCATTGGGTTTGATTGTCATTGGATAAACCAAAGTTTGGCTATTCTGGAAACAGCAAAATACATTAAAGAAAAGAATAGTTCAATTTTTATTTTCCTGGGTGGATTTTCTGCAAGCTTATTTTATTCTGAGTTATTAACAGAATACGACTATTTCGATGCAATAATTAAAGGAGATGGAGAGAAACCATTACTGGAATTATGTAAAGTATTAAGTGAAAATCTAAAGGAGGAACAGACTGAAGTAAACCTTGATTTAAAGAGCGTTTCTAATTTAGTATGGAGAGAAAACGGTAATGTTATCGATAATAAAACGGATTATATTGCTTCATCTCAGGATGTAGAAGATTATACTTTTGCAAAATTTGATTTACTAAAAAATTGGGAGTTCTATAGAGATTTATCGAATTACTATTCGCATTTCAAACCAATTAGTGAACACCCAATGTATTTACTGGAAATAGGCAGGGGATGTGAAAATTCATGTGCGTATTGCGGTGGAAATAGTGTAGCTCAAGAAAAGATAAATAATAGAAGTAATGTATTCTTTAGAAGTATATCTTCAGTAATTGAATCAATTAAAGAATCTTATTCTTATGGATTTCGAGTTTATTATTTTAGTTTAGAGTGTAAAGAAAGCGATGAATATTATCAACTTTTGTTTCAGGAAATTAAGAAGCTTGATTTACCCATATATGTGGTGTATGGTGCATGGAGATTGCCTTCAGCTAATATAATTGATCAAATTTCAGCTTGTTGCGAACAATCGGTTCTTGAGATTTCTCCTGAAACTTCAAATGAGTTACTAAGGAAAAAAAATAAAGACAATAAGATTTATTTCTCAAACACCCAGCTTGAAGAGTGTTTATCACATATTAAAAGCAAGCAAAATATTAAAGCGCAAATATTTTTTGGATACTATCTCTCAGGGGATTCTAAAGAAACAATTTTATCTACGATAGAGTATATTTTACATTTATTGGCAAGTTATAATGGAATGGTAGAAATTGAGTACTCTAATTTCTCTACCGACCCGGGTTCTTTATATTTCTTTAAACCAGAAAGTTATGATATAAATATTAGTACGAGAAATTTCGATGATTATATCACGAATCTTAAAAGAATGTATGTGGATAATAGCGATAATCCGGCTGATATGACCTTGTTTCGTCCAAATACAATTTCGGAAGAGGAATCTCAAAAGATATTCTTACTAATGAGAATATTTAATTATATATTCATCACATATCGAAACACGATCACCTTGTATTTTGAGGAAACAGGAGAAATAAACTTTTTATTAAACTTGATAAATAAATTCGATACAAAAAATCTACTGAATTATGACTCAAAATTAATACAGGACATTTTTGATGAATTATTTTCCATATTTAAACCCACTGGTGAAGAAATACGAATTGTATTTCTAAGCGAATTTGAAAAATCACACAACAGTCATACTATCTCAAGACCTACCACACAACTATTTATGGATAGTGAATTGGCACATCAGTTTTTGGAACGTTGCGATAGATCGATTTTAACAAAATACCAACTTAATATTGAAGGGCAATTAGCCGAACAAAAAGAGAAGGATCAAGGAGATTTTAATTTTTAGATCGACCTGACAGGTCATTCTGACTCTATCAGGATTTCAACTGAAAAAACATCGTTGACTTAACTATCAATTTATTTCCCGGATAAAACAATACTTTGTTAATCTTTGGCAAAGTTGAATTTCATAAATAGCCAAGCTGCTGATAATTAGATATATGATTTAAGTAAACTAGCTTTGCCAAAGTTTTTAATTTCAATCGAATACTGAAACCTAACGAACTATAAATATAAAATAGCAATTTTAAAATATATCAAAATGACACAAAAAGAAAGCTCAAGTCATTCTACTACATCCACTAATAAATACGAAAAAGAAAGAGATTTCTGGTATTCTAAATTTTCTGATGGAGTAATACGAAATATTATACCTTATGATGTGATCGACGAGGTAGATTTATCTTCAAAGTATCTAATTGAAGAGTTTGTTCTTAGTCAGGAAATATCAAAAAAACTTTTCTGGTTATCTAATGAATCAGATTATCGTTTATTAATGATATTGATTACAGGAATTACCTCACTTCTTAAAAAGTATACAGGAAATAACGATATCACCATTGGAACTTCCATATATAAACAAAAAGTTGACGGGGATTTTATAAATAAGATTTTACCTATTAGAAATGTCATTAATGACGATGCTACTTTCAAGGATGTGATTATTTTATCAAAGGATAATCTGGAAAATGCAGTATTACACCAAAACTTCCCCATTGATTCTTTATCAATGAATAATTCAGGGAATGGTCATTTTCTGTTTAACAATGCTGTTTTATTGAAGAATATTCAAAGTGAAAGCTATATCGATCATTTAGAACTTGATTTACTATTCGCATTCGAAAGGATAAATGACGATATCAAACTTTCGATTAATTATAGTCCTAAATTATATAAAAAATCAACCATCGATAGATTCTATAGTCATTTCGATGCCTTTATGCAAAAATCCCTGGGTAATATAAATGAACAGTTAAAGGGTATTTCACTTATCACGGTAAAAGAAAAAGAAGATTATCTTTTCAATAAAAATACGGGACTTACCCAAGCCCTGGATCATGAAAATATTGTAAGTTGGTTTGAAGATATAGTTGAGCGCTTTCCAAATAACAATGCTGTTTCCATGGATCAATTTGGAAAAAGTAGTGGTGATATTATTACTGAAAAGAAACTCAATATTACATATAAGGAATTAAATGATAAAGCAAATAATTTGGCTTATCAGTTAAGAAAAGAAGGATTGAAAGAAGGAAGTACTGTTGGCCTGTTGATGTATCCGGGAATTGAAGTCGCAATAAGTGTTCTGGGGGTTTTGAAAGCTCGGGGTGTTTATTTGCCGATAGCTGCAGAAACTCCAAATACAAGAATGGAACATATGCTTAAAGATTGCAATGCAGAGTTTCTTGTAGTCGATAAAAGAGTGGAATCAACTGCCGATGAAATTAAGAATCAAATAGAAAATATAAAGATTATTTCTGTTTGTGATAAAATTGAAGAACTTGGTAATGGCAATCTTGATTTGCCTTATTCCAAAGAAGATCCTATTTATGTAATTTATACTTCCGGTTCAATGGGTTATCCTAAAGGAGTTCTTGTAGGAAATTCAGGTTTGATAAATTATGTTCAATGGAGAAGAGAAGCATATGAATATAATGAGAAGGATATTTCTTTACAATTGCTGTCCTATAGTTTTGATGGTTTCTATTCTAATTTTTTCACCAGTTTACTTACTGGTGGACAGTTAATTATGGTACCTGAGACACACATGCTTGAATTATCGTATTTAAATTCCTTGATCAAAGAAACAGGAGTAAGCAATACTAGTCTTATTCCTAGATTGTTCGAGAGTATATTTAACAATCAAAAAGAAAGAGAACTTGAGAGTCTCCGGTTTGTTGTTTTAGCTGGTGAGAAAACCGACGAAGAATTAAAGGCAGGAATTAGAGAATGTTATCCTAAACTTAAAATCATTAATGAGTTTGGTTTAACCGAAACCAGTGTTACTTCAATTGCAAACCTTAATTATGCACAGGATGATTCTAATATATTAGGAAATCCAATAAACAATAATACGATATACATTCTTGATAAAGATTTAAACCCAGTACCTAAAGGAATTTGCGGCGAATTATATATTTCGGGGATAGGATTGGCAAAGGGGTATTTGAATGAACCTGTTTTAACAGGAGATAGTTTTATAAAGAATCCGTTTAAAGAAGATACCTTGATGTATAAAACGGGTGATCTTGCTAGTTGGTCTGACGATGATACCATAAGATATTTTGGTAGAAAAGATTACCAGGTAAAAATTCGAGGTTTTCGAATCGAACTTAGTGAAATTGAAGAATGTATGAAGAAACATCCAATGCTTATGGATGCTTTAGTTATTACAAAAATGAATCATGCCAATGAGAGTCTGCTTATTGGATATTATGTTTCTAAAAATGGGAAAGAGATAGGCGATTTGACAGATCATCTCCAGGAAATATTATCGGATTACATGATTCCTTCTATTTTAATGGAAATAGGTGAATTTCCTAAAAATCAAAGTGGTAAACTTGATTACGGTAGATTGCCTGAACCAAAGATAAGTTCCTTTAACGAATATGTTTCTCCAAAAACCGATACAGAGAGAAGGTTGGTTTCTATTTGGAGCGAAGTTTTGAATATAGAAGAATCTAAAATAAGTAGTATCGATAATTTCTTCGAGTCAGGAGGACATTCCTTAAATGCTACAATAATAATATCTAAAGTTCAAAAAGAATTTAATGTTAAAATTCCAATTATTGATGTTTTTGAATACCCTACCGTTAAATGTTTTGCTAAAAATTTAGAGGAGAAAAGCAAAAGCACATTTAAATCATTGGAGAAAGCAGTTTCAAAAGATTTTTATCCATTGTCATCCGGTCAGGAACGATTATATTTTATTCAGGAAAAACAAAAAAATACCATTGCATATAACATCCCGCTCATATTAAAAATAGAGGGGAGTTTAGATATAAATACGATAGAATCAATTTTTAACAAATTGGTCGAAAGACACGAAAGTCTTAGAACCGTATTTGTTATGAATGAAGATCGTCCGGTACAAAAAATTCTGGATCAGCTTAAAATTAAAATCGATTGCCTAAAGCACGATCAAATAGATATAATGACTTTAAAAGAGGAATTCGTAAAACCTTTTAATTTAAACGAATCTCCTTTATTCAGAGTGATGCTTGTTGAATTAAAAGGAAAGATAGAATACCTGTTTTTTGATATACATCATATTATTACAGATGCTTTATCAATGCAAATTCTGGTTAATGATTTTATCAAGTGTTTATCGAATATTGAATTACCGCAACTAAAATATCAATACAAAGATTTCTCAGAGAATAGTCTTAATAGAAAAGGTAGCGATTTATTTAAGAAACAAGAAGAATTTTGGTTGGATCAATATAGAAATTCTTATAACCGACTTAAATTGCCTGTTGATAATGCGAATGTTGAAAATAATTTCATCCCTCAAAAAGCAGGCTTTATTATTAATAAAACTCAAACCGATAAGTTGAACCAAATTGCAAAAGATAACAATATGTCATTGTTTATCTTGATGCTAGGTATAACGAATGTGTTTATCTCTAAATTATGTAACCAGGAGGATATTGTAATTGGGATTCCGGTAGCAGGAAGACTTCATGATGATCTTTCTGATATCGTAGGTTTGTTTATTAATACACTTGCTCTTAGGAATAATCCGGCGCAGGAAAAACAGGTCGGGGATTTTCTTAAGGAAGTAAAACAAAACACCTTTAATTGTTTGGAAAACCAAGAGTATGATTTTGATATTTTGGTTGATAAGTTGGGAATAAAAAGAGTGGTTGGTCAAAACCCATTAATTGACTTATTCTTTATGTGGGATAATTTTAATTTGCCTGATATTAAATCAGAAACGGTGAGTTTAACACCGGTTTATTATGAAAATAATAACAAGTTCGATTTATCATTATTGGCTGATGAAAAACCAGATCAGATAGATTTTACAATAGAATATAATGCTGCTATTTTCAATGAAGACACGATTTTATTTATGACAAAATGGTACACAGATTTAGTGGATTGTATTTTGAATGACACTCAAGTCAAAATAAAAGAATTACAGATAGATGCTTTTAGTAAACAAAATGAAAGTAATAGCATCGATATAACTTTTAATGTTTAAATTTTTTAAATAGTATAAGTTCATGGATATTGTAACCAAAGTTACAGAAGAGTATTGGTTAAGGCGCTTGTCGGGGTTAGATAATAAAGGCGTTTTAGCTAATACAGTTCATTTTAATAATGGTAATGATTTGGTATTAGGTAATACTTATCAATTGCCAAAGGATACTATTTCCATGTTAAAAAGAATTAGTAATAATTCGGATGTAGGAACTTATATTATATTATTATCGATATTAAAATACCAGCTCTTTTTATATTCAGGGAAAGGAGATTTTTCTGTAGGCTCTGTTTTCTTTGGTAATAATGCTGAAAACAGCGATTATCTTATTTCACGAGAACATATAGATGAAAATTTATTGTTGAGTGATGTGCTTGGCATCGTAAAAAAATCCTATATAGACGATAACAATCATCCATACCCATCTTTTCAGAAAATTTATGAAAAACTTTGTCTGAGGGAAGGGCTGAAAAATATAGAATTATTTGATATAGCATTGGTATCAGAAAAACTTTTCTCAGGGAATAAAGAAGTTTTCAAGAAGTTCAATATCTTAATGATTTTGAAGGAAAATGGGGAAGATTTTTGTATTGATGTTTATTCGAGAAGTGAAGGTATGGATTTGCAACAAATCCATTATTTCTGTCAAAATTATGTGCAGAATATAAATAACTTTCAAGATAATTATACAAAAAGGATTAAGGATATTGACATTCTTGCAGACAGCGAGAAGAAACTTATTCTTTCTGATTTTAATAATACCGATAAAGATTTTCCGAAGAATAAATCTGTTATTGATTTATTTGAAAATCAGCTTGAAAGAACTCCCGATAAATGTGCTTTAAAATATAATGGAGAAGAACTTTCTTACAGGGAATTGAACGAAAAGGCAAATCAATTAGGGCGTTTATTACAGGCTAAAGGTGTTTCTTCCGATATGGTAGTGCCTATTGTTGCTGAGAGATCTTTTGAATTAATTATTGGCTTGTTTGGAATTTTAAAAGCCGGGGGAGCTTATCTTCCTATCGATACGAAGTATCCAAAGGAAAGAATGCTTTTTTTGGTAAATGAATGTGATGCTAAAATTATTTTAACTACAAAGCAGATAGATCATTTTACCGGCACAGATATAGAGTGTATTGATTTAAGAAAACCTGATATTTATACAGGAGATTCGCACAATATATTAAAAGATATAAAGCCTAACCACCTGGCATATGTAATTTACACCTCAGGTTCTACAGGCAATCCCAAAGGTGTCATGATTGAACATCAGGCCTTGGTAAACAGGCTTAATTGGATGCAAAATCGATATCCTATTGGAGTAAACGATGTGATTCTTCAAAAAACATCAATAACATTTGATGTTTCTGTATGGGAATTATTTTGGTGGGCCTTACAAGGATCAACGCTTAGCTTATTGCCTGTCGATGGAGAGAAAAATCCGGATCTTATACTTAAAACCATTGAAAAGGATAAAGTAACTACCATGCATTTTGTTCCTTCGATGCTATCTGTTTTCTTGGATTCTTTGGCTTTTTGTAAGGATATACAAATATTGAAGAGCCTTAAATATGTCTTTTCAAGTGGCGAAGAGTTAAAAGCCTTTCATGTCAATAATTTTCATGATTTAATATCCAAAGAAACAGGAGCAAAACTTATAAACCTCTATGGTCCCACAGAAGCAACTGTCGATGTTAGTTATTATGATTGCCAAAGTGATTTGACATATGGGAAAGTACCAATTGGTAAACCAATAGATAATATAAACTTGATGATACTGGATAAACAATTCAAACATGTACCGATTGGCGTAATGGGTGAATTGTGTATTGCAGGAACAGGTTTAGCACGGGGCTACTTGAAAAACGAAGAATTTACTAAGGAAAAGTTTATTGATGATTCTAAACTAATAAATAAACGATTTTACAGAACAGGTGATTATGCCAAATGGAGAACCGATGGAAATATTGAGTTTTTAGGACGAATCGATAATCAATTTAAAATAAGAGGATTTAGGGTTGAGATAGGGGAGATAGAGCGAAATATAAGAGAGCATGATTCAATCAAAGAAGTTATTGTTGTACCTCGCACAAACAAAAAAGAGGAAAAACAATTATTCACATATTATATTCCTCATAATGAAAAAGAAATAGACGCATCTAAGATAAAAGCTTATTTGTCAGCTAAGCTACCGGCTTATATGATCCCGGATATTTTTATTAAAATTGATAAAATTCCATTGACATTGAATGGGAAAGTAGATGTTAAATTACTTCCCGATAGCATAATATCTGAGCTTGAATATGCTCCTCCTAGAGATGAACTACAGGTAAATTTGGCTAAAATATGTGCCGAAGTATTGGAATCAGATTGGAAGAAGATAGGTATTAATGACAGTTTTTTTATGCTTGGAGGTAATTCAATAAAGATAATTTCCTTATTACATAAAATAAAAAAGAGATTTAATGTAGACTTGTCCATTGATACCATTTTTGATTATGATACAATAGAAAAACTTTCGGAACTGATAACAGAAGGAAGTGAAAAAAGAATTGATTCCATTGTTAAAGTAGAAAAGAAAGATTATTACCCGCTGTCATCTGCTCAGAAAAGATTATTTATTATTCAAAATACATTTAAAGATAATATTGGCTACAATATGTTAAGTGCTTTTGAAATTATGTCTGTAATTGTTCTGGAAAAAGTGCAATCTATTTTCGATATCATACTTCAACGACATGAAAATTTAAGAACTTCATTCCGGATTATAGATGGAATACCAGTACAGGTAATTCATGATAAAATCGATTTAAAGATCGAATTTATTACTGGGGTGAAGGACATTGCAAAAGAAATATCTGATTTTGAAAAACCTTTTAATTTATTGAAGGATAATTTATTGAGAGTTCGAATTATTAATACCACAAGTAATAAAAACTTTCTTTTATTAGATATGCATCATATAATTTCAGATGGTTTATCTAATGGCATATTCCAAAACGAATTTATAGCTCTTTACAATAAGCAAAAGCTCCCCGGTTTGTTGTTACAATATAAAGATTATTCAAATTGGGAACAAAAATTTGTATCTGGCCAAAGCTATAAAAAACAAGAATTATTTTGGTTTAATCAGTTCGATGAAAATCCTGAATACAGCCATATCCCATTTGATTTTAAACGACCTGCAATACAAAGTTACGAAGGTGCATCTGTATTCGAATTGATTGAAAATAATCAGTTGGATAGTTTGAAAAAAATTGCTGCAGACAATAAACTTTCTCTTTATATCCTTCTTCTGTCAATCGTTAATATCTTGTATTCGAAAAAAACAGATACCGGTGAAGTAAGCCTTGGTACTATAGTGCATGGGAGAAATCATCCGGATTTGGAAAATGTAATGGGGCAGTTTATAAACTTATTGGTGATTAAAAGTTCTGTGGATAAAGACTTGGGATTCCGGGAACATTTATTAGAAACAAAAAGAGTAGTATTAAATTATTTCAATAATCAACAATTTCATTTTGAGCGCCTTGTTGAGAAAAAATATACCAAAAGAGACATGGCGATGACTCCATTCTTCAACACCTTATTTACTTATGAAAATAAGGATGAAATTGGTGGTTTGGATAATGATATTCTTAGTCCTTATGATCAAAATATCCATAAAACAAATTTTGATATCATTATTACCATTAAAGAAAAAATGGAAGGATTGAATATTCGATTCGATTATTGTACCAAGATATATAAAAAGGAAACGATTTTACAGCTATTGTTTAATTTCAAAGAAGTTATAAATGCTGTTGTAGAGAACAATAACATTCAAATAGAAGATATAGCCATAGACAAGAACTTAAATGACATTGAGGAGAATGCATTTCTTAATGAAAGTGATGATTTTCAATTTTGATCAGGGTTTAAAATGAAAAAAAATAATGTGAATGAGTAATAAGATTGAAAAATATTGGGAAAACAAGCTTTTTGATTCCAAAGATGCGAACATAGGAATATTTTATTCCGGGTATGAGGGTAAGA
Source organism: Bacteroidales bacterium (assembly GCA_013138975.1). Taxonomy (GTDB): domain Bacteria; phylum Bacteroidota; class Bacteroidia; order Bacteroidales; family UBA12077; genus UBA12077. The sequence goes on from WTBR01000043.1 coordinate 47,965, forward strand.
ATAGTATAAATCAAAAAAGATATACTTTACCTTCTTCATTATCCGGAAAAATTAATTCTATATGTAATAAGTCTGATTTAAAGCTTTTTACATTTCTTGCTTCAATTACCAATTTGTTATTATTTAATTATTTTAACAGTCCTCGTATTTTATTATTATCTCCTGTAATTCAGCAAAATACAAATCAGAAATTATTAAACTATATATTGGTTTACCAAAGCGAAATAAAAGCAAATATTTCATTTAAAGACTTTTTGTTATCTGTGTGGAAAGAAATTAGTACTTCAACAGAACATCAGAATTTCCCACTTAAAGATTTAATTAAAAAAGCATCTGCTAACATTACTCCTTTAAATGATGTTCGAAATGTTGGAATTTTATTGGAGAACATACATTCTAAGTCTTATTTAGGAGATATTCCAAATTTATTATTTTGTTTTAACAAAAAACAGGATGAAATAGAGTGTACAATCGAATATAAAAATCAAGCTTTTACAGATACAGCGATTGATAAAATATGGGAATGTTTTACCACTTTAACTACAAATATTTTAAACGATCTTTCTTCAGATATTAGTCGAATTGATTTAATATCGAAAGAACAAAAAGAAGAGTTTTTATTCGAATTTAACAATACCAATAAAGCAATCGGTGATGATTCTATAGTAGACTATTTTAATAAACAAGTAGCCCAATTGCCCGATAAGATAGCTGTAATAATGGATAATTTATTTATTACATATAAAGAACTGGGAAAAAGATCAGATCATTTTTCAGCAGTATTGAATAAAAACGGGCTTGGTACAAATCATATTTGTGCGGTTTATTTAGATAGAAGTATCCATTTTATTATTTCTATTCTTGGTATTCTCAAAGCAGGAGCAGCTTACTTACCAATGGATAGAGATTATCCGGTAGAACGAATTAAATATATTGTTAAGGATAGTAAGGTAGAGATTGTTATCGTTGATAATGAGTCCTATAAAGTAGATATAGAATGCAATAAACTTAACATTGAGAAAATAGATTTTAATGCCGCGAATGAAGCTTTACCTGAAATAAATTACAACAAAGAAAATGCAGCTTATGTAATTTATACATCAGGTTCGACAGGTATTCCCAAAGGGGTAATTATAAAGCAAGAAGGGGTTTTAAATTATGCTTTATGGGCTATTGATCATTATATTGGAAACAATGAGATTACTTTTCCATTGTTTACATCCATTTCATTCGATTTAACGGTAACATCAATTTTTACTCCTTTACTGAGTGGTAATAAAATAAAAATATACGAAGCCAAACAGAACAGTGCTTTTTTATTGGAGAAAATATTAAAAGAGAATCAAGTCGATATTATTAAAGTTACACCTTCTCATCTTCGGTATTTGATTCAATTATATAAGTATAAACCTACTTCAAATAATTCTGATTTCACTTCGAATATCAAAAAAATTATTGTTGGAGGAGAGGATCTTAAAACTGATTTGGCCAATTCGGTTCTGGATATTTTTGGAAATCATATTGAAATATACAATGAATATGGCCCAACCGAAACAGTAGTTGGAAGCATAATATATAAATTTAAGCGAGATGCATATTTGGAATATCAAAGTGTAGCCATAGGTAAACCCATAGCCAATACCAAGGTGTATATCTGTAATAAGTTTGGAGGTATCATGGCACAGGGTGTTGAAGGCGAGATTCTTATAGGAGGTAGTGGTGTTAGCATGGGTTATATAAATAAACCAGAAGCAACACATGAAAGATATATTCATCATTCGAATAATGGCGAACAGCAATTGTATAAAACAGGCGATAGAGCAAAATGGATAGATTCTGAAAGTATTTTATTTTTGGGACGTTTGGATGAGCAAGTCAAAATAAGAGGATTTAGAATAGAATTAGGGGAAATCGAAAATACAGCTAAAAATTTTGCAGATATTGATGATTGTAAGGCCATTGTAATTAATGATAATGAAAATATTATTGTTTGTGTGATGGCTCAGTCTAAAATTGACCAAAAGGAATTGTCCGATCATTTTAGTCAGTATCTCCCTGAATATATGATACCATCTGAGATTTACCAGGTAGATAAGATTCCTTTGACCATAAATGGTAAGATAGATACTTCTGAGTTGCTATCGATGAGGCAAACAAAGGAAGTTACGGAAGGATATGTTGCTCCAAATAGTAAAACCGAGAAAATCATTTCTGAAATTTGGGGAGAAGAATTGAATATTGCGAAGGTGGGTATCTACGACAATTTTTTTACAATTGGAGGTACATCATTAAACATGATAAAAGTAAATAGTCGTATTCAGGAAACGCTCGAAAAGCAAATTGAGATTATTCATATGTTTGAATACACAACGATACAGTCTTTGTCGGAATTTATAGATAATCAAATGGTTAATAATTAATTGTGTATGATAGCGTGGTACGGATTTATTAATAATCAGCAAGTTGATTATAATTTCATGTTATCTATATTAGTTAACCGTGGCACGGCTAATTACTTAGCCAAAGCCTTGTGTCAACTCAAGCTTTAATTGTCGGATCGACCTGACAGAGTTTTTTTTAAACCTGTCAGAGTCTGGTACTAGGTAATAGTCTTTTAAGTTATACCACAAAGGGACACTAAGGACTCACAAAGTTACACAAAGAGTTTTTGAACAGCCCCTTAGTCAAACAAACATTAAGGTCATAAAGTAAAATTAATATACAAATTAATAATAAAACAAATGGGAACTGAAACTAAAATTAGAGAATTTATTACTCAAAATTTAATGGTATTCGAAAAAGATGTAACATTCACAGATCAAGACAATATTTTTGAAATGGGATTTGTTAATTCTCTTTTTGCAATGAAGCTTTTAAATTACCTCGAATCTGAGTTCAAAGTGGAAATAGAAGAACATGATATGGATATTCAAAATTTTAGTTCTGTAGTAAATATCACTGCATTAATTGATAAATATTTAAAATAAGACGGCTAATGTTTATTACTAAGAATTATAGCACTATTACAGATGATAAGGATAGTTTTGATTGGAAAAAATTCTTTGAAAATGAAACTGATTTTTCATCTGATAATATTGATATACTCAAAATATTTAATGAATTAAGAGACCATCTAAGCGAAAAGAATAGTCAGTTTGGTTTAGTATTTAATTCGTTTATGAAATCTCTTTTGAGAGGAACAGAATTCGAGTCCAATATTAAAATCCTTGAAATAGGTTCCGGAACCGGATTTCTTACCAGGTGGTTGCTTTCTAATTACAATGGAGAAGGATGTTTAGTTGATTCCTGTAATGAATCATTTAAAGCTTTTAAAGCAATTCAGGATATGTCACATAAAATTGAATTCATACAAAGTGATGTATTTGACCTTGATATAAAAGAAACTTTCGATATAGTTTGCAGTTTTGGACTTATAGAACATTTTGAGGATAAAACCCGAATAATGGATGCTCATAAAAAAAATATGGATGCCAATGGTTGGGGTATAATAATAGTACCACTGGATAGCCCATTATCCAGGTGTTTTTTTGAAGTTCACCCTGAACTTAATTTAGGTTACCGTGAATTATTAACGGAAAGCGAATTTCGTAATATATTAATAGATAACAATTTAGATATACATAAAATAGTTTCTAGTAAGGGTTATGTGTATGATTTTATTGCTGCTTTAGTGAAAAAGAATTAAATAAAGCCTAACTACTCAAGTATATTATAATATTGATATATAGTTATTTGAAAAGATAGTTTCACGCAGAGCACGCTAAGAAAAAAATATGCAAAGGCCGCATTTAATACATTATGAGCCTTTTGCGATCTTTGCAAAAAACTTTGCGACTTTTGCGAGAAAACTATAAAGTATTAAAATTTTATCTGTTAGTTTTAATTAGTGTGCCTGAGTAATTACAATAAAGTACATTTTTTAAACACTTTTATAAAAGGGCTTTAGGATTATTTTCATGACTGTATTAACGAAAAATAAGATGAAATATTAAGTTATAGGCAAGCCATCGACAAAATGCTCAGGGCAGATGAAAGAAAGCCTATAACAATGATTTAACATATATAAAATTTAAAAGGAGAAATATTTATGTGGATTTTACTTCATAATAATGATGACCAAGGTAAACAAGCTGCAACTCGAGCTCGTAATGCAGGCTTAAGGTTTATAGATGTGGTATTAGAAAATGGCCCTAAAGCGGCTTATAAAGACATACTTATTGCTAGGGAACAAGCTGGGGCGGACTTTCTCGGTATATTGTATAGTGGACATGGATCCAAATCAGGAAAAAAATTCATGTCAACAAACAATAAAGAACTAAATACAACGAACTTTGCTAAATTATTGGGTTTGGCTAATCCCTTGCGAATTGTTTTTTTTAGCTGTTATGGTGGATTAATTGTTGAAAACACACTAACGGAATTTCAGACCGTGGATCAAATTCAAGTGGAAGTTGATAATGTAAACTATAGTGCCAATTTAAAGGGGTGTTCAGTCGAGGGGCCAATAGATGCAATAATTGGAGCCAGTGTACAGCCAGATATGAGAAGACTGGCTGAAGATCCGAATTTTCGACCTTATAAAGCCACTGGTTACACAGTAGTTTTATGATCTTAAGAAATAGATAATTAAAGATATAACAAATAATTTAAGAGAAATAGAATGTCAAATTTAGTATTATATGTAAACCCTAACGACAGAGGAAAAGCAGAGAAAATGATGGCTGCCGGTGGTGCAAATTCGAGAGCAGTTCAGGTGAAATTTAAGCGAGGAAATCAAACCCAAAGTTACGATATTGATAATCTTGAAGATATAAGAGTCGGTGATTTAGTTGCTGAAAAGATTTTTTGGATCGGACATGGTAGGGCAGGAGCATTATCAGCAAAAGATGGAACAACTACCGAAAATACCAAAATAACTAAAGACGGTACATTTATCACATCCAAATCTATTCGTGAGTTATTAAATAAACTGAATACTCAGGTTTTCACGATACAGGGTTGTGATGTAGCCAAAGGAAATGGAAGTGAAAAGTTTGCACGAAAACTAGCTGAGAATACGAATAGTCTGGCTATAATCAATATGTCGTCTAATCCTACAATGTTTGCACCATCTGGTAACCCAGCTCAAAATGTTACTTATTGGAATGCAATAATGCAGGATGTGCACATATTTTACAAAAGGGAACATGAATATTTTGTAAAGAGTACCCAGAGTGCGATGACTACCTTTGGAGGTGAGCCAATAGCTACTATTTGCCAAAATGGTGGTTATACTAAGAATCAGAAAGATCAATTAAAGGTTTCTGATTCCTAGTGTCAAGTCAAGCTTCTAGTTTCGGGTCGACCTGACAGAGTTTTTTAAAACCTGTCAGAGTCAAAACTCTATAAGGTCATACTGACTCTGTCAGGATTTCAACTAAAAAAACATCCTTGACATGACACTAGTGAAAAAATTGCTTGCCCCAAAAGCAAGTATTCAAGATAATAAAATAGCTCATAATTTATGAAGAAAATAAAATCAGTTGATAATACGAAAGCCCAATATTCTGATTCGGATATCGCAATAGTAGGGATTGACCTTCGTTTTCCGGGTGCTACAAGTGTTTCGGAATTTTGGGAAAACCTAGTTGATGGAAAAGAGTTGATTACCTTTTTTACGGATGAAGAATTAATCGCTGATGGAGAAGATAAAAATCTTATAAATAAAAAAAATTATGTAAAAACGAATGGAAGTATTCTGGAAAACAAAGAATATTTCGATGCTTCCTTCTTCAATTTTACTCCACTTGAAGCACTTCTTTTAGATCCACAAACCAGGGTATTAATGGAATGTGTTTATGGTGCCGTTGAAGATGCCGGTTTTAGTTTGCAGGATAAAAAAAATAAAATAGGTCTTTTTGTTGGAGCATCATCGAGTTTATACTGGGAATTACTAACGCATATCTATGCTAAAGAAAATAATATAGATGATTTTATGGTTATGAACCTGGCTAAAAAAGATGTTATTAGTACATGGATATCTCATAAATTAAATCTTACAGGGCCAAGTGTTTCCATTCAATCCGCTTGCTCTACTTCATTATTAGGCATTGATTTAGCTTGTAGGTCATTAAGAGATGGTCAGTGTAAAGTAGCAATAGTTGGTGGTGCGTCAATTACTAAATTTAAAAAACGAGGATATCTTTATCAGGAAGGGATGATCTTTTCGAAAGATGGACACAATAGGGCTTTTGATGCAGAGGCAAGTGGAATGGTATCCGGTGAAGGAGTTGCTGCCATTGTTTTACGAAAGGCCAATGATGCAATAAGAGACGGTGATGATATATATGGTATTATCAAAGGTATTGGAGTAAACAATGATGGTAATCGTAAAGTTGGATTTTATGCACCAAGCGTTCAAGGTCAAACAGAAGCCATTCTTTTAGCATTGGAGAATTCAAAAGTATTATCTCGTGACATTAATTATGTAGAAACACATGGTACCGGAACAATAATAGGAGATGCAATTGAAATTGAGGCCTTAAAAAAGGCATATAATACAAGCGAAAAAAAATATTGTGCTTTAGGAGCAGTAAAATCAAATATCGGGCATTTGGATGTTTCCGCAGGATTAGCAGGATTAATAAAAACAGTATTAGTCCTGAAAAATAAGAAAATACCACCCATTTTAAATCTTACAAAAACGAATCCAAAATTAGACCTCGATAATAGTCCTTTTTATATAAATACAGAGCTTGAAGAACTGAAAGATACTCAAAGCTTACAAAAGGCAGGGGTTAGTGCTTTTGGAATTGGGGGAACGAATGTTCATGTCATATTAGAAGAAGCCCAAACTGCACCTACATCAAGCACAGCAGGAAAGTGGCAAATGATTTATTTATCTGCCAAGAATCAAAATTCGCTGGAACAAAAAAGAATAGATTTTATTGAATATTTAAAAAATAATAAGGAAGAAAACTTAGCAGATATTTCTTATACCTTACTTAAAGGTAGAGACAATTACAGATTTAAACTTTCATGTGTAACGAGTTCTGTTTCAGAAACAATTGAAACGCTTGAAAATGCAGATCCACGAAAAGTTGATTATAAAAATGATGCTTATTTAAATAAACCCATTGTATTTGTATTTACCGGACAAGGCACACAATATATCAATATGGGAAAAGATATATATGCGTCTGAGAAATATTTTAGAGATATCATGGATTATTGTTTTTCGAAAATTTCTCAATATTATGATATTAACCTGAAAGACATCTTATTTGCGGAAGAAGATACAGAATTGATTAAAGAAAAATTGGGTTCACAAGAAATTCTTCAGCCAGTATTATTCATTTTAGAATATTCGCTTGCCAGATTGCTAATGCATTGGGGTATCGTTCCTACATCAATGATTGGTTACAGTATTGGTGAATATGTTGCAGCATGTTTATCAGAAGTTATGACCTTAGATGATGCGCTAATGCTTGTATGTAAAAGAGGAAAGGTGATGCAAAAAGCTCCGGAAGGAGTAATGATTAGTGTACCCTTAAATGAAAATGATGTTCAAGCATTTTTAAATAATAAAATATCATTAGCAGCAGTTAATGGCGATTCTTGTATTCTTTCAGGAAATTCAGAGGATATTACACAGCTGGAACGTACTTTGAGAGCGAAGAAGATACTTGCTTTCCGTTTGTCAATAACATGTGCAGGGCATTCGCCAATGATGGAGAATATTCTTCAGGATTTTGAAAAAGAATTTGATTCAGTTGAATTAAAAGCTCCACAAATACCTTTTACATCTAATATTACTGGTAAATATATATTGCCGGAACAGGCAATGTCTAAGGAATACTGGGTTTCACAAGTTTCTAAAACAACCAGATTCTACGACTGTATTAAAACAGCAATGAAAAATAAGCTTCCTGTATTTATTGAACTAGGGCCTGGTCAGGAAGTAAGCGCACTTGTAAAAAGAGTAGTTTCCGGTGATGAATCGGAACCCGAAGTAATTAATTTAATAAGACATAAAACCAGGGATATATCAGATCACAAATACCTGCAAATAAAATTATTACAAATATTCTCGAATAATATAAATATAGAATGGGATAAATTTTTCGAAGCTGAGAAAAGAACAAAAGTTAAGTTACCGAAGTATCCATTTAATAAATCAAAGTATTGGTTGGAAGGCGATTTATATAAATTAGGTTTAGGTGGATCAGATGCGAAAATGAAAGTAGAATCCTTTCAGGGCGTTGATGATAGCAATGATCTTAATAATGATCAGTTTGTAAACAATAGAATAAATATTACAAGTGATTATGTTGAACCAACGAACCCGCAAGAAGAGAAAATGCAAAAGCTTTGGTGTGATTTTTTCGGATTAAAGCGTATAGGAATTAAGGATAACTTTTTAGAATTGGGAGGCGATTCCTTAAAAGCGATTAACCTGATTAACATTATATATGAGAAATTCGAAACGAAAATACTGCTAAAAGATTTCTTTGCAAATCCAACGATTTGTAATATTTGTGAGCATATTGAAAATCAGGGTGAAGAGAGTTTTGTGAAAATTAAAAAAGCAGAAAAGAAAGAATATTATTTAGCTTCTTTCGCCCAGAAAAGAGTGTTTTTTGTACAGTATATGGACGAAAACAGCACTACTTATAATATGCCACAGTTTTGCATACTAGAAGGGAATATTGACATAAATAAAATTGAAAATTCTTTTAATGAAATAGTTCGGAGACATGAATGTTTGAGAACTTCTTTTGTACTTCAAAACGAGGAGCCTGTCCAGATAATTAAAGAAAACTGTACTATTAATGTGCCAGTTATAGAATCAAATGTAGAATCAATAAAAGGAATAGCTTCTGAATTTATTAAGTATTTTGTATTGTCCGAAGCACCTTTAATCAGGGTTGGCTTAATTAAATTATCACCCGAAAAAGTCGTATTAATGGTTGATATGCACCATATTATCTCCGATCTTATTTCGTATGGTATTATAATTGACGAATTCATGAGCTTATATAACGATGATAAGTTGCCGCATCAGGAATTACAGTATAAAGATTTTACAGAATGGCAATATGCACAGGCTAAATCAGGAATTTTAGCAGACCAGGAAGCTTTTTGGTTAAATGAATTTAAGGATAATATACCGGATTTGAATTTACCATATGATTTTGAAAGACCGTCTTATCTTCCTCCGGATGGAAACTTAGTGAAATTCGAGGCAGGAGAAGAAATCTTAAATAAACTTAATTTATGGGCAAAAGATAGAAATACAACATTATTTATTAATATAATTTCTATTTATTACATTTTTCTATCGAAAATATGTTGTCAGAATGATTTAGTTATTGGCACTCCTTCAGTTGGAAGGCGACATCCCAATCTCTATAAAATCATAGGTAAATTCGTTAATATGTTATCAATACGTTCTTTAGTTGATGAGGATATTTCTTTTAGCGATTACCTTGACAGGATTAAACTAAAGTTTATGGAAGTATTGGATAATCAGGATTATCAATATGATGAACTAATAGATAAACTAAAATTCAAACTGGATAATAACAAAAACCCCATTTTTAACGTCGCTTTTTCACTTGTGAATGTAATGTCCGAAGTGTCAAATAAGCTTAACTCGCTGAATAATAAGAATCTTAAGATTACACAAGAGGAATTGGTAGAATATAAAATGTCAAAATTTGATCTCGTTTTACATGCTAGTATCTATCCGGAAAAAATTAATTTCATGTTTGAATATTCTACCGGTTTGTTTAAAGAAGAAACAGTAATGGGATTTAAAGATGGATTTAAAAACATACTTGAACAAGTAGTCGAAAATGAAGAATTATTAATAAAAGACATTCATTTAGAAACCGGGTATCATGAATGCACCACTAATTTATATAATTCAGAAGAAGCCGATTTCGATTTTTAATAAGTAAACAGCAGAGCGGTTGTACGACTTTACCTACAAAGTTGAGATCAAACTATATATTATTTGCTGATTTAAAAAAGAAAGTCGTACCACCGCTTGTGGAAGTGCAAGTAAAAATAGCGGTTGAACGACTCACTAAAAAAGTTGAGATCAAATTATAAATTATTTACAGATTTTTAAAGAAAAGTCGTACCACCGCTTGTGTAAAATTAGCAAGATCTAACAGGTAGCAGTGATACGGATAGTTAAGTAATAGCGGTTGTACGATTTACTTACAAAGTTGAGAACAAACTATAAATTATTTGCTGATTTAAAAAGATAGTCGTACCACCGCTTGCAACAGTTTGCGAAGTCGTACCACCGCTTGTAGGAGCGCTAGTTAACTGATAAATAGCTGATTTCATTAGCTCAAAAAGAAATAAATAAGAATAAATAATGACGAATTTATCTAAGGAAAATACCACTTTAAATAAAAAAAGAGAAGAAAATAATTATTGGAAGACTCTTTTGTCTGGTATTACATTACCAACATATATACCTGTAGATTCTACTGTAATTAGGGGTGAGGGTGACTATAAGGAATTTAGCATTAATTTAGATGATGAAAGTTCTTCCTTTATTCTTAAAATCAGTAACAATTCAAACGTTCGTTTGCATATAATTCTTGTTTCGCTTGTAAAAGTATTGTTATATAAATACAGAACCCAATCCGAATTATTAAGTATAACAACAATCGATAAGCAGGTATCAGACAAAAAAATATTAAATCACATCTTACCATTTAAAACTTTTGTAGCCAAAGACCAATCTTTTAAAGAAGTTATTTTAGCTGTTAAAGAATCGTTGAAACAAGCATCCGATAACCAGAATTATCCAATTGAAAAGTTGGCAAAATCTATCGAACGACAACTTCAGTTCGAGAAACCCTACGGCTTATTTAACATAGCTATTCTTTTAGATGGCATGCATGATGAAAAATATTTAGAAGGAATTGATTGTCATTTGCTTTTTAAATTCCGAAAAATAAACGATAAGATCAATTTAGTTATTAAATATAAGGATGAATTATATACAAAGAATAAGATAGAACGAGTAGCCGGTCATCTGAAAAACATAGCCAATTCCATAAGTAACAATATAGAATTACAAGTTAATTCAATCAACTATCTTTCAGAAAATGAAAGCAAAAACTTATTAGAAGGTTTAAATGAAAACATAGAACAACCAATTCCGGAATCGATTTACCAAGTTATAAAAGAAAACGCAAAGAAATATGCCCATAAAGTAGCTCTTGTATATAAAGATGAACACATTACATATCAGGTATTAGACAAAAAGGCTAACAGCATAGCAAAAATATTGAAAATAAAAGGCGTAGTCCAAAATTCAATAGTAGGAGTGCTTGGGAATCGCTCTATGAATACCATGTTAAATATCCTCGGAACACTAAAAGCTGGAGGAACCTATTTGCCTATTGATCCTGAATATCCTTTAGATCGAATAAAATTTATGATCGAGGATGCAAACATTAAGTATTTATTAGTGGATCCTGAGGTGTATAGTAAGATTGAGATATCTGGTTTATTTGAAGAATTGGAAGATTCCACGGAATTAATACATACTCAATGCAGGAGTCAAATTGAGGATTTTAATTCATTACCATTTCCCGATAGGTCGAAAGTGGACTATGACAAGTATAATAAACACATTGGTCAGGCCATGGTAAAGAATAGTATTGCTATTCAAGCTACCCGTGGTTGTCCATATGCATGTGCATATTGTCATAAAATTTGGCCAAAGAAACATGTTTGGAGAAGTTCAGATAATATTTTCGAAGAAATACAGATGTATTACAATCAAGGAATAAAACGATTTGTTTTCATCGACGATATTTTCAATCTGAAAAAGAACAATAGCAAAGATTTATTTAAAAAAATTATTGATAAGGGATTAAAAATTCAACTATTCTTTCCTAATGGCTTGCGAGGCGATATTTTAAATGAAGAGCTGATTGACCTTATGGTTGAAGCAGGGATGGTTAATGTAGCCCTTGCATTGGAAACAGCATCTCCACGATTACAAAAGCTCATAGGAAAAAACTTGAACCTCGACAAACTAAGAACCAACATCAACTATATCTGTGAAAAACACCCACATGTAGTTCTTGAATTGTTTACCATGCATGGCTTCCCAACCGAAACAGAAGAAGAAGCGAATAGCACACTCGAATTTATTAAAAGTATTAAATGGCTTCATTTTCCATATGTTCATATCCTGAAAATATATCCTAATACCGATATGTCCAAATTGGCTATTGAAAATGGAATATCTTCACTCGATATTGACAATTCGGCAAATTTATCCTATCACGAACTCCCGACCACTTTACCTTTTGAAAAGTCTTTTACTTTAAAATATCAATCGGATTTTTTCAATAATTATTTCTTATCAAAAGAACGTTTGATAAAGGTTTTACCGCATCAAATGAAAGTTTTAACCGAGGACGAAATAGTTCAGAAATACAATAGTTATTTACCCGTTAACATAACTAATATTGAAGAATTGCTGGAATTCTTAAAAATTAGTAAAGAAGAACTGGGGGCATTCGAATTTGTTCAGGAAGATGAGTTTCATGTAAAAGATTTAAATAAAAAACTACAAGCTTGTTTTAAAAAAGATTACGAAGTAGAAAAAAATGCCTTCAAAATCCTTTTACTTGACCTGTCACAGAATTTAACTTCCGATGAAGAGATGCTTTACGATGTAGTTGAGCCCCCTTTAGGCTTGATGTACCTCGCCGCATATGTAGAAGGCAAATTCAGGCAGGATGTTGATGTGCGAGTTTTAAAATCAAAAATTGATTTCGACAACTTTAGCGCTTTAAAGAATATATTAGATGATTTCAAGCCCGACGTAATCGGAGTCAGGACATTATCCTATTATAAAGAATTTTTTCATGAGACCATATCTAATATTCGTTTATGGAATCCATCGATCCCGATATTAGCTGGTGGGCCTTATCCATCGAGCGACTATATGTCAACCCTGAAAGATGGCAACATAGATTTAGTAATTCAAGGAGAAGGAGAATTTACGTTTGGCGAAATTGTCGAATGCATGATGAAGAATGATAATAAGTTGCCCGATGAGGAGCAGCTTAAAACCATAGATGGAATCCATTTCATGAAAAAGTCGGTGCTTAAACGTCAGATTATATCCACCGATTTTAAGAACATAAACTCTGAACCGGAAGAATTAGCACATATCAATAAACCAGACGATGGCGCATACATTATATATACTTCAGGCACAACCGGTAGGCCAAAAGGAGTTATGGTATCCCATGAAAATGTTTTAAGCCTGTTAATAAATAACAATCATTTATTTGATTTCAATAAAGAAGATATTTGGTCAGTATTTCATTCCTTATGCTTTGATTTTTCGGTTTGGGAAATATTTGGCAGCTTGTTTTTTGGAGGCAAAGCCATATTAATACCAACCGACATAACAAAAGATCCCGATTGTTTCAGGGATGTATTACAAAAAGAAAAGGTTACAATATTAAATCAAACCCCATCATCCTTTTATAATGTTATTAATAAAGAACTTCAAAGCGAAAATAAATCATTAAAGTTACGAAGCATCATATTTGGAGGCGAAGCATTGAATCCTTCGAAGTTATCCAAATGGAGAAATTCATACCCCAATGTGAAACTTGTAAACATGTTTGGGATTACCGAAACAACAGTACATGTAACGTATAAAGAAATTACCCAAAAAGAAATTGAAGAAGGAATAAGCAATATAGGCAAATCGCTGCCAACCTCATTAACACTGGTTTTGAATGAAAATATGGAGCTGTTACCAATAGGTATGCCTGGAGAGTTATATGTTGGCGGAAGCGGAGTTTCTTTGGGCTATTTAAACAGGACTGAATTGAATTTCGATAAATTTATAAATAAGAATAATGATTATAAAACACAAGTCTATAAAACAGGGGATAAAGTAGTATTAAATGAAAAATACGAATTAGAATATATAGGTCGAATAGATGAGCAGATTCAACTTCGTGGTTTTAGGATTGAATTAAAGGAAATTGAATCTGAGATGAATAATCATGACAAAATTGATAATGCTTATGTTGAACTATTTGAAAAAGACGAAGAAAAATACCTGAGTGCCTATTATGTTTCTAATGAGGAACTAGAAAATGCTGAAATAAGAAAATTCTTGCAAAAGAGATTGCCTTATTACATGTTACCATCATATTACATAAGAATTGACAATATTCCTTTAACAATTAATGGTAAAATCGATAAGAAATTATTGCCTAAACCCAGTGTTTTAAACTGCTTGTTCGAAGTTGTTGCTCCTGAAAATGAACTTCAGGTTCATCTGGTCGAAATCTGGAAGAAAGTTTTACAGGTAAATAACATAGGAATCGAGGATAGTTTCTTTAATCTCGGGGGCGACTCGATAAAAGGAATAAGGCTTGTAAATGCAATAAATGAAAACTTGGACACCAGGCTTAGAGTAGCCGATCTGTTTAAGAACGATACCATTAGGACACTGAGTTTGATCGTAAAAAATAAAGAAGCAGATCAAGAAAACAATAAAGAAACACAGCTTCTAAAAGATTTTGAACAAATAAAAGAAAGCGCCTTTCAAAAAAATATATACAATCAACACGAAATTGAGGATCTCTACCCAATGAGTGATATTCAGCGAGGAATGGTTTATCATGCTATAAAAAGTGCTGATAAAGCTGTATACCACGATCAAATGATTCATCAAATAAAGATACCTGATTTCAAACAAAATACATTAAAGGATGCGTTGAAATTAATGAGTCAGAAACACTCCATTTTAAGGGCATCATTTAACATGGAAAATTTTGAAGAATCCAGTATTGTAATTTTCAAGGAAATAGAAATCGACTATCAGCATGAGGATATCTCCGAAATGCCAAAAGACAGTAAAGTAGAATTCCTGGGTAAATACCTCGAAGACGATAAGAAAAAGATTCTAAGAACCGACCAAAAAGGCTTATGGAGGTTGAGAACATTTCAGGTAGATGAGAATGAGATTTTCGTTTTATTCGTTTGCCACCATGCCATAATTGATGGATGGAGTGATGCCTCATTTATTACAGAATTGCATAATTTGTATTTTAAACTTCTTGAAGACATAAATTATGTTCCTGTAAAACTGAAATCGACCTATAAAGATTATGTAATTGATCAAACCATTGAAAGAAGCAATAATGAAAATATTAATTTCTGGAAAACAGAACTTTCCGGAGTAAAGAAATACGATGATAGGTATTTTTTAAATAAGCCACAGATAACTAAAAATGAGTTTAAATTTAGTATAAACGAGCTGGATAGCGATTTAGTAAGTAAGATAAATAAAAAAGGGAAAGATCTAAATATCAGCCTTAAATCCATTTATCTTACAGCCTTTAGTTTTGCACTAAACATGTTCTCTTTTGAACCTGATTTTGTATTTGGATTAGTTTCAAACTCTCGAATCGCAAAACCCGATGGAGATAAAATCCTTGGATGTTTCTTGAACACCTTGCCACTAAAGATAAAATTCTCCTTAGAACAGGAAAATCAGGACTTAATGACTTACTTTAATACTAAATTAAATGACCTGAAAAAATACGATTCAATTTCATTGTTCGAGATACTAAAATTTGCAGATCATGAAGGAGCTGAAAACGCTTTATTCGATATAATATTTAATTATGTCGATTTTCATATCCTTAATCAAATTGATTATACACAGGAACAAAAATCAGGAATTCCTTACCTGGTATCCAAACTAACAGGTAATGCACGGGCAGATACCCCATTAAATTTCACGCTCGATACAACAAAAGAAAGTGTTAAGTTTTATTCCTCCTTCGATTCCTCGAAATACAGCGAAGAAAAAGTAAAACAAATCCATATTTATTTAGTACGTGCCCTGGAAATACTTTCAGGAGATGATTCTGCCAGCTTATCAAAATCGCAGTTAATAGATAAAAACGAGAAACAAGAAATACTAAATACATTAAACAATACCGATACATCATATCCTAAGGATAAAACGATACATCAATTATTCGAAGAGCAGGCAGAACGAAGCCCTGATAATATAGCTTTGGTATTAGGTTCAGAGTCAATCACATATTCAGAGTTAAATAAGAAATCGAACCAACTGGCACAATATCTGATACATAACGGAGCCTTAGAGAGTGATTTTATAGGGATAATAAACGAACCTGCTATAGAAGTTTACATAAGTATTTTAGCTATATTGAAAACCGGAAAGGCTTATTTGCCAATAGATAACTCCTTGCCAGATTCGCGAATACAATTCATGTTAAACGATTGTGGGGTGAAAATACTTTTAGCATCGAACCTTAAAACACAATATCTTGATAATGATAAAAATCCGATTGTTCCAATAAATATTTTTGAAACACTTATAGGAGGTTCAAGTAACTTGAACTTAAAAACCTCTTCGACTAGCCCTGCATATGTAATTTATACATCCGGCTCAACGGGGAAACCCAAAGGAGTTTTAATTGAGCACAAGTCTTTAGTAAACTTATCTTTTAATCATAATAAATTCTATGGAATTAAATCCGACGATCGTTTAAGCAAATTTGCTGGCTTTGGTTTCGATGCTTCCGTTTGGGAAATTTTTCCAAGTTTTATTGCTGGTTCATCCTTATATATTATTGATGAAAATATAAAACCCGATCCGGGGAAAGTAAATAAATATTTCGAGAAGAATAACATAACAGTAAGTTTCTTACCAACACAGTTTTGTGAGAAATTTATGGAATACGATAATAAATCACTGAAAATATTATTGACAGGAGGAGATAAGCTAAATTATTTTAAGAAAAGAGATTATAAATTATATAATAATTATGGCCCTACCGAAAATACTGTTGTTACAAGCAGATTTGAAGTACAGAATTTGGAAAATAATATTCCAATAGGTAAACCAATAGAAAATATTCAAGTTTATATTTTAGATCGATATTCTCAGGTTCAAGCATTTGGGGTTCCGGGCGAGCTATGTATTTCAGGAATTGGATTAGCGAAAGGATATATTGGGAATGATGAATTAAGCGCTGAAAAATTTACTAAGCACCCATTTAATAAAGGAGAACGAATATACCGAACCGGAGATTTAGCATGTTGCTTGCCCGATGGTAATATTGAGTTTTTAGGTAGGATTGATCAACAGGTAAAGATCCGGGGTTTTAGGATTGAGTTGGGAGAGATTGAGTCGGTTTTGCTTAAACATGAGTATGTTCAAGAAAGTGTTGTATTAACTAGAGAAGAAACCGGCGATAAACATCTGTGTGCTTACATAGTTTGCAAGGAAGGTTATATTCAGGAAAATCTTCGACAATACTTATCAACTTTACTTCCGGATTATATGGTTCCGGCTTATTTTGTGGACTTGGAAGCGCTGCCGATAAGTCCAAGCGGAAAAGTAAACCGCAAAGCTCTACAGGCTCTTGAGATCGAGGCAGGTGCAGATTATATAGCACCATCGAATGCGATAGAAGAAAAGTTGCTTGATATTTGGTCAGAAATTTTAAATACCCCGGTCGAAAAAATAAGTGTAATGGCTAATTTTTTCTTAATAGGAGGCCATTCACTCAAAGCTACCGTGTTAGCAAGTTATATACATAAAGAAATAGGGGTTGAATTTCCTTTAGAAGATATATTTTTACATACAAGCATTAGAGCTCAAGCATGTCAAATAAGAATAAGTAAAAAGACAGAGTTTGTGTCCATACCAAAAACAGAGGAACAATCAAATTACCCGGTATCTCCTGCACAGAAGCGATTGTATTTTCTACAACAGTTTGATTTGGAGTCAATAGCCTATAATATGCCCAATGTGTTTTCATTGGGAAAAGAGGCCGATAAAAGAAAAATAGAAGAAGTATTCAAACAACTGATAGATCGTCATGAGAGTTTTCGCACAAGTATTATTGTTGTTGATGGTGAGCCTGTTCAGTTTATAAGTAAGGAAGTTGAGTTTGAGCTCGAAGAACTGAGTATAACAAACAATGAAGTTGAAAACACACGAAATAAATTCATAAAGCCTTTTGATTTATCTAACGCACCTTATTTACGAGTGGCCTTAGTAAATATTAAGGGAGAAGATAGCTTGTTAATGATAGATATGCACCATATTATAAGTGATGGAACCTCACATATAATCTTAGAGAAAGAATTTCAGACTTTATATTCAGAAAAAGAATTGACTCCATTAAAGTTGCAATACAAGGATTATAGTCAGTGGCAAAATAGTAACGAGCAGCAAGAGTTTATAAAAGATCAGGAACAATATTGGCTTACTAAATTTGAAGGAGAGATACCGGTATTGAGTCTTCCAATGGATTATGTCCGGCCTTTAATGCAAAGTCAAGAAGGAGCAACCGTAAATTTTATCCTGAGCAAAGAAGAAACAGAAGGGATAAGATTATTCAGCAAAGAAAATGATCTTACTTTATATATGTCCTTGTTATCTGTATTTAGTATTCTATTATCGAAGCTAAGTGGACAAGATGATATAGTAGTAGGAACACCAATAGCCAGTAGAAATCATGCAGATTTGGAGAATATAGTAGGCATGTTTGTGAATACACTATCTATACGTAATGCAGTAAAAGGAGAAGAAACTATACGAGATTTCGTATCAAGCTTAAAGCAAACAGTTCTTGGAGCATACGAAAATCAGAATTACCAATTCGAAGATTTAGTAGGCAAGATTTCAGTAGAGCGAGATACCGGCCGCAATCCTATTTTCGATGTAATGTTTAATTTGTTGAATCAAGCTGAGTATAATGGATCAATAAATGAAGATATTGATAATAGTCATAAGAAGGGAACATCAAAATTCGATTTAAATTTAACAGCAATTGAATTTGAAAATAATATATCTTTAAGTATAGAATACAGTACAAGATTATTTAAAGAAGAGACATTAGATCGATTTATAAACTATTTTAAACAGATAGTAGCTCAATTAACAAGAAAGTCAGAATTAAAAATCTCGGCAATTGATATTCTTACAGAAGATGAGAAACATCAGGTGTTGTATGAGTTTAACAATACAAAAGCAGATTATCCAACAGATAAGACAATTCATCAGCTTTTTGAAGATCAGGTAGAGAAAACACCCGAGAATATTGCGTTATCCTTAAATGGAGAAACCGTCAAATATTCGGAGCTCAATGCCAAAGTAAATCAATTGGCATGGAAACTAAGAGAGCAAGGGGTGAAAAATGATTCAGTGGTAGGTTTGTTTGTTGAACGTTCCATAGAGATGGTGGTAGGAATTTTGGGGATATTAAAATCAGGTGGAGCTTATTTACCCATAGATACAGAGTATCCTAAGGATAGAATATCCTATATGTTTGAAGATAGTAAGTTGCAAATCTTATTGGTCAATACCGATATTTCAAATCTGAATCTTGAAACAGAGCAATACTTAATTTATGATCTTAGGGATGAAAGCAGTTATGCTTCAAATACATCTAATCCAGATGTAATTGGAACACCTGAAGACTTGGTTTATATAATTTATACCTCTGGTTCTACAGGTAAACCTAAAGGTGTAATGCTGAAAGACAAGAATATGGTTAATCTCATACAATTTGATTATGACAAGACCAATTTAGATTTTAGCTCTATCTTACAATTTTCGACCATTAGTTTTGATGCCTCGGCTCATGAAATATTCGGAGCTTTATTAAGTGGAGGAAAACTTGTTTTAGTTGACGAATCTACACGTTTAAATGTAATGGGGATTTTCGAATTAATGACAAAAGAACAAGTTAAAACTGTTTTCTGGCCCATGTCATTAATAAAATTGATATTTGGGGATCAAACTTTTGTTGATCAAATACCAAAATGCTTACGTCATCTTCAAACTGCAGGGGAAAAGGTTATTATAAATGAGTCGTTAAGAAATTACCTTAAAACGAACAATGTATTTATACATAACCATTACGGGCCATCAGAAACCCATGTTGTAACAACTTTAACAATAGCACCGAATGAAGATCATCCGGAATTTCCTACAATAGGTAAACCTATTTCAAACACAACAGCTTATATCTTGGATAAGAGTCTCAATCTTGTACCTGTAGGAGTTAAAGGAGAACTTTATTTTGGAGGAACTCAGGTTGGAAGAGGATATTTTGGAAAAGAGGAACTTACCAGAGAGAAGTTTATTGAAAGTCCATTTATTAAAGGAGAAAAAATTTATCAAACAGGAGATATAGCACGTTGGTTACCTGATGGTAACATCGATTTTTTGGGAAGGGTCGATCACCAAGTAAAGATTCGTGGATTTAGGGTAGAATTAGGCGAGATAGAGAGTGCTTTATTAAAATATGAAAACATAAAAGAGATTGTAGTTCTTGCTAGGGAAGAAAAAGGAGACAAGTACTTGTGTGCATATATAGTTAGTACTGAAGAAATTGATCATGAAGAGCTAAGAGCGTATATGTCGGAACGGCTTCCCGATTATATGGTTCCTTCTTATTTTGTTGTGCTTGAGAGTTTCCCACAAACTGCAAACGGAAAGATAAATAGTAAAGCTTTGCCGAAACCGGAAATAAAAGAAGGAGACGATCATGTAGCACCATCCGCAGAAATAGAGGAAAAGGTAGTTGAAATATGGTCGGAAGTCTTAGATATCGATAAAGAAAATATAAGTGTAAATTCTGATTTTTTCTCATTAGGAGGCCATTCCTTAAAAGCGATAGCATTATTATCCAAAATTGAGAAAGAATTCTCGGTAAGAATTGCAATGAAAGATTTCTTTGCTAATCCAAGTGTGAAGAAGCTGGGTAAATCGATTTTAAAATCGAAAAAAACTACAAATAATACAAAACTGGTACCCGTTGAATCGAAGGAATATTATGTAGCATCTATGCCTCAAAAGAGATTGTATTTTATACAAAACCTTAATCCTGCGGATAAAAGCTATAATGTTTCTGCTGCCTTTACCATTAAAGGTGAACTTGATAAACAGAAATTTGAAAATGCATTACAACAACTAATAAATCGACATGCAGGTTTAAGGACTTCATTCATAATGCTTAATGATGAAATAGTACAAAAAATAAACAATAAGCTTGAACCTCGGCTTACGTACATAAATGAAGATGATAAGGACATTCCCCAAATCATTAAAGACTTTATTACACCCTTTGAATTATCTGAAAAATCATTATTTAGAGTTGGCTTGGTTAAAACAAAGAAAAATGATTCGATATTAATTCTGGATATGCACCATATTATTTCTGATGAAGTATCCAACAGGATTATATTCGGTGACTTTGTTGATTTTTATAATGGTAAAAAATTAAGCTTGCTGAAAATTCAATATGTGGATTTATGCGAGGAGCAGGAGGAAATGAAAAAGCGGGATGTTCTGAATACACAAAAGGTTTTCTGGGAGAATTATTATGATAATTACAATAATGACAGTTCACTTCCGTATGATCTTAACAAAGACGATCAATTAAAGAATAAAGGAAATATAATATCATTTACTCTTGACGGTTCAATGAATCAGGATTTGATAAAAATAAGAGAAGAATATAATTCATCCATTTATATTATAATCCTTTCCGTATTTAACATCCTTCTTTCGAAAATTTTAAATCATGATGATATCGTTGTAGGATCGCCTATTACTGGGAGAGAAAACCCGGCCTTGAAAAACATCGTGGGATATTTAGTGAATACTTTGGCAATGCGCAGTATTGTTAATGGGGAAGCTAAATTTGTTGATTTCTTAAAAATAGTAAACGATAGAACATTAGATGCAATTGATAATAGCAATTACGATACAATAGAATTAATTAATAAAATCAATAAAAGTGGAAGGAACAAAGGCAAGTCATTATTCGATATAATGTATACATACAATATTGTTGAAAGCAATAAGGCGAGTTTGTCAAACATAAATGTTGAACCATATACATTTGATGGATTTTCGTCGCAATGCGATATAAAACTGAGAGTTATGGATAATAAAAATTCCTTATCACTTGCTTTTGAATACAACGAAAACTTATTCCTCGAAGATAAAATTCATAGATACATTAAGTATTTTAAGAAAATATTAAATGACATTATATTAAATCCTGAAATTACAATTGACGAAATAAATTTAACTTCTGAAAAAGATGAAGTTAAGCTAATGAATTCTTTAGTAGAAGATTTAGAGTAAACCATGGAATTCCGAACCTGATCGCACTATTAATTAGAACCTGTCCATTAAGTCATGTGTTTGGTTCAGAAAGTTCGAGATCAAGGCTTGTGAAGTTTTAAAAATCAAGAGTTTACTAATGTAAATGGCTGATTTTTAAAACGAGCATAACGCAGATATCGGGCTTTATGGACAAACACTAATTTTAATAATTATTTAGATAAATGACAATACAAAAACTTATCAATAACAGTTTTAAAAGGCACGAAGATAATTATGCCTTGAAAAGCGCGAATAGAACTTTATTATACAAGAATCTTCACGAACAATCCGATATTCTTGCTAAGAATATACTTTCAAAAGGATTAAGAGGGAAAGCAATTGGCGTGTATTTAAGTGATAAAATTGATTTTATTATTAGCATTTTAGGTATACTAAAAGCGCAAAGTATTTTTGTTGTTATTCCAAACGAATTCCCTGTAAACAGAGTTCGTAAATCAATCGAAATAACAGATCTGACTTATATTATTTGCAGTAATACAGAAAATGATGAAGCAGTTTTTGGTTCAGGAAATCAGAATATTAAATGTGAATGTTTTTCTGATTTGATAAAAAATGAGCAAAGCGAACAAAATATTAATTTAGATGAACTCACATACGATGCTGAAGATATAATTTATTATTATTTACAATCAACAAAGGATGGCTTACAGGCAATTGCAGGAAAGAATAAAAGCCTTCTGAATGCATCGAATTGGTTTACTGAGGAATTTGATTTGAACGATAATACAAAATCAGCCTTTTTTTCTGAGTTACAATTAGAACAGTCACTTTTTGATATTTTTCCGGTTCTTATTTCAGGTGGTACAATAAATATACCTGATAATAACATTAATATTACGAATTATATTCCTGCCAAAGTAGATCCTTCTAATAAGGAAGAAGCCTTACCAAAAGAAGATTACAATAAAGAATATCCCTTTATTCTTTCAAATGATAAGCTTGAAAGTCTCGAAAAACAATCAAAAAGCCTTGAGGGATATCTTAAAAATAATTCAAAAGCCAATTTCGCTGATATTTCTTATTCTTTGTCATTATTAAATACAAACAATGCTTATAGAAGATCTTCAATTTGTAGTGATGTTAATGATCTAATAAAGAAAATTGAAGATTATTCAAAGGAATCCGCAACAGCTCTTAAATTAAAACAAAACGAAGATATTGTTTTTCTTTTTGCCGGTTTGGGTTCTCAATATCAAAATATGGGTTTGGGATTATATAATTCCTATGATGTATTTAAAAATTCTGTTGATAAATGCTGCGATATTGTAACTTCAATTTCTGATATTGATATTAAAAACATATTATATCCTATAGATAAACAGTTAGATAAAACAATAATTGACTCCATAGATATTTCACAGTTAGTTATTTTTATTTTTGAATATGCATTAGCACAACTTCTATTAAGTATAGGTATTAAGCCAAAAGTATTAATCGGTTATAGTTTTGGTGAATATATTGCAGCTACTATTTCAGAAGTATTTTACCTTAAGGATATTCTTAAATTAATTGTTTTAAGAGGGAAATTAATCAAACAATTACCAGAAGGAAGCATGCTAAGTGTTCCTTTGAATATAAGAAAAGTTGAACCCTATTTGAATGATGATGTTTCATTGGCAATAAATAATGGAGTTTCTTGCATTATTTCAGGAAAAGTTGAGGCTATAAACTTATTAAAACAAAATTTGCGCAAGGAAAGAATACTTTCTTATAAATTATCAGGTGAGCGTGCAATTCATTCTTATATGATGGACGAAATTCTTGATGAATTTGAAAAAGAGTTGAGCAAATTCACATTAAATGAACCTAAAATTCCAATATTGTCCAATCTTACAGGATCATATGTAAAAGAAGGAGAGATGACAGATCCACAATATTGGTCGCGTCATTTGCGTAATACCGTTATATTTGAACAAGGGATAAAAGAATTGCTAAAATTCGAGAAGGGCGTTTTTATTGAAATAGGGCCGGGGCGAGATTTATGTAATTTACTAAGCAACTTTACAACACCCGATCATAAATCCTTTAGCTTAATAAGAAACGAAAATAGAGAAGTTTCTGACGAATCTTTTTTATTGAAAAATGTAGAAAAAATTTGGCAGTCAGGTGTTTCTGTACAATGGAAACAGATTTTTGCCCCTGAGAGTAGAAATAAGATTGAGATATTTAATAAATCTGAAGAAATTATCGATTGGTTAGAAGCTGGAAAAATTAATTTTCTACTTGGATCAAATCCTTTATTGAAAGAATTGATAAATATGGATAAGCCTGAATCTCGCTTAGATAATTTATCAAAAATACTTGTTTGCGAAGAGCGAATAAACAAAACATTACTTAAAGAATGGTTTGAGAAATTTGATAATAGCCTTGAGCTTTATACTTTGTATGGATATTCTGAAACAGGGATTATTAACTCCTATCATAAATTTGCAAACGAAGATTTGAATAAGCCCGGTATCCCTATCGGTAAAAACATAAAAGGAGTCAGGTTAATAATATTAGATAACAGTAATCAGTTATGCAACGAAGATCAGGTAGGGCGGGTTTTTATAAGAACACCTTATAGATCTGCCGGTTATCTTTCAAAAGGAGAAATTAAAGAAACATGTTTCATTCAAAATCCATACAATCAAAACCCTAAAGATCTTATTTTTCCTACCAACAATCTTGGTAAACTGCAAGCAGACGGAAATGTATTTATTCTGGATAAAATAGACAAAAGAAACATTTCAATTTTAAACAGGCCTGTACATTTACAAGAAATAGATTGCATTATCGAGAACTTTCTGGACATGGAAAAATCACACAGCATTTTTATAAGTGATGATAATGAGGATGGTAAATTGTATAATTTCTTTAATGCAAAGAATGAAATTCAGGTGAATGAGCTTGAGTCTTATGTAAGAGAAAGCCTGCCGGCTTATATGTGTGCAGAATCCTATATTCAAACAAACATTGATTTGAGTAATGAAGAGGATTTTGATGACAATATGCTAATTGAACTTTTAAAAGTCAGTAGCGAAGAAGAAGAGAGTTTTTCCGAAACCGAGAAAGAATTAGCAAGACTCTGGCAAGAAGTGCTCGATGTTGAAGAATCTAAAATATTCAGGTACAGTAATTTTTTCGAATTAGGAGGACATTCATTAAAGGCCATTTCTTTAATCTCTAAAATCCATGAAAAATTTGGAGTTAACTTGTCATTAAATGATTTATTTAATAATACATCCTTTTCTTCTCAAATGCATTTGATTGACGTAAGTAAAAAAGAAACATATTTAAATATTCCGAATGCGGAAAAGAAAGAATTTTACCCGGTTTCAGCAGCACAGAAAAGATTATATTTTATTCAACAAGTAGATTTACAAAGTACAGTTTATCATACAATTACATTATTAGAAGTAAAGGGAGAAATAAACAAAGATAAATTTGAGTCAACCTTTACAAAGTTAATAGATAGGCACAACAGCCTTCGTACATCATTTCATCAAATCGATAATGAAATAGTTCAGCGAATTGATCCCCAAGTAAATTTTGAAATTGAATATATGGATGCCCAAAATATAGACATAACAAGGTCTATAAAAGGCACTATACAGCCATTCAATTTACAGCAAGCCCCTTTATTTCGAGTGAATCTAATTAAAAGGAGCCTGAATGATCATATTCTCATGATTGATATGCATCATATCATTACAGACGCAACATCAAGAGGTGTTTTTGTAGGAGACTTTATGAAGCTATATAATCAGGAGGAAACAGGAAAGATTGAATTACATTATAATGATTTTTCTGAATGGCAAAACAAGCTATTTAGCTCTGGAAGGATTAAAAAACAAGAACAATTTTGGTTAGATCAATTTAAAGAAACGATCCCGGAACTAAAATTAAAAACAGATTTTGAACGTCCTCCGGAAATGAGTTTTATAGGAAATCAATATAAAACACAATTTGATGATGCGCTTTTCGAAAAAATAAATCAATTAGTTTCGGAAAGAAATAGCACAGTTAATATCTTTTTACTTTCAATATATTATATCTTTTTATGGAAATTCACCGGGCAAACCGATATAGTTGTCGGTTCGGTAATCGTAGGCCGACGACATTCATCTTTAGAAAAAATTATAGGATTTTTTGTGAATATGCTTCCATTATACAGCAAGTTGTCTGGAGAGATGACTTTTAATACATACCTAAACGAAGTAAAGGAATTATCATTAAATGCATATAACAATCAGGATTATCAATTCGAAGAATTAATTAAAAAATTAGAAATCCCAAGAAAAAAAGGCCGACATACCTTAGTTGAAACAGTTCTTACGTATCGGGAATTAGGTAATGATTCTAATGTTGCAACTGTGTTTAAAAAAGATAATTTAGAATTTTCTTACTATGATCAAGAATTTGATAAAGCACATTTTGATTTGCTTTTTGATATAGGTAAAAATAGGAATTCATTATTTATGAATATAGAATATTCAAGCGATTTATTTAAAGATTCAACCATCGTAAAGTTTGCCAAGCATTTTACACATATCATGGAGCAGGTAATATCAAATAAAAACATAAAACTCGACGAAATAACACTATCACATGATCTTATGACCGCTTCTGTTGTGGAAGAAGTTGAGGAGGATTGGGATATTTGATTTTGTTATTTCGTTATGAATATTATAATTCTACTTTAGAAATTAAACTATTGAAGTGATAATAACTAACA
This sequence comes from Bacteroidales bacterium, assembly GCA_013138975.1. Lineage (GTDB taxonomy): Bacteria > Bacteroidota > Bacteroidia > Bacteroidales > UBA12077 > UBA12077. Next base: position 74,949 of record WTBR01000043.1, read on the forward strand.
CCGGCACAAATAATTTGAAAAACTAAAATAAATCAAAATGGATTGGATTTCTATAATATCATTTTTTGTAGCCATAATTAGTACTGGTTTAAGTATATTTTTCTATCTCAGACCACGTTTAAGAAAAAAAATAGACATTAATTCAAATGCAAGTATTTCAATTATTGAGATAAAAGAGCAAATCGATGATCTGAAAATAACTTATAAAGGAAAGGAAATTGAAAATTTGCATGTTCTAAGATTTAGAATTGAAAATAAGGGTAGTAAAGATTTTACAAATGAAGATTTTATTGATCCTTTTCATTGTACAATTATGGGCAATATAGTTAATGTGACAAAAGTAAATTCTCATCCATATAATTGCGATTTAGATATTAACAAAATAGAAAATAATAAAATCTACTTCAAAACAAATTTGTTCAAAGCTGGAGAATATGTTGATATAAAAGTCATATTACTTTCAAAACCTTCACTTAATTTCAATACTAATAGAATAAAAGATTTGAAAGAAATATCAGTTACTAAGAATGAGTCTGCAAATAAATTTAAATATTTTAAGGGTGGATTGGTTGCTTCAATTTTTTTATCTATAAGTTTCTTAATAGCAAATGATATAATCAACCCTTCTAAACAATTACTTATTAATCTTTCTTATATAGAGAGGCAATTTTCAATAATTGGAGAAAGCGATTCAGATAAATATAAATCTCATATTTCTACAAATATTGTAACAATTTCAAATATTGGCTCTAAAGCTATTAAAACCGAGGATTTTGATGGTAATTTTGAATTTAAATCAAATGATTCAATATTGTACTTTGATTTTTCTGAAGAAATATTTGATAATTTAATTGCAACTACTTTAACTGGAGATAGAAGAAATTTTCACTTTTCTAAATTTGAGTTGTTACCTAAAACATCTATTTCTTTTTTAATAAAAACCTCTAAACCTTCCAAATTAAATATTAATTGCAAGCTTAAAGATGGCAAAGTAAGATTCAACAATAATTAGAGTTTAAAAAAATGAAAACCCACTAAATTGCAACAATGGCTAAAAAAATTGCTACATTTAATGATTAGAGAAAAGTAGAAATAGGGAATTCTATTTTTTTTTAAAACTTGTGCAGTAAATTCATTTAAAAAATAAATGGCAGATTTATATAAACAAATTCACGAATACTTTAATTCACTTGAAAGATATTCATTTCCTTATGATAAAAAGGAACTCGAAAGAATCACTGATAAAAATGGACTTTATATCTTGTTTGAAAATGGTGAGAAATATGAAAAATACGACAGAATTGTAAGAATTGGTAGTCATGATTCAGATGACAGATTGATTAAAAGATTGCGAGACCACTTTTTATCAAGCAGACAAAGAAAAAGTATTTTCCGAAAACACATTGGTCGTTGTTTCCTAAATAGTAAAAATGATGATTACTTAAATGCTTGGGATAAGCCTTTCAATAAAACTGCTGATAAGGAAAAACACAAAGAAATTGTTGATTTAAAATACGAACAGCAATATGAAGAATTAATCACAACGCATATAAGAACAAAACTGTCATTTGTTGTTATTCCTAAGGTTTATGAAAAATTAGATAGAGATAGAATAGAAGAGGGGCTAATTGCTTCTCTTGCACAATCTGACTTAAAAATTAGTTCGAGTAACTGGCTTGGGAATGAACACCCTAAGATTAAAATTCGACAATCTAAAATCTGGAATATTAAATTCTTAAATGGTAACCCTTTAACAGAAATAGAATTTATAAACTTGATAATAAACAAATACGGTGGCTAACAAAAAATATAATGCATTTGGCAGATAGTGCTAAAATTGAAGATGATGGCAAAAAATAAACACAGTAGTAAATTGTAAGTTTGGAGCATTGAAATGCTAAACTCACCATATTCAATCCGACAATAACTAACTCCGGCATTTATGCCGGAGAAACAAGAATTCAGACGAATGGGCTTTTAGCCCAAAAAGTGTTATAGATTAAGGGCTAAAGCCCAATGTTCTGTACTTTTATACTCCGCCATACCTGCCCGCCGAATAATGTGCTAAGGCAGGTGGGAATGACGGAGTTAGTCAAACAAACATTAAAGTCGTAAAGTTAATTAATAGCGGTTGTACGACTTACTTAAATAGATGAGAACAAATTGTAAATTTTTTACTAATTTTAAAAAAAAGTCGTACCACCGCTTGTGGTAAATATGCAAGACCTGTTAGTTTTTTTTAGATTAAGGGCTAAAGTCCAATGTTCTATACTTTTGTATTCCGCCATAATTTTGTTAGAGCAAATAATGAAAAATGAAACCAAATAATGTTAGAAAATTTTTTACTGATAAAAGATATTATAGAATTAATTCATCAATATCGCAAGAAAGTACTAAAATTACTGTTGACTGTATTAGTAATACTCATTCTTTTTTTCGGTTGGGTAAGTAAGATTGTTTCTAAGGAAGAGACCCGAGATATAGAGACTTGGACAATTATAGAGCCTGGTGATTCAATCTTTGTAAAGGATAATGTGTTCTACCTTGACTTTTATAAAAAAGGAAGAGAAAAACTTTCTGACTATAATCAGAAAGAAATTAATTATCGCAGAGAGGATACTATTAATTTTATACAACAAAATTCAGTGCATGAAAAATACTTTTATAAAAAAAGAACCTCATTCGTAGGGATTTGTAAAGAAAAAGATTCAACAATTACTGTACAAGGTGAATATAACAATCATAGATGGGTTAAGATAAAACCTTCATATGAAATTTCACACCCACCAAAATCAAATAAATATGACTATGATGCTCGAAAATGGTATGATAACAAAGATAGCTATTTTGTCAACGGACATCTCAGTAAAGACTTTTTTGTAGACTTTGAAGATATTACAAATATAAATAATGATAGTATTTTTAATAGATAAATTAATTAAGAATTGCGCAGAAAGTTCGTTTAACTCGCAATTTATATAAAGAACATATTTCCGCAAGACCTAACAGGTAAAAGTGATATGGCTAAATAAGTAATAGTGCTTGTACGACTTACTTAAATAGATGAGAACAAATTGTAAATTTTTTACTGATTTAAAAAAAAGAGTCGTACCACCGCTTGTGGAAAATATGAAAGACCTAACAAGTAACAATGATATGGCCAATTAAGTAATAGCGGTTGTACGACGTACATAAATAGATGAGAACAAATTGCAAATTTTTACTGATTTTTTAAAAGAGTCGTACCACCGCTTGTAGAAAAAGAGAAAATACCTGCAGATATCAGGAAAGAATCAAAAATATAAAACATTAAAAATTAAAGATATGAATATTTTACTCGGATTATTACCTTTTTGGGATCCTCAAATTCCACCATTAGGGATTGCATGCTTAAAAAGTTATTTAAATAAAAATGATCTTGATGCAGTTTGTTTTGATTTAAACACCAAAATAGAATTTCGAAATATTTACGATAAATATTTTAGTGTCTTAAATCGAGTAATCCCCGAAGACAAAAAAGGGAACATTTACAATATTGGAAATCAGGTTGTAAGAAATCATCTCACAGCACATTTGCATGTTGAATCTCAGGAAAAGTATTTTTTGGTTTTAGGAACCTTGGTTTTAAATACTTTTTATACCAAACTTGAGAATGATGATTATATTGAGTTAATAAATATTGTTAAAGAATATTATGTATTACTTGAAAAAGCAATACGTGAATTATTCCTTAAGCATAAACCGACAATATTTGGTTTATCAGTGTTTGGTGATACATTAGGACCATCAATTTTTGCTTTTAAATTGGCAAAAGAAATAAACCCTGAAATAAAAACGATAATGGGTGGAGGTATTTTTGCCGATCAGCTAGCGCCAAATTCTCCTAATCTTGAGTATTTTATGAATTATTCTCGCAGTTTTATCGATAAGTACGTTATTGGTGAAGGCGAAGAGCTATTTCTTGCATTTGTTAAAGACGAAATTCCGGAAGATGAAATTGTATTATCAAAGCAAAGCAGTGGAAACTATCTGAGTATTGATGAATTGAACGTTCCTGTTTATGATGATTTTGAACTTAAACATTATGCTCATGTTGGATTTTATGGGGCAAGAAGTTGTCCATTTCAATGCAATTTTTGTTCTGAAACAATTAATTGGGGAAAATATCGAAAAAAGGAGATAGACAAAACAGTAAGTGAATTTAAATTATTAAATGAGAAGTATAATAATCAATTGTTTTTATTGACCGATTCAACATTAAATCCTGTTGTTACTCCACTTTCAGAAGCATTAATAAAAGCTGATTTTACAGTGTATTGGGATGGATTTTTAAGAGCCGACAAACACGTTTGCAGTGAAGAGAATACTATACTATGGAGAAAAGGCGGGTTTTATAGAGCTAAATTGGGCTTAGAAAGTGGATCTCAGCGTATGTTGGATTTAATGAATAAATCAACATCAGTTGAAACCTATAAAAAAGCGCTAGCCAGTCTCGCCTTCGCAGGAATAAAAACAACAACATTTTGGCTATTTGGATTCCCCGGTGAAACAGAGGAGGACTTTCAAAAAACACTTGACTTTTTAGAAGAGTGTAAAGATTATATATACGAGGCCGATTGTAATGCTTTTAATTATTTCGTATCAGGTCAGGCAAATTCAGATGATTGGTTGCAAAATAGCACAAGTTCAGCGCTATTCCCGGAATGGACAAGAGAATATTTTATTACACAAACAAATGTATTGGATAGTTTACCTTCCAGACAAGATGCCTATTCTCGGGTCAATCGTTTTATGGAACATTGTAAAAAACTAGGAATACCTAATCCATATTCTTTAACAGATATTGATAAGGCAGATAAACGATGGAAAAGCTTACATCTTAATGCTGTTCCTGCCTTAATGGATTTTAAAAGTAATACATATATAGATGAATGTAAAGATGTAAAACAATATACGTTTACATCAGAAGTCGATACAGAAGATTTTGAGTTTGATCTTTAATTTATACCAATTAAACACAAAATGACCGATATAATTCGTTTCTTTTTCACTTATATATCTTCAAAAAATAAAACCATAGCTACGGCTATGCTTGGATTTTTTGAATCATCTAAGCAAAAAAGAATTCAAATTATTCATAGGTCATATTGAAATTTAACTGGTATTACAAAAAATTGTAGTATGCAAGAGAGTATTTCGTCAGATAAAACAATCATATCATATCAGCAAAAAAATGAAAGAGATTTTTGGTTGGATAAATTGGCTGATTATGAAACAAAAAAGGGTATAGGCTTAAGGCTCGATGTTATAACTGAGAATGTAGTAGGGCAAGATTCAGTAAAATTATTATTTGATTCAGAAGCAAGCAGTAAAATAAATGGCTTGGTAAGTAATTCAAGTCATAAGCTACACATATTTTTAACAGCCGTATTAACAGAGTTATTGCATCGATATACAGGCGACGAAGATATTATTATAGGTACACCTATTTACAAACAGGATCAGGAGGGAGATTACATAAACACGGTGCTGGCCTTGCGGGCAAAAATAGAAAAAGGACTATGTTTTAAAGATCTTTTACTGAAAGTAGTAAGACCTACTGTTGTAGAAGCTGTAAAACATCAGAATTACCCATTTGAGAGTTTACTCCATCAATTAGATTTAGGAGCATTAGATGGAATTAATCCTTTGTTTGATGTAGCCATATTATTAGATAATATTCAAGAAAAAAGCTATTTAGATCATGTTCCCGTTCGATTGTTATTTAAATTCAATAATAGTTCAGAGGGTCAGGTATCCTGCGAATTAGAATATGACACATCCGTAATAAGTAAATCTTTTGCAAGCAATTTATTGGTTCATTATGAGTTTTTAGCAAAACAATTCATAGGCAATTTAACAGTACCTATGGATGATCTGGCAATGCTTTTACCCGCAGAACGAAAGCAGATCTTAGAAGATTTTAATTCAACAGAACATACTTATCCATCAGAAGAATCAGTTGATGAATTATTTAGAGAAACAGCTACATTATATAAAGACAAAATAGCACTAAAATATAATGGACATCATTTAACTTACGGAGAATTAGATCAAGAATCAAGCAAGTTAAGTAGCTATCTACAAAAACAAGGAGTAGAAAAGGGAGAACCTGTAGGGATCATGATTGGTCATAGTGTAGAGATGATCGTAGGTTTATTGGGAATCTTAAAATCAGGAGCAATTTATTGTCCAATTAATATTGATTATCCCGAAGAGCGCAAACGAAGTCTTCTAGCAGATAGCGATATACGCTTTTTACTATGCAATGATTTAGAATATAAGAATGATGCTGTAACGAAGATTGATTTGACATCAATAGAGTTTAATCAGGAAGAATTAGCTGAGGTATCAACGCATACAGGTCAGGATGCCTGTTATATAATGTACACTTCAGGATCAACCGGTCAACCAAAAGGAGTTATCATAAATCATCAAAATGTAGTTCGATTAGTAAAGAATACGAATTTTGTAAATTTTAATTCCGATTACCGCATATTACAAACAGGTGCATTAGAGTTTGACGCTTCAACATTCGAACTATGGGGATCTTTATTAAATGGAGGTACCTTATACCTGGAAGATAAGTACACAATCATAAACAATAAAAAACTAAAAAGCACACTAGAGAAAAATTCAATAAACACCATCTGGATGACTGCCCCCTTATTTAACCAGATGTTAGATACAGACATATCCATTTTTAAGAACCTCGATCATTTACTGGTTGGAGGAGATGTATTATCAACAAAACATATTAATAAATTACGTGAATCATATCCCGGAATAAAAGTAACAAATGGTTATGGGCCTACAGAAAACACGACATTTTCAACAACACATGAAATTACTAAACAGTATAAAGGGAATAACATTCCGATAGGAAAACCCATAAATAATTCCACAGCTTATATATTAGATCATAAAGAAAATATTTTACCACCGGAAGTTCCGGGAGAATTATATGTAGGAGGAGACGGAGTAGGTTTAGGATATCTGAATAATCCCGAATACACACACGAAAAATTTATAGAACTTCCGGATTTTACGGGACAAAGATTCTATAAAACAGGAGATAAGGCCTTATGGCTTTCCAATGGAGACATCTCGTTTGTAGGAAGAATAGACAATCAGGTAAAAATTCGAGGTTACCGAATAGAACCGGGAGAAGTTGAGAGTGTAATCACTTCCGATAATGAAGTAAAAGAATCGATAGTAATAGTTAAGGAAAGTGATGATGGAGAAAAATATTTATGTGCTTATTTGGTAGGAGAAAGTGATCTAATAATTTCAGACCTGAAAATTCGCTTGCAAAATAAGTTACCGGACTATATGCTACCTACTTATATAGTAAAACTTGATAAATTTCCATTAACCACCAATGGAAAGATTGATAAGAAATTATTGCCGGAACCTGAAATAGAATTAGGAAAAGAACTTATTGCCCCAAGAAACCGAATTGAAAAAGAACTATTAGAAATTTGGTCGGAATTATTGAGCCTTGAAAAAGAACATATAGGGATTGACTCCAACTTTTTTGAATTGGGAGGACATTCACTGAAAGCTACTTTATTAACATCACAAATACACAAAGCCTTAAATGTAGATGTATCCCTTTCAGAGGTATTTAAGAATCAAACAATTCGGGAACTATCTTTAGTATTGGAGTCATCAGCAGAAGGATTTTACAAATCCATAAGTCGAGCACCTGAACAAGCATATTATGATCTATCCTCAGCCCAAAAGCGACTTTACGTTTTGGAACAAATGGAAAGCCTTTCTACAAGCTATAATGTGCCAATGGCCTTTACCTTGGAAGGGAAAGTTAACGTAGAAAAGATAGAGCATGCATTGCAGCAACTGGTTCAACGACATGTAAGTTTACGAACATCCTTTACCTTGGTAGATCAAGTTCCCAAACAAAAAATTGAAGAACATGTAGAATTGCCAATTCGCTTTTACGATGAGTCTGATGTAAATGCAGAAGAATTGATAAAGGATTTTGTGCAAGCATTTGATTTAAGCAAGGCTCCTTTAATGCGTGTAGGTCTGGCAAAACTGGGTGAGGAGAAATACTTGTTTTTGATCGATATGCATCATATCATTACCGATGGTACTTCGGTGGCAATCACCTTGAAAGAATTTATGCAGCTTTATTCCGGTTTAGAATTAAAAACCAAACCAATACAGTATACTGATTTTTCAGAATGGCAAAATAAGCTATTAAAATTAGAGGAAATAAATAAGCAAAAGCATTTTTGGGAGAAGGAATTTGAGGAAGAAATCTCAGTATTAGAGCTACCAAATGATTATTCTCGTCCAATAGTTCAAAGCTACGAAGGAGATAGCCATAATTTTGAACTCGACACTGAAATAACCGAGAAACTACAGCAAATATGCGCACAAGAAGGCAAAACCATGTTTATGCTTTTACTTGCAGCATATAATGTATTATTATCAAAACTTAGTAATCAGGATGATATTGTTGTAGGATCACCAATTGCAGGAAGACGTCATGCCGATTTAGAGAACACAGTAGGGATGTTTATAAATACACTGGTATTAAGAAACTTTCCTTCCGGAGATAAAACATTTAAAAGTTTCTTAAATGAAGTAGGCGAAAAAACCTTAAATGTATTTGAAAATCAAGAGTATCAGTTTGAAGATTTGGTTGGGCAATTAGCCTTGAGTAAAGATACCAGCCGTAATCCAATTTTTGATGTGGCATTTTCTTTTCATAATGAATCTGCGCCGGGGCGAATTGAACACATAAAAACTCCCGGATTAACATTACGACCGTACAATACGAATAATACTACAATAAAATTTGATCTGACTTTAAGCGCAACAAGCAAAAAAGATAAATTATTATTAAGTTTTCAGTATTGTACAAAGTTATTTAAAAAGGAAACAATAGAACGTTTTACGGAATCTTACATAAATATTCTGGAAGCAATAAGTACAGATATTAACCAGTCTCTATTTAAAATAGATATTATCTCCGATAAGGAAAAACAGTGGATATTAGAACAGCAAAACAATACATCGGTACAATATCCTGAAAACAAATTATTACATACACTATTTGAAGAACAGGTAGAAAAAAGGGAACATAAGGTAGCGGTAAAATTTGGCGATGAGCATATTACTTATCGCGAACTGAATAATAGGGCGAATCACTTAGGACATACGCTTCGAAAAAGGGGAATAGAACCGGGTAGTATTGTTGGACTCATACAAGACAAGTCAATTGAAATGTTGATATCTATTCTCGGTGTTTTAAAAGCAGGAGCTGGTTATTTACCAATAAATCCATCGTATCCTCAAGAGAGAATCGAATTTTTAATAAATGATTCAAATGCAGCTATAGTTGTTGTATCAGAAACCACAAAACAAAAGTACACTGAAAAGCAGATTAATATATCAGATTTAAGCGATGAAGAAGTAAGTATATCAAACTTAAAAACAGATCAATCTCCAGAAAGTTTAGCGTATATCATATATACTTCGGGTACTACAGGTAAACCTAAAGGAGTAATGATAAATCATAAAAATGTAGTTCGTTTATTATTTAACGATTCGGAACTCTTTGATTTTAATGACCAAGATGTTTGGAGTATGTTTCATGCCTATAATTTTGATTTTTCGGTATGGGAAATATATGGAGCATTACTTAAGGGCGGAGAGTTAGTTGTTTTTAACGATTCGGAGGTTAAGGATGCAAGCGTAGTTACAGAAAAAATAATCAAAGAAAACATTACAGTTCTAAATCAAACACCAGCTTCGTTTTATAATTTACAGTATAGCAACGATAATATATTAAGTAAAAAGCTTCAATTACGTTATGTTATTTTTGGAGGTGATGCATTAATTTCTTCTAAGCTAAAAGAATGGAAAGAATATTTTCCGGGGATAAAATTTGTAAATATGTATGGCATAACAGAAACAACAGTTCATGTCACATATAAGGAAATAGGCGATGAAGAGATAAAGGGAAATAAAAGTAATATAGGTAAATCAATACCAACTTTATCTACATATATTTTAGACGAAAGGCAAGGAGTATTGCCCATAGGAGTTGGAGGTGAAATATGTATTAGTGGTGCCGGAACGAGTGTTGGATATTTGAATAATCCGGAATTAACAAACGAAAAATTTATACCCAATCCATATCAACAAGGAGAGCGCCTTTATAAATCGGGAGATAAGGGAAGGATACTGAAAAATGGAGACATAGAGTATTTAGGTCGTATCGATCAACAGGTTAAAATTAGAGGATACAGAATAGAATTAGGAGAAATAAATTCTTATTTATCAGGCTATGATCAAATAAAAAAGTCTGTTGTAGGTGTAATTCCAATGAACGAAGAAAAAGCCTTGGTGGCTTACTTTATATCATCCGGGAAAATAGCATCCGACCAGCTAAAAAAATATCTATTAGGAAGTCTTCCTGAATATATGATTCCGACTTATTTTATTCAAGTAGAAAATATTCCTTTAACAAGCAATGGTAAAGTGGATTGGAAATCTTTACCCGAACCCGATATTAAGATAAAAGAACAATATGAAGAAGCTACAAGTACAGCAGAATTAAAGATTTTGGAGATTTGGGCTAATGTTTTAAATATTGATAGTTCTGCAATTAGTGTAAGCGAAAGTTTCTTTAAAATTGGAGGTAACTCGCTAAATGCTAATCAGGTAGTTTTAAAGATTCATCAAAGTTTAAATGTAAAATTACCTTTAACAGATTTGTTTCGATTCCAAACCATAAGGGAGCTGGCACAAAGATTAAATCAGTATAAAACCGAAGATTTTATATTGATGAAAAATACAGAAAAGAAAGAATACTACAATATTTCACCGGCACAAAGAAGATTATACCTTCTTCAGCAAATGGCTGCAAATAATATTACGTATAATTTACCGCAGTTAATAAAATTAAATTTTGAACTTGATGTTAAAAAAGTTGAGGAAGTATTTATAAAACTAATTAATAGACATGAATGTTTTAGAACTTCATTTCATGTAATTAATGGAAAAATTGTTCAGCGAATTAACGAAGAATCTAAAATTGAAATTGATTTTTATGATATTAAATCGACAAATAAGGAAGCAATAATTTCAAACTTTATTAAACCTTTTGATATTTCTAAATCACCCTTAATAAGACTTAGCATAATCAAAGAAAATACGAATAGTTATATACTTTTGATTGATATGCATCATATAATTTCCGATGAAGTATCTCAGGAATTATTAATGAAAGAATTTAACTTATTGTACAATAACGAATCGCTGAGTAAGCAAAAATTACAATACAAAGATTTTGCAGAATGGTTTTGTTCTGAAAATAGCGTGAATATATTGGAAAGTGAAGAGAAATTTTGGTTGGATATGTACAAGGATAATATTCCAATACTTAATTTGCCAATAGATAATTTAAGAGATAAGGATGTGTTTTCATCAGGGGATAAAAAGAATTATTTTATCGATGATCAACTTGCTGCGAAAATAAAAGACTTAGCAATAAAAAAAGAGTGTTCAATAAATAATTTACTTTTTAGTATTTATTTTATTCTTCTCGCAAAATTATCTGGTCAAGATGATCTTGTTATAGGAACAGTTGCCTCCGGTCGAAAACATGTAGATTTAATAAACATAATTGGCTTTTTTGTAAATATGCTGGCGATAAGAAATAAACCTGCCGGTAATAGAAAATTCAGTGTGTTTTTAAACGAAGTGACTAATAATTATTATTCGGCTATTGATAATCAGAATTACCAATTTGATGAATTAATCGATAAACTTAAAATCACCAGAACCGAAAATCGTAATCCTTTGGTTGATGCCGTTTATGTTTTTAAAGACAGTTCGGATGTTTTTATAGAAAGCAAAGAAACGTTAAATGAAGATAAATTAGACTTTAACATATCGCATTTTGATATTATGTTTTATTTAACTGAATATAAGAATAGTATGCGTATTTCAGTTGAGTATAGCACAAAATTATTCTCCGAAAAGACAATTGATAATATGGCAAGTTCTTATATAAAACTATTAGAACAGATTGTTGAAAATGAGGACATTACTATTGATGAATTACAGATTGTTGATGATTTTAAATCAACAACTACTGATATAGAATCACTTAATCAAATTGAATTCGAATTATAAGAATTAAGATAAAATGAAGAATAGAACATTATCGCAAGTATCATTATCATCATCAAAATATACTAAAGAAAAGGACTTTTGGTTAAAATTCTTTTCTGGTGTAAAAAGTAAAAACGCTATTGTAGGATTAATTGATACTAACAACAATAATACTGAAAGTGTATTCGAAAAAATACAAATCTCTTTTGAATCCAATCTTTGTAATGGAATAAATAAGATATGTAAAAACTCGGATAATACTTTACACATATTTTTAACAGCCGTATTAACAGAATTATTGCATCGATATACTGGCGATGAAGATATTATTATAGGTACACCAATTTACAGGCAGGATCAGGAGGGAGACTATATAAATACAGTACTTGCAATACGATCGAAGATAGAAAAAGGGCAAAGCTTTAAAGATCTTTTACTGAAGGTAGTAAGACCTAATGTTATAGAATGTATCAAACATCAGAATTACCCATTTGAGAGTTTACTCCATCAATTAAATTTAGGAGCATTAGATGGAATTAATCCCTTATTTGATGTAGCCATATTATTAGATAATATACAAGAAAAGAGCTATTTAGATCATATTCCTAAGCGATTGTTATTTAAATTCAATCATAGTTCAGAGGGGCAAGTGTCCTGTGAATTAGAATATGACGCATCGGTAATAAGTAAATCTTCGGCAAGCAATTTATTGCTTCATTATGAGTTTTTAGCAAAACAATTAATAAGCAATATAGCAGTACCCATGGATGATCTGGCGATGCTTTTACCCGCAGAACAAAAGCAGGTTATAGAAGATTTTAATTCAACAGAAAATACTTATCCATCGGAAGAATCCGTTGACAGTTTATTTAGAGAAACAGCTGCATTAAATAAAGACAAAGTAGCACTAAAATATAATGGACATCATATAACTTACCGAGAATTAGATCAACGTTCAAGCCAGTTAAGTAGCTATTTGCAAAAACAAGGAGTAGAAAAGGGAGAACCTGTAGGGATCATGATTGGTCATAGCGTAGAGATGATTGTTGGTTTATTAGGAATCTTAAAATCAGGAGGAATTTATTGTCCAATTAATATTGATTACCCGGAAGAACGCAAACGAAGTCTTCTAGCAGATAGCAATATACGCTTTTTGCTATGCAAGGATTTAGAATTTAAGAATGATGCTGTAACGAAGATTGATTTGACATTAATAGAGTTGAATCAGGAAGAATTTGCAGAGGTATCAAAGCATACAGGTCAGGATGCTTGCTATATTATGTATACTTCAGGATCAACAGGACAACCAAAAGGAGTTATCATAAATCATCAAAATGTAGTTCGATTAGTAAAGAATACGAATTTTGTAAATTTTAATTCCGATTACCGCATATTACAAACAGGTGCATTGGAGTTTGATGCTTCAACATTCGAACTTTGGGGATCCTTATTAAATGGAGGTACCTTATACCTGGAAGATAAGTACACAATCATAAACGATCAAAAACTAAAAAGTACACTAGAGAAAAATTCAATAAACACCATCTGGATGACTTCCCCATTATTTAACCAGATGTTAGATACAGACATTTCCATTTTTAAGAACCTCGATCATTTATTAGTTGGAGGAGATGTATTATCAACTAAACATATTAACAAGTTACGTGAATCTTATCCCGGAATAAAAGTAACAAATGGTTATGGACCTACAGAAAACACGACATTTTCAACAACACATGAAATTACAAAACAGTATAATGGAAATAACATTCCAATTGGAAAACCCATAAATAATTCCACAGCTTATATAATAGATCATAAGGAACATATTTTACCACCTGAAGTTCCGGGAGAGTTGTATGTAGGTGGCGATGGAGTAGGATTAGGATATTTGAATAATCCTGAATACACACACGAAAAATTTATAGAACTGCAAGATCTTCCGGGACAAAGATTTTATAAAACAGGAGATAAGGCCTTATGGCTTTCCGATGGAGAAATCTCGTTTTTAGGAAGGATCGACTATCAGGTAAAAATTCGCGGTTACCGCATAGAACCGGGAGAAGTTGAAAGTGTAATCACTTCCGATAATGAAGTAAAAGAATCATTAGTAATAGTTAAGGAGAATAACGAAGGAGAAAAATATTTATGTGCCTACCTGGTAGGAGAAAGTGACCTGGAAATTTCAGACCTGAAAATTCGCTTGAAAGATAGCTTACCGGACTATATGCTACCTACTTATATAGTTAAGCTTGATAAATTTCCATTAACCACCAATGGAAAGATAGATAGAAAATTATTGCCAGAACCTGAAATAGACTTTGGAAAAGAACTTATTGCCCCAAGAAACCCAACTGAAAAAAGACTATTAGAAATATGGTCAGAATTATTAGGTATTGAAAAAGAAAATATCGGAATAGATTCAAATTTTTTTGAATTAGGAGGACACTCATTGAAAGCAACATTACTGACCTCCCAAATATATAAGATATTAAATGTTGAGTTGCCACTTTCGGAGATATTTAAAAATCAAACAATCCGAGAACTGTCTTTAGTATTGGAATCATCAGCAGAAGGATTGTATAAATCAATAAGTCAAGCCCCGGTTCAGTCATATTATGCACTTTCATCAGCTCAAATGCGGCTTTATATTTTGGATCAAATGGATATGACTTCCACAAGTTATAATATTCCCATGGCTTTTATATTAGAAGGCGACATCGATTTAAAAAAGCTGATAAACACATTACAAAAGCTGGTAAAAAGACATGCCGCTTTACGTACATCCTTTGTTCAGGTAGATCAAATTCCCAAACAAAGAATAGCGGAAGATGCAGAATTGCAGGTAAAATATTATTCAGAATCTACAGTCACACCAAGGGAATTATTTTCTGATTTTGTACAAGCCTTTGATTTGAGTCAGGCACCCTTAATGAGGGTAAGCCTTGTAAAACAGAATGAAGGGCAATATTTATTTATGATAGATATGCATCATATCATTACCGATGGTACCTCTTTAGCTATTCTGGTGAGAGAATTTATGCAACTGTATTCCGGATTAGAATTAAAACCACTACCGATACAGTATAGCGATTTTTCGGAATGGCAAAATGAATTATTGAGTACAAAGCAAATAGATAAACAAAAAGACTTTTGGACAGAAGAATTCAAAGAAGAAATAAGCATCATGGAACTACCATGTGATTATTCACGTCCACCGGTTCAAAGTTTTGAAGGAAGGAGTTTAAAATTTACAATAAGCCCGGAGTTAACATCCAAACTAAAAGATATTTGCTTAAGTGAAGATAAGACCATGTTTATGGTATTGCTATCCGCCTATAACGTATTGTTATCGAAGCTGAGCAATCAGAGTGATATAGTTATCGGAACACCCATTGCAGGAAGACGCCATCCGGATCTTGAGAATATAGTAGGGATGTTTATAAATACATTAGTATTAAGAAATTTCCCGGCAGGAGATAAAACACTGAAAAATTTCTTAGAAGAAGTTAAAGAGAAAACAATTAAAGTGTATGATAATCAAGATTATCAGTTTGAGGATTTAGTACGCCAATTATCCTTAACTAATGATACAAGTCGTAATCCAATATTTGATGTAGCCTTTTCATTTCATAATGAATCAGCGCCCGGAAATATTGATTCAATAAGTATTCCGGGATTAAGTTTACAAGCATATAATCCTACAATAACAACCACTAAGTTTGATTTAACCTTAAGCAGCTCAGAGGTAAGAGATCAATTGCAATTTAGTTTTCAGTATTGCACCAAACTCTTTAAAAAAGAAACAATAGAACGTTTTAAGGATTATTTTGTAAAGATATTAGAATCCATAAGTACAGATCTGCATCAAAAGATATCCCAAATTGAAATAATCTCGGATCAAGAAAGAGATTGGATAATAGCTCAACAAGATCAAACTTCAGTAAGTTATCCTACAAACAAACTATTACATAGAATATTTGAAGAACAAGTAGAAAAGCAAGGAGACAAAATAGCGGCAAAGTTTGGAGATCAACAGATAAGTTATCGAGAGCTTAATAATAAGGCAAATCAATTAGGTCATGCACTTCAGCAGGATGGAATAGGTTTAAATAGCATAGTTGGATTGATTCAGGATAAGTCAATTGAAATGTTGATATCTATTTTAGGGGTATTAAAAGCAGGAGGAAGTTACTTGCCAATTAATCCAACATATCCACAGGAACGGATAGAGTTTTTAATAAATGATTCAAATGCAGATTTGGTAATTGTATCAAATGAAACATCAGGCGAAACTATAAAACCACAAATTAATGTTAACAGCTTGTTTGGTACAGATTTAAGTACATCTAATTTAGTATTGGAACAAACCTCGGAAAGTGCTGCATATATAATCTATACCTCGGGAACAACAGGAAAACCCAAGGGAGTTATAATAAATCACGAAAATGTAGTACGTCTATTATTTAACGAATCAAATTTATTTGACTTTAATGATCAAGACGTATGGAGTATGTTCCATGCTTATAATTTTGATTTTTCTGTATGGGAGTTTTACGGATCTTTATTAAAAGGTGGAGAATTAATTGTATTGTCAGATACAGAAGTAAAAGATGCCAATCTGATAAGCGAAAAAATCCTTAAAGAAAATATTACAGTTTTTAATCAAACACCCGCATCCTTTTATAATTTAAAGAATAGCAATGAAAGTTTACTAAACAAGAATCTACAATTACGATATGTTATTTTTGGAGGAGATGCTTTAGCACCGGCCAAACTCAAGATATGGAAAGATCATTTCCCTGAAATAAAATTCATAAACATGTACGGTATCACAGAAACTACGGTTCATGTTAGCTATAAAGAAATAAGCGATAATGAAATAGCAAGAGGTAAAAGTAATATAGGTAAATCAATACCGACCTTAGCAAGCTATATTCTGGATGAAAATCAAGAATTATTACCGCAAGGAGCAGGGGGCGAGATATGCGTAAGTGGAGCAGGAATTAGTATGGGGTATTTGAACAATCCGGAGTTAACACATGAAAAATTCATTATTAATCCATTTAAGCCGGGTGAATATATATACAGATCCGGAGATAAAGGTAGAATATTACCAGATGGAGATATCGAATACCTGGGTAGAATAGATCAACAGGTAAAAATAAGAGGCTATAGAATAGAATTAGCTGAGATAGAAAAAGTTTTATTGAAACATGAAAATATTGAAAAATGTGTTGTAATAGTCAAAGAAGATTCAGAAGATAAACACCTGTGTTCCTATATCGTTTATGAAAAAGAGATTGAACAGGAAGAATTACGCACATACTTATCCAATCATTTACCGGATTATATGATTCCATCGTATTTTGTAAAGATGGATACACTGCCATTAACTGCTAATGGTAAAGTTAATCGTAAGGCCTTGCCTAATCCTGAAGTAAAAGCAGGAGACGATTATGTCGCCCCATCCAATGAATTGGAGAAAAAAATGGTAAGTATCTGGTCGGAAGTATTGGATGTGCCAGAAGAAGAATTGAGTGTAATGGCAAACTTCTTTGCCCTAGGTGGTCATTCATTAAAGGCCATGGATGTAACTAACAAAATACAAGAAATTTTCAATGTTGCAGTGCCACTTACGCAAGTTTTAAATTCACTCACAATCAGGTCGCTTGTATTATTAATATCAGTAAAAGTTGATCAGGAAGAAAATCTTGAATATGAGGAAGTAGAATTTTAAAATCTGTTTTTTTAACAGAATTAAAATTCTTATTAAATTGAATATCAAATTAATATATTGGAATTATTTTTAATACAAGACTTATATGAACATTGAAGAGTTATTGGCTGAATTATATAAGCATAAAGTTGTAATAAATATCGATAAAGGTAAACTTAAGATGAAAATTCCTAAGGGAGTATCACTTGATTACCTTAAGGATGAAATAGGAAAGAAGAAAGAAAAAATAATTGAACTATATAAAAATATTCAGAATGAGAAACAGACCATAATTGGTATTTGTGATCAAAAAGATTATTACCCATTGTCATCGGCCCAGATACGAATGTATTTATTACAACAAATGGATTTGGAATCAATAGTCTATAATATGCCATATTCCATATCAATAGGGGCGGATGCTGATAAAGAGAAAATTGAAGACATAGTCAGTCAACTGATAACACGTCACGAAAGTTTCCGTACAAGTTTTGAAATTCCGGAAGAAGAACCTGTTCAATATATACATGAAAAAGTAGATTTTAACATAGAAAAATTTACCATTGAATTATCTGAAGAGCAAACTACCCGAAATAATTTTAAACGAGCTTTTGATTTATCTAAAGCACCGCTTTTGCGAGTAGCCATTGTTGAGGTTAAAGGATCAGGCAACTTGTTATTAATGGATATGCATCATATCATAAGCGATGGTGTATCACATAGTATTTTAGAACAAGAGTTTCGGTCGCTTTATTCAGGAGAAGAATTATCACCATTAAAACTGCAATACAAAGACTATAGCGAGTGGCAAAACAGTGAAGAACGACAATTAATAATTAAACAACAAGAAGATTTTTGGATCAGGAAATTTGAAA